>JAIOYK010000028.1 GCA_021741145.1 Rhodospirillum sp. | reverse complement strand
CCTATTATCAAATCACGACACCCCCCTGTCCGGGGCATGCCCCGGACAGGGGGGTGGATGCGGCGCTGGCGGCATGATCATCAAACCGGGAACAGCTTAACCAAGCCGCCAAGCTGTCCAAACAATGGGAGCCACTTCTCAACTCTTCCATCCAGTCTCAAATCCATCGCCTCGGTCCCCTCATCGTCGGGCGCGGCCCGCCCAACCCCGTCGATTGCCCTCTATCGTGCGATATCACCGCCGCCTATTCACCATAGCCCGACGTCTCGGCGCCTACGATGTTGGCCCTGCCAAGCGCTTGTCAAATTGCTGGAACACCAGACAACCACTCGCGCTGCAGGATGGCGTATTGCATGGTATTTTCGTAGATCGGGTTGCCCGCTTCGTCCTTGGTGAACGACACGTACTCGACGAACACGCCTTCCCGGCGCATGCCGAGCTTTTCGCAGAGGCGCTGCGAGGGCTTGTTGTGGTCCTCGACATAGGCATAAATCCGGCGAAAGCCGTTTGCCCGGAAAAGATGGTCGAGCAGGGCCCTGGCGGCTTCGAAGGCATATCCCTGGCCACCGAACTGCGAGTTGAGGTGCCAACCGACCGAGGCCGTTCCGTCTTCCTCATCCTCTCCGCCGCCGCCAAACAGATCGCCGATGAGCTGACCGGTTTGTTTCAGGCATATCGCGATGCTGCCCTCGTCGAGGGCGCGGTTCTTGACCTCGATCTCCGCCTCGGCCAGGCCCGCGAGCTTGAGCGAGAGGAAGCAACGGGCCGTGGGCGCGCGCAGATACGCGAAGAGGTCCGCTGCATCGCCCTCCCGGAAGGGTCTGAGGGTCAGGCGGTCGGTTTCAATGATCCGCATGTCCGATACTCTGGAAAGGGTTATCCATGATGTGAACGGGATAGGCTGCGATACCCAGCCAGGGTGAAGAACACCACGACAGCCAGCGCCGCGATCACCGCGGCGGCCGTCGTCAGCAGGACCGCGTGGGTTTGGGTGAAGGCCGCCTTGCCTGCCTCGATCAATGCCGCACCCTGCTCATCCGAAAGCTCGCTGGCGACGATGTAGGCATCACCGATCGTGCGCGAAGCCTGTTCGGCCAAAGTCCGCGACAGGCTGGAGGGCAGTTCGATGGCGCGGCTGAACGCGCTCGACATGAAGACGCCGAACAGGGTGATCCCGAGGCCGGTGCCCAACTCATAACCCGTCGCCTCCATCGAGCCCGCCGCGCCACCCTTGCTCGCATCGACGGACCCCATGATGGCGATCGACGAGGCCGTCAGTCCGATGCTGAGCGTGAGTCCGAGAATGGCAAGCGCGAACGGAACAAGGAAACCCGGATCGTGGAAGTCGCTTTGCGCGAGAAACACCAGCGCACCGGACGAGATCACAAGCGAAAGTGTGGCGACCAGCCGCAACCCAAGCAGGTTGGACAGATAGCCCGCGACTGGGCCGCCCACGGCTGCCGCCGCCATGATGGGGATCATGAAGATGCCGGCCTGGAGCGGTGTCTTATCCAGCACGTATTGTAGTTCCTGCGCCAACGTCAGTTCGACGCCAGCCAGCGCGCCCGATGCAACGACGGCCATGATCAGGCCGGCGACGATCGCGGGATGGGACAGGAGCGACAGGTCCAGCATCGGCTCTGACTTACGGAGTTGTTTGCGCACGAACAGCGTCAAAGCCGCGATGCCGACGCCCATGACGAGGACGATGACCGGCAGAGGCTGCTTGCCGCCGAACCCGGCCTTGATGCCATAGACGAGTGATATCATGCCGACCATCAGCAGCAGCGCCTGGCCGATCGCCCACTTTCTGGGCGTCGTCTGTTCGACGCGCGGGAGCAGGACATAGCAGGCCGGCGCGACCACCAGCATGACCGGCACATTGATCAGGAATGCCGAGCCCCACCAGAAGTGCTCCACAAGAGCGCCGCCGACGAGCGGCCCGACCGCGGCGCCGGCGGCTCCGACCATGCCCCAAAGGCCGAGAGCCATGGCGCGCTCGCCCTCTTCTTCGAAGGTCTTGCGGATAAGGCCCAGCACGCACGGCATAATCATCGATCCGCCTAAAGCCAGAAGCACACGCGCGGCAATCAGCATGGCGGCACTTTGCGCGAAGGCGGCCCATGCCGAGGCGACCGCGAAGATGACAAGGCCGATGAGCAGGATTTTGCGGTTGCCGACCCGGTCCGCGAGTGTACCCATTGGTACCAGAAGCCCTGCCATCAGAAGTGGGTAGATGTCGATGATCCACAGCACTTCAGTGCCGGAAGCATTCAGCGATTGCGTCAGCATCGGGACGGCGACATGCAGGATCGTCATGTCGAGGACGACGGGGAGGAAGGCCAGCATGACAGCGACAAGGACAAACCAGCGGTTGGCTGGGAGAGAAGCGGACAAAATCATTCACCATTCGCCTACACAGGGGTTGTGTTCTCTGATATAAATACATACGTATGGATTTCAATGGTCGTCGGCGGTGAAGGAGCGACGAGTTGGGTAGAAAGCCGACGATTACGCGTGAGGGGTTGCTCGAAATCGCGGAAGGGATCGTTCGCGGTGAAGGTGCCGCCGGCCTGACCATCGATGCCTTGGCCAAGGCAGCCAGCATCTCGAAGGGCGGCGTCCAGTACTCATTCTCATCGAAAGACGATCTGGTCCGCGCGCTGATCGAGAGATGGACGGATCAGTTCGACGAATTGCTCGGTGAAATGGACGGCGTTCCGCCAGCCGATCTTGTCCGAAACTACATCAAGGCCATGCGCGGTTCGCAGGCGGCCATGAACGCCAAAATGGCCGGGTTGATGGTCGCCTACATCCAGAACCCGGAAAACATCACGGAAACTCGGGAGTGGTACCGTTCCATGTTCAAGCGCCTGGGCGACGGAGCGAGCGATGCGCAAGCGGCGCGTGTTGCGCTGCTCGCAGTCGAGGGACTTTTTATGCTGCGTATTTCCGGCATAGACGAAAACGGGGAATGGAGTGCCTTTCTGGACGACGTGGAGAGCGTCTTCGAACGCCTGCTTGAGAAAAGATAAGCTGGCATCAGACACAGTCTGGAGCGAAGGAGGTGGCTCCCCTTGTTTGGACAGTTTGGCGGTTTGGTTAAGCTCTTCCCGGTTTGATAATCCTGCCGCCTGCACCGCCTCCACCCCCCTGTCCGAGGCATGCCCCGGACAGGGGGATGGCGCGATTTGATGATAGGCCTCGTCAGGCGTCTATCCAGCCAGAGCCGAATGGGGCCGTCGCGTGTTGTCGTAGGCCGTCCACCGGTTCAGTCCGGCCCGGAGTTCCGATCCGGTTTCAAAGGCGCGGAGTATAGACGTATTCGTATTTCACGGATCGCCAAAGCCTTTCGATAAAGACGTTGTCCACTTGTCGCCTTCGCTCGACGCTCATCGATTAAAGGCTCTCGAAAAAAAATCACGTTCCACGACCAATTGCCCGATCTTGGCGGTAACCTCCTTGCGGATCTTAATCGCTTATGAGGAGTCTCAATTAACTGTAGACCAGAAGATGTCCGCCGTCCGGGATGCGGGTTCTCCTTCCCGCCTTGCACCCAATCCGGGTTGCACAGGGGAGCAGGGAGGTGGGACCGGCTCTATCCGACCTTGAAAGGATGAGAACAGTCCACGGCCAAGGGGTATAGTGGAATATACTTATATATAGTCTTTGATTTGTATCTTATAAGGTGTATCATTTCCCGTGAAAAATGGCACGGATCCCACCATCAGCGTTCTCTCTCCATGCGACGGGGGGAATGGTGAGGATCAAAAAAAAGGAACCATGGGATGACATCCATATCCATCGCACATCGCATTTGGCTTCCGATTGTTCTGCTGGTCGCCACCTTGATCGGGGCCGTGGCCCTGGCCGTCTTCAAGGAACGGACGGCGATGGAGCAGGGACGTGTCCAGCAGGTGGAGTCCGTTGTCGAGGCGGCCATGGGTCTGATCCGCGCCTCTTATGACCGGCAATCCGCGGGAGAGCTGAGTGCGCCGGACGCCCAGATCCAGGCCCGAGACGCGGTTCGGACCCTGACCTACGACAATGGCAACTATGTCTTCGTCTATGACGGCAAGGGGAATTCCTTGGTCAATGCCCCGGATCCGTCCAAGGAAGGCGAAAACAAACTGGCGATGACCGATCCCAATGGGGTACGGGTCATTCAGAACATGGTGGAGGGAACGCGGGGGGGCACGTCCATGACCTTGGCCTATTCCTGGCCCAGGAACGGCGAAACGAAGCCTCAGCCCAAGATTAGTTTCGCGGCGGGCTTCGCCCCTTGGGGATGGATGGTCGGCTCGGGAGTCTACGTGGATGACGTGGACAAGGCCTTCATGGATAGCGTCATTGACCTGTCCACGATCCTTCTGCCGGTCCTGGGTCTGGTTGTCGTGGTTGTCTTCCTTGGAACGCGCTCCATCACCCGGCCTTTGGCGGCGATGACGGGTCGGATGGGTCGGTTGGCCGATGGGGACCTGTCCGTCGCGAATGACGGCGTGGGTCGAGGCGATGAAATCGGCGCCATGGCGCGCGCGCTGGAAGTCTTCCGCGAGAAGGCGCTGGAAAACGAGCGGATGCGCGTCGCGCAGGGGGAGGCGGAAAAGCGCGTGGCCGAGGAACGGGAGCAAACCCGCCGGACTCTGGCCGACGCGTTTGAAGCGGGGGTCGGTGGCGTACTCGGCCAATTGGTGGAGTCCTCGCGGAGCCTGAACACCGCGGCCCAATCCTTGGATGGCTTGGCCCATGACGCCAGTCACCGGGCCGAGGATGTGGCCCACAACACGGAATCCGCGTCGGGCAATGTCCACTCCGTCGCCGCGGCGGCGGAGGAATTGGCGGCGTCCATCGCGGAGATTGGACGGCAAGTCCAAAGGGCATCGGAAGTGACCGGCGACGCGGTCGGTCGCATGACCGAAACCAAGGGACGGATGGATCGCCTTGTCTCCGCCTCCGATAAAATCGGCGAAGTGGTCGCCTTGATCACCGATATCGCCGAGCAGACCAACCTGTTGGCCCTGAACGCGACCATCGAGGCGGCGCGGGCCGGGGACGCGGGTAAGGGGTTCGCCGTGGTGGCCAACGAGGTGAAGGCCTTGGCCAATCAGACAGCCCGGGCCACCGACGAGATCTCCCGTCAGATCGCGGACCTGCAAAACCAAACTCGTGGGAGCGGCGAGGCCATCTCGACGATTTCCTCGGTGGTGGAAGAAATCAACGGCATTTCCCAGGCCATCGCGGCCGCGGTCGAGGAGCAATCCGTCGCCACGCGGGAAATTTCCAGCAACATCCAGGCGGCGAGCGACGGGACGGCTCTTGTGTCGGAAAGCATCGCCGAGGTGTTGACGGACGTGCGCCAAACCGGCGAGGCGGCGGACCGGGTCGGGGCCTCCGCGTCCTCCCTTCAAGGGATCACGAACGACCTCAGGGGCCAGGTGGAAGGCTTCGTCACCCGGGTTCGGGCGGGATAAGGGGGCGAATTGTTTGCGTGCAAGCCGCGAGGGCCGGATCCCTCGCGGCTTTTTTTTATCGCCATTTCCCGCATTCCCGGCGCCGCTCCTCCTCGCTCAGGCCCAGGTCGTCCAGCAACGAGGGATCCAGACGGGCGAGGTCCCGCCGCTGGGCCTGCCTGCCCAACCAGAGACCAAAGCGCGCGAGCAAAAGGCGTATCCGGCCAATTCTGTTCATTTCCCACTTCTCCCATTGGTGATGAAATGGAGATAACGCTAAGATTTACGCCAAGAATAGCGATGTCTTTGGACAAGCTTGGTGAGGAAAACGCACATGAAGCGCGCCCGTCTTCCCCTCAATGCCCTGCGCGCTTTCGAAGCCGTGGGGCGTCTCGGTCGGATGACCTTGGCGGCCGAGGAACTCCATGTGACCCATGGCGCGATCAGCCGACAGGTCCGCCATCTGGAAGAGGTCTTGGGAGTGCCGCTGTTGGAAGGACCAAGGAACGACTGGCGTTTGACAGAGGCCGGGAGGGCCTTGTTGCCGGGTCTGCGGACCGCCTTCGACGGGATCGAGGGGGCCGTGGCCCAGGTGGCCGATACCACCACGGGTCCGTTGGACCTGTCCTGCATCGGTACCTTCGCCATGCGTTGGCTGATCCCCCGTCTGCATCGCTTCCAGGAGCGTCACCCGGAGGTCGAGGTTCGCCTTGCCTCCTCGGACCGGCCCGTGGATTTCAGTCGGGACGGCTTCGATCTGGCGATTCGCGTGGGGCGGTCCCCCTGGCCGGGGGGCGTGGTTGCCCATCCCTTGTTCCCGGAGTATTTCGGCCCCGTGCACGCGCCGGGCTGGAGCCTGTCTGGGGGCACCCTGCTGCGCTCCCACACCCGGCCCGGGGCTTGGGAGGATTGGTGTGCCTTGTCGGGAGACTCTCCCCCCGACGGTTCCGCCGTCGAATACGAACACTTCTTCTTCATGCTGGAGGCGGCGACCGGGGGGCTGGGCACGGCCGTCGGGCCTTGGCCCCATGTGGTGGACGATGTCCTGTCCGGTCGCCTCGTGGCGCCGCGGGGTTTCATTCCCAGCGGATTGGACTACGTGGCCCTGGTCCGTCCGGGAAAACCCCGTCGCCGCGTGGCCCTGGTCCTGGAGTGGCTCGTGGACGAAGCGGCGCGGTTCGTGGGTGATTTTCCGCCGCCGGGTGTCGGGGCATGAAAAAGGGTCCCGCCAATGGCGAGACCCCCTTTCTGTTCAGTCTAAAAGCGCCGCTCGCCTTACTCGGCGGCCAGGTTGCGCAGCACGTATTGCAGGATGCCGCCGCTCTTGAAGTAGTCCAGTTCATCGACGGTATCGATGCGGCAGAGGGTCTCGAAGGTCTCGCTGGAGCCATCGACCCGGGTCACCTTGACCGTGATGGTCTGGCGCGGCTTCAGGTTGCCCAGGCCCTCGATGTCAAAGATCTCGGTGCCCACCAGCTTCAAAGTCTTGCGGTCCACGCCCTCGACGAATTGCAGGGGCAGGACCCCCATGCCGACGAGGTTGGAGCGGTGGATCCGCTCGAAGCTCTCCACGATGACCGCCTTGACGCCCAGTAGGTTGGTGCCCTTGGCCGCCCAGTCACGGGAAGACCCCGTGCCGTACTCCTGGCCAGCCACGACCACCAGCGGGGTCTTGGTCTCGGCGTATTTCATGGCCGCGTCGTAGATGGGCATGACGTCGCCCGCGGGCTGGAATGTGGTGACGCCGCCCTCGGTGCCGGGGGCCATCTCGTTGCGGATGCGGATGTTGGCGAAAGTGCCCCGCATCATGACCTCGTGGTTGCCCCGCCGCGCGCCGTAGGAGTTGTAATCCTTGTCAGACACCTGGTGCTCGGAGAGGTACAGGCCCGCCGGGCTGCTGCCCTTGATCGACCCAGCCGGAGAGATGTGGTCGGTGGTCACCGAATCCGCGAGGATCGCCAACGGACGGGCGCCCTTGATGTCTTCGATGAGGCCAGAGGACACCTTCTCCATGCCTTGGAAGTAGGGCGGATGCTGCACGTAGGTCGAGGTGCTGTCCCAGGCGTAGGTCTCGCCCTCGACCACCTTGACCGCCTGCCACTCGGGTGGGCCGTCGAAGACGTTGTCGTAGCGGGCGCGAAACATCTCAGGCGAGATATTCTGTTCGATCGCGTCGGCCACTTCCTTGGCGGTCGGCCAGATGTCCTTCAGGAAGACGTCGTTCCCATCCTTGTCCTGACCCAGGACGGCGGTGGTCACATCCACCTTCAGGCTGCCAGCGATGGCGTAGGCCACGACCAGCGGCGGGCTGGCCAGATAGTTCGCTTTCACATGCGGGCTGATGCGGCCTTCGAAGTTCCGGTTTCCCGACAGAACGGCGGTCGCGACCAGACTGTTGTTGTCGATGGCCTCGGCGATGGGTCCGGCCAGCGGGCCGGAGTTGCCGATGCAGGTGGTGCAGCCGTACCCGGCGAGGTTGAAGCCCAACCGGTCCAGGTAGGTCTGCAGACCGGCCTTCTCCAGGTAGTCGGAAACGACCTGGGATCCCGGCGCCAGCGAGGTCTTCACCCAGGGCTTTGAAACCAGCCCCTTCTCCACGGCCTTCTTCGCCACCAAACCAGCGGCCATCAGGACCGAAGGGTTGGAGGTGTTGGTGCAGGAGGTGATGGCGGCGATGACCACGTCACCATCGGACAGGCTGTAGTCGGCACCCGCGACGGTCACGGAGCGATCCGCGCTCGCGCCCGGAGCCAGGGTCTTCAGGGCCTCGGCGAAGGCCGGAGCCGCACCCGACAGGGCCACGCGGTCCTGGGGACGCTTGGGACCGGCCAGCGAGGGTTCGACGGTGGCCATGTCCAGGTACAGGGTATCGGTGAACACGGGATCCGGCGTGCCCGTCTCGCGCCACATGCCTTGGGCCTTGGCATAGGCCTCGACCAGAGCGACAGTGTCCTCGTCGCGACCGGTGAAGCGCATGTACCGCAAGGTCTCCGCGTCGATGGGGAAGATGCCGCAGGTGGCGCCGTATTCGGGACCCATGTTGGCGATGGTCGCTCGGTCGGCCAGGGGCAGGGTATCCAAGCCGTCGCCGTAGAACTCGACGAACTTGCCAACCACGCCCTTCTTGCGCAGCATTTCCACGACGGTCAGAACCAAATCGGTGGCGGTGCAGCCTTCCTTGATTTGACCGGTCAGCTTGAAGCCGATGACCTCGGGGATCAGCATGGACACCGGCTGGCCGAGCATGGCGGCCTCGGCCTCGATCCCGCCCACGCCCCAACCGAGAACGCCCAGGCCGTTGATCATGGTGGTGTGGGAGTCGGTGCCGACCAGGGTGTCGGGGTAGGCCAGGGTGCGCCCGGCTTCTTCACCGGTCCAGACACCCTTGGCCAGATATTCCAGGTTCACCTGGTGGCAGATGCCGACGCCCGGCGGAACAACGCGGAAGTTATTGAAGGCCTTCTGACCCCAGCGCAGGAAAGCATAGCGCTCTCCATTGCGTTCGAACTCCAGATCCATGTTCTTCTTCATGGAATCGGCGGAGCCCGCGTAGTCGACCATGACCGAGTGGTCGATGACCAGATCCACCGGGGACAGCGGGTTGATGGTGTTCGCGTCGCCGCCCAGGGCGACCACGGCCTCGCGCATGGCGGCCAGATCAACCACGGCGGGAACACCGGTGAAGTCCTGCATCAACACGCGGGCGGGACGGTAGGCGATCTCGCGATCGGACGTCTTATCCTTCATCCAATCGACAATGGCTTTGGCGTCGTCGGTGGTGACGCCGCGGCCATCCTCGTAGCGCAGCAGGTTCTCCAGCAGCACCTTCAGGGAATAAGGCAGACGGGAGATATCGCCGAGGCCAGCGGCCTCCAGGCTGAAGTAATCGTACTCCTTACCATGAACGGTAAGGGTCTTGCGGGTTTTCAGTGTGTCTTGACCGCACAAGGGCATGGACGGACTCCTTGGCTTTGAGAGCGGTGAGCGATCGCGTGGCCCCGATTGTCTTGGTCCACATCGCCGCCCGACCTATGGGATCCGGATCCAGGGGGGGTCCGTGTGAGAGGAACGCCCAAGTAAGCGGTTGGATCCGGAAAGGTTCGGGCGCCATTGACTGGTGAATCGGGGCTGGTCCGTCAGGTCCGAGCACATGGCGCGCTCTGTCATACACCATAAATGCGCGCTTCTGTCCAGCGACCTCGCGCCGCTGACAGGGGGGGCGGGTGGAGTCGCGTAATCTTTGGTCCGGTTGGGTCGGAAAATGGAAATATCCTGAGAAATTTTGTTCTCCTTTGGGGTTTTTCTTTCAACCGCTTGGACAAATCTCTGGATCCAAATTTCGGGGAGAGCCAAGGCGCGCTTGACCCAAGTTGACGTATGCGTTAAGTGCTTAAGGGTCGAGGCCGAACGCGTCACCAAACGAACCCGGAGTCACGAGGTTCAGGGCGCCGAACGGCCCAAAAGGGAGGCCACTGGTAGATGTCCACGGATTCACCAATCCTGGACGTGCGCGACCTGTCATTGCATTTCGGTGGCGTGCGCGCGCTGTCCAACGTTTCATTTTCCGTCAAACCCGGAGAGCTGTTCGCGATCATCGGTCCCAATGGGGCCGGTAAGACGTCGATGATGAACTGCATCTCCGGCCGCTATACCCCCACCCAAGGTCAAGTGATCTTCAAGGGTCAAGATGTGACGCCCCTGCCGCCCAACAAGCGGACCGAGGTTGGGATGGGCCGGACCTTCCAGAATCTGGCGTTGTTCGGGCATATGAGCGTGCTCGACAACATCATGGTCGGGCGGCATCACTTGTTGAAAAACAACTTTCTGTCTGGCGGCCTCTATTGGTTGGGTGGTGCCCAGAAGGAAGAGTTGTCCCACCGTCGTCAGGTGGAGGACATCATCGACTTCTTGGAGATCAGCCCGATTCGCAAGGCGACGGCGGGGACCCTGTCCTACGGCCTGCGCAAGCGGGTGGAACTGGCGCGCGCGGTCGCCCTGAAGCCGGACCTGATCCTGCTGGACGAGCCCATGGCGGGCATGAACCAGGAGGAAAAGGAGGATATGACTCGCTATATCGTTGATTTGAACGAGGAGTGGGGCATGACCGTGGTGATGATCGAGCACGACATGGGAGTCGTGATGGACGTCAGCGAACGGGTCATGGTGCTGGACTTTGGCCAGAAGATCGCCGAGGGCCTGCCCGACGAAATCATGAGCAATCCCTACGTCAAGAAAGCCTATCTGGGCGAGGACGACGAGGAAGACGGCGGCGCGGTCAATGCTGGCCCCGGACAGGAGGTTGCCTGACATGGCTCGCCGGACCAACAATCGCCCGCCTGATTACTGCGACGTCGCCGGGCTCGATACCTTTCCGAAGATCCTTCGGCACAACGCGCGGAGCTGGCCCATGGACGTGGCCATGCGCGAGAAGGAGTTCGGTATCTGGAACGCCTTCACCTGGGCCGACTATGACGCCAAAGTTCGCTATTACGCCTTAGGCTTGCGCGCCCTGGGAGTCCAACGGGGCCAGGTGATCGGTCTTCTGGGCTCCAACCGACCCGAATGGGTTTGGGGCGAGATCAGTGCCCATGCCATCGGCTGTATGTCGCTCGGCATCTATAAGGACGTGCTGGAGGACGAGGCGGAATACCTGATCACCTATGCCGAATGCGTGGCGATCATCGCCGAGGACGAGGAGCAGGTCGACAAGCTGCTGGACCTGGCCGACAAGCTGCCCAGCCTCAAGCACATCGTCTATTGCGATGACCGCGGCATGCGGAAGTATGAAAGCCCCATGCTCATCCACCAGGATGAACTGATGGAGAAGGGCAAGGCCCTGGAAGCCTCGGACCCGGGGATCTATGACCGGGAAATCGACATGGGCCATGGGGATGACGTCTCCGTGCTCTGCACGACCTCGGGCACGACCTCCAAGCCCAAGATGGCCATGTTGCAATCCGGCGCCTTCCTGCGCCATTGCGTGGATTACCTGAGCGCCGACCCCAAGCGGCCCGGCGACGAATACGTTTCGGTCCTGCCCCTGCCCTGGATCATGGAGCAGGTCTATGTGGTCGGTCAGGCCCTGATCGCGCGCACGGTGGTCAATTTCGTCGAGGAGGAAGAGACCACCATGGCCGATATGCGGGAGATCGGCCCCTCTTTCGTGTTGCTCGCGCCCCGGGTCTGGGAATCCATCGCCGCGGACGTGCGCGCCCGCATGATGGACGCGACCAAGTTCAAGCAGGGAATGTTCGACCTTGGCATGAAGATCGGCGTGAAGGCCTTGAACGAGGGACGCCGCTCCAAACTGGCCGATTTCATCCTGTTCCGCGCTCTGCGGGACCGATTGGGTTTTTCCTTCCTGACCAGCGCGGCCACCGGCGGCGCGGCCATGGGGCCGGAGACCTTCCGCTTCTTCCATGCCATGGGGGTGCCACTCAAGCAGCTCTATGGCCAAACGGAATTGGCCGGAGCCTATACCATTCACCGGGGCGACGATATTGACCACGAGACGGTGGGCAAGGCCTTCGACAAGTCGGATGTGCGCATCGAAAACCCCGACAAGGAAGGGGTGGGCGAGATTGTCGGCCGGAATCAGGGTATGTTCCTGGGTTACTACAAGAACCCCGACGCCTCCAAGGACGATGTGCGCGACGGCTGGCTCTATACGGGCGACGCTGGGTACATCAAGAAGGAGAACGGTCATCTGGTGGTGATCGACCGGGTCAAGGATTTGGCCCAGACCTCCGACGGCCTGCGCTTCAGCCCGCAGTTCATCGAGAACAAGCTGAAGTTCTCCCCCTTCATCGCCGAGGCGGTGATCTTGGGGCGCGACATGCCCTATCTGTCGGCGATGATCTGCATCCGCTGGTCCATCGTCGCCAAATGGGCCGAGCAGAAAGCCATCGCCTTCACCAACTACACCAACCTCGCGGCCAACCCGGATGTCTACGGGTTGCTGCGGGCCGAGGTGGAAAAGGTGAACCAAACCCTGCCCGACGCCCAGAAGGTCCGGAAATTCCTGCTGCTCTACAAGGAGCTGGATCCGGACGATGGGGAGTTGACCCGGACCCGGAAGGTGCGCCGCGGTGTGATCGCCGAGAAATACGCCAAGGAAATCACGGCCATCTACGCGGGGAACGAGAAGGTGGATATCGACACGGTGATCACCTTCCAGGACGGCACCAAGTCCCGCATCCAGACCCGGTTGACGGTGGAAACCCTGATCCCTTGCGATGGGGATGGGGCGCGTACCGGCGACCAGGCCGCGGAATAAAACACGAGCCCGGAGGGCGAGGGCGCGCGTCGCCCCTCTCCGATGGACGTCGCACCCCGAAAGCCAAACAAAGAACGGGCTCGGGGCGGTAAAGGGAGGATGACAGATGAACGGGGAACTGCTTTTCCAGCTTCTGCTGAATGGGGTGATCGTCGGCACGCTTTATGGTGTGGTCGCGATGTGCTTTGTGCTGATCTACAAGTCCACGCAGGTGGTCAACTTTGCCCAGGGTGAGTTTTTGCTCATCGGTGCCTGGGTCTGTTGGTACATGCTGGTGGAATTCGAAATGCCCTTCCTTCTGGGCTTCTTCTTCACCCTTGTCTTCATGCTTGCCTTCGGGATTCTGCTGCAGGTGGTTGTCCTCAGGCCGATGATTGGCGAGCCGATCATTTCGGTGATCATGGTCACCATCGGCCTGTCCATCTTCATGCGGGCCCTGACGAACTGGATGTTCGGCCAGAGCGCGGAAGCCTTCCCCAAGGTCTTCGACGTGGAGTCCATCAATATCCTGGGGCTGAATACCCAGCCCGCCTATCTGATGAGCTTCGTCATCTCCATCCTGGTGATGGTGGGCTTTTATTACTTCTTCCGCTTTTCCCGCCATGGGTTGGCCATGCGGGCCACGGCCTTCGACCAGCAGGTGGCCCAATCCCTTGGTATCTCGGTGAAGAATGTCTTCGCCATGGCTTGGGCCATCTCGGCCATGGTCAGCGCGCTCGCCGGCGTGGTCATGGGCATGGTCAACGGCGTGTCCTCGGCCCTATCCTTCATTGGCATCAAGGTCTTCCCGGCGGTGATCCTGGGGGGACTGGACAGCATTGTCGGCGCCATCGTCGGTGGACTGGTCGTCGGCCTCCTGGAAAACACGGCGGAATTCGTCGACGGCCAATACCTGCATGTGGGCAACATGCTGACCATCGCCCCGTTCTGGGTGCTGATCCTCATTTTGGTGATCAAGCCCTACGGATTTTTCGGCACCAAGGACATCGAGCGGGTCTGAGACAATGGCGACACTTTCCATGCGTCCCTGCGGGGACTTCCGGACGACCTATCGTCAGGACACCAAGATCTTCGACACCCGCAACAGCCGGGGCGCGATGGTGATCTTCCTGGCGGCCCTGTACGCCCTGGTCATCCTGCCCCAGGTGGTGCCCGCCCTGGCCGATGCCCCGATCATCGGCTGGTTCGCCGACGGCTATTTCCTCTCCCTGGGGATTCAGTTTTGCTACTACGGCATCGCCGCTTTGGGGCTGAACATTCTGGTGGGCTTCACCGGGCAGATCTCCTTGGGGCACGCCGCTTTCTTTGGCGTGGGGGCCTTCTCCTCGGCTTGGCTGAACACGACCTTCGGCATTCCCGTTTTGCTCTGCATTCCGTTGGCCGGGGGCATGGCCGCGGTGGTCGGGCTGATCTTTGGCGCCCCCGCGGCGCGCATCAAGGGCCTCTACCTGGCCATCGCCACCCTGGCCGCCCAGTTCATCATCGAGGACCTGTTCATCCGCATGGAGTGGTTCACCGGTGGATCCTCGGGGTCTCTCGCCGATACCGTGACCCTGTTCGGCTTCGCCTTCGACAATGACCAGCGCTACTTCCTTCTGACGCTGTCCTTCGCCATCATCATGTATGTGCTGGCGGCGAACCTGATGCGGTCCCGGGACGGTCGGGCCTTCGTGGCGGTACGCGACCACTATCTATCGGCGGAGGTGATGGGCATCAACCTGACCAAATACCGGGTCATGTCCTTCGGCATCGCCGCCTTTTACGCGGGCATCGGTGGGGCGCTCTACGGCCATTACCTGATGTTCGTCTCGGCGGAGGCCTTCACCATCCTGTTGTCCATCCAGTTCCTGGGGATGATCATCATCGGAGGCTTGGGCAGCGTCATGGGGGCCATGCTTGGCACCATCTTCATGGTGATGCTCCCCGAGTTCATGGCCGGGGGCGTCAGCATCCTGCAGAACACCGAATGGGGGAACCAACCCTTCATTATCAACGGTTTGGCCTTCTTCCGGGAAATGGCCATCGGCGCGGCGATCATCCTGTTCCTGATCTTCGAACCCGATGGCTTGGCCCACCGGTGGAAGCTCATCAAGGCTTACTGGAAGCTCTATCCCTTCTCCCACTAGGGGGAAAAAGGGACGACGTCCGGTGTCCGACCCCCCGCTCGATGGTTTTCCCCTTTTCCATCGGGTGGGGAGGGACCGCCGCTCCACCGGCGGTCCCAGTAAGTGGTGGCGATGAATTCCTCGGGTGTTGGGAGTCCCAAACCGACCATTCGTCGCCAAATAACAGAAGCGCCACGACAAGGTGTCTCGCCATCCGTTTTATCGGAACAAAACAAAGGATCCCGCGACAACAAGGGACCCACCCAAGGAGGTAACACGACCATGAAGAAAGTTTTGACCGCGACCGCTTGCGCCGCGTTGTTGGCGACCGCGTCGGTCGGTACGGCGGCCGCCGAGGACGGCGTGTTCGTCGGCCACCTGGAAGACATCACCGGCGCCACCGGTTTCGTGGGCAAGCTCTACGGCCCGGGCGTGGCCGATGCTCTGAAGTACATCAACGAACACGGCGGTATCGACGGCACCCCCTTGGATGTCGAAAGCGTCGACTACGCCTATGAAGTGCCCCGCGCCATCAGTCAATACAAGCAATGGACCAGCCGCAACCACATGGTCGCCATGCAGGGCTGGGGCACCGGTGATACCGAGGCGCTGATCAGCTTCGTGGCCAAGGACAAGATCCCGGTCTGGTCCGCCTCCTACTCTGGTCACCTGACCGATCCCACCGGCAAGAACCCAAAGACCCAGAAGCCGGCGCCCTACAACTTCTTCTACGGCCCCAGCTATTCCGACGGCTGCCGGGCGCTCGCTCAATGGGCCGACGAAGACTGGAAGGCCATGGGTAAGGAGGGCGCGCCCAAGTTCATCCACGCCGGTGATAACCACCCCTACCCGAATGCCCCGAAGGAAGCTTGCGCCGAATACGCCGCGGAACTGGGCTTCGAAGTCCTGCCCCCCGTCGTGGTCTCCCTGAAGCCCGGCGACTTCAAGGCCCAGTGCCTGACCATCAAGGAAAGTGGCGCCAACTACGTCTACGTGGCCAACCTGGGTCCCTCGGTGGTGTCCCTGGTGAAGTCCTGCAAGACCGTCGGCACCGACGTGAAGTTCATGGCCAACATCTGGGGCGGTGACCGCAACACGCTGGCGGCCATGGGGGACGATGGCGAGGGCTATGTCTTCGTCGCGGCCAACGCCTTTTGGACCGACGACGTACCGGGCATGAAGCTGGTCAAGGAAATCGCCGGTTCCGACGAATACAGGACCCACCACTACATCCGGGGCGTCTGCTCGGCTTACTACATGAAAGAAGCCATGGAGTGGGCCAAGGCCAACGGCGGCATCACCGGCGAGAACATTCGCAATGGCATGTATGCCAAGAAGGATTGGGTGCCCAATGGCCTGGAAGGCGTCTGTACGCCGTCGACCTGGACCGCCGAGGACCACCGGGGCATGCTGACCGCCAGCATCTACCAGGGTCATGTGAAGGGCGAGGAGATCTCCATCGAGAAGATCGCCGAGACCACCTTGCCCCGTCGTGATGACTGGCTGGGCTACTAAACCGGGCTCCCGAGTCTGGCCGGAGTGGGGAGGCCCCGAGGGGGCCTCCCCGACCTCCCTTACCTTTTTGTTTGTCCCTTATTCCAATAACGACAACACGCCGCGCAACGGCGGTTCCGAACAGGAGAGGAGCATCCCATGGCCGAAGCGGCGACCATTCCGGCTCAGGCGGCCGCCCCAGACCCGAATGCAAAGGTCGAGCGGGCGGAACCCATTCTGACGGTCAACAATATCGAGGTTGTCTACGACGACGTGATCCTGGTGTTGCGCGGCGTCAGCCTGGAGGTCCCCCAGGGCGAGATCGTGACGCTCCTGGGTCCCAACGGCGCGGGCAAGACCACGACCCTGAAGGCCATTTCCGGTCTGCTGCGGACGGAAAACGGAGAGGTCACCCGGGGTGAAATCACCTTCATGGGCGAGAATATCGCCAATTCGGATCCGGAAAAGATTGTCCGCAAGGGGATCTTCCAGGTGATGGAAGGCCGCCGCATCATCGAGGATATGACGGTCATCGAGAACCTGCGTTTGGGTGCATTCACCCGCAAGGACGGGTCGGCCGCGGTTAAGAAGGACCTGGACATGGTCCTCGACTATTTTCCCCGCCTGCGGGAGCGGACAGGCCTCGCGGGCTACCTGTCGGGTGGTGAGCAACAGATGCTGGCCATCGGCCGGGCGATGATGGCGCGGCCCAAGCTGGTCCTGTTGGACGAGCCCTCCATGGGCCTGTCTCCCCTGCTGGTGAAGGAGGTTTTCTCCATCATCAAGTCCTTGAACAAGGATTTGGGGATGACCATTCTGCTGGTCGAGCAAAACGCCAAGATGGCCCTGGGAGCGGCGGACTTTGGCTATATCATGGAATCCGGCAAGGTGGTGTTGGACGGGTCCGCGGATCAGATGATCAACAACGAGGATGTGAAGGAATTCTACCTTGGTGGCGGTGGGGAACACCGCCGGTCCTTCAAGAACCTGAAGTCCTACAAACGCCGGAAGCGCTGGCTGTAGGGGCCTTTCAACACTCAGACATCAAGGCCGCGGGAGCACGCATGGTCCAGTATCACGACGCCCTGGAGACCCGGGATCCGGAACAGCGGGAGGCCGAGCAGGTCGCCGCCCTGCCCGAACTGATCGCCAACGCCAAGGCGAACGCCCCCTACTTCGCGACGAGTCTGGCCGATGTGGATCCGGAGAGCGTCGCCGACCGGGCGGCCCTCGCCAAACTTCCCGTTCTGCGCAAGTCGGCCCTGATCGGCCTGCAGGCCGATCAAGCGCCCTTCGGCGGATTGGCGACGGGCATGGGTGACCTGGGGCGGATCCTCCAGTCTCCCGGTCCCATCTACGATCCGGAAGGCAAGCGGGTTGATTATTGGCGCATGTCCCGGGCCCTCTTCGCCGCCGGGTTCCGTCGGGGCGAGGTGGTGCACAATACCTTCGCCTACCACTTCACGCCGGGCGGCTGGATTTTCGATGACGGCGCCCGGGCACTGGGCTGTCCTGTCTTCCCCGCGGGGACTGGTCAGACCGAGCAACAACTCCAGGCCATCGCCGGGATCCGACCCGTGGGGTATGTGGGCACGCCCTCCTTCCTGGACATTATCCTGCGCAAGGCCGAGGAAACCGGCGCCGACGTCTCCTCATTGAAGAAAGGTCTGGTTTCTGGCGAGGCCTACCTGCCCGGCCACCGGCGGGCCTTCAAGGATCGGGGGCTGTCGGTCTACCAGTGCTACGCGTCGGCCGACCTGGGGTTGATCGCCTATGAATCCCCGGATGACTCCGGAGCTGTCGAAGGCATGGTGGTCGACGAAGGGGTGATCGTGGAAATCGTCCGTCCGGGGACTGGTGACCCCGTGGCTCCGGGTGACGTGGGCGAGGTGGTGGTGACCACCTTCACCCCGGAATACCCTCTGATCCGCTTCGCGACCGGTGATATGAGCGCCGTTTTGCCGGGCATCTCCCCCTGTGGACGCACCAATACGCGCATCAAGGGGTGGATGGGCCGGGCCGATCAGACCACCAAGGTGAAGGGCATGTTCGTCCATCCCGAACAGGTCGCCGAGGTGGTCAAGCGCCATGGAGAGATCCTCAAGGCCCGTCTGGTGGTGACCCGCGAAGGGATAAACGATCAAATGACCCTCCGTTGCGAAGCCGAGGGCGCCGAGGGACCCGGAGAGGCCATCGCCGAAACCCTGCGCGCCCTGACCAAGCTGAAAGGCGCCGTGGCGTTTGTTGCCCCGGGATGTTTGCCCAACGACGGCAAGGTGATCGAGGACACCCGCGATCACGGGTGATTTTTGGTGAAAGGGCCGGGTCGCGATCGGTCCGTGAACAGCATGGACATCGCCTTCCGTCCGTGAACAGCACGGACATCGCCTATTGCGTTATTTCGTTTCAGGGGGATGCGCTGATATGATTTTTTGTCCGAGCGCGGCATTTCCTATATACTAAAGCAAGTAAGTGGTCTGGATGAACCGGAACCACATGTCGCGCAAGTGCCCCTTGCCGATAAGGTCTAGCCAGAATGGATGAAGAATATGGAAATCGGCTCTGTATCCGCGGCGATAACGCCTCTGTCCCAGACCCCGCAACAAGCACAGGCCCAAGGGGCCGCGCAGGGTCCCGAAGCGACAGAGAAAGGCCCCGATAAGGACGGAGATTCGGATGATACCAGCAATGCGTCCGCTGCGTCGGCAAGCCTTCCCGAGCCCCCTCCCCATCGCGGGAATAATGTGGATGTTGTCGGGTAAGCTGGAGGTCGGATTGATCGGAGGCAGGGAAATCCCAGGGACACCGCGGTTTAAGGCCACGGGGCTCTCTCAAAGCGCGTTTGGTGGTCACCCGTGACAATGTGACCGACCAAACAACTCCTGGGATGAGCAAACTGTCCAAGTGCCGACCTCTTTGTCGTGCTGGGACGTGCGCCCAATAGCGGCCCCAATAGCGGCAAAGGGATCGACGGCATCCGCATGTGGGGGATTGCCTTAATCCGCCGCGGTGGCCCCTGTGTTGGTGGCCCCTGCACCGATGGGTCCCTGTGCCGGTGGCGCATCCGTCGATGGTCCGTTTATGCGGAGGCTTTGGACGTCGACTCGGCAATGGGTCGCCGAGACAGACGGGGAGGGGAGGGGCGTGCGTCAGGCGCTTGTCACTTTGGCCATCGGGCAGAGGTATGAAGGGACATTCCGCGCGATCTGCGAACCCGGTTGGCGGGCCTACGCGGATGCGATCGGGTGTGATCTGATTGTCTTCACCGAGCCCTTGGACGACTCGGAGCGGGCCTGGGCCCGCTCACCGGCATGGCAAAAGCTCTTGGTCTTTTCCCATCCGGCGATCCTGAAATATGACGCCATTTGTTACGCGGATTCGGATATTTTGATCAATCCGAACAGCCCAAGCCTCTTCGAGGCCTTCCAGCCCAATTCCGTCG
The DNA here is from genome assembly GCA_021741145.1 of Rhodospirillum sp. Lineage (GTDB taxonomy): Bacteria > Pseudomonadota > Alphaproteobacteria > Rhodospirillales > Rhodospirillaceae > Rhodospirillum. The sequence continues at coordinate 49,211 of JAIOYK010000028.1, read as the reverse complement.
GGCTCGTTCGGACGGAAAATCCCACCGAACTCCAGACATTCCGCCTTCGGGCGGCGGTTCGGGCCGAGCGACACAAAAAGCTGACGGAGTCCTTGGGGCAACCGGAATCGGACACGCCCTTCGCGCCGTTCGGCATCATGGAGTCCCATGACACCCGATACAACACGGGTGTCATGCTGTGCCGTCCCCGTGAGTTTGCCCATTTTTTCCAGAAAATCTACGATAAATACGAAGACATGGGCTCGGCAATCTATAATTACGAGCAATGGCCTCTATTACATGAATTGCTATCGCATGGATTTGTCCATGATTTGGACGTTCTGTTCAATATACTTTTTGATGACTATCTTGTTTATTATAGTGGATTTGTCGGATCCATGCCTCTTAATCCAGAAAGCAAGAAGATGGTTTATAATTATCTGGTTTGTTACATATTGAAGCATGGGTATTTCTTGCATTTCGCGGGGCGCATGGCGGAACTCGAGTTGATTGATCCCGGAGTGATCGAATTGTAGGGCGGGTCAGGTCAGCCCCAAGGCAATCATGGTCAGAGGCAGGGTGAGGAAGGCCACCAGGGTCTGGAAAGCGATGATGGACGCCATGGCTTCGTGGTCACCGCCCATCTTGCGGGACAGGATATAGCCCGACGGCGCCGTCGGTGTGGCCAAAAGCAAGACGATCACCGTGGAAACCATGGGAGGCAGCGCGAGGGCCGTGGCGATCAGCCCCGCGGTCAGGGGCTTCAGGCCGAACTGCACGGCGCTTGCGACCAGCGAAGGCGACATGTCCCCCAGGAACCGCCGCGTTTCCAGGGAGGCACCGACGCAGAGCAGGGCCACGGGCAGGGTCAGGGCCGACAGCATGCCAAGGGTCGTATCCGCCCAGTCGGGGAAACTCAGGCCGGAACGGGCGAAAAGGCCACCCGCCAAGCAGGACAGGATCAGAGGATTGCGGGCCAATTCGCTGGCCAGATTCGTCCAGGACGGCTTGCCTTGACCGGTCGTCAAGGCATGGGCGAGCACACAGAGCACGTTGATGGCGATGATCATGAACCCCGCGACCAGGGCGGTGGCAACGACTCCCTCCGCCCCATAGAGACGGTCGGCCAAGGCCAGCCCGATGAAGGTGTTAAAGCGCACGCCCCCCTGAAAAACCGAGGTGAAGGTGGGCGCGCCCATGCGGGGCAGGCCAACCAGATAGCCTAGGACGATGGTGCCCGCTGCCGCGGCGATGGCGCCATAGGCGGCCAGGACCATATTGCCCACGGGCAGCAGTCCCCCCGGGTTTCCCCCAATGGTGCGGATCAAAAGGGCCGGAGCGAGTATGTAATAGGTCAGGCGTTCCGCCGAGGACCAGAACCCGGCCTCCAGGAACCCCGACCGGCGCATTATTTGCCCACCCATGATGAGAAGGAGCAGGGGAACAAGGGTATTGATGATCGTGGTCACGGTCCGTGCTCCGCTAGAGCAAATCCCGAGCAATCTGGAACAGATCGCGACGGGTGAGACGCCCGCCTTTGACGTGACGATTTGCTTTAATACCTGATGCCGAGAACGTCTTGCGTGACCTAAATTTCACGAAAAATGCCCAAGGCCGTGGATGGCTTTACCCTAGCGGTCCGTGGGCGCACAAAAAAGCTTATAAAATTTGGCGAAAACTTAAAAAAAACTAATGCTCATGGCGAAGGGGTGTTCTGGTTTCAGCCAGAATTGGGCGTGTGGACGCATAAGCAGGATGCCGGTGCATAGGCTGCAAAGCGTCAATGCATCGGCATCCCGTTGATCGGCGCTCTAATCGAGGGCGACGGTGGCGTAGGCCCGGGATTTCTTGTCCTCGCTCCACGAGACGGGGGCGCTGGGCGCTTCGGTGCGGGAGGTGACCATGGTGCCCTCGCCCGGTTCGTCGAGGATGACCGTCCCGGCGTCGGTGGTCACGCTGACCGAGCCCGCCGCGACCATGACACCAAAGGCGCCGTCGATCTGGCCGCCCCAGACCGTGGTGCCGCGGATGCCAATGGTGGCCACGGGGGTGTGAATGGTCATGCCGTCATGGGGTTTGTCGCCCCCAACCAGCAGGAAGGCGCCGGTGAAGACCGACAGGGCACCCGAGGTACTGTCCGTGTTCAGCGTAAAGTCGTCCAGGATGAGACTGGCCGTTTCCCCCAGGGTCAGGACGGACCCGTCTTCCAGGGCGATCTCCAGGCGGGAGTCCTTGCCGGTGCTCAGGATCTCGCCCTCGTTGACCGGATCGGCCTTGGCCAGGGTGCGGGAGGTCCCGTCGGCGCGGGCACTGGCGTCGCGCTTGACGATGGACACATCACCCACCGGATCGGCGGCCCAGGCGACGGAGAAGGATGCGAAAAGGCCCAGCGAAACCAAGCAGGACGTCGTCAACCGGCGCAGACTCATTGTCGAATTCCTTAAAATGCGCTGAAGTCACTCAACCAATAGTGAGGGGGTCCGTCTCTTCAGGTCAAGGGAACCATTGAAGAATTGTGAGGCGAGCCTTGCCATGCGCGCGTTGGTCTTCCTCGGAGAACCCCTCGGGCCAGTTGATCGGGGGGGCCTTTGCCTCCGTTTCCACGCAGGCCAGGGCACCGGGGGCGAGCCATCCCCGGTCGGCGAGCGCCGCCAGGCAAAGGGGCGCCAGCCCCTGGCCATAGGGGGGGTCGAGGAGAACCAGGGTCGCGGGAGGCGCTCCGGCCGGGGGCTTGCCCGGCGCCGTGGCGTCGGCGCGGACGACTCGGCAACGGTCTTGCACCCGGCAGGCGGTCGCATTGGCCCGCAGGGCGGTCAGGGCCAGAGCCCCGGTTTCCAGGAAGGTGGCCGAGTCCGCGCCCCGGGAGAGGGCCTCCAGCCCCAGGGCTCCCGATCCGGCGAAGGCGTCCACGACCACCGCTCCGGCCAGGGAAAAGCCGTCCCGTCCCTGGAACCGGTGGGTCAGGACATTGAACAGGGCTTCCCGGGTCCGGTCACTGGTGGGCCGGGTGTCTCGCCCCTCCGGCGTGGCGAGGGCTTTTCCTCGGAACGTTCCGCCGATGATCCTCATGGCCCCTAATCCCGCGTCCGCTTCTTGCTCGCGCCGCCAATGCGGGTCCGGCCCACCAAGCGGAGGGGACCCTTGGCCTTGCCCGCGGTTTCCCGACGGGAGCTTTCCCGTTTCGCCTCCAACTCCCGCGCGGCCTTGGTATGTTGACGCTTGGGGGGCATGGGGGCGCCTTTTCCGAGTTGTTCCCGCAGGGTCTTGCCGGGAATTTCCTCGACCGCGCCGGGTTCGAGCTGGCCAAGCTGGAAGGGGCCGTAGGAAACCCGCAACAGGCGGCTCACCGGCATGCCCAAATAGTCCATGACGCGGCGGATTTCCCGGTTCTTCCCCTCCCGCAAGGAGACGGAAATCCAGGCATTGGCGCCGGTCTGGCGCTCCAGGATGGCCTTGATGGAGCCGTAATTCACCCCGTCCACGGTCACGCCGTTTTCCAGGGCGGCGAGCTTCACCGGATCCGGGCGGCCATGGATCCGCACCCGATAGCGGCGCAACCAGCCCTGGGTGGGGTGTTCCAACTCCCGGGCCAGTTCCCCGTCATTGGTGAGGAGCAGCAAGCCTTCGCTGTTCAAGTCAAGGCGTCCGACGGAGATGACCCGGGGCAGGGTTCCGGGCAGGCGGTCGAAGACCGTGGGGCGGCCCTGGGGGTCCTTGTGACTGGTCACCAACCCGGCGGGCTTGTGGTAGCGCCACAGGCGGGGCGGTTCCTTGTCGGGCAGGGGCTTGCCGTCCACGACCACGGTGTCGCCCGGGGTAACCAGGGGCGCCGGTTGCGCGACTTGGCGTCCGTTCAGGGTGACCCGACCGGCCTCGATCAGCTTTTCCGCGTCCCGGCGGGAACAGATGCCCGCCCGGGCGATGACCTTGGCGAGGCGCTCGCCTTCGGGGGAGGAGGTGTCTTCTGAGGAGTCCGTTTCTGGATCGGTCATGGGGTGTCTCCGGCCTTGCAGGCGGTGATGAAGGCCTCGAACAGCGCGGTGTCCGCGGGGCTGATGGCGTATTCGGGGTGCCATTGCACCCCCAGGCAGAAGCGTCGGGTGGGATCCTCCACGGCCTCGATGACCCCGTCCGGAGCCAGGGCGGAAATCATGGTTGGATCGGGCATGGTCTCGACCGCTTGGTGGTGGGCGCTGTTCACGGGGAAGGGTCCGGGGCCGGTGATGGCCGCGAGACGGCTGCCTGGGGCCACGGTGACCGCGTGTCCGGGTTCCGTTCGGGGATTGGGTTGCTCGTGGGCCAGACCGTCGGGGAAGACGTCCGGGACATGCTGGATCAGGCGCCCCCCCAGCGCCACGGCGAGGAGTTGCTGGCCGCCGCAAATGCCGAACAGGGGGATATCGCGGGCGAGCGCCCCTTTGACCACGGCCAGTTCGAAGGCGGTCCGGCGTTGCTTCAGGACCACCGTCTCGTGGACCGTGTCCGCGCCAAACAGGCCGGGATCCACGTCGAAGGCGCCACCGGTGATCAGCAGGCCATCGATCAGGTCGAGGTACGCCGCGGCCGCTTCGACGTTGTGGGGCAGGATCACGGGCAGGCCTCCGGCGCGGGCCACGGCGTCGCAATAATTGTGGCGTAGGCCATACCAGGGGAGGGCCGAATAGCCGCCGCCCTCCTCTTCGCTGTCCGCGGTGATGCCAATGACCGGACGGCCCATGGATGGAACTCCCACTGTCTTTTGTCGCTGTCGGGAAAGAATTCCCCTTGTTTACGGCTCATATGGGGTCTCCGCAACCGTCCCGCTTGACCTGATCCCCCCTTTCCGCCCATCCCTTTCCCCATGACGGATCGGACATCCCCCTTGGACCCCATGCTTCTGGCCCTGGAAGAGGCCCGCGCCGCCGCGGCCCGGGGCGAGGTCCCGGTCGGCGCGGTCATCACCGACCGAGAGGGCCGGGTGCTGGGCGCGGCGGGCAATCGGGTCGAGGAATTGGCCGACCCCACCGCCCATGCCGAGGTCCTGGCCATCCGCGTCGCCTGCGCGTGCCTAGGGACTCCCCGCCTGCCGGATTGTACCCTTTGGGTGACTCTGGAACCCTGTCCCATGTGCGCCTCGGCCATCGGCCATGCCCGGCTGGCCCGGGTGATCTTTGGCGCCTATGACCCCAAGGGCGGCGGCGTGGAGCACGGACCCCGGCTCTATCACCGGCCCGATTGTCTGCACAGGCCGGAGGTGGTCGGCGGAATGAGGGAAGCGGAAACCGCCAGTTTGCTGCGGACGTTCTTCAAAGCCTTGCGGTAATCCGACGATACGGAACGGGTGTTCGGGCGTTGACATAAAATTAGTTAATGCTAATGTAACATCTTCCGATGAACTACAGATTTGGAGTGCGTTGCATGTACAAGGATTGGCCGAAGCTGGCGGCGGAATTGACGACTCTGATGGGAGACACCCGCAAGGGCATTCCGGATACCTGGGGTGGATTCTCGGCCATGGCCAAGCATTCCACGGCCGATGGGGCGCTAAATCCCAAGACCAAGGAACTGATCGCCCTTGGCATCGGCATTGCCGTGCGCTGCGACGGCTGCATCGCGTTCCATGTCAAGGCGGCCATCAAGCATGGCACCACCCGCGAGGAAATGCTGGAAACCGTTGGCATGGGGCTCTACATGGGAGGAGGTCCCTCCGCCATCTATGGTGCCATGGCCATGGAGGCCTTCGACCAGTTCGCCGCCGAATAGGGGATTGGTTTGGGTTGGAGCGGGAACGGGGGCGGTTTCAACCCATCAACCGAAAGGGGAGCCCATGCCCCGGTCCCGCTTCCGTCTGTTCGCCCGCCATCTGGCCTTTCCGGTCGTGGTCCTTTTCCTCGCCCTGGATGTCGCTGGAATGACCGCCGTCGCCCCGGTGCTGGCGGCCGAGGAAGGCACCAATCAGAAAGACAAGATAACCAAACGTCCCCGCTATGACGCGGGGCTGACGGGGGGAACGATCATCCAATTGGAAACCATGTGGATTCCGGTTGTCGTTTCCGGGAACCGGCGCCAATACGTGGGCATGACCGTTCAGCTTTTGCCCAATCCGGACAGATTGGTCGAGGCCTGCTATAGCACCCCCTGGGTGACGGAAGCCTTGATCACCTATTTTAATACCAACGGCCTCAGTCAAGCGGACCGTCGGGATCTGAATGACAGGGCTTTTACCAGTTCCCTATCCGCCGTGGTTGATCGGGTCGCCAAGCCGGGGATTTTCCGGGGCGTCAAAGTGCTCGATGGCCCTCCGGCGGAACTGGACTTCGCCGATTCCGAACTCTCCCTCGTCTGCGTTTGACGCGATGGTCCTCGACCGGGATGACCGGCGCGTCGCGGCGCTCTACGCGGCGTTATTGCGCACCCATGGGCCAACGTTCAAGGCCCTCGACTGGAGCGCCCAATCCTCTCAAGACCAACGATTCGAAGCCCTGACCAAGCTTGGGATTGCGTCTGGCGACAGGGTTTTGGACGTGGGCTGTGGTTTGGGGGATTTCTTGCCTTGGCTCGTGGGGCGGGGAGTCCGGATCACCTACACGGGGATTGATATCACGCCGGATTTCGTCGCCCATTGTCGGGCGACCCATGGGGAAGGGTGCTTCCTGGAGGGCAATGTCCTGGAGGACCTCGCGGGCCTTGCTCCCCGGAGTTTCGACTGGGTGGTGGCCAGTGGGATTTTCGCCCACCGCCAGGACCGGCCCTGGGATTACATGAAAGCCCTGATCGCCGCCATGATGGCCCTGGCGGATCGGGGCGTGGCCTTCAATGCCCAATCCACCCTGGCACCCCATCCAGAGCGGTGGAAACTGTTCCATGCCGATCCCCACCGAACGGAAACCCACTGCCGAGACTCCGGATGGACTTGTCTTCTGGTCCACGATCCGGGGAAGACGGATTTCACGCAATACATGTGGCGGCCGGAGAGCGACGCGGGGAGGGGGGACGGGAAACCCTCGTCTTCCCTCCGGCCCGCCTGATCACGATGGCTTTGGCCGATTTGGGTCGGCGCGACCAAAAGCCATCGCGATCTATTCTGATCGTCTGGAGCGGCGTCCTATTGGGCTGGGCTCCCCTGGGCGGCGCCCTCTTGAGCAGGGCCGCCCTGGGCGGCGCCATGGACGGCGGCCAGGATCGCCATCGGATTCACGCCCGCCGCGGCACCGAGAGACAGGGCCGAGGCGTTCGGACCCGCGCCGGTCCACCCCTTTTCCTGGAGGAGGGCCTCCAGGGCGGAGGGTTCCAGGCCCATGATCACCGCGGTCTTCGTCAGGGGGGCGTTTTCCATGGCCGTGATCAGGGCGCGCGGAGAAAAGCCTCCGTTGTCGTCGTCGCCATGGGCTGTCAGGGCGATGACCCCCGCCGAGACGACGAGCGAGAGAGCCAGGACGGCTCGGGGAAGGCCCCGGCGGAAATAGCCGCTGAACCCCCGCCAATGGCGGAACAGGTGCCAGGCCGCCGCGGCAACGAAGACGAGGCCCAGCCATTCATGCCCTTCCTTCACCCAAGCTTCCCCGAAATGGAAGAACAGCATGACACCCGTGACGCCGATGGCGAGAAAGATGATGGCGGTAACCGGGGTGACCACATCCCGCTTCAGAAGGTCGGATGCGCTTTGTGTGGACATCATTTTAAATCCGCGTTTGAATTATTGGTGCCTTGTTTTGCGCCTGTCACCGCCCAGCTTCAACTTACACTTTGGTCATGTTGCGGTAAGGGAAGGGGCGCCGAGGACGCGGGGGGCGCCTCGCTCCAAGTCCGGTGCCGTCCGATGCCCGAGCCCGGCTCGTGAGCGGTCAGGGCGATCAGCACCCCCGCGCCGATCAGGGCCAGGGCGATGGTGACTTGGGTCACCCCGCGGAGCAGACTATGGCTGAACCCGCTCCAATGGCGGATCAGGTGCCAGAGGGCCGCGGCGAGGAAGAACATCCCCAACCATCCGTGGGCGATGCGGACGGAGGAGGGGGACCATTCCCAGAAGAGCATGACGCCGGTAACCGCGATAACGAGGAACAGGGCCGCGGTCAGGGGCGTGGAGATTCCGGGCGGCAGGAGATGGTGGCGGGCATGGGCATGGTTGTCGGACGTGGCGACCGGCGCCATTGGGTCGGGGCCGTCCCCTTGGGGTGTTTGGGCTCGGGCGGACATGATGGACTCCATTGGATCCGAGGAATGGATCCCCCCGTGTTTTTTCTTCTTGTGCTTTTTCTTCTTCTTATTCTTGCTGAATTTTACGCTTTATTCGATCTGATCACAAATTAACTCCAGGAAAGGTTTGTGGCGCTTTCCCGGGGCGCTCCCTATCTAAATGGGGGGGGGTGAGACGGGGGCTGGACCGCGGGCCGACTCGGCTGTTCCCTTGGCCGGGACCGCTCATCGGCAGGCTCGCGATCCGGTGCGTCGCCCGGTAAGAGGACATTAATATCCCCGCCCTATGGTGGAGGACCGTGAAGGGCGAGGCTCCTTCCTCCCATGAACCCGTGATCCAGGACTGGCGCGCGAATTCCCATGCGTCTCAAGTGTTACACCGCCGACAGCATGGCCGAGGCCATGGCCGCGATTCGGGCCGAATTGGGCGACGATGCCATCATCGTTTCCACCCAGCGGGCCTCGGACGGCAATGGCGTGCGGATCACCGCGGCCCTGGAGGGGGATGATCGGGCCGAGGACGACATCCACGTCGCCCTGACCGGCAACCATCGGACTCCCTTGGGAGAAGCCGTTCGGGAGGCATTGGAGTTTCACGGCGCGCCGCCTCGGCTGACGGAACTTCTGGTCAATCTGGCCGCCGCCACACCGGCCCATGACGCCACGGGCGCCTGCGCCGCGGCCCTGGACGAGGTTTTCCACTTCGCCCCCATGCCCCAGGTGGGCGGGTCACGCCCCATTCTGCTGGCCGGTCCCCCGGGGACGGGCAAGACCATCGCGGTGGCCAAGCTGGCCGCCCGGGCCCGCATCGCCGGACAATCGGTGGGAGTGATCACCACCGACTCCGTCCGCGCGGGTGCCCAGGAGCAACTCGCCGCCTTCACCCGGATCCTGGAAATCGACCTGAAGCGGGCCAAGAGCCCCGACGCCCTGGCCGTCCAGGTGGATGCCCTGAGCCGAGACCATGGGGTGATCTTCATCGACAGCCCAGGCCTCAACCCCTTTTCTCAGGTGGATATGGATTTCCTGCGCAGTCTTCATGACGCCACCAACCTGGACGTGGCCCTGGTCTTGAACGCGGGCATGGATCCCATGGAAGCCATGGAGATCGCCGATGCCTTCGCCGAGGTGGGCGCCTCGCGCATTTTGGCCACACGGCTGGACATGGCCCGCCGCCTTGGCGGTATATTAGCCGCGGCGGAGGCTGGAGCTCTGGCCTTCGGCGACGTCTCGATCAATCCCCAGGTGGCCGATGGCCTCTGTCCCATCAATCCTGTTTCCCTCGCGCGGCTGATCCTCCCCATGGAGGACGAACGCGCCGTCGAGGCCCCGGAACCGGCCCGTCCCCATGCCGGTCACAATGACGACACGCCGTATTCGGAGGCTCTGTAATCGGCATGACCAGCGACGCCACTCGAACCGGAACGCCGACACCCCCCCCATCCCCGACCGGGGCCACGCCCCCGTCCGCCAGGGACCGGGAACAGGCCACGGGCGCCTCCTCTCCCGCCATGGTTCCCCGGGCCACCGGGGCCAAGGCCCGCAACCGCAACATTATCGCCATTGCCTCGGGCAAGGGCGGCGTGGGCAAGACTTGGTTCGCCATTACCCTGTCCCATGCCCTGGCCAAGCGTGGCCAGAAAACCATGCTGTTCGATGGCGACCTGGGACTGGCCAACGTGGATATCCAATTGGGCCTGATGCCGAAGGCGGATCTGGGCAACGTGGTGGCTGGCAAGAAGACTCTGAACCAGGCCACCACCCCCTATCCGGCGGGTAATTTTGATGTTATCGCCGGGCGGTCCGGCTCTGGCAGCCTCGCCAATATACCGCCGGGCCGCCTCCAGATCCTGACCGAGGATCTGATGCTGATGTCCCAAAGCTATGACAAGGTCATCGTCGACCTGGGGGCGGGGGTGGACAAATCCATCCGCCTGCTGTCCCGGGCGGCGGGGACCATGATGGTGGTCACCAGCGACGAGCCAACCTCGTTGACCGACGCCTATGCCTTCATCAAGATCACCGCCATGGAGCGCCGGGACGTGGATATCCGGGTGGTGGTCAACGCCTGTAATTCGACCCGCGAGGGGGAACGCACCTACCAGACCCTGTTGAAGGCCTGCCAGGGCTTCCTGAAAATCAGCCCGCCGCTGGCCGGTATCGTGCGCCGGGATACCCGGGTGCGCGAGGCCATTCGCAACCAAACACCAATCCTGACCCGCTACCCCAACAGTGAAGCCGCCATGGACGTGGAAGCCATCGCCGACCGGCTGTTGCTGGGGTAAACCCGCGGGGATCGTTTGGCATATTGAATCTGGCTCAACGGTCCCGCGACCCATGGGATCTCCATGGGTCGCGGTATCATCTGGGGAGGGATCGCCGGGAATGAGCACGCCCATTCCACCGCCAGCAAGCATGGCGCCGATGCCGGTCCAGGTGTCGACGCCGATGACGGTGACGCTTCCCAATCCCCCGCAAGCCCTTATGAGCCTTCCCCAGGGGACGACACTGAACGCCACCGTGCTGGCCACCTTGACCAAGGGAGAGGCACGGATTTCCACCGAGTTCGGTGAACTGGTCCTCAAGACTCCCTTGAATCTTCCCCAGGGCGGGGATGTCGCGCTGACTCTCCTGGGACAGGTGCGCGGGCAGGCCATCTTGAAAATCGCCGCCTTGAATGGCCGCCCCATCACCGGGGCCGCCCCACCGGGGTTCGGCGCGGGCCAAGGGGGGGCTCTTGGGGGCGGAGCCGGAATTGGGGGGGGCGGTGGTCTGGCTGGGGCGGGATCAGGCTCGGGTTTGTCCGCGTCGAACCAAGGGGCGACCGGAGGGGGGCAGGCCCAGGCGGTCACGGTCACTTTGGGAAGTTCAGCAACATCCGGCATCGCCGCGACGGTGGTGCGCGCCGCGGCCGGACCCATTTCCCTGGGATTGCTCGAGGGCGGAGCCGGGGGTGGGATCGAATCCGTGCCCGCGCCCCCGCAAGGTGCCCAGTTGATCGTGCGAGTCGCCCAAGTGACGCCGCCTCCGGGGGGAGGCGCGGGACCAGCGGGGGGGACTTCCGGACCCATGGCCGCCGCGCCGACCGTCTCTCCCCTGGGGGCTTCCGGTGTGCCTGGTGCCGCCCCGGCGCCGGGCGCCGCTGTCCCTTCCGGAGGGGGGGCGGGGCCAAATCGCGGGGAGGCGGGACAGGGTCGGTCGGAGGGACGGGTCGCGGAGGCCGCCGGGGGATCTCCTCCGGTCGGGGGGGCGCGGATGGTGCCCAATGGCACGCTGCGGGCTCTTGTCGGGCGCATCGTGCCAGGAACCGTCCTGTCCTCCGGGGGAGGCGCCCAACCGGTCATCGATACGGATATCGGGCAGTTGGCACTGCGTGCCCGTTTGGACGCCCGGCCTGGAGACCTCGTCCAACTCCAGATCATGGGTCGTCCCGCGTCCGGATTCGGCGCCTCCACCGGGACCCCCCCCCTTGCTCCCCCTCCGATGGCGGGGGCTGGGCAAGCGGGGCAGGGACCCCTCCCCCTGACGGGGGGAACGGGGTGGCCGACCCTGTCGGAAAGCCTTCGGGTCATGGCCACGACCGAGGGAGGCGGGGCGAACAATCCCCTTCTGGCGGTCATGCCCAAGCCCGGCCCTTTCCTGGCCGCGGCGGTCACCACATTCGTCGGCGCCCTGCGTGGTGGGGGAGACACGGAGAAATGGCCCGGGGGCCCGGCCATGCGCGGCCTGGAGCAGACCGGAGGCAAGAAAGGAGCCGAACTGGCAAAGCGCCTGGGCTCCGACATGCGGGACATGGCCAGCCGGTCCACCGAGGGCTCCGGAGAATGGCGAAGCTACACCGTCCCCTTCCTAGGTGGAGCGGATATCGATCCCATCCGGGTGATCCTGCGCCGCCAGGGGGGCGATGGAGAGGACGGCGAGGACGGCGGAAAGGGCCGAGGGGAGCAGGGTCAGCGCTTCCTGGTGGAGGTGGACCTATCCCGCCTCGGCCCCCTGCAATTCGATGGTCTCTACAAGAAGAAGGGGCGGGCCTTGGATATGATGGTCCGTGCCCGGGATCCCCTTCCGCCCCCCATCCGCCACGATATCCATGTGCTCTACAACGCCGCCCTGGTGACCATGGGACTGGCGGGACGGCTTCAGTTCGATTTCACGGGGGCCTTCGTTCGCCCCCCCGTCCCCTCTCCCTCGGATGACTGGAGGGGTGGAGGGGAGGGCCCCGGTCCCGGAGGCGTCATCGTTTAGGGGTAATCCCGTTCCGGCTCTTTACCCCAAAGGTTGCCCTTTTCCGTCACCAGCACCGATGCCAGGGCCAGCAGACCGAAGATCAGGAAACCGAGGACCAGCGGGCGGACCGAGCCGTCGAAATGCTGGCCCAGGTAGCCCCCCAGCCCCGCGCCCATGAAAGATGTGAGAAAGCCGACGAAGGAAGAGGCCATGCCCGCGATCCGGCCCATGGGCTCCATGGACAGGGCATTGGCGTTGGGCGCGACAAAGCCGAAGCAGAAAAAGCCAAGGAACATGTAAGTCATGAATAGCCACAGCGGTGGATGACCGGGGAAGCCCAACATGCCCATGGCCGAACCCAGGACGACAAAGGCCACCAGGGCCGTGTGGCACATGCGGCGGATTCCCACCCGGACCACGAATCGGCTGTTGAGGATGGAGGCCAGGGCGATGGCCGAGGCGACGACGCCAAACAGCACGGGGAACAGGGTTCCCTGGTGGTAGACATCAACGAAAATCTGCTGGGCGGTGCTGACGTAGCCCATCAGCATGCCCAGCATGAACCCGACGCACAGGGTGTAACCAACGGTTGTCCGGGTGGTAACAACGGTTCGGGCGGCGAGCCAGATGCCGGTGGCGGTGGTCGCCGCCCGCTTGCTGGCCGGATGGCTTTCCTCCAGGCGGGCGATGCTCCACAGGAAAAGGCCCAGGCAGACCACGGCGAGCAGACTAAACAGCCAGCGCCAATTGGTCAGCGCCAGGATCAGGCCGCCGAGGCTGGGGGCGAGCACGGGGATGATGATGAAAACGGTCATCAGGGTGGACATGGCCTTGGCCATGCCCGTGCCCCGGCTGTAATCGCGGACGATGGCCATCGACAGGATGCGTGGGGAGGCGCCGCCAACACCCTGGATGAAGCGGGCGATCAGCAGCATCTCGAAGGACGACGACAGGGCGGCGGCGACCGCGGCGACGGCGTAGATGGCGAACCCGGCATAGAGCACCGGTTTGCGCCCCACGGCGTCGGACAGGGGTCCCCAGAGGGGTTGTCCCAGGGAAAAGCCGATCATATAGGAAATGATGACCAGTTGCTGATCGTTGGGATCCGTCAGGTTATAGGCCAGGGCGATGTCGGGCAGCGCCACGAGCATGACGTCGATCGACAGGGCGGTCAGCGCGATCATCATCGCCATCATGCCGATGAACTCGGGACGGGACATCATCCCGAACCGGGGGCTCGGGGAAGGGGTATTGGACATGGTGGATCCGGGTCTGAGGGTGGCCAAGTCTTGGTTTGGGCCGCGCGGGCCAGGACGCGAAGGTCGGGACGCGAAGGCTCAGGATACGCATGTTGGCGGGGTAAGCGTATATATGGGGGGAAGGGGGGCCGAGGAAAAGGTATGATCCACGGCGCGTTGACCCTCTTATCGGGCAGACCGATGCCGCCGGCTCTTGTTCCCAGGAGGGTTTTCCTTGGCCGACTCCCTCGACCAGATCACGACCGCTCGCCTGATTCTGCGTCCCTGGCGGCCCGAGGACCGCGCCCCCTTGGCTCGGATCAACGCCGATCCCAAGGTGTATCGCCATCTGCCCGCTCCCCTCGACCGGGCGGAAAGCGATGCCTTGGTGGACCGGCTGGAGGCCCATCGGCGCAAATACGGCTTCGGCCCCTGGGCGGTGACCCGGGCCGAGACCGGCGCCCTGATTGGCTTCGTTGGATTGATGATGCCCGGGTTTACCGCCTCCTTCACCCCCTGCGTGGAAATCGGCTGGCGGCTGGACCCGGCCCATTGGGGCCAGGGCCTCGCCACCGAAGCCGCCGCTTCGGTCCTGGGGGAGGCCTTTAACCACCATGGCTTTGATGAGGTGGTGGCCTTCACGGTGCCAAAAAACGCGGCCTCGCGCCGGGTGATGGAAAAGCTGGGCATGACCCGGAACCCGGCCGATGATTTCTTCCATCCGCTCCTGGCCATGGACGACCCCTTGGCCAAGCATGTTCTGTATCGGGCAAGGCGTCGGGAGAGGTAAATGCCCCGCGCCAGTGCGCGTCGTGGACGGCTTGTCCCGTGTCTTCCTCGGATGGAGGATGGTCTGATCCCGCGCCCTCTCCGAAGGTGTCGGAGGCCCCCCCTCCTCCCGGCCCGGGGTTGGAATACCGGTCGGTATTCAGCGGTGCCGGGAGTTGGCCCCCATCATCACGGGCGGCGTCGGTGACGGTAAAGCGCCGGATCAGCCCGTGGAGCCCGTCGATGTTGACGGGGATTCCGTGTCCTTCCGACGCTTCTTGACGGCCAGTCACGGCGGATCCTCGCCGCCTCCCTTAAGGTGGTTCCTTCGATGACCTCGGTGTGACACCGCGCTGTTCGGATGGAAGGGCTGTCCAGCACATCACCTCTGGCCATGGCGTGGTCCAGAAATCTCTTGATGTGAGCCGTTTGATGTGAGCCGCTATTTCGGACAAGTGCGTTTCCAGAGCGAAGTGGCCAAATGAGGCGCCGCGAGACGGAAGCCGACCGGTGCCGCCGTATTCGAAGACCATGGTCGCATAGCGGTTGAGACCAAGCATTTCCGTCAGACCTTCGACTGCCTTGTAAAGATTGTCGAACGTGTCGTCGTATTCACCTCTGGCTGGCGCTCTTGTCGAATCAACGCCTGGGGAGGTCGGGAGCGATCACCCTGTGGATATCGCCAGGAGTGGGATCAGATCGCGATACATATGGCTGGAAGTCGGAAAGCCGTGAAGCAGAAGGACCGCTGGGGCACTCTCCCTACCGGCCCCGCGATAAGACATCTCCACATTGGCGACTCGCGCGATCCTAATATTGAATTTCGGTATTGCTCATCGCTGCGTCCTTTGCTGTCCGCGGAGGGACCGCGGGAGTGCCCTGGAGCCGTCGGGCGGGGTGAGATGCTAGGGGATTAGAATGTCCGCCAGTTCCATGAGGTTATCCACCACGTGATCTGGTCTTTGCGTATTCGGGTACAGCGCTTGACCCGGCCGTGCGATGAACGCGGTTTGGAGACCCGCTTTTTTGGCGCCCGCGAGGTCCCAGGCGTGGGCGGCCACCATGAGCACCTCGTCGGGTCGCTTGCCCGTGGCCTTGAGACCATGGGCATAAGTGCGGGGATCCGGTTTGAAGGCGCCGACTTCCTCCGTCGAAATCCGGCGATCAAAATATCGCGTCAGGTCGGCGAATTCGAACTGCGCGGCGATTCCGGCGGCAGCGCTGTTGGCCAGAGCGACCATATGAAAGCCGGCGTCCTTGAAGGCCCGCATCGCGGGCGGGACATCGGGATGCGGCGGAAGTTTGGCGAAAGGCGCTAGGACGGCTTCCTCGGCCGCGTCGCGGGACAAGTGAATACCATGCTTCCCCGCCAACATCATCAGGACCGCGACACCGATCTGAGCGAACGGGCGGTAATTGTCCGTCATCGTGTCGACAAGCGAATAATGCAGCAGTGTGGTGAACCAAAGCGGCAGCAAATCCTCCCGCCCATCGAGCACCGCCCCAACCGAGGTCTTGAGCGGAGCCAGATCGAGCAGCGTTTCGTTGATATCGAAAAAGAGCGTGGTCGGTTGGGGCATCGGAATTCCTCCTTCGGGGTATGCGGGGCGACCTAGGCGGCCCGTCGACTTTTTTGAAATTGGGTCTATCCATCCGCGCTTTCGGATGGGCCTGGGCCGAGGTGATGATCACCATGGCCGTTTTCAGCCTGATTTTCCGGCGATTGACGACCATGCGGGCCCGCCGCGCGCTCTCGTGACGCCGAAATACGTGGGGCCGGAAAATTGGAGGCGGGCGGATAGGCCCGCCTCGCGGGCTTTGCTATTCCGCCGCGTCCGCCGTTTTCCGCGTCCAGGCGAAACCCTGCATCATTTTGTCAATCGGTGTCTGGGCCAGATGGTTGGTGTAATTCGACATCACCTTCTGGGCGACACCCAGAACGACTTCGAGGATCTGGCGGTTCGTGAACCCAGCTTCGAGGAAAGCCTCAACCTCGGCATCGGTCACATCGCCGCGGCCGCGCACAACCCGCAGGGTAAAGGTGCGTAGCGCTTCCAGATGCGCGTTTGGCAGAGGCGTTTCGTTACGCAGCGCCTCGCTGATCGCGTCATCCACTTTCATCATTTTCGCGATACCGGTGTGTGCCGGAACACAGTAATGGCATTCGTGCTCAACATTGATTGTCTGCCAGACAACGGTTAGCTCATCCTTGTCGAATGAAGTTTCCTCGGCGAACAACTTGTGCAGCACCTTGTAGCCTTCCAGCAGAGCCGGCGCTTCGGCCATGGTGGCGTGAAGACCGGGAATGCGGCCGAACGCCTTGAGAGAATCCTCAAGCAGCGGACGGCTCGCCTTGGGCGCGGTTTCGAGTGTGTGGATTTCAAACTGGGTCATCGTTTGTTCCCGCCGATAATTGAGTGATTGTTCAACATTGAGGGTTCGATATAGCTTTATTTGAGTGATCACTCAACATATAAATTGAGCAATCGCTCAATTTTTTTTACAGGTGGATTGACGAATGCCGAGAAAGGCCAGCTTTGACAGGGGGAGCGCGCTGCGAAAGGCGATGGAACTGTTCTGGTTAAAAGGTTACCACGCCACCTCCCTGAAGGATCTGGAGGCGAAGCTGGACTTGCGTCCGGGCTCGATCTACGCGGCGTTCGGTTCGAAAGAAGCCCTCTTCGGTGAGGCGCTTCAGCTTTACGCCGATGAGTCGCGGAGTAAATTCGAGGAGACGCTCTCCCTGGCCCGATCCCCGCTGACTGGGCTGGCGGCGCATGTCCGCAAACTTGGCTGCGCGGCATCCGCGAAGGTTCCTTCCCGGGCCTGCATGTTGGTCAAGACATTGCTGGAAACCCCAGATGACGATCCGGTTCTGCGCCAAACCGCGGAGACGCTACTGCGCAAAACCGAGGCGGCTTTTTCGTCCGCGTTCCGTGCCGCGCGGGAGGCCGGCGAAATCGCCGCCGACGCCGATCCC
This sequence comes from Rhodospirillum sp., assembly GCA_021741145.1. Lineage (GTDB taxonomy): Bacteria > Pseudomonadota > Alphaproteobacteria > Rhodospirillales > Rhodospirillaceae > Rhodospirillum. The sequence continues at coordinate 31,844 of JAIOYK010000028.1, read as the reverse complement.
CACCGTCTCGCCTGCAGACTGCAATCCGATATTTTCGGATTGCGAGCCTACGCCCAGCGTACCGACGCGGCGGATCGAGTCCCGGGTCTCGCGGAAGACATCGCCCGCGCCATTGAGGCGCTCGCCGTGAAATGATTGGCGCGTCTGTGGTTCAACATGGATCGCCCCCCCCCCCTTCGGAAGTAAAGTCGGTCGGGACTTAGGACGTCGTGGTTCATAGAGGCGGTTGGCCTGGATGTTCACTTCAATCTCCCCGCTCTTCTACTCCTTGATGGGCAATATTACCGCGTTGTGGCGATCCCTCACGCCTGTCCGCTTCGCGGACGGCTCCGGCGGGGCGGTCTGACCGGTCGGGGTCCATTTGGACCCTTGGGGCCTCATGCCTCGCGGGAGCCGTCCCAATGGGCGACGTCCCTGTGAACGGCCTCCCCAGGGATACCGCGCATTCGCCCCATTGCGGCCCCAATGGCCGTGTTTCCTATGCGGGTAGTCCCCTTTCCATCGGCACGGACGAACTCATGCCCCGCTTGACCGCCTCCCGCACCATTGGCCCCCGCCTCTTCGCGCCCCTCCTTCTCGTCCTCTCGCTGGTCGTCGGATCCGTCCTTCCGGCCTCGGCCCAGGTGTTCGAACCCGAGAGTTTCACCCTCGACAACGGCATGGAGGTGGTGGTGATCCCCAACCACCGCGTGCCCGTTGTCCACCATATGGTCTGGTACAAGGTCGGCGCGGCGGATGAGCCTCCGGGCAAATCGGGCATCGCCCACCTACTGGAACACCTGATGTTCAAGGGGACGGCGACGATCCCGCCGGGAGAATTCTCCAAGATCATCGCCCGCAACGGGGGGCAGGACAACGCCTTCACCAGCGACGACTACACCGCCTACCACCAGTCCATCGCCAAGGACCGTCTGCCCATGGTCATGGAGATGGAAGCCGACCGCATGGCCAATCTGCGCATGTCCGAGGAGGACTTCCATACGGAGCGCGACGTGGTGCGGGAGGAACGGCGGTCTCGCACGGACAATGAACCCAGCGCCCTTCTGGGCGAGCGCGTGGGGCAGGCCCTTTGGGTCAACCACCCCTATAAGAACCCGGTGATCGGCTGGGAAAACGAGCTGATGGCCTTGACCCGCCAGGACGCGCTGGACTTTTACGACCGCTTTTATGCGCCGAACAACGCCATCCTGGTGGTCTCCGGCGATATCACCGCCACGGAACTGAGGCCGATGGCCGAGGCCACCTATGGCAAGCTGCCCCGCCGCGACACCCCACCCCGGGCGCGGCCCCGGGATCTGCCTCCGGCCGCGGAGACGGTGATCACCATGACGCATCCGCATGTGAGCCAGCCCAGTTTTTCCCGCCAATACATCGCGCCGTCCAACAACCTGGATCCGGAGGGCCTGAACGACGCCCTCCAGGTGCTCGAGGAACTGTTGGGCGGGGGCGCCACCTCCCGGTTCTACAAGTCCCTGGTGATCGACCAGAAGCTGGCCGTTTCCGCCGGGGATTGGTACCGCTCCGACGCCGTTGATTGGGGCGTCTTCGGCCTCTACGCCTCCCCCCGGGACGGGGTGGAGATCGATACCCTGATCGCCGCGGTGGACAGTGAGGTCGCCAAGCTGCTCAAGGACGGCGTCACCACCGACGAAGTGGAGAAGGCCAAGCACCGGCTGACCGCCGGTCTGGTCTACGCCCGGGATAGCCTGTCGGAGGGCGCGCGGGTGCTGGGCTCGGTCCTGGCCACCGGCGGCACCATCGCCGACGTGGAGGATTGGCCCAACCGCATCAAGGCCGTGACGCCGGAACAGGTGATGACCGCCGCCCGCGCCGTCCTCGCCCACCGGGACCGTTCGGTTACCGGCATCCTGCTGCCCGAAGCCCGGAGCTGAGAAGAGACATGACCCACCTGTTCCGCCTCCCGACCCGATCCGCCCCCGTCCGCCTCCTCGCTCCCGCGGTTGTCGCCGTCCTGTCCCTTTGCGTCCTGGTGCTTCCGGCCCGGGCCATGGAGGTCCAGACGGTGACCAGCGCCGAGGGCGTGACCGCCTATCTGGTCTCCGATTCCACCTTGCCCATCGTGACATTGGACTTCTCCCTGCCCGCGGGCTCGATCACCGACCCGGTGGGCAAGCGGGGGTTGGCCTATCTGACCTCGGGCCTGATCGACGAGGGCGCCGGGGAGTATGACTCCCAGGCCTTCCGGGAACATCTGGACGACTTGGCCATTGAGCTTCATTTCGACGCCGGTCGGGACACCTTCAGCGGCACCCTGAAGACGACGACGGAGAATCTGGACGAGGCCTTCCGTCTGCTGCGTCTGGCCCTGACCGAACCGCGCTTCGATGCCGAGCCGGTGGAGCGGATCCGCGCCCAGGTGCTGTCCAGCATCCGGAGCGAGGACGAGGATCCCAACACCATCGCCTTCCGGGCCTGGATGAAGGAGATCCTGGGCGACCACCCCTATACGGAGGACGAGAAAGGCACGGCGGAGTCGGTCAATGCGATCACCGCGGAGGATTTGCGGATGTTCATGAAAACCCGCCTGTCCCGGAAGGACCTGTCCATCGGCGTGGCCGGGGACGTGGACGCGGTCGCCCTGGGGACCCTGCTGGACGAGACCTTTGGGTCCTTGCCGGAAAAGGCGAGCCTGCCCGAGGTGCCCAAGCCGACGATTACCTTGACCGGCAAGACGACGGTGATTGACCGGGACATTCCCCAAAGCATGGCGGTTCTCGGCCAGAAGGGGCTGCTGCGGAAGGATCCCCGGTGGCATGTGGCCTATGTGCTGAACTACATCCTGGGCGGCGGAGGCTTCAACAGCCGTCTGATGGAGGAAGTCCGGGAGAAGCGGGGCCTGGCCTATTCGGCCTACAGTTACCTCTACCCCTTCCGCCTGACGGGTCTGTGGATCGCGGGCACGGCGACCCAGAACGCCCGCATGGGCGAGTCGCTCACGGTGATGCGCGACGAATGGCGCCGGATGGCCGAGGAGGGGCCGACGGAAGAGGAATTGACGGACGCCAAGACCTACCTGACGGGCGCCTGGCCCCTGCGGTTTACCTCGACCGAAGCGGTGGCGGGCATGCTCTCGGCGATGCGGGTGAACGACCTGCCGCCGGACTATATCGACAGCCGCAACACCAAGGTGGAGGCGGTGACGATCGAGGATATCCGCGAGCTGGCGAAGGAGTTGATGGACCCCGATGCGCTGACCGCCGTGGTGGTGGGCAAGCCGGAAGGGGTGTGAGGGACGGACTTTCCTGAGTGTCCTCGCCGGGCGCGGCGGGGACATTCCGTGCGGCGTGGAGGATGCGGATAGCCAGAATGTCCGAGCCCTCTTCCCGGTAGACGAAAAGGTGGGGTCCGTGGGGATGAACCCGAACCGACGGATCAGCTCTCGCGCATACTCACGGGCTTTGCCCCGTGACGGGGCTGCTTCATATGGTCCCCCCTCGGTCCTCCCGTCAGATGGGGCGGCAACAGGGACGGGGGTATTCTTCCAACCGAACGGTCGATTAACCGTGAGAGGAGCACGTCAATGAAGGCGTGACCCCGCCGGTATGACCGCGTGCGAACCAACATCGCCAGAACAGGGACCGGTACCAAGGGGCTCCTCTCATTCACCGATGTGATGCGGAACCTAGATGTATGCGTTCCATGCATATTTGTATAGAAAAAATAGATTTGATTCATAGTGGTGTTTTCGCGCAAAGATTTCTCAAAAGCAAATAGGGAGGTAACAGCATGGCATTCTCGAAAACTCTTCGGCGATTGGTGTTGGCGGCCGCGACATTCGCGGCGACCAGTCCATCGTATGCCCTTGATCTAAGCGGACAAACCGTGACTGTTTTGGTGCCGTTCGGTGAAGGCGGGGGCAGTGATACTCTTGCCCGCTTCCTGCAACCATTCCTCAAGGACGCGTTGCCGGGCAAGCCCAATGTGGTTGTGCTGAACAAGCCAGGCGGCGGGTCCGTGACCGGTGTCAACGGCTGGGTCGGCTCGGCCAAGGCCGACGGCACGGACATTCTCGTGGGATCGACGTCCAGTTGGGTTCCGTTCGTTTTCGGCTCCAGTACGGTGAAATATGATCCGAGTGCCATGCGTCCGGTGGTGGGATTCCCGCGGGTCAGCGTGTTTTACACCAATCCAGAGCGGACCGGGGTCAAAGGCGCCAGCACCAAACAAGGGGTTGACGAGCTGCGCGGCGCCACCTTGCTGAAGGGGGCCGAGGCTCCCTTGTCACTCGACACGGGTGACCTCGTGGCGCTCCATATGCTCGACATTCCCCACCGCGCCGTCTTCGGCATGAGCACGAGCGAACAGCGCCGCGCCTTCCTGAATGGGGAGGTGAGCGCCAATAACGACTCCTTGGCCGCCTACCTGGATATCACCAAGAGCGAAGGACCGGAGCGGGTGTCTCCGCTGTTTGTCCTGGGGGGCGTGGATGGCAATGGCAAGGCCAAACGCATCGACGGCTTGCCCGATGTGATGACCTTCGAGGAGCTCTATGAGGCGACCAACGGGCAGGCCCCTTCGGGGCCAGAATATAAGACCTATCAGGTTATGCACTATCTTCGGACGAACCTAGCCAAGTCCATCATGCTGCCGCCCGGTACGCCCGACGATATTGTGACGGCCTATGTCACGGCCTTCCAGGCCCTTGAAAGAAATGCTAAATATATCAATGGCATGAAGGCGAATCTTGAAGTGGAGTCCTTCGTCTATGGCCAGGATATGGTCGATGCCTTCGCTGGAATCTCGGGATTTGGCGCGGAGGAGCGGTCCGCCGTCGAGGCCTATATGCGTGAAACACACGGTGTCGCCCTGAAGTAATCGCCTTCGCGCGCGTGGGGCCAGCCAAGCGGGCTCCACGCCTTCCCGACTCCCGCGACATCGAGATCCACCATGTTCGACCCGTTGGTCTCCTCCCTGGCGATCATCGCCAACACCACACATTTGCTGATGCTGACAACCGGGGTCGTCCTAGGCCTCATCGTGGGCGTGCTGCCCGGCCTGGGGGGGTCCGCCGGATTGGCGTTGCTGCTTCCCTTCATCTACGGGATGGATCCCGCGCCAGCCCTGGCCATGATGGTCGGGTTGTTGGCGGTAACAACCACCTCCGACACATTCCCCGCCGTTCTGATGGGCATTCCCGGCACGGCGGGGTCGCAGGCCACGGTTCTTGATGGCTTTCCCATGTCGAAGAGAGGCGAGGCAACACGCGCGATCTCGGCTGGTCTTGTGTCGTCCATCTTTGGCGGGGTGATCGGCGCCATTGTCCTCTCCATCGCCCTGGTTTTCGCGGAACCGCTCCTCCGTCGGATCGGCTTCTCCGAACAATTGATGCTGATTGTCTTCGCCTTGTCCATGGTCGGCATGATGACCGGCACCAGCCATTTCAAGGGTTTGGCCTCTTGTGGCTTGGGGCTCATGCTCGGCGCGTTCGGCGCCGCGCCCATTACCGGTGTCGAGCGGCTCGGCTTCGGGACCGAATACCTGATCGAGCCGATTCCCATGATCATCGTCGGTCTGGGACTCTTCGCCATTCCGGAAATCGTTTCCCTCGCGCGCCAGCAGACGGCCATCTCCGAATCCGGGCGTCTCAAGGCTGGGTGGCTGGCGGGACTGAGGGATTGGAAAAACAACTGGTGGCTGTCCTTACGCTGCGCGATCATCGGTTGTTTGGGGGGCGCATTGCCCGGAATCGGCGGATCGGTGATCGACTGGATCGCCTATGGCCATGCGATTCAGACCACGAAAAACCCAGAACGGTATGGGACAGGTGATGTGCGTGGGGTCATCGCGCCGGAATCAGCCAACAACGCGAAGGAGGGTGGCGCGCTCATCCCGACCCTGATCTTTGGCATTCCCGGTTCGGGCAACATGGCCATCCTGCTTGGGGGGTTTATTCTGATTGGAATTCAGCCCGGCCTGTCGATGATCCGAGACAACGGCGACGTGGTCTATTCGGTCGTCTGGTCCCTGGCGCTGGCCAATATTTTGGGCGCGGGATTCTGTCTTCTCTTCGCGCGCTACATCGCCTGGCTGACGACCATTCCCTATCTCCTGATCGCGCCTTTCATGATCGGCCTCATTTATTTCGCGTCTTTCCAGGCGACGCGGGGCTGGGGCGATCTGGTCGCGATGTTCGTGCTTGGGATCCTGGGCGTGTATCTCAAGCGTTTCGGATGGTCTCGCCCGGCGCTGCTGATCGGCTTCGTTCTTGCCCCACAGATCGAGTCGAACGTTTATCGGGCCTCCACGATTTACGGCTGGGAGATGTTTACCCGCCCGATCGTGCTCGTCTTGATCGGCCTGACGATTCTGTCGGTCGTCAGTGTGATGCGCCGCCGCGTGCCTGAGAGCGTCCACAAAACCGCCGCGTGCACCTATGCCAATACGGTGCCTCAGAAGGCATTCTTCATCCTTTTGGCGGGATTTGCGGCCTACGTCTTCACCGATGGCTTTGGCTACAACTTTCTGACCGGGACGTTTCAAGTCGTTGCCGGGGGAGCATCGCTCGTCTTCATGGTGCCGTTGGGCATCCAGCTTTTCCTCGGGTCGCGAACAAGCTGCCACTTCGATGAAGAGGGCGCGCTGGAAGCCCACGGCGTCCGGGTTTCAGGCGAGCATTATGTCGCGGTTTTGGCGTTCTTCCTCGCCTGTGTCGGTCTGTTCGGATTTCTCGTGGGGGCGGGCTTTTTCATCGGCGCGTTTTTGGTCTGGAAGGCACGTGTCCGCGTCCATTGGGCCGTCATGTCGGGAGCGGCGTTCAGCCTGTTCCTCTTCTTTATCGCCTATCAGTTGAATCTCCAATATCCGACGGGTTTGCTCAACCGGCTTCTGCCTTTCTGGCCTTAGGGGACTACACATGCTGTTGAACACTGGAAGTGGACGGTTCGACCTCGTCCTTCCGTCGGGCCACGCCGTTGGCCAGATACCCGTTTGGTACCACTTGCCCGACGGCTTGGACGCCGATGGTCGGATCGTGATCGTGCTGCATGGCACCAGCCGCGCCGCCCGGGCATCGCGGGACAATTGGAGCGTTCAGGCGACGAAGCATGGTTTCTGCGTGGTGGTACCTGAATTCGAACTGCGTCATTTCCCCGACCCCGACTACGCCTATGGAAACCTCTGGACGCCGGACCCGCCCCATCGACGGAAGAGCTGGTCGGAAAGCCATGGTGCGATCCTCGACACGCTGTTCGATGTGGCGACCGAGGCCCTCGGCGGACAAAGGCGCCAACTGGTTCTCTACGGCCATTCCGCTGGCGCGGCTTTCGCCCACCGCTATATGACCTTCGCCCCCGTTGATCGGGTCAGCCATGCCATTTTCGCCAATGCCGGCTGGTATAGTCTGATGGACCTTGATCGTCCGATCCCCTTTGGCCTTCAAGGTGGGGACGCATCCCTGGAGCGGTTGCGGATCTTCCTCGAAAAGCCCGTGACCGTTCTGGTGGGGGATCGCGACAGGGCGGGTCCTTATCCCGCCTGGTGGCCCGTCCGAACCGCCGACCAGGGTCCCCATCGCGTGGCGCGCGGCGAGACCTATTTCGCTTCGGCCCGGCGCATGGCGGAGCAATTGGGGGCTGCCTTCGGTTGGCGTTGGCAAACCGTTCCGGATGTGGCCCATGAGAACGCGAAAATGATTGAACCGGCCGCCCGACTTCTTGCCGAAACGCGGATCGCGGAGTGACCCTCTCCCCCCTCCTACCGATAGCTTGCGAGAACCTCGCGAATGATGCCGTTCAGCTTCTCCGCGGCGGGGGAGAGATCGCGCTTCTGTTTGGTCAGCACGCCAACCATTCGGCGGATCATGGGCTCGGCGAACGATCGCAGGACAATGTTCTCTCCCTTAAACTGGTGGATGGCCATGCGGGGGAGAATGGTTACCCCTAAATTGCTGTCCACCAGGCGGAGGATTGTGACGTAGTGGTTCGCGTTCACCAAGGTGTCAGGGAAATTGGAGGCGCCATCGAACGCGATCCAGTCAAGCGAGGAGAAGAGTTCGTCGCGTAGCAGACGCATCCAAACATGCTTTTTCAGTTCCGCCGACGGGATGACCTCCAGGGCCGCCAGGGGATGGTCCCTGTGGCAGGCGACAAGGAATTCTTCATTCAGAATCGGCTCGAAGTCCACGCCGTAGAGCCTTTTTGGTTTATGGGTGACGCCCAGATCGACTTCACCGTCGTAGACTTTCTTGACCGCGAGAGAGCTGGAACCTTCAATGATATTTAAAGTGTAATTCGGGTAGAGCTGTCGAAACCTCTCGACCACGGTCGGGATGATCACGCTACACCAAGTCATGTTGATGGAAATGGAGACTTTTCCGGTGTCGTCGTCCTTTATGGTCAGCAATTCCGCTTCCGTGCTCTGAAACTCGATAACCAACCGCTTTGCTATATTGTAAAATCTGTATCCTATTTTTGTTGGTTCTATTTTTTTCTTGCTTCTTACAAGAAGTTTATCGCCTATATTATCTTCTATGTTTGATATTCGTCTGGAAAGCGCCGGCTGCGTAATATTGAGTTTTTGAGCGGCCAGAGAAAAGCTGTTCAGCTCCACGACAGCCACCAGTGCAAGTAATTCATCGATGCTATATCTCATGCGATCCCCGGTCTCGTGCGCCGACACTTTCAAAAAATTCATTGGCCAGTGCACTCGGTCTTTTGTGTAGGCATTAGAGTGCTCCGAGATCAAGTTGGGCCACGCCTTGGCCCAACTTGGCCTCGAAGGCACACTAAAATTTATAAGATGAGAGTGAAACTGGGCCAGCTTGACTCAAGCTGATCCAGTTTCACTATAATTTTCCAAAAGGCTGGCGGAAACCGTCGTTTGGGTCGATGCCCTCGCCTCCATACCCAGCGCCGAAAGTTCCGTGACAGGCTCTCCGTTGATATAGCCTCGTATCCGAAGAGGATATCAAGGTTGAGTGTGGATTGACTGAAAGGGACGAGTCCGTCCAGGTTTTCTGAAAATCGTCCAGGGCATGTGATGTTGGCGCGGGCGCACGGGATGATCGATCACTCTATCACGCGCGGAAGGATGGATTTAATCCGACAAGCGGTCCCTATCCTGGCGGGTGCCAGAAAGGCCCATATGCGCTATCCTCTCTTCCCCCCCTCCCGCCTCCCCCCAAAGGAACCTCCCCATGCCCGATCCCATCCTGTCTCCCTCCTGGGCGGCCTTGGCCGACCATGCCAAGGCCGTGGCGCCGTTGCGGATGCGCGATCTGTTCGACGCGGATCCGCGGCGGTTCGACCGGTTCAGTCTCCGGATCGAGGACATGGTCCTGGACTACTCCAAGAACCGGATCACGCCGGAAACCTTGGGTTTGCTTCTGGATCTGGCCCGGGACGCCGGGGTCGAGGCGCGCCGCGACGCCATGTTCGGGGGCGTCCATATCAACACCACCGAGGACCGGGCCGTTCTCCATGTGGCGCTCCGCGACCCGACCGATGATCCCGTCCTAGTCGATGGTGTCGACGTGAAGCCCGCCATCAAGGACGTGCTGGCCCGCATGAAGACCTTCAGCGAGGCGGTGCGCTCCGGGGCCTGGACCGGGGCCACCGGCAAAACCATCACGGATGTGGTGAATATCGGCATCGGTGGCTCCGATCTGGGACCGGTCATGGTGGTCGAGGGGCTCAAGGCCTACGCCAAGCCCGGACTGACCGTCCGCTTCGTTTCCAATGTCGACGGGACCCATATGGCCGAGACCCTCAAGGGCCTTGACCCGGAGACCACCCTGTTCCTGGTGGCGTCCAAAACCTTCACCACCCAGGAGACCCTGACCAACGCCCACACGGCCCGCGACTGGCTGACCAAGGCCCTGGGCGAGGACGCCGTCGCCAGGCATTTCGCCGCCCTCTCGACCAATGGGGAGGCCGTCTCGGCCTTCGGCATCGACACGGACAACATGTTCGGCTTCTGGGACTGGGTCGGAGGGCGCTACTCCCTCTGGTCGGCGATCGGTCTGCCCATCGCCCTGTCCGTCGGGTTTGGGCGCTTCCAGGAGCTGCTCGACGGCGCCCATGCCATGGATGTCCATTTCAAGACCGCGCCGCTCGACAAAAACATGCCGGTCCTTCTGGCCCTGCTCGGTGTCTGGTACACGGACTTTCTGGGGGCGAGCGCCCATGCGGTCCTGCCCTATGACCAGTACCTCCACCGCCTGCCCGCCTACCTTCAGCAGGCCGATATGGAGAGCAACGGCAAGCGCGTGACCCTGGAGGGCCAGGCGGTGACCTGGAACACCGGCGCCATCCTCTTCGGCGAGCCCGGCACCAACGGTCAACATTCCTTCTACCAACTCATCCACCAGGGGACGCATCTGATCCCCTGCGACTTCATCGCCCCGGCCCAGAGCCACAATCCCGTGGGCAAGCACCACGCCATCTTGCTGTCCAACTTCCTCGCCCAGACCGAGGCGCTGATGACGGGCAAGACCGAGGCCGAGGCCCGGGCCGAGCTGGAAGCCCAGGGCATGACCGGCGCCGCGTTGGAGGCCCTGGTGCCCCACAAGGTCTTCCCCGGCAATCGCCCCTCCAACGCCATTCTGGTGAAGACGGTCGATCCGCGGACGCTGGGCATGCTCATCGCGCTCTATGAGCACAAGATCCATGTCCAGGCCACGGTCTGGAACATCAACGCCTATGACCAATGGGGCGTCGAGTTGGGCAAGCAATTGGCGAAGGCCATCCTGCCGGAGTTGGAGGACAGCACCAAGACTCCCCGGCACGACTCTTCCACCACTGGCCTAATCGCGCTATATAGACAGATGCGCGACGCCTGAACACCAGATTTAGGGTGGGCGCGCTCCTTCGTTTCCTCGAGACCCATGGACCGCTCCCCCCCCATGTCGATGCCCATGTCGATTCGCCTTCTGCCGCCCACCCTGGTCAACCGCATCGCCGCGGGCGAGGTGGTGGAGCGCCCGGCCTCGGCCGTGAAGGAACTGGTGGAGAACGCCATCGACGCCGGGGCGACCCGGGTGGATGTGACCATGGGCGACGGGGGCCGGGCGCGCATCCTTGTGGTCGATGACGGGCGGGGCATGTCGCCCGACGAACTGGCCCTCTGCGTGGAACGCCATGCCACCTCCAAGTTGCCCGGCGAGGATCTGCTGAACATCCACACCTTGGGCTTCCGGGGGGAGGCTTTGCCCTCCATCGGATCCGTGGCGCGGGTGACCCTGACCAGCCGCACCACGGGGGCCGACTCCGCCTGGAGCTTGACCGTCGAGGGCGGTGCCAAGGGCGAGGTCGAACCGGCCAGCCATCCCGAAGGCACAAGGATCGAGGTCCGCGACCTGTTCTATGCCACTCCGGCCCGGTTGAAATTCCTCAAGGCGCCGACCACGGAAATGACCCATGCCGTGGATGTGGTCAACCGCCTGGCCATGGCCCATCCAGAGGTGGGGTTTACCCTGTCGGATGGCACCCGGCAGCGGATCCGCCTTTCCGCCGCCCAAGGGGAGCTGTTCGAGGCCCGGCTGATCCGGTTGGGTGGCATTCTGGGGCGGGACTTCGCCGACAACGCCCTGGCCCTCGACGCCGAGCGCGAGGGGATTCGCCTGACCGGCCATGTGGCCCTGCCCACCTTCAATAAGGCCACCAGCGCCGGGCAATATCTCTTTGTCAACGGCCGCCCGGTGCGGGACAAGCTGCTCCATGGGGCGGTCAAGGGCGCCTACCGGGATGTGCTGGCCCATGACCGCCATGCGGTCGTCGCCCTCTATCTGGACCTGCCGCCGGAGTTGGTGGACGTGAACGTCCATCCGGCCAAGGCGGAGGTGCGTTTCCGCGACCCGGCCCTGGTACGCGGGTTGATCGTCGGCGCTATCCGCCATGCCCTGGCCGAAGCCGGGCATCGGGCCAGTTCCTCGGTGTCGGACGCGGCGCTCGCCTCCCTTCGGCTTGGCGAGGGGCTGGGCGCTCCGCGTCCCGGGGAGGGGCTGGGTGCCTTGGGCAACGCACCGGTCCAGTCCGGGGTCCGCCTGCCCTGGGGCGCGGGATCCTATCGGGGCCAGCACCCCAGCGCCGCCGAGCGCCAATTGGCCTATGAGGCCCAGGCTCCCGCGTCTTGGGACGGGGCTGGGGGGCTGGGCGAGTCGCGACCCGTGGGGTCCCTCCATTCCCTCTCCCGGGCTCCTTGGGGTCCGGCCATGGCGGGGGAGGCGGATTTGGCGCCCGCGCCGGTTCCCGATTCGCGGGCCCATCCCCTGGGCGCGGCCCGGGGGCAGATCCACGATACCTATATCATTGCCCAGACGGAGACGGGGCTGGTCATCGTCGACCAGCACGCCGCCCATGAACGGCTGGTCATGGAGCGCATGAACGCCGCCCTGGAAGGCGAGGGGCGGGTGAAAAGTCAGATGCTTCTCCTGCCCGAGGTGGTGGAATTGGACGAAGCCGCCGCCGAACGGCTGGTGGAAGTGGCGGAGGACCTGGGCAAGCTGGGATTGGCCCTGGAAGGCTTCGGTTCCGGCGCGGTGGTGGTGCGCGAGGTTCCCGCCCTGTTGGGGGATACGGACGTGAAGGGGTTGGTCCGCGACCTGGCCGATGGGCTGGCGGAATGGGGGACGGCTCAGGTGCTCCAGGACCGCATGGGTCATGTGGTGGCGACCATGGCCTGCCATGGCTCCGTCCGCGCCGGGCGGCGTCTGCGGGTGGAGGAAATGAACGCCCTCTTGCGCGATATGGAGCGAACGCCCCGCTCTGGGCAATGCAACCATGGTCGACCGACCTATGTTGAGTTAAAGTTGGGTGATATCGAACGCCTGTTCGGGCGTCGCTAACGGTCCAGACCCTTCCCGGGGGAGGGGGGAACCAAGGACCGGCGCGTGCCGGGGCAATGGAATGACGCTCGTCCCGGGGGAGACACCGCGACATGATCGATCGAATGACGGTTCCGCGTTTTGGCGCGGTTTGGGTGGTCGCCGCCCTTTGTGTTGTCCAACTTCTATCGGTTGTTCCGGCGTGCGCGGCGGAGCTGACCGCGGACACCTATCGACTTCTCGATACGGTACCCGACCGCATGGGGGCCTGCACCGACGCCGTGTCCGAATCCTATGATACCGGGGACGCGGAGCAGATCCGGGCGGCCATGAATGGCGAGATCGCCTGCCTGAAGGAGGTGGCGGCCTTCCTCGCCGACACCTTCTATGCCCCGGACGCCTTTGGCCCCGGCGGCATCACGGCCCTGTTGCAGCGGGTCTCCGACCCTCTGGGCCAGATGTTCTATGTTCTTCAGACCGAACCCACGGCCTGCGTGCCCGCCTGTGGCAGCTTGTATGGCATCCAAGCCTTGGACATGTACCGCCGCTTCCTGGTGACCCTGATCCTCGACATGACCGAACGTCTCAAGGATGAAAGCCCCGTGCATACCGAATAAGGAGGGCCGAATAAGGAGCGCCGAATAAAGAGCGCCGAATAAAGAGGGCCGAATAAAGAGGGCCAAATAAAGAGGGCCAAATAAGGGGAGCGAAGGAGGGACATGCTCCTGGAATGGTTGGAAGCCCGCCTGATGCCCGCGGCGCCAGAGGCTCGACGCCTGGGGGCCGTGGACGAACTGGTGGCCGTGCGCGCCCGGGCCAAGCGCCTGTCTCGGGCTTGGTCCGACCACGTGGCCAAGGCGCGGGAGGCCGTGCTGCGGGTGGCCGAGAAGACCCCAGGGCGGGGTCTGGTGGTGGTTTTGGGCTCCGGTTGGTTGCTGGAGGTTCCCCTGGAGGCGCTGGCCGCCCGATTCGACCGGGTGCTTTTGGTGGATTTGGTGGTGCCCCGGGCGGTGCGCGCCCAGGCCCGGACGTTGGGGAACGTGGATTGGCGCGTTTGGGACGTGACGGGGGTCCATGGGGCCCTGGCCGCCCATCCCAAGGTCGCGCCCGCCGTGGCCGACCCCGCCCCCCTGCCACCGGAGGCGCTGGAGGCCGACCTCGTTGTGTCCTCGAATATGCTCAGCCAACTCCCGATGTCTCCCCGGATCTGGATGGACCGCCATGGCCTGCCGCGGGCCACCCAGGACGCCGTGGCCGAGGCCCTCATCCGGGCCCATCTGACGGCGCTGGGCCAGTGTCTCGGGAGGGGCCGGGGCACGGTCTGTCTGCTCAGCGATTTCGAGCGGGAGGAGCGGGATTCGGCGATGACGGGCGGCGCGGTCCGCTACGACTTGCTCCATGGTGTCCGGCCCCGGGTGGATGGCCCCCGGTGGTGGTGGTCCCTGGCGCCGGAGGGGGAGGAGGGGAAAACCCTGTCCGTGCGTCACAAGGTCCTGTGCGGAGTGCTGGAGACGGATCCCTATTCGTCCTAATCGGGAAAGGCTTTCCCCCTCGGCAAGGTGGCGATCAAGGTCAATCCCGCGCCGATGGCGCCCAGGGTGATCAGGGCGCGCAAGCCACTTTCCACGGTCAGGGCCAACAGGTGTTGGGGATCCGGCGGAGTTGGGGCGGCCAGAGCGAACAGTCCCATGATGGCCTGGGCGGCGCTGCCTCCGGGAATCATCGGGACGCAGCCCGCCACGGCGAGGACCAGCCCAGCCCCGGGGTGGACCAGCCGGAGCAGGCGCAGGGCCAGCCCGACGGAGATCGCGGCGAGGAAGGACGCTCCGGGCAGTCCCCAGTCCAGGCCGAGTCCCAGGGCTCTGACCGCCAGGCCCAGGGCGCCGACCAGGGCGGCCGCGGCCACCATGGACACCTCGAAATTGAACAGCACGCCAAAACCGGCCGCGGCGATGGCGCCAAGGATCATATCCGAGCCCATACTCAGGTCCGGGAGACTCTCCGACCCTGATGTGGGGGAGAGGCCGAGAAGCCCCCGGGCGCCCCAGAGGCCCACGGTGATGAAGACCAGGATCAGGGCGCCACTGACCGCCCGGGCGGCCCCCAGGGTCGGATAGCCTTCCATGATGTCGATCTGCGCATTGAGCAGGGGCACGCCGGGGACCAGCAGCAGGATGGAGGCGAGCATGGCCCCATCGGGGGATCCACTTCCCAGAGCCCGGGCGGCCGCTCCGGCGAGAAGGGCGGCGGCGCCCGCGGTCAAGGTGGTGACCAGAATGGGGCTGAGCGCCAACCGTGCCATGCCATGGCGTCCGGCCTGGGCGACCGTGCTGGCCAGGAGGACCGCGCCGATGGCCAGCCAATCGCATCCCAGCAGGCGGGCGAAGGCGGCGCAGGCCAGTCCCACGGCCAGGGCCACCAGGGGCCAGGGGTGGCGGTGGGTGTCCTGGGCGAGGGCCTCCAGTTCCGCCGTGGCGGCGTCGACGGTCATGCCTTGCCGGTCGACGCGGGCGCAGAAGGCGCGCAGACGCCGGTCGAGGCGTTGGTTCACCCCATGGCGCCCCACGCCCATCATGCGGGTGATGGTCGTGGTTCCGGAACCCACGGTCATGCCGATGGAGGCATAACCCGCCCGCACATGGACATGGTCGGCGCCCAGGCCTCGAGCGACCAGGGCCGCCCCGTCCCGGATCACATGCGAGCGGGCACCGCTTTCCATGAGCAACCGTCCGGCATCCAGCGCGGTCATGGCGACGCGTTCCAGGTGCCGATGGCGGGTCACGACGGGGTCGGTGGCCTCTGGGGCGGGGACTGAAGGCGCCATGGTCTCTTGATCTCTTTATCCGGTACCCGCGGGGATGGTCTGGCGGAGGTCCGGTTCGTCGTGGAGGAAGGGGGTGCCGGGCGCGCGGGGAGTTTCCTGGTCGGACTCCACCGACGCCACCCGCGCGGAGACGCCGCCAGTCCTTGGTCATTCAAAAAGCTCCCAGAGCTCCGGAAGAAATGCATCATATCGACGGGTTTTAGGCGCTCTGTCCCTATTCTCGGTCGACGCATTCCTTTTCAAAGGGTCGGAGTGTCTTGTGCACGGCCTTGGCGATCGCCTCCGCGAGACAAACGGGAACGGCATTCCCCATTTGTCTCATGGTTTCGCTCCAGGCGCCATGAAAGCGAAAATCATCGGGAAAGGTTTGGAGGCGGGCGCTTTCGCGGATGGAAAAATACCGCACGCTTCCGTCGGGACGGGCGAGCATGTTTTCTCCTCCGGGCACGCCATGGACACCGGCTTTCAGTGTTTTCGCGGGCTCATCGAAGGGGCTCCCCGTATGTCCCGGATAGGAGCGCGCTCCCGCTTGAAAGCGGTGGTCCGAAAACAGGGAGGACGCCGCCAAGGACTCATGTTCCGGATCCGGTAAGTCGGAGATGGCGTCCCGCACGGTTCGCCAGGGCCGTTCCTCCGGCTGGGAGGTGAGTTTGCGGGCGCGATTGAACAACCTCTCGGCCAGTGCCCGGTCCTTCATGGAGACACGATGTCGATCCCAGTAGAGGTCCGATCGGACCTGATCCCAAAGCAAGGCGTCCCGGGAGTGGGTGGGTCTGGGAAAAGACCATTGAATGCCAAGATCGGACCGGAAGCCGACAAAAAGAACGCGCTCTCGTCTTTGAGGAACACCATAGTCGGCGGCATTCAGAACACGGTGCACGACGTTATAGCCAAGGCCCGTTCCGTTCGAACCCACCGCGCTGTAGTGCTTCTCGAGCCGGGCGAAGTGACTGTCCCAGGATTCTCCCTCGGCGCGAACGATTTCGGGGTGGGTGAGCTGGCGGAGGATGTAGGAAAAATAGGCGTTGAAGCTCGCCCGCGTGAGGCCTTTGACATTCTCGAAAAGGAAGGCCTTGGGTCTCGTTTCCCGGACAACCCGGACCGCTTCGCTCCACATGTCCCGTTTATCGGCGTGGGCTTGATGTTTGCCGCCCAGGGAAAAGGGTTGGCACGGGGGACCGCCCGTGACGATGTCGATTTTCCCGTCCAGGTCCGTGAAGGTGAAGGAGCGGACATCGCCTTCCTGGGGCAGGGGCCAATGGCGCAGGGAGTCGAGTCCCGCCGCGCGGTTTTCCCGCAGCGTATCACAGCACCACCTGTCCCATTCCACGATTCGAGAGGGGATGAACCCGGCCCGGCCCACACCAATGGCCAAACCGCCAGCGCCAGCGAACAATTCTACGCTCCGCATGGGTCCTCCAGGAAACGCCTCAGTGTGGTCTTCAAGCGTTCGCCGTCCTTGATCTCACATTCCCAGACGATATGAAACCGCCAACCCAGGGCGGTTAAGTCCGACTGAGTCCGCAGGTCGCGGGCGCGGTTGGCCTCGAGTTTTGGCAGCCAGAAGTCCAGGCGGCTCTTGGGCAGGCGGGCGAGCGGACAGGTGGGATCCGGGTGGCGGTGCCAAAAGCAGCCATGGACGAAAATCACTTTCCGTCGCCCTAGGAACGCGATGTCCGGCTTGCCCGGCAGGTCCTTGCGCTGGAGTCGGTAGCGGTAGCCCAGCTCCGTCAGCAGACGGCGGACCTGGAGTTCCGGCTTGGTGTCGCGTCCCTTCACCCGCCCCATGCGCTCGGAGCGTTGGGCGGGCGTCAAGCTGTCGGTCATGGGGGGGGCATGGAAAGGCGGGCGGGCCGGGGCTTAGAAAATCCCCTCGAGGATGCCACGCTGGCGCCGCTCGATGGTGGGGGTGCGGCCTTCGGTGACCGGTCGGCCCAGGGACTGGTTCTGGCGCAGACGCTGGTTCTCCGCGTCGGGATCCACCGTCGTGCCGAAGCGGTCCTCCTCGTTTTTCCGCCAGAAGACCAGCTTTTCGGTGAAGGTCTTGTCCTCCGCCGCCAGGGAGGAGGTTTCCCGGTTCACCACGTCGCGGATATTGGGGATGGCCCGGTCCGTCTCGGCGGCGCCCAGGAGAGCCTGTTCCCCGCTGGTCAGACCCGTGGACATGTCGGAGCCCTCGCCCAACAGGGCCGTGCGGGCGGAGTCGCGGGGAGCCATTTCCTGGGGCCGGGCGGCGCCGGGCTCGGGCGGACGCAGGTTGAAATCCGGGGGGAGGGCGAGGGGGGCACGGGTCACGACCTTGAACTCATCCGGGGCGTTCCGCTCCAGACCCAACTGTTTTTTGGCATTGTCACAGGCGCCAAGCGCCAACGGCAGGGCCAGGACGGCGGCCAGAACAATACGGCAGGAGGCGGTCATGATGTCCCAAGTTCCTTGTTTTTTACTCGGCGAAACCCACCGGTTTGTGGAGGCGCGACCCTACGGAAACACGGTCCCTTTGTACCCCGACTAGGGGGTCCGCTCAAGTCCCTGGGGAAATCAGTCCTTGCCCTTGGGATCCTGGGAGACCCTCTTTCCCCCGAACAGGGTGTCGGCGATCAGCAGAATGGCGCCCAGGGTGATGCTCGCGTCGGCCACGTTGAAGGCGGGCCAATGGTATCCCGAGACCGAAAAGTCGAGAAAATCGACGACGGCGCCGTGGACCATCCGGTCGATCACATTGCCCAGCGCGCCACCGATGATCAGGCCGAGTGCCGCCTTCTGGACCCAACCCAGGGCCGTGCGCGACCACCAGATCAGGGATCCGGCGATCCCCAGGGCGATGGCCGAGAGAATCCAGGCGTTCCAATCGCCGCCGTTGTTCATCACCCCGAAGCTGACACCCCGGTTCCAGACCAGGACCAGATTGAAAAATCCGGTCACGGAAATCACCCGGGGCGGGGCCATCACGTCGAGCAGGATCCACCATTTGCTGGCTTGATCCAGAGCCATGATCCCAAGGGCCAACAGCAGGGGCGGAAGGGGGAAGCCGAAGAGCATGGGATCAGGCCGTCGCTTCGGGGCGCTGGGCCTCGAGGTGCTTGGCCACGGCGTCGTCGCAGCGGTCGCAGACCCCTTCGTGGTCATGGGTTCCCACGTCGGGCAGGACCATCCAGCAGCGCTGGCATTTCTCGCCCACGGCCAGGACCACGACGACTCCGGTGTCGGCCACGTCGTCCAGCGCATGGGCGCCCTTGGGGACGGGATCGGTGGCCGAGTCGACCAGGGAAATGGTCGAGGTGATGCAGATTTCCGCCATGTCCAGACCCTCGCAGGCCGCGATCAGCTCGGCGGGGGCATGGACCAGGGGAGCGGCCTGAAGGCTCGCGCCGATGGTTTTGTTGGCCCGGGCCACTTCCAGGGCTCCGGTGACCACCCGGCGCAGGCGCCGCACCTTGGCCCAACGCGCGGCCAGGACCGCGTCCGTCCAGGTCTCGGGAGCCTCGGGGAAGGTGTGAAAGTGGATGCTGTCGGTCTCGCTGGGGTAGCGGGTCAGCCAAGCCTCCTCGGCGGTGAAGCAGAGGAAGGGCGCCATCCACTTCACCAAGTAGTCGAAGACCTGGCCCATCACCGCCCGGCAGGCCACCCGGCGGGGGCTGTCCGGCGCGTCGCAATAGAGCGCGTCCTTGCGGATGTCGAAGTAAAAGGCCGACAGGTCCAGGGCGCAGAAGGTATGCAACTCCTGGAACATGTCGTGGAAGGCGAAATCGGCGCAGCAGGACCGGACCTTGGCGTCCAGCTCCGCCAAGCGGTGCAGGATCCAGCGTTCCAGCTCCGGGAGCTCCTCCGCCGGGGGCAGGGGGGGGGGGGCGTCCAGGCCATTGAGGGCACCCAGCAGGAAGCGCAGGGTGTTGCGCAGACGGCGGTAGGTGTCCGTGGTCTGCTTGAGGATTTCCGGCCCGAACCGGATATCCCCGGTATAGTCGGAGGACACGACCCAAAGCCGCATGATGTCCGCGCCCGCCGTGGAGACCACCTTTTGCGGGCTTTCGGCGTTGCCCTTGGATTTGGAGAGCTTGTCGCCCTTTTCGTCGAGCAGGAAGCCGTGGGTCAACACCGCGTCATAGGGCGCCCGGCCCCGGGTGCCCGCGCTTTCCAGCAGGGAGGTGTGGAACCAGCCCCGATGCTGGTCGGAGCCTTCCAGGTACAGGTCCGCGGGCCATTTCAGGTCTTCGCGGGCTTCCAGGACGAAGGCATGGGTGGATCCGCTGTCGAACCAGACCTCGACAATGTCGCGCACGGGCTCGAAGTTGTCTGGGTCATGTTCCGGGCCAAGGAAGCGCTTGGGGTCCCCGATGAACCAGGCATCCGCGCCCTCGGTCTCGAAAGTCTCGGCGATGCGGTCGATGACGCTCTGGTCGCGCAGGGGCTCGCCGGTGGTTTTGTCGACGAAAATGGCGATGGGCACGCCCCAGGCCCGCTGGCGGGAGACACACCAGTCCGGGCGGCTTTCAATCATGGAGCCGATGCGGTTGCGGCCCCGCGCCGGGATCCAACGGGTGTCGTCGATGGCCTTCAGAGCTTTCTCCCGCAGACCGTTGGTCTCCATGGAGATGAACCACTGCGGGGTATTGCGGAAGATCAGGGGCGCCTTGGAGCGCCAGGAATGAGGGTAGCTGTGCTCGAGCTTGCCCTCGGCCAGCAGGGCGTCGACATCGACCATGGCCGCGACGATATCCGGAGCGATTTTAAAGACATGCTTGCCGGCGAACAGGGGTACATGGTCCATGTAGAGCCCGTCTCCATCGACGGTATCGGGTGGCTGGATGCCGTTGTCGCGGCCCAGGAAGTAGTCGTCCTCGCCATGACCGGGGGCGATGTGGACGAAGCCCGTGCCCTGTTCGGTCGTGACGAAGTCCCCGGCCAACAGGGGGACGTCGAAGTCATAGCCCTTGCCCCGCCAGGGGTGGCGGCAGGTGGAGCCGACGAGTTCGGCACCCTTCATGCGGGCCACTTCCTCGTGCGCGGTGATGCCCGCCCGCTTCAGCACGTCGTCGAGCAGGTCGACGCAGACGGCCAGACGCTCCCCGGCGTGGGCATGGGAGCCCTCGGTCACCTCGGTGGCGCGGATGACCATGTAATCCATGTCCGCCCCATAGGCGATGGCCCGGTTGCCCGGCATGGTCCAGGGGGTGGTGGTCCAGATGACGATGGAGGTTCCCTCCAGCGCCGTGATGGAGGCGCGGACGACGGGGAAGCGGATCCAGATGGTGGTGGAGGTGTGATCCTGGTACTCGACCTCGGCATCGGCGAGCGCGGTCTTCTCGACCACGGACCACAGGACCGGCTTGGCTCCTTTATAGAGGCCGCCGTTCATCAGGAACTTGCCCAACTCGCGGACGATCTGGGCCTCGGCCTTGTAGGCCATGGTGGTGTAGGGGGTCTTCCAGTCGCCACAGACGCCCAGGCGCTTGAATTCCTCGCGCTGGATGTCGATCCATTCCTCGGCGAACTGGCGGCATTCCTTGCGGAATTCGACCACGTCCACCTCGTCCTTGTTCTGGCCCTTGGCCCGGTAGCGCTCCTCGATCTTCCATTCGATGGGCAGGCCGTGGCAATCCCAGCCGGGAACATAATTGCTGTCCTTGCCCAGCATCTGCTGGGACCGGGTGATCACGTCCTTGAGGATCTTGTTCAGCGCATGGCCGTTGTGCAGGTGGCCATTGGCGTAGGGCGGGCCGTCGTGCAGGACGAACTTCTCGCGCCCCTTGGACTGCGCGCGCAGACGGGCGTAAATGTCGAGCTTTTCCCAGCGCGCCAGAATGTCGGGTTCCTTCTGGGCGAGCCCGGCCTTCATGGGGAAGTCGGTCTTGGGAAGGAAGACGGTGGACTTGTAATCGACGGTCATGGCGTAGGGTCTCGGAGCCTGGGATCACGGATCACGGATCACGGAAGTGAAAAGGCGCGGACGTTCGGTCCGGGCGGACCGCCATGGATACCCGAGATCCTCCGCCCCCTTCAACCGATTCATGGACGCAAGCCCCATGAAACAAATGGGGGATCAACGGATCGGCTCTTTACGAAAGGCTTACCATGGCCCATTTTCCGGGACGAGTTGGAAAATATTTCGTGAAAGGAACGGAATCCATGGGACGGTTTGGCACGTTCGCCGCCGCTTTGGTCTTGTTCGCCGTGACTTTCGGCGTTGTCTACTATCTCAATTTGCCCGACGAACAACGGGCGAACCCCCTCGCCGGGACCGGAATCGAGAAGTTGGGCGGCAAGCCCTTGATCCACTATGTCTTTGTTCCGCCAGGTGAACTGTCGGACGAGCGCCTGTTCCAGGCGGCCGAGACCTATTGCGAAGGCACGCCGGGGTGCGAGGTTCGCTTTTGGACCGACAAGGACATGACTCCCACCGGGGAGGCCGAAACCGCGGCCCAAACCGAGGCCCGGTTCGCCACCTATCGGAAGAACCGCTTCAATGGCGAGGAAGTTCTGATCCGCAAGGACCGGGACCAAGCCATTCGGCGATAAAACCGCGTCGCGCATCACCCTTCCAAACGAAAGGCGTCAGCCGGAGCTTGGAAGGGTGATGCGTGGATAAAGTCAGAATACACGGGCCTCTGCATACGCGGGCCATGGTGCCTTTTGAAGGCCTTGGCGCGGGGGGTCAGTGGACCGGCGCCGTGGCCTTGATTCGATTGAACACCGTGAAGGAAATGCCGTTGCCGTCCTCGGAGCCGTCCTGGGTCATGAGGCCGCCGCCAACGCGCTGGGCCGCGGCCTGGGTCGGACCCATGACGGCCCGCAGATCCCGGGTGCCGAGGGTTAGGCCCCGGTCGCTGACGGTGATCCGCGCGCCCTTGGCGGTAGCCGCGATGTCGACGGTCACCCACCCTTCCGCGGGATGGCGCCGCAGGGCCGTGGACAGAAGGTCTTCCAGAACCCGTTGAACTTCCCGTCCATCGGTCACCACGACCAGGGCCGGGCCATGGCAGGCGAGGGCGACGCCCAGCGATGTGGCCAGATCCCGGTTTGCCAAAATGGCCTGCTCCGCGACGAGGGAGAGATCAACGGCCCTGTCCGGAGACTCCACTTTGGGAAGGGGGGTGGGCAGGGTCGTGACGAGGGTTTCTCCAAGGGGGCCATCCCCCGTCTCGGGGGTGGCCGGGCCGAGGGCCTGCGTGGACGTCGGGCACATGGGCGGTCCTTTTCTTCCGTTACGGGTCCTATGTTACAACGGTTTGACCGCCAAAGGGCTGAAATTTTTTTGCGCCGCACAAATTCCGATCCAATTCAACGCCTTGGCATGGCGCGCATGCTGATTTCCATGGGCGTCTGTCTTCCGCGAAGCGAAAACGCCAAGGCCTTCGGTCTGGAACCGAAGGGGCGAAAAGACATCGGGAGCTTTTTTGGGGCGGCTTCAACCCGTCCGAGAGGACGGGGAGGAAAGTGGTGCCCGGGGACAGAGTCGAACTGCCGACACTGCGATTTTCAGTCGCATGCTCTACCAACTGAGCTACCCGGGCACCGGTCGCTCGCAAGCGAGACCGGGTGTGTACATGATCCCCTGGGGCCATGCAAGCCCCGGCTTTCAAAAAAATGACAGGCTTGGGACGTTTTCTCCTCTCGACGGAATTACCCCTGGGCTTCCTCTAACCGGCGGATGAATTCCCCCACCAAGATATTGTAAAGCTGGTCCTTCAGAACCTTGTCCTCCACTCCGGAATCGAGGCTGGGGTTATCGTTGACCTCGATCACCACGCAGCCCCGGTCCGTCTGCTTGATATCCACGCCATAAAGACCGTTGCCCATCAGGGCCGCGGACCGCAGGGCGAGGGTGATGACCTCCGGCGGCGCCTCGTCCACGTCCAGGGTGTGGAAGCCACCCATCGCCACTGTGCCGTCGGCCTTGTGGTTGACGATTTGCCAATGCTTGCGGCTCATCAGGTATTGGCAGGCAAAGAGGGGTTGGCCGTTCAGGACCCCGATCCGCCAGTCGTAGGACGTGGGCAGGAATTCCTGGGCCAGGATCAGGTCCGAGGAGGAGAGAAGCTCGCGCCCCACCTTGAGCAAGGCTTCGCGGGTGTCGACCTTGACGACGCCCCGGGAAAAACTGCCGTCCGGCACCTTCAGGACAATGGGGTAGTCCAAATGCCGGTCCACCGTGGTCAGCAGGCGCCGGTCAAGGACTCGGGTATCGGGGGTGGGGAGGCCATGCGCGTTCAACAGTTCGGCCAAATAGACCTTGTTGGTGCACCGAAGGATGGATTGGGGGTCGTCGATGACCGGCATGCCCTCGGCCTCCGCGGCCCGGGCGAAGGTGAAGGTGTGGTGGTTGACGTTGGTGGTTTCCCGAATGAACAGGGCGTCGAACTGGGCCAGGCGGCCCAGGTCTCCCTTGCCAATGATGTCCACCTCCATGCCGCGCCTTTCCGCGGCACGGGCCAGTTTGCGCAGGGCTCCCTTATCCGAGGGCCGCAGGGGGTCGGCCTCGTTGTAGAGCACCGCCAGCGACCAGCGGGCCGTCTTGCGGGGCTTGGGCGGTTTCCACTCCCCCTTCAGGGCCTTGGCGAGTTGGGCTTGGAAGAAGGTCTCCTCGTCCACTCCCAGGGCCTTGGCGGAGACGGGATCAATATCGTCGACCTTCCACTGATGCTTGGGGTCCGGATGAATGGCGACCCGCAGCAGGGGAAACTGGAAGGCTTCCCAGATCTGACGGGCGAATTTTCCGAAGCGGCTATCGGGGGTGGCACCGAAGGCAATGAACAGGGTGAAGGGGTTCGGTTCCACCGCGCCGAGCCCAACCATGCGGGTGCGCAAGGCCTCGTTCAGCTCGCGGATCAGCAGGCGGCGGACGGACCCCCGGTTCAGATTGACGATGGCGTCCACCCCCGGCAAGACCTTGTGGCCCCGGGCCTCGGCCAAGAGCGAGGCGTAATAGGCCATGCCCAGGTAGGAGCAATCGGTGGTCAGGTTCAGGATCCGGGTGCTGTCTTCCGGAAAGGGGGGCACTTGGGTGATGTAGCTACGGGGCGCGCGGACCAGGGCGGCAATGGCGGGGGGAAAGCTGTCGGGCTTCCGTTCGGTGAGAATGACGACCATGGGGAATGTCCTGAGTCAGGCGCGGTGGCGGCGAATGATGACGGCGGCCCGCAAGCGGGATTGGCCGTAGCGGGCCATGGCCTGGAAGTCGCGGCGGGGGATGGGCAGGCGGATGCAGTCGAGGGACGAAGCGGTCTCCTCCTCCATGTCAACGTCCGGGTCATTGACATGGATGCAATGGCGGTCGATGGCGGAAACCACCACCCAATGGGGGACCTTCTCCCGCCAAAGGCGGTATTGGCTGATCAGGACGATGGGGATGGCCCCATTGGCGAAGCGGTCGGCCAACTCATCGGCGTCGAGCGCCCGGACATGCACGGGGATCCCCGCCTCGGCGCAGGCGGCCTCGAAATCAGCATGGACCACCCGAAGGACCTCCTTCTTGCGGGGGTCGCGGACGCCTTCGACGAACAGGGGACCGGGGTCGCTGACATAGACCTCGGCGTGGAACCCCCGGCGGTGGGCGGCCAGGGCCAAACCGTGGGGGCCGCAGCCGCCGTGGCCGCTGGTCATGAAAATGGTTGTCGCCTCCCGCCAGAGTCGGATCTCCTCGGTGCGGTCCCAACGGCTCTCCGGGTCCAGCGCGCGCATGGCCATCATCAGGCAGGCCGCGCCGCAGGTGAAATCCAGGGTCTGGTGGTACAGGGGAACGGCGTTGGGCACCGTGCGGGGACCCGGCAAGAGGGGTTTGCTCATGCGCAGGGCGTCGGACAGGTCCTCGTAATAGCCCTGGTGGACGGCGAATTCCCGGTAGCCCAGGGAGTCATACAGGGTAATGGCCGAGGCATTGTCCGGACGGACCTCCAGCCGCATGGCCGAGGCGCCTTCCTCCAGGGCGGCTTTTTCCGCCGCGGCCATCAACGCGCGGCCAAGCCCCTTGCCCCGAGCCGCGGGGGTGACGGCGATGGAATAGAGCCGGGCGAGGGAGGTGCCCGCCCGCATGAGCACCAGGGCGTAGCCCAGCAGCGGAGAGCCCTCCGTTTCGCTGGCGCCGACAAACAGGGCGGTGGGGCGCTCCAGCAAGCGGCGGAGCGCCCGGCGGGAGAGCGTGTCGCCGGTGAAACTAGACTGTTCCAGGGACACCAGCGCGGAAAGGTCCGCAAGGCCAAGGGAACGGATGTGCATCGTTTCATGCATCTTTTGGGGCCTCGCGGAGGGAGAAAACCCTTAGCCCTCGACGTCGTCCAAGCCCGGTGGTTCGGTGGTCTCCACCTTGTAGGATCCGGTCACCCAACGGCCCAGGTCCACGTCGGCGCAGCGTTTGGAGCAGAACGGCCGATAGCGCGGCTCGGTCGGCTTGGCGCAGATGGGGCATTTTTTCGCGGGCAGGCGGACGGCGGAGGGGTCGGCGGAAGGGGTGTCGTCGGTCATGGGCGATCAGGCTACCAAGCTACGGAAGGGGAAGGGCGAAGCGTCCCAGGACGCTGGGAGTTTTCTTTCCGGGATTCAAGTTCTTTCGTCCCTGAGGCCGGATCTCAGGAAATCGACGAAGACACCCAGGAGGGTCAGTCTGTTCGTGCGGCGGGGGTAATACAGGTAAAACGGCGGGCGTCCAGGGGTCCATTCCTCCAGGACCGGTTCCAGGCGGCCTAGGGCGTAAGCCTCCTCGACCACGGGACGGAGGGACCAGCCGATGCCCAGGCCGCGCTCGATCGCCTGAACCACGGCCTGGAAACTGTCGAGGGTCAAATGGGCCTCGGTGTGGATGGGGGTGACGCGGCCATCCGCGAGGAAGGTCCAGTCCGCCAGCCGATTCGATCCGATGTTGCGGTATCGGATGCAGGCATGGTGACGCAGGTCCGAGGGGGCGCGCGGTCGCCCATGGGCCGCCAAATAATCCGGCGTGGCCGAATAGGCGCCCTTAAGGGGCGGGGTGAGGGGGATGGCCACCATGTCCGGGGACAGGAGACCACCCAGGCGGACACCCGCGTGAAATCCTTCTTCGACAATGTCGACCAGGGCGTCGTCGATGGACAGGTCCAGGCGGATGTCCGGATAGGCGGCCATGAAACCGGGGAGAAGGGGCGCGAAGATCGCCTGATAGGCGCTCCAGGGCAGGGTGATCCGCAGGCGACCCGTCCGGCCCTGGCCCTTGGTCCGCGCCGCTTCCAAGGCTTCGTCCAACTCCGCGAGGGCGGGCGCGGCGCGCGCCAGCAGGACCCGCCCCGCCTCGGTTGGTTCCACGCGGCGGGTGGTGCGGGTGAAAAGGTCAACCCCCAGACGCCGCTCCAATTGCTTCAACTGGTGACTGACCGCGGGCGGGCCGAGTCCCAAGACCCGGGCGGCGCCCCGCAAGCTCCCGGCTTCGGCGATGGCGAGGAAAACAGTCAGGCCCTGGGTATCCCATCTCTTCATTGTTTGAAAATACCGAATAATCTGGTCGATAGGCAACGTCTACCGCGATGGTTCTGGTCCGGCCACCCTTGTCATTTCCACATCCAGAGGAGATGAGAGAGATGCCAAGGACAGAGACACGGACACAGGCGTTGGATCGGACAAGTCTTGGGGACCGGACAGGCTTGGGTATTGTCCTGATCGTTGGGACGGTGTTCCTGATGGCGACTCAGGACGCGGTGGTGAAGGTCGCCAGCGCCGATATGCCCCTATGGCAGATGTACGCCTTGCGGTCCCTCCTGGTCCTTCCAGTCTTGGCCGTCCCCGGGGTTTTGTGGGGACGTCGCCGGGGCTGGAGGGTCACCTGGAAGGTGGTCGTCCGATCCCTTCTTCTGGCGGCGATGTATCTGTTTCTTTACGCCGCCATCCCCCTTTTGGACCTGACGACCATTGCCGCGGCCTTCTACACGGGGCCGTTGTTCGTCACCCTGTTCTCCGCCCTTTTCCTGGGAGAACGCGTCGGATGGAGGGGAGGAGCCGCCGTCTGCGTGGGATTTTTGGGCGCGCTCGTGATCCTGCGTCCGACGCCCGAGGCCTTCGACTGGCTGGCCTTGGTTCCCATGGGAGCGGGGCTTTGCTACGCCCTCGCCGCGGTGCTCACCCGGGCCAGGCGGTTCGACGATGATGCCCTGCTCCTGGCCCTGGTCCTCCACGCGACCCTGGCGACGGTCGCCTTGACCGGAGGCTTGCTGGTGCATGGGATCGGATTGACGGGGGGAGAGGATCCCGTCCTCCGCTTCCTTTTGGGACCGTGGGTTCCCCTGGACAGTCAGGGGTGGTGTGTCCTGGCGGTGCTCGCGCTGATTTCCCTGGGGACAGGGTGGGGGTTGGCCGCGGCCTATCAGATGGCGCCGCCGGTCACCGTGGCCACCTTCGACTACGCCTATCTGGTCTTCGCCGCGGGGTGGGGGGTGGCCTTGTTCGGTGACCGGCCCGGAGCGTGGACCTTCTTTGGGATGGGGCTAATCGCCGTCGCCGGTCTGCTTATCCTCTGGCGGGAGCGGTCGTCCCCTTCCGCGTCCCTTCTCCACCCGGCGAAGTCAGGATCGGATCAGGGTGATGGGGAGCCCAAGGCGGTCGGTGGCTTGGGCGAGGGCCGGGGCGAGGGGACCAAGCAAGAGGGTCTCGTCCGCCGGAGTAACGGTCAGGGCTGGTGACCGGGTGGGGTCTCTCGTCAGGGTCCGCAGGGCGGCAAGCAGGCGCGCCTCGGGCGTGATACCCCGGGCTCCCATTGGTGTCAGGAACAGGTGGGAGAGGGGCGGACGCCGCCGGGGGCGCGTGATTTCCACCAGCCCGCCCCGGGTGACGCCCAGAAGGCGGGGACCCGCGGGATCCTTGGCCAACAGGGTGGCCAGGGCGTCGACGGCCTCGCGGTTCGGCCCTCCCCCCTTGCGGCGGGGCAGGTCCACCAGGATCTGACCGGCCAGGGCGCGCAAGCGGATCTGCCGGGCGATCACCGGCAGGGCGGCCCAGGTCGCGGTCTCGGGATCGGTGGCGCCGCTGTCCAGGTCAATCGCGGTCAGGGCCTGGGTTTCCTCGATGATCACGATCCCTCCGCCGGGCAGGGTCAAGCGGGGGGAAAGAGCCTCTTCCAGGGCCTCCTCCACGCCCTCGCGTTCGAAAGGCGAGGGGGTGGTCGATAGATCGGCGGAGAGGGTGCCTGTCCAGAAGGGATGGCGGATACGGAAATGGCTTTTCAGGGCCGCGGCACGGGTGCCGCTGTCGCAGAGGATGGCCGTTACGCCCTCGCCCAATCCGTCGAGCCAGTCTTCCAAGGGGGACGGCGCGGCCAGAAGCGGACCCGGCGCGGAGGCCTTGGAAAGCCCCTCGCGGATGTCCCGCCACCTTGTTCGCTGGGTCTTCAATTCGGCGCGCAGGACACTGTCCCGGACCCCGGGAGCGCTTGCCGCGGTGCGGGCGATGGCGCCTTCGCCGGGCTCCATCAGGGCCTCGATCCGTCCCCGGAGCTGGGTCCGCCGAGCGGAGGTGCCGGCCTTTGGGGAGAGCCCCAGGCCCGGTGCGAAGGGGGTGTAGACCAACAGACGGCCGGGCAGGGTGATTTTTGCCGTCAGTTTGGGACCCTTGGGGCCTTGGGCTTCCTGGACCACCTGGACGGCGATCAGGGTGCCTTCCGGTGGCGGTGGGCCGGGGATGTCGGAAAGGGAGAGAAATCCGTCTGGTCCGGCGGCCAGGGCGACAAAGGCCGCTCGTCCATCGGGGGCGCGCTTGCCCATCCGTCCGGCGAGGATGGCCCCCCCCTCGGGGGCGTGGACCCATTGGTGGACCACATCCACGACGGTGTCGTCTTCCAGCAGCGCCCAGCGGATTTCCCCTGGGCCGTCCGAGACCAGAACGCGGAAAGCGCCGGTCCCGGTGACGCTCAAGGTTGGATGCCCGTTTCGGGGTTCGGTTGATAGCCATTGCCCCGCAGCAGGGCATTGGCTTCGAACAGGGGCAGGCCGACCACATTGGGGTAACTGCCCTCGATCCACTTCACATAGGCCGCGGCAAGGCCCTGGATGGCGTAGCCCCCGGCCTTGCCATGCCATTCGCCACTGGCGAGGTAGGCGCGGACCTCCTCATGACCCAGCTTCTTGAAGGCCACTTGGCTGATTACGGTCTTGGAGAGGAGGCGCCCGTCGGGCAGGACCAGGGCGAGGCCACCGATTACCTTATGGCGTCCGCCCGACAGCATCCACAGGCAGGCCCGGGCGGTCTTCTCGTCCTCGGCCTTGGGCAGGATGCGGCGGCCCTTGGCGACCACCGTGTCCCCGGCCAGCACGAAACATCCCGGGTGGCGGGCGGCGACCGCGCGGGCCTTGTCCTCGGCCAGACGCTGGGCGTGGGGGCGGGGCAGTTCGCCCTTCAGGGGCGCCTCGTCCACGTTCGCGGGGTCGATCAGGGCGGGGGCGAGGCCGATCTGGGCCAGAAGGTCCCGCCGCCGGGGCGAGGCGGAGGCGAGGACGAGTGTCCCGGACCGGGTCTCTGGTGCCAGGGAGATCGTCTGATCCGCGGTCATGGGTTCGATGACGGAGCCTTACTTGAAACGGAAGTTGATACGGCCCTTGGACAGGTCGTAGGGCGTCATTTCGACATTCACCCGGTCCCCGACGAGAACCCGGATGCGGTTCTTGCGCATCTTGCCGGAGGTATGGGCCAGAACGTCATGCCCATTTTCCAGCTTCACGCGGAACATGGCGTTGGGGAGAAGGTCCACAACGACACCGGAGAATTCAATCGTTTCTTCCTTGGCCATGTGCTCGACACAGTCCTCTGATTGCCCCTTGCACGGACGCATTTAATTGTTTCGGCGGAAGGAAAAGGTCAAGAAAAATCCGTTTGTCCAAATGATGTCTATCCAGACTGAATGTGGGGCACGGGAAAGCGGGTGAGAATCTTGTCGATCAGCTCATCTCGGATCTTGCGATAGGCCTCCAGCCGGGTCTCGCGGGATCCCTCCACCAGACTGGGGTCGAAGGTGTTCCAGAACTCCACCTCGCAGGCCATCCAGCGGACCATGTCCACGGCCTTGTGTTGCGCTTCCGGCGACAGGGACAGGACCACGTCGAAACTGCTGTCCTCCAGATCGTCGAAGGTGCGCGAGCGGTGGAGGGTCAGGTCGATGCCGATCTCCTCCATCACCGCCACGGCGAAGCCATCCACCTCGGCTCCCGGGCGGACGCCCACGGATTCCGCGTAAATGCGCCGCCCGTGGTAGCGCTTCATGATCCCCTCGGCCATGGGGGACCGGACGGAATTCATGGTGCAACAAAAGAGGACCGCGGAGGGCAGATCGGGCGTCAAGGCGTCAGCCCCGAATGTGAAGGACGCAAATCAATGTAAACAGCCGCCGGGCGGTATCATGGTCAACCGTGATTTTGCCCGACAGGCGTTCCATGAGTCGCTCTCCCCCTTCGTTGTGTAGTCCCCGGCGGCCCATGTCGATGGCTTCTATTTGTGACGGGGTCATGGTTTTGATGGCGCTGAAATAGCTTTCGCAGATCAGGAAGTAGTCCTTCACGATGGTGCGAAAGGGGCTGAGGGGCAGGGTGATCTTGGTCAACGCCCCGTCGTCCCAGTCGCGCAGATCCAGGGCCAGGCGATTGTCCTCGATCCCCAGGACCAGGCGAAAGGGGCCGTCGAGCCCCTCCACGCCGAAATTGTTG
Source organism: Rhodospirillum sp. (assembly GCA_021741145.1). Classification (GTDB taxonomy): domain Bacteria; phylum Pseudomonadota; class Alphaproteobacteria; order Rhodospirillales; family Rhodospirillaceae; genus Rhodospirillum. The sequence continues at coordinate 592 of JAIOYK010000028.1, read as the reverse complement.
TCTTCCAGCAGGTCGAAAATGGCGACGGCGCGCTCATGTTCGACCTCGGGTCGGCGGCGAACCAAGGTTTTCTCGTCCAGTCGGATGTCGACCAGCTTGTCGGTGTCCTTGGGCGCGTCATGGGGCGGCGCGTCATGGGGCGGCGCGTCATGGGACATGGGCGACCTTGCTCCCTGAAGATTTAGGTGGGGGGAAGGTTCAGGCGGGCGGAGACGGACAGGCCGTGGGCTTCCAACCCCTCGGCCTTGGCCAACAGGGCCGCGGCCGGGCCGATGGTTCGCAGGGACTCCGCGTCGCAGCCGACGATGGTTGTCCGCTTCATGAAGTCCAAGACCCCCAGGCCCGAGGAGAATCGGGCCGTGCGCGAGGTTGGCAGGACGTGGTTCGGTCCCGCCACGTAATCACCGATCGCCTCTGGCGTGTAGCGGCCCAGGAAGATGGCGCCCGCATGGGTCACCCGGTCGGCCAGGGCGTCCGGATCGGCCACGGCCAGTTCCAGGTGCTCCGGCGCGACCCGGTCGACAAGGGCCGGGGCCTCGGCGAGCAGGTCGTCGACGACGATGATGGCGCCGTGGTCCCGCCAGGAGGGGCC
>JAIOYK010000092.1 GCA_021741145.1 Rhodospirillum sp. | reverse complement strand
CTCCGCCTTCTGAGCATCCGTCAGCTCGTCGCTCGCTGACAACCACGCTTGAAATGTCTTTTGGTCCATCGATCAGAACTCCCGCATTTCCGCCATTCTAGCATGAGTGCCTACGAAACGCGAATTGAGCCTTAAAAAACGCATAGGGGAGTGCTAAACCGCGCGGGGTTGAGACAAGGTGACGGTCGGTCCGACGACCCCTCGGCTTTTCAATCGGGGCCGGTTCGCCTATACAAGGGTTCCGCTCTCTCCACCCTATTGTTTCGGAATTTCCACCATGAAGGTCTTGGTCACCGGCTCCGCCGGATTCATCGGCAACCATGTGGCATTGCGCCTGCTGTCGGAAGGCCATGCCGTCGTGGGCCTGGACAATTTCACGCCGTATTACGACGTGTCCCTGAAGGAAGCCCGTGCCGCCCGCTTGACCCCTTTCGAGGCCTATGCCGAGGAGCGGGTCGATCTGGCCGACGAAGCCGCTGTCCGCGCCGTCTTCGACCGCCACCGGCCTGACCGGGTGGTCCATCTGGCCGCCCAGGCCGGGGTGCGCTATAGCCTGGAAAACCCCCGGGCCTACGTGGATTCCAACCTGATCGGCACCTTTTCCATCCTGGAAGGATGCCGGGCCACGGGGGTGGAGCATCTGGTTTTCGCGTCGACCAGTTCGGTCTATGGCGCGAACAAGGAACAGCCCTTCAGTGAACACCAGCCCGCCGACCACCCGTTGACTTTTTACGCCGCCACCAAACGGGCGACGGAGATGATGGCCCATTCCTATGCCAACATTTTCGACTTGCCCTGTACGGCACTGCGCTTTTTCACGGTTTACGGCCCCTGGGGCCGCCCGGATATGGCCCTGTTCCTGTTCACCGAAGCCATGTTGAAGGGAGACCCCATCAAGGTCTTCAACCATGGGGACATGGTGCGCGATTTCACCTATATCGACGATATCGTCGACGGGATCCTGAAGGCCCTGGGTCAAATTCCCACGGCGGTGCCAAACGACACCCCCATCCCCGACCCTGCCACCAGCCCTGTCGGCCCCTTCCAGGTCTTCAATATCGGCAACGCCACGCCGGTTAAGCTAATGCGGTACATTGAACTTCTGGAAGAATCCCTGGGCATCGAGGCCAAAAAGGACATGCTTCCCATGCAATTGGGTGATGTCCCGGGAACCTGGGCGGACGTGAGCGTGCTCTCCAACGCCACGGGCTACGCGCCCCAAACGCCCGTCGAGGTGGGTGTGCGGAACTTTGTCGCTTGGTATCGGGATTTTTACGGGAAATAGGTCGGCCAGCCACCCCTCACCCGCCCTGGCACCAGGATTGGCGGGTTTTTCCATCATAGGGGTGGGCCAACCCCTCGGTGATCAGGACCTCGGAGAGATCCCGGCCATCGGGCATGGTGACCGTGGCGACCACCCGACCCGCGTATTTGCCCCGCTGAATGCGTTGCAACAGCACCCGCGATCCATTTTCGGCCACCAAGGCCCGGACCCGATCCCTCGCGGCCCGGGCCTGGGCCTTTTCCTCCGGACATTTCCCTCGGATCTCCGGGGTATCCACACCCGTCAAGCGCACGGATGTGAACACAACCTGATTGGGCCAGATGGCGGCCAGAACCTTCATCGTGTCCCCGTCATAGACGGACTGAACCTCCGCCTCGACGGGACCGAGGATGATGGCGGCTTGACCGTCCCCCATGGCTCCAGCGCGCGCGACAGGAACCGAGGCCGTCCCACAAAGGGACAAACCAAGGATCAGCGTCAAAACAGGCATCCAGACAGGGATCATCGGATTGGGCACACCAAATAGGATTGCTCTCGTTGGAACAATCCCTATTGTAGCACTCTTTTACCGAGCTTCCACACCTTTAACACGTTTCCGTTGAATCTCTAGGTGATCTTGAGGAGCACCGCGCCCAGGGCGATCAAGCTTCCAGCGGCGAGGCGCCAGGGTCCCGCCCGTTCCTTGAGAACCAGGACGGACAGCAGAAGCGCGAAGAGAATACTGGTTTCCCGAAGGGCCGCGACCATGCCCATCGGGGCCTGGGTCATGGCCCAAATGACGGTCCAATAGGCTCCAAGGGACAGGGCTCCTCCCCCCAAACCCGGGATCAGGGCCGGTCGCAGAGCACGGATCCCGGCCCACCCTCGAACACCCAGATAGATCGCCGCGGCGCAGACACCATCCAGAGCGAACAACCACAGGGCATAGCCGTGGGCGGACCCGGCGAGGCGTCCACCCAACCCATCGGTGACCGTGTATCCGGCGATGAAGGCCGATGTGACCAGGGCAGCGATGACCGACCTCCGGTCGGGAAGGCCCGCGCCCCCTCCCCGTTTAGCCATCAACCAGACGCCGGAGACCAAGATCAGGATTCCCACCAGCGGCCAGGGATCCAGGGGTTCGCCCAGGAGCACCAGTCCGGCCAGGGTCACCATCAGCGGCGCGCCGCCCCGGGCCAGGGGATAGACCTGCCCAAAATCCCCGGTCCGATAGGCGGCGATCAGCCCCAGGTTATAGCCCTGATGCAGCGCGACCGAAGCCGCCAAGTGGGGCCAGGAAGCCGTTTCGGGGGCCGGGAAAAAGGGCAGCAGGATAAAACTCGCCACCCCCCCGGCCATGGCGATGAGCAGGATGGAGGCGAAGCCATCCAATCCCACCTTGGCCACGGCATTCCAGACGGCATGGAGCAGGGCGGCGCCAAGGACCGCGGCGAAGACGAAGGGAGACAAGTGGGCTCAACTCCTGGATCACACCGATTCTTGACAGAATCGAGCCGTGCGGCATGGCCTTGGCCGTTGTGTAAGGCGTCCGAACGCGACCCGCGACCTATTTCTTTTGAAGCGCGGGACGCACGAAATCCGTATAGATCTTTACGGGCAATTTCCAACTGTCTGGTTGATTATAATTTCCAGCGAAAACAACCAGAACAAGATCATTCTCGCGATCAATCAAAAGGCGTTGGCCCCCATTCCCAAAACCGGCGACCCAAGGGGGTCCCCTCCATTGCTCGGGTGTCAGCCACCAAAAAAAACCATAGTCCAAGCCCTCTCCCGTATGGGTTTGAGGTGCGAGGGATTGATCAATCCAAGAGTCTGGCACCACTTGTCGGCCGTTCCACCGTCCCTTCTCGGCGACCATGCGCCCTATTTTTCCCAGATCGCGCATGGTCAGCCGCAGCCCGGAGGCGGCGGAGGGCTCTCCCTCCCCGCGTCCAACCCATTCAAAGGTGGTTATGCCCAGGGGATCAAACAGCTTGGTCTTGGCGAAGGCCTCCAAGGACTGTCCCGAACCCTTCTCGATCAGGCGCCCGATAAGAGTCACCGCCCCACCGCTATATTTCCAATAACCCCCGGGATAGTGAGTTCGCGGCCGATCCAGAATGAAGCGATACCGATCCCCGGCCCGCTCCATGGCAATCTCGCTATTACGTGGATCCGTATACGGGAGTGTCTCGTCCCAGGCGACGCCCATGGTCATCGTCAGGGCATGGCGCACCAGCATGGCCGCGTCCGCGCCCTCCCCGGCGAGGTCCGCGTATTCAGGAAAGGACGCGAGAAGAGGCGCGTCGAGACTGGGAACCAAACCCTCGTCCAAGGCGATTCCGTACAGCAGACCAACCACGCTTTTGGTGACCGAACGCAGGTCATGAAGATCGCTCGCGATGAGGAGTCGCTCTCCCAGATCCTGTCCCCACCGGTCATCCCGACCGGAAAAGTAGGATTCCGCCAAAACCTCGGGTCCCTTCAAGACGAGGACGCCGTGCAATCCCGACAAAGCTCCCGATTCGAACGCGCGGGTCAGGTCTTTGTCCATGGGCCGCTGCTCCGCCAGGGCTACCGAGGAAAACAGGCTCAAGGCACCGAACCATCCAACCAGATTCGCCAAAAGACCGCGCATTCTCTCACCCCCTTCATGGACTGTCCGCGGTTGCTACCCTCAAAAGTCGCTGCAGCGCCCATTCCGTTCCCAATCATTATAACGGGTTGGTTCTGGACCCCGGGGACCACCAATCTCCTTCACCGCCTCCGTGGAGGGGTCGGGAGTCTCGACCTTGTCGGCTTCCGGGGCCTTCGTGGGGTCTTCCAGGGCGGGGTCTTTGGCTTTTTTGTCGGTCATTTCGTTGATATGGGCCATCCGGCCCCCTCCGATCCAGTCTTGACGACCATTCTCTCCGGCTTATGTCAGCATCAGACCCTATGGTCTACCCTTCGATGGGATCTTTCTGGAGTCCGATCATGAGTTTCGCGCGCGTTGCCTTGATGTTGGCAGGTTTGACCGGATTGTTCCTCGCCGTCGGTTACCTGATCGGTGGCCAAGGGGGCATGGTCATCGCCCTGCTGATCGCGGGAGGCATGAATGTCTTCGCCTATTGGAATTCCGACAAGATGGTCCTGCGCATGCACAACGCGCGGGAGGTGGACGCCCGCACGGCGCCAGACCTTCATGGCATCATTCGCCAGCTCACCCAGCGGGCGGGCATGCCCATGCCCAAGGTCTATGTGATCGATACCCCCCAGCCCAACGCCTTCGCCACGGGCCGCAATCCCCAAAATGCCGCGGTCGCCGCGACCACGGGCCTGATGCGCATGCTTTCGACCGAGGAACTGGCCGGAGTGATGGCCCATGAACTGGGTCACGTGCGCCATCACGACACCCTGACCATGACCCTGACCGCCACGCTGGCGGGCGCCATCTCCATGTTGGCGAATTTTGCATTCTTCTTTGGCGGCAACCGGGACAACAACAATCCCTTGGGTTTCGTGGGCGTGATCCTGATGATGATCCTGGCGCCCATGGCGGCCATGCTGGTGCAAATGGCCGTTTCCCGCACCGCCGAGTACCGGGCCGACCGGACTGGAGCCGAGCTATGCGGCCATCCCCTCTGGTTGGCCAACGCACTGGCCAAGATCGACCGGGGCGCCCGGGCCATCGAGAACCCCACGGCCGAACACAATCCGGCCACGGCCCACCTGTTCATCATCAACCCCCTGCACGGCAAGAAGATGGACAACCTGTTCACCACCCACCCGGCCACCGAGAACCGCATCGCCAAGCTGCGCGCGCTGGCCGTCGAGATGGGTCAGGCCCCCACCCCCCGCCGTGGTCCCTGGGGGTGAGGACCGAAGGTCCGACGTCTAACCCGGGCAAATCCCGGCTGAAGCGACCTTTCGCCCTAGGGTTCGCCGGACTGATCACCGTGTTTCTCGTCGTATTTTTCACGGAACCCGCATTCTTTGACTGGGCTTTCGAGCGCCATCAGAACCTCTTGTCCTGGGTGGTCCGTCCCCTGCTCGTCTTACCGCTCTGTTACGCGGCTTGGCGCCGAAGCCTAACTGGCATTTTCGCCACCATTCTGGCCATCCTGACCTCCATGTTCTGGTTCCCGGTCCCCGATAGCCCGGCGGAAGAGGTGAGTCGTTTCCTGGCCATGGAACGGAGCTTTCTGACCCAAGGCTGGACCCGGCAAACCGTGCTCGGCGCGTGTGCGGTTCTCGCTTATGCGGTGGCCCTCGTTGCCGCCTTCTGGCGCCGCTCCTGGAGCATTGGCTTCGCTGTCGCCGCCTTTGGCGCCCTCCTGAAAGGAGCTTGGAGCCTCCTCATCAGTCCCGAGGCCGGACAGGCCGTACTTCCGTTCGCCAGCGGTGGCGTGATTGCACTTGGATGCGCGATCTTGGTTCTATCGCGGCGAGTTTCGAGTGATCGGCGAAACAAATCAAAAGAGGGCACCCCCAATTTGTAAGGGGATTCCATTCCGCTGAAAGTCCGCACTCAAATGGGTCGGATGGATACGATAAGCGTAATCAAAGACTTGGCGGAAGGAATATACAGGGAGACGCAACGGTCCATGTCCTTACACCGCGCGATCCCGCGCGCAAACCCGGACAGGTTGTCTATTTTGGGTTGACTTAACTGATACTCATTCACAATCCGAGACTGATTTTTTTCCTGTTTCCTGCATAGATAGCAATTTTCGGGTGCATAGCGTCTCCTAATCTGGAAAACTCTCGACCCATCGGCGGACTCCTCCCAAAAAAACACAAGCATCGTTTGTTTCGGGGCAACCGCGGTTCATTGCCTTCAGGTATTGGATACCAACAAGCCCAATTGTATGAGGAAGACATGAAGAAGCTTATAATTCTCAGTTGGTTCTTTTTTTGTAGTTTCGGTCTGTATCTGAATAATTCCATGATAAAACAAGCCTATGCGGACGGTCATAGAACGTTTGATATTCATGTGTTGACCGACCAAAGCAAGATCGGAGGTCAACCTTGGGACGGTCCCGGTGCCATGCTCGCTGGCCCATTTCTGCCAGAAGTGAGCAGCCCACCCGACCTTGTCGTCTGCACCTTTGGCGAACAAGGGCTTCTCTCTTGTTTAACAAGCCCTAAGAGAAATGATCGGTCGGCCTGTCATAATTCTTTCGATTGTGACTGGCTAAATGTCCTTATCGAACCTGAAATCTTCGGAATTACCATTATCGACTTGGACGTGAAACAAAACGACTTTGTGGATGCGGTCATCCTGGTCGATCGACGGGAGCAAAAGCGCAGTCAAGCGGCGGACCGCATTGAAGCCGTCATGCGGAGTTTCATTGCAGCCAATGCACCAGCCTTGATGGAAGGTGAAAAGGAACGGCGGGAACGCCCGTTTCAACGCATCATCCTTCCGCTCTGTGAAGAAGACACCTGCGTCTTGCGCCAGTCCCGAATCCTATTCGAGCGGGTCGATCCGTGAATCGTTTGATCATCCTCCGAAAACCGGTCCGCACGGCACTCATACTTGCCACGCTGCTGGCTCAGCTGTTTGCTCTTGACGACGGTTTTGCCCTTGGACGGCGCACTGAGCGCGAACACGAAAGTCCCCGGCGGGAACGGTCGGAATCCTCGAAAGGGAAGCTTGAACAGAGGCAACGGGAACACGAAACAGGCAAGGAGCGTGATGGTGACTCGAAATACCATAATTATCGCCAAGCTCCGAAAGCGCTTCCGGCCTTTCCAGACACGTATCGAGTTCCTTCAAAAAGTCGTAATAGAGCTGGAAAGTTGCGCCCACGGTGGAAGGACTCCGACGGAAAAATATATGAATGGGATTTCCAGCATGGGAGGGTGGAACGCTATAGTAAACGAGGGAAACATGAAGGAGAGTTTGATTTAAATACTGGAAGAAGGACAAAACCCGCAAAAAAAAATCGAACCGTAGAGCCTTAGAGAATTATCCGTGATTATTAAATGACACCTTCAGGTATTTTTTAACGATACGGGACGATTGCTAAAGAAAATCGACGTAGCCTATGATGTATCTTACATTGATATCGGTTCTTTGAAGTCATTGTTCTCGGAAGACCACGATAACGATATATGGGCTAATACAAATCACCGATTCTTTAGCGTCAATGTGGGCGGAAAGTTACAGCGTGCCGCCTTTAGACCAGAAATAGAAACATCGTGACTATCCGGAATTGCTTTTCGACCTAAAAAACCTTGCGGACATTTTACCACACGGCGCCTTCCAGCGTGAATCCAAGGTTTCGATAACACAAACGACACATCAGCGGCGAACCGCTAGGCAATGATTTTCGACCGAAGAGGTCGGTCATCCGCCTATCCAGGCCAAACGTGTGTCCGATCTTCGACCCAAAAGAAAGGAAGGGTTGGGGGACCGATCTCCCCCAACCAACGCTCGTCCCGAATCCGGTGTAAAAAACACCGGATCCTTAAAAGTCGTCCTCAGACCGTGCGATCCACGCCTTCCGGGCCGCTCTCCACGGCTGGTTTGACCTCACGCTTGGGGCCTCCACGGGAGACGATGACCATGGCCGGGCGCAGCAGACGATCATGGATCACATACCCGTCCTGAAGCACCTGGACCACCGTCCCCATCGGTACCGCGGTGTTTTCCACTTCCTGGACCGCCTGATGGAAATTGGGGTCGAAGGCGGTATCCTGAGCCTCGACTTTACGCACTTGGTACTGGCCCAGGGCTGTCTCCAATTCCTTGGCCGTCATCTCCACGCCAACGACAAGGTTCTTGACAATGTCATTGGTTTCCCCCGCCTCCATCGGAGCCGCCATCAAGGCGCGGGTCAGATTATCGGCCACACCCACGATCGCCCTGGCGAAGTTCGACACCGCGTAGCGGGAGTTATCCTCGATACGCTTGTCGGCCATGCGCTTGGCGTTCTGGGCCTCGGCGAGGGCGCGGAGGTAATCTTCCTTCAGCTTGCGGTTCTCCGCCTCGAGGGCGGCGATACGGGCTTCCAGATCCTCGAGGCCATAAAAGTCCTCGGCGAGGGGATCCTGGGCCGGGGGTACGGTGTCCTCCCAGGATGACTCCTCGGATTCGGGTCCCTGATTTTCATGCGTGTCGTTCTGCTGCGTCATGACGCGTTCCGTCTTTACGTTCGAATGTCTCGGAAAGACCGCCCCATCAGCCGATCATGCGGCTGATCACCTTGGAGGTATAGTCCACCAACGGGATAATGCGGCGGTAGTTGATCCGGGTGGGACCGATCACGCCAATGGCACCGACGATCTCCTCCCGACTGTTCTGGTAAGGGGCCACGATCATGGAGCAGCCGGAGACGGAAAACAACTCGTTCTCAGCCCCAATGAAGATCTGAATCCCCTCCGCTCCATTGACCATGTCCAAAATGCGCAGGACCTGTTCCTTGGTTTCCAGGGTCTCGAACAGACCCCGGATGCGTTCCAGGTCCTGCAGAGCGGTGACATCGGCCAACAGATGGCTTTGCCCCCGCACGATCAGTTCTCCGGTCCGGTCGCCGCCGGACCACGTGGCCAAGCCAGCTTCCACCACCCGGGCGGCCAATTCGTCCATTTGGGTGCGCTGGTTGTCCAGTTCCTCCTGGATCTCCTCCCGGGCCTCATTGAGGGTGCGACCGGATAGGCGGGCGTTCAAATAGTTGGTGGCCTCGGCCAAAGCGCTAGTCGGCAGGCCCTGGGGCACTTCCAGCACCCGGTTTTCCACCAGTCCGTTCTCGGTCACCATGATGACCATGGCCCGACCCGGACCCAGGGGCACGAATTCAATGTGCTTCAGACCGCTGTCCGTCTTCGGCGCGAGCACCAGTCCCGCACAACGGGCCAAGCCCGACAGCATGGTGGTGGCTTCGTTCAGCAGCGTATCGACGCTTTTCCCCGCGCCCCGAAACTGCATGTCGATCTGTTCCCGTTCCCCAGGGTCCAGACCGCCCAGTTCCAGCAGTCCATTGACGAACAGACGCAGACCAGCGTCCGTCGGCATGCGCCCGGCGGACGTGTGGGGCGCGTAGAGAAGACCCTGCTCCTCCAGGTCCGCCATCACGTTGCGGATGGTGGCCGGGGACAGGGTTACCGCCAAACGCCGGGACAGGGTCCGCGACCCCACCGGCTCGCCGGTTTCCACATATGTCTCCACGATCTGGCCGAAGATCTTGCGCGACCTCTCGTCCAGCTCGGTGACGATAGGTCCGCGACCCGTCATCACCATGGCCTTTTCTCCCCCAAAGGTTTCTCGTTCATCGACGAAGACGTCGAGTCGAAGTTTGGAACGGTGATGCATGAACAAAATTCTACCGCGCTGGCCGATGATTGCTTTGAAGGCTTCGGCGCGGTCGGACGCCTTTTGTCAAGGTAGGGCGCGCCGGGGTCCCGGTCAACGGCTCGCGGTGCCTGGGACCCAAGGGATGGGAGGTCCCGGCGTGAAAGGGTTTTCGATTTCAGTCCGTTTGATCTAGAACACCGGGCAATATCCCATCCAGACCATGAGAGAAGAACCGCCATGAGACCTTCCGGCCGTACCCCCGATTCCACCCGGACCATCACGCTCGAACCCGGCTTCTCCAAATACGCGGAAGGGTCCTGCCTGACCAAGTTCGGCGATACCCATGTTTTGTGCACCGCCAGCGTCGACGAGCGGGTCCCCGGCTGGATGCGCAACAGCGGCAAGGGGTGGGTCACCGCCGAATACGGCATGCTCCCGCGCTCCACCCATTCCCGCACGGACCGGGAAGCCGCGAGGGGCAAGCAGAGCGGTCGCACCCAGGAAATCCAGCGGCTGATTGGCCGGTCCCTGCGCTCGGTCACGGACCTGGCGAAAATGGGCGAGATGCAGATCAAGCTCGATTGCGACGTGATTCAGGCCGACGGCGGCACCCGCACGGCGGCCATCACCGGCGCCTGGGTGGCCCTGTACTTGGCCTTCACCCATCTGAAGACCCTGGGCATCCTCAAGGAGATCCCGCTGACCGACCATGTGGCGGCCATTTCCTGCGGCCTGTACCAAGGCACCGTGGTTCTGGACCTGGACTATGCCGAGGACAGCACCGCCCAGGCCGACAGCAATTTCGTGCTGACCGGTCGGGGCGGCATCGTGGAGATCCAGGGCACCGCCGAGGAAGCCCCCTTCTCCCAGGATCAGTTCATGGAACTGCTGAGCCTGGCCCAGAAGGGCGTGGGTGAGTTGGTCGCCACCCAGAAGGCCGCCCTTGGCCTCGCCGCCTGATCGGAAGGAAACACAGGACCATGGCCAGAAAGCTCACCGGAGGCCCCCTGGTTGTGGCCAGTCACAACATGGGCAAGATCCGGGAAATCAACGCCCTGATTGTCCCCTTTGGCCTGGAAGCCAGGTCAGCGGGTGACCTGGGCCTACCCGAACCAGAGGAAACGGGCGCGACCTTCGTGGAAAACGCCCTGATCAAGGCGCGAGCGGCGGCCGAGGCCTCGGGTCTCCCCGCGCTGGCCGATGATTCCGGACTGGCCGTTTCCGCGCTTGAAGGAGCGCCCGGCGTCTTTTCCGCCCGCTGGGCCGGGCCGGAAAAGGATTTCACCAGAGCCATGGAAAAGATCAACACCCTGTTGACCGGTTCGGCGGATCGGAGCGCCTGTTTCGCCTGCGCTCTTGCCCTCGCCTGGCCCGACGGCCATGTGGAAACCTTCGAGGGTCGGGTGGATGGAATGCTGGTCTGGCCCATCCGGGGCAAGCATGGCTTCGGATACGACCCCATATTCCAACCGGAAGGGCATTCCATCACGTTCGGAGAAATGGCGTCGGAAGCCAAACAGGCCATCAGCCATCGCGCCCGCGCCTTCGCCAAGATGGTGGATGCCTGCCTCAAACCATAACCCCGGCGGCGGGTCCGCTTGTGTTTTCTTTCTCGGAAAGGCGGAGTCCACCCCCATGGACAACCAAGACCACCGAATAAAGACCATCCCGCAAGGGGACGAGGGGTTCGGCCTGTATATTCACTGGCCGTTCTGCCTGTCAAAATGCCCCTACTGCGACTTCAATAGCCATGTGGTCGATACCATTGACCACGGTGTTTGGTCCCAGGCCCTGATCAAGGACCTGGAAACCCAATCGGCGCGTCTTACCGGTCAAGGGCGCATCCTCACCAGCATTTTCCTGGGGGGTGGGACCCCCTCCCTGATGGCGCCCAATACCGTCGCCGCCCTCATCGACCGGGCCGCGGACCTGTGGCCCACGGCTCCGGATCTGGAAATCACCCTGGAGGCCAACCCCGGCACCGTCGACCGGGACCGCTTCCGGGATTTCAAGCTGGCCGGCGTGAACCGCCTATCCCTGGGAATCCAGTCCCTGGATGACCGGGCCCTCCAGTTCCTGGGCCGGGTCCACGACGCCAAGGCCGCGCTGGCGGCCCTGGATACGGCGCGGAGCCTGTTCGACCGCTTCTCCTTCGACCTGATCTATGCCCGCCCGGGGCAAAGCCTCGAGGACTGGGAAGCGGAACTGCGCCAAGCCCTGACCTTGGGCTCGGATCACCTATCCGTTTACCAATTGACCATCGAACAGGGCACCCGGTTTTTCGGTGCCTATTGCCGGGGGGACTTTACCCTGCCCGACGAGGACGAAAGCGCCGACCTGTTCCTCCTCACCCGGGATATTCTGGCGACCGCGGGACTCCCCGCCTATGAAGTCTCCAACCATGCCCGTCCCGGGCAGGAAAGCCGGCACAACCTCATCTACTGGCGAGGCGGCGATTACCTGGGAGTCGGCCCGGGCGCCCACGGACGCCTGCGGGTGGACGCGGACGGCTTCCGCGCCACCGTCGCCCACCGCCGTCCCGAGTCCTGGCTGAAGCGCGTCGCGGACACCGGAACGGGCCTGAAGGAAGAAACCCACATTCCTCCGCGCCACCGGGCTCAGGAAATGTTGATGATGGGTCTGCGCCTGGCCGAGGGGGTGAGCGACACCCGCATGCGCCGCCTGACTGGCCTGGGTCTGGCCGACATCATCGACCGGGATGGCCTATCCATGGCGCGGTCGGAAGGCCTGATCGAATGCGAAAAGGGTCAGCTGCGCGCGACCGAGGCGGGCATCCCCACCCTGAACGCGCTGACGGCGGCGTTGATGATCATATAATTTCCGGCGATACTGGACAAAAGATGGACGACTGACACCCCAACAGCGATTCCTCCTTGACCACAAGAGAGGTCTCTCATGCCCGCCGCGACCACAAAAGATGCATTGATCCAGAGAACCGAACAGGAATACGAGAATCTCGAAAAGCTGATCGTGTGTCTTCGCCCAGACCAAGCCCTGCGGATCCATGCAGAGGGACCCTCGATCAAGGATTTGATTGGCCACCGCGCCCATTGGATCGATTTGTTCCTCGGCTGGTACGCGGAAGGCCAAACTGGAAATAAAGTCGCCATTCCGGCGGTCGGCTACAATTGGTCCCAACTCAAAGACTATAACGCGAAGGTTCGCGAGGAGCAGAAAATCCTTGATTGGGGTGGCCTGCGCACTCTTCTGGCCAAGAACCATGGCGTGCTGTTGACCTTCATGGAAGAGCATTCGCAGGAAACGTTGTACGGCGGCCCCATGCCCGGAGGCGGAAGCAAATGGACCACCGGTCGCTGGGCCGAGGCAGCGGGTCCGTCGCACTACCGGTCCGCGTCAAAGTGGATCCGTGCCTGTCTTCGGCAGGATGCCCTTTCGCGACAGCCCCTTGGAGCGGAGTGTCTTTAGGTTGAATCGGAACCCCGCTCCAGGCATTTATTTGAAGCGAAATTTTTCGCGATGGACCGATGTTCGCTTCGCGTTCATTTCGTCCGCCTACGTCATCTCGTCCGCCTACGTCATCTCGTCCGCCTACGTCATCTCGTCCGCCCACGTCATCGCATCTCGCTCTAAGAGGCTTCGGAGCTCCCTTCCCCCCGAACCAGCCGATATCCCCCCTCCTCCGTCACCAGGATGGTGGCCTGGGTGGGATCGGGTTCCATCTTGCGGCGCAGACGGTAGATGTGGGTTTCCAAGGTGTGGGTGGTCACCAAGGCACTATAGCCCCAGACCTCGTGGAGCAGCACATCCCGGGCCACCACTTTGTCTCCGGCCCGGTAGAGGAATTTCAGGATCCCCGTTTCCTTCTCGGTCAGGCGCACCTTCTTTTCCGTGGCCCGGTCCACCAGCATCTTGGTTGCCGGTTGAAAGCGGTATGGCCCGATCAGGAAAACGGCGTCGTCGCTTTGCTCATGGTGGCGCATCTGGGCCCGAACCCGGGCCAGCAGAACGCCCAGGCGGAAGGGCTTGGTCACATAATCGTTGGCGCCGGCCCCCAAACCCTGGATGGTGTCGTCGTCCGTATCGGCGGCGGTGAGGATAATAATCGGACCCCGAACCCCCGCGTCGCGCATGGCGCGGCAGGTATCCCGCCCATCCTCGTCGGGCAGGCCAACGTCCAACAAAATCACGTCATAATGGCCAACCGCGGCCAATTTCAGGGCCTCGGCCCCAGAGGCGGCCTCATCGACGCAATCCAGATCGTCCTGGGCGCGCAATTGCTCGCCCAGGGACCGCCGGAGAAAATCATCGTCATCGACCAGGAGCAGGCGCTTGCCGGATGTCATGGATTGTTGCACTCTCCGTTTCTCATCATCCCATGGATACCATTCCCAGGCGCGCTTTGGTATAGGAGCGGGCCGTTTCCTATGTGAAAGCTTCTGGCCTTTTCCAAGGCTTTCGGTTCAAAGTCCCTTTTTCATCCGCCCCACGCGGTTGGCTTCGAACCGAAACTTGGTGTGGATGCCATCGGATGCCTACTCCGAGTTCGGAGGAGGGGCGAGTAACATTTCCGCGAGCATGTTGGATAACCCGTGACCGAAGATACCGATTCCCCCCTCTCTCCCCCGCCTTCGACCGCCAAACCGGAGGCACCCTCCACCCAGGACGTTGGTGTCCTTGCACGGGTTGATCGAGGGTTGGCGGAACTCCGCTTGGGCGCATCGGTTTCCATCCGGGGGCAAAACAGCCACCTGCTGGCTCTGGCCGCGGAGTCCGTTTCCCCGTCGACCCTGGATGACTTCGCGCGACGGGCGTCCGGTCCAGCCCGGGTCCTCCTGACCGGCCGCCGCGCCTCCGTCCTCGGCCTGACGGACGCTGGACCGGATCCGGTCGCCGTAACCCTCGCGGAGACCCCGACACCGGAGATGGTGATCCGCCTCGCCGATCCCTGCCTGGACCTGGAAGGCCCCCTGCCCGCCATCACGGAGGTCACACCCTTGCGCCGGAATTCCGCCGCCGCGGCCGCGGTGACCCTGGCCAAGCTGGCCCGTCTGCTGCCCGCGGCGCTGGTGATCGACCTGGACCCCGCCCAGGACCTCACCGCGATGGAGCCGCCAACTCTCTCCCTTTGGTCCAGGGATATCCTTGACTACCAAACCGCCGCGGCCCGCTCCCTCCGCAAGGTCAGCGAAGCCCGGGTCCCCCTGAGCGGAGCGGAGAACACCCGAATCCTCGCCTTCCGTCCCTCCGACGGAGGCACGGAGCACTTGGCCATCCTGGTGGGAACACCCGATCCGGACCAGCCGATCCTCGCCCGACTCCACTCCGAATGTTTCACCGGCGACCTGCTGGGCTCCCTGCGCTGCGACTGCGGGGACCAATTGCGGGGCGCCATTGACGCCATCGCCGCCCAAGGAAGTGGAGTCCTGCTCTATCTGGCCCAGGAAGGACGCGGCATCGGTCTGGTCAACAAACTGCGGGCCTATCAACTCCAGGACCAGGGGTTCGATACCCTGGATGCCAACGGTCAGCTGGGATTCGACGACGACGAGCGGATCTACTTGCCCGCGGCGGAGATGCTGCGCCTTCTCGGGCTGACCAAGATCCGACTGCTGACCAACAATCCCCTGAAGGTCGAAGCCCTCGCCCGCCATGGAATCGAGGTGGTGGAACGGGTTCCCCATGTCTACGAACCCAATCCCCACAATCTTCGATACCTTCAAACCAAGGCCCACAAGGGTGGGCACCTGTTCTAGCAGTCTGTCTGAGCATTGTTTCTGCGACTTTGCTGTCGGCATGGTCTGGAGGGGCAAGGGGCGCGGTGCCCCCTCCCTCCCTCAAGCCATGCTGAGATTCGCCATTCGCTTGCAGTTGTAGGCCAGGGCAACAA
>JAIOYK010000027.1 GCA_021741145.1 Rhodospirillum sp. | reverse complement strand
CCGGATCCTTCCGGACCCAACAAACATCCCTCAACCGCCGAAGCAAACCGAGGCCCGACTAACCAATCCCCACCATACTCCTCGGTGCGAACCCGCCGTCGGGGAGCGGGGTTCTAAGCCCGCCAAACATCCCTGTCAAGAGCCCTTTTTCAGTACCTTCTTTTCCGCGCCACCCCAAATCGAGCGGACAGAAAACGCCGGTTCGAAATCTTCCGAACCGCCCGGGAGCACAAGACAGGATCAAAGCTGAAACTTTGAGGCCATCACGTTGACCTGGAAAGACCCACACCTTTCAAAGGGCACGGATTGGAAAATATATAGACATCGCCCGGTCATGGCAAGAGCTTTTTGAAGACGCGTCCGTTCCTTGGCCTAAAGGGTCGTCGGCACGCAGTATTGCCCGACGGCCTTCAGCTTGGCGCAAAGAGCCTTGGCGGCCCCTCCCCCGCCCAGGGGGCCCGCCTTCAGACGGAGATAAACCCCCTTCGCCCCCAGATCCACCCGCGACAGATGGGGCGTGAGAGGCCCCAGGAGGGACGGATACTTCGCCCGCAATTCCGCCCAACCGGCCTTGGCCGTGGCCTCTGATTTGTAAGAGGCGAGATGAATACCGGAGCCCCCCCCTCCCCCATTCCCAGCGGAGGCCGCGGTCTTGGCGGGAGAGGTCACGGCTGGAGTGGCGGGTCCGGCCACGGTCGGCGCGGACTTCACGGACCGGTCGATGGCGGCCAGTTCGGTTTTCATCTCAGCATCGGACACCACGCCCATTTCCTTCAAGGCCCGGACCCGCTCCTGGGCCGCGGCGCCATCGGTCAGGGTTGTCGGCGGCACCATCACCGGCAGGCGTTGAACCGGGTCCTCGGGAAGAAGGGCCGCGAGGATCGCCTTGCGTTCCGCGGCATGTTGTTCCGGTGTCATCGCGCCCCGTTGCAAGGTGGCGCGCAGGGCCTTCAGACGACTCACGATCTCGTCCGCCCTGGGCGACGGGCGACCGAGTCCCACGGCGGGAGGCGGTTGGGTCAAGGGGAGCAAGGCTCCCAGGTTCGCGGCCCGGCGTCGCGCGAACTCATCCTGTGTGATCAGGGTTTCCGCCATCAAGGACTGGAGGGCATCGAAGCGGGCGGCCACGTTGTTGGTCGCCGCAGGATCCAGCGTGGCGGCGGTGGGCACCCGCCCCAAGGGCTCCATGGGCGCGGGCATGACCGAGGCCGCCGCGGATCCCATGGCCGGTGGCCCTCCGGTGAGGGACTGGGGCGCGCCAGAGGCCGGACTGGGAACGGCCGGGGCCAACGCCGATCCTCCCATGGACCCCGCTCCCATGGGAATACCGACGCCAGAGGCGGGATCCACCATGGGATCCATCATCGGTTGGGCGGTCACCCCCGCGGTTTCGGGCAACATGCTCAGGATTTCCAGATTGGCCTCGGCGATTTCGGTGATGCTGCGGGGCCGCTGGCGGAACCAGTTTCCAATGGCCGCCTGTTCCTCGGGGCGCAGGGCCATGATCTCCTGGTAGATCCGGGCGGCCATGACCTCCCGGTTGGTGTTCTGGTAAAGGATGCCCGCGGCGAGCAGGGCGTAAGGGTCCCGGGGGTTGAGGGACAGGGCCCGTTGGATATGAACCTCCGCGGGGCCGTAGTCCCCCTTGGCCAGGGAAGCAAGCGCCAGATCGGCCTGACTGTCTTCGCCAACGGTGGAGCGAATATCAACCATCATGGCCTCCCCCGCGTTGTCCATGGTCTCGCACCCGGCCAGGGCGAGGCCGATGCCCCCAATCAGCGCCATTCCGCGCAAACCCTTCGCGGTCAAGCTCAGCATCGACGGTCCAACCATGTTCGTGTCTCCGGCTCGCGGGTCCCTGGTCATAAAGACATATCGTGGTCATCCCTCACTCTGTCCGGTCGCGATTCGGATCTGGAAGGGCCACGACTCCGGATGGAACCACGGACACCTTAAAAAATGGAAAACGCCCAATCGTTGGATTTCAAGGATACCACCCTTGGCACCCAGGCCTTGGCCCCCAGGAGGCCTTCGCGATTTAGTGGGGACCAACTGTCGCCCCCCCCATTGGATTTGATGTCTTACCGCGATAGATTTGGTGTCCTGCCGTGAAATAAGGAGCCCCCCATGGCCAATACCGAAACGGAACTGAAGCTGTCCTGTTGCCCGGAGGACATGGAGGATCTCCTTGCCCACCCCCTGCTCCGCTCCCCCTCGGGACGGAAGCCCCTAGCCCGCCACCAGATCAGCCGCTATTTCGATACGGAGGATGACGCTCTCGCCCGGGGGGGATTGAGCCTGCGGGTCCGGACCATTGGCAAGAAGCACTTTCAGACCGTCAAGACCACGGGTACGGGAGGCGCCGGGTTCAGCGCCCGGGGGGAATGGGAAGCCCCAGTCCCAGAGGAAACCCCCAACCCGGAATTGATCGCCGACTGGGGCCTGGCCGGGGATTTCGCCAAAGCCACGGGGGGACGCCCCCTCCTCCTTCGCTTCGAGACGGACGTGCGCCGGGCCACCCGGATGATCAAGCGCCCGGAAGGGGCGGTCGAGATCGCCGTCGACCGAGGCCTTGTCAGGGCGGGAGACGCCGAGGACTCCATCGCCGAGGTGGAGTTGGAACTGAAGGAAGGCGCCCCCTCCCTGCTTCACGACCTGGCACTTGAGTTGCTCGCCACTCTGTCCCTGGGCCTGGGCGGCCCCAGTAAGGCGGCCCGGGGTTACCGGCTCTTGGGGCATACATTGGACAGCCCCGACCCGGCCAAGGCCCGGGAGGTCTCCCTGGCCGCGGAGATGACCTCGGAGAAGGCCTTCCACGCCATCGGTCAATCCTGCCTGGAGCATCTGGTGGCCAATGCCTCCGTCATCATCGACGGCTCCGATCCCGAGGGTGTGCACCAAGCCCGGGTGGCCATCCGCCGCCTGCGTTCGGCCCTGTCGGCTTTCCGCCCCATGGTCGCCGGCCTTGATACGGACCGGATCCAGGGCGAATTGCGCTGGTTGATGGGCATCCTGGGCCCGACGCGGGACGCCGATGTTTTTCGGGAAACCGTGCTTCCGCCCTTGGCCGAGACCCTGGCCCAGGAACCCGGGTGGCAGGCCCTGGTCGCCCATTTCGACACCCAACGCATCGCCCAGGCTCAGGCCGCCCGAGACGCCCTGTCCAGCAGCCGTTTCACCGCCCTGGTCATCACCACCCTTCGCTGGCTGGACAATGGCGATTGGCGCCTGGACGGGGATCGAGCGGGTCTCCGCGCCGCGCCTCTGGGAAAGACGGCCCGGTCGGTACTGAAAAAGCGCATGACCAAGGTTCTGAAACGGGGGGCGGACTTCGACCACCAACCAGAGGAAATCCGACATGCCCTGCGGGTCCAGGTGAAAAAGGTCCGCTATACTCTGGATTTCCTCGCCCCCCTGTACCCCGAGACGGGAACCAAGGCAGCCATGAAGGCCATGAAACGGGTCCAGGACGTCCTCGGCCAATCCAATGACATCACGGTGGGGCGGGCCAAGCTGCGGAACGCCGCCCGGGACGCGGGCGCTGGGGCTCCCTTGCTCGCCTTCATCGCCGGATGGGCCGCGGGCATCATCGATGGTGACCGCAAGGCCATGGAGAAGGACGCCCTGGACGCCTGGACCGCCCTCGCCGCCTTGGCCCCCGTCTGGAAGCTGGGGGACGGAAATGATGGGGAGAGCGGGAAAGGCGAGAAAAAGGGGAAAAAACGCTAGCGGAGGCCCCCCCCCTCTCCGGGGAGAGCCGTCAGATTTCGGGATCGCCCGCGCTGTCTTCAGTCCGATCCAGGGCATGCCCATCCAGAAGGCGCCGGGCTTGGATCCGGTCCGCCTCTTGCCGCTTCCGTTCGGCCTTGGTTTGACCGTGCCGGACCCGGTTGGCCTCCGCCTCGGCGTCCTTCGCCTTGCGGTCGCGCGCCTTGCGGGCTTGTCGTAGGTTGATCAGGTCCGCCATTGGCTCCTCCCTCGCTGCTTCCCTGGATATACGCCTGAAGGAGGACGCCACGCTAGAGCGGAATGAGGAAAAGTGTACGCGGTTTTCCGTCTCATTCCGCTCTAACTATATGATTTAGATCACGTTTATGAAATCAGGTCGATCAGACCTGATTTCATCGTGATCTAGGGGCCAACCTGGGCGCTCGCCATGCGGAAACCGGCCCGATTCAAATTTCGAGACTAAAAATCAGACGCATAGAGGTTGTTTTCTCGGTAATTTCTCGGATCGGATCCTTGAAATCGGATCCAACCTGACCACCTGCCATCAATCGCACTCCGGGTCATCCCATCCTCGAACGAAGCCCTGTCTTCGTTCGAGGACAAGGGGGACCGGATCGGCGGCACTTTTTTTATCAATCCAAGACCGTCTCCGGATCCGATCCGTTCGGATCCCCTAAAGGAGGACAGAATGCGGAAAGTTCTTATTGGCGTCGCCTCGGCGGCCATCCTGGCGATGGCGGCCTCCGGCGCCCAGGCGAAAACTTTGGTCTTTTGCTCCGAAGGCAGCCCCGAAGGCTTCAATGCCGCCTTTTACACGGCGGGTACTACCTTCGACGCCAGCAGTCAGCCTGTTTTCAACCGCTTGGCCGAATTCAAACGCGGCACGACGGAAACCGAACCTGGACTGGCCGAAAGCTGGGACATCTCCGAGGATGGCAAGACCTATACGTTTCACCTGCGCAAGGGCGTGAAGTTCCATTCCAACGACAAGTTCACCCCAACCCGGGACTTCAACGCCGACGACGTGATCTGGTCCTTCGAACGCCAGTGGAAGGACGATCACCCCTACCACGCGGTGTCCGGCGGCTCCTACGAGTACTTCGATGCCATGTCCATGCCCGACCTGCTGGAGAGCATCGAGAAAGTGGATGACTATACCGTCGTCTTCCACCTGACGCGCCCCGAGGCGCCGATGATCGCCGATCTGTCCATGGATTTCGCCTCCATCCAATCGGCCGAATATGCCGATGTTCTGATGAAGGCGGGAACCCCGGAAGTGATCGACCAGGAGCCCATCGGCACCGGCCCCTTCGTCTTCAAGGGCTACCAGAAGGACGCCCAGATCCGCTTCGAGGCCTTCGACGACTACTGGAATGGCCGGGCTCCACTGGACCGGTTGGTTTTTGTCATCACCCCCGACGCCAGTGTCCGCTATGCCAAGCTGAAGGCCGGGGAATGCCATGTCATGCCCTATCCCAACCCGGCCGATATCGAGGCCATGAAGACCGACCCCGAGGTCAACCTGATGAGCCAGGAAGGCCTGAACGTCGGCTATCTGGCCTATAATACCGAAAAGCCGCCTTTCGATAATCCCAAGGTCCGCAAGGCCCTGAACATGGCCATCGACAAGAACTCCATTATCGACGCGGTGTTCCAGGGCGCGGGCCGGGTGGCCAAGAACCCGATTCCGCCGACCATGTGGTCCTACAACAACGACGTGGTGGATGACCCCTATGATCCCGAAGCCGCCAAGAAAATGCTGGAGGAAGCCGGGGTCACCAACCTGAAGACCAACGTCTGGGCCATGCCTGTCCAGCGCCCCTATAACCCCAATGCGCGGCGCATGGCCGAGATCATCCAGGCCAATTGGAAAGCCGTGGGCGTCGAGGCGGAAATCGTCTCCTACGAATGGGGTGAATACCTGAAGCGGACCAAGGACGGAGAGCACGATACGGCCCTGCTGGGCTGGACCGGCGACAACGGCGATCCGGATAACTTCCTGGCCGTCCTGCTGGGCTGCGACGCCATCGGCTCCGCCAACCGGGCCCGCTGGTGCAACAAGCCCTTCGACGAACTGATCCAGAAGGCCAAGGTCGTCTCCGACGTGGCGCAGCGGACCGCCCTGTACAAGGAGGCCCAGGTTGTCTTCAAGGACCAGGCGCCCTGGGCCACCATCGCCCATTCCGTTTGGTTCCAACCGATCCGCCCCGAAGTGAAGAACTTCAAGATCGATCCCCTGGGCAAGCACCTGTTCTACGGCGTCGACCTGGAAGAATAGGCTCCGTCGCCAAAATCCGGCGGGGGAAGGCTTCGGCCTTCCCCCGCTTTTTCTTGCCTTTCTGGGCATGCCGACCTCCGGCTGGTTCGGATCCCACCAAGGAAAACAGAATGCGGACCTGTCTTTTCGGCATCGCCACGAGCCTCCTCCTGGTGACGGCGACCGCGACCCTGCCCGCCCAAGCGAAAACCCTGGTTTTTTGCTCCGAAGGCAGCCCCGAAGGCTTCAATGCCGCCTTCTCCACCGCGAACACGACCCTCGACGCCAGCAGTCGACCCCTCTTCAACCGTCTCGTGGAGTTCAAGCGCGGCACCACGGAAACCGAGCCCGGATTGGCCGAACGCTGGGACATCTCCGAGGACGGCAGGACCTATACGTTTCATCTGCGCAAGGGCGTGAAGTTCCATTCCAACGACAGGTTCGCGCCGACCCGGGACTTCAACGCCGACGACGTCATCTGGTCCTTCGAGCGCCAGTGGAAAAGCGACCACCCCTTTCATGAGGTCTCCAGTGGAACTTTCATGTTCTTCAACAGCATGTCCATGCCCGACCTGCTGGAGAGCATCGAGAAGGTGGATGATCACACCGTTGTCTTCCGCCTGACGCGCTCCGAGGCGCCGATGATCGCCGATTTGGCCATGGACTTCGCCTCGATTTACTCCGCCGAATACGCCGACGCGATGATGACGGCGGGAACCCCGGACGTGGTCGACCAGGAGCCCATTGGTACCGGTCCCTTCGTCTTCAAGGGCTACCAGAAGGATACCCAAATCCGCTATGAAGCCTTCGACGCCTACTGGAAGGGTCGCGCTCCCCTGGACCGGCTTGTTTACACCATCACCCCCGACGCCAGCGTTCGCCATGCCAAGCTGAAGGCGGGGGAATGCCATGTCATGCCCTATCCCAATCCGGCCGATATCCAGGTCATGAAGACCGACCCCGAGATCAATCTGATGAGCCAAGAAGGCCTGAACATCGGCTATTTGGCCTATAACACTGAAAAGCCGCCCTTCGACAATCCGAAAGTGCGCAAGGCCCTGAACATGGCCATCGACAAGGACGCCATCATCAAGGCGGTTTACGAGGGTGCGGGAAAAGTGGCCAAAAACCCCATTCCACCGACCATGTGGTCCTACAACAACGCCGTGGCGGATGATCCCTACGATCCTGAGGCCGCCAAGACGATGCTGGAAGACGCCGGGATTAGGGATCTGAAGACCAGCATCTGGGCCATGCCCGTCCAGCGCCCCTATAACCCCAATGCGCGACGCATGGCGGAGATCATCCAGGCCAATTGGAGAACCGTGGGCGTGGAGGCGGAGATCGTTTCCTATGAATGGGGCGAATACCTGAAACGGACCAAGGATGGGGAGCACGACACTGTCCTTCTCGGTTGGACCGGCGGCAACGGCGATCCGGACAACTTCCTGGCCGTCCTGTTGGGGTGCGACGCCGTCAACGGCGTCAATCGAGCCCGGTGGTGCTACAAGCCCTTCGACGACTTGATCCAAAGGGCCAAGGTGGTAACGGACGTGACACAGCGGACCGCCTTGTACAAGGAGGCCCAAGTTGTCTTTAAGGATCAGGCGCCCTGGGCGACCATCGCCCATTCGGTCTGGTACCAACCCGTCCGGCCCGAGGTGAGGAACTTCAAGATCGATCCCCTGGGCAAGCACCTGTTCTACGGTGTCGACCTGGAAGAATAGCCCTCCAGCACCCGCTTTTCTTTGCCATCCCGGGTTATCATGGGTCACACTGACTCTCTGATTCGTCTCCCCTGTCCCACCAATGAGCGCCCCGTATGATCTCTTTCGTTCTGCGCCGCGCCTTGCTCGTCATACCGGCCTTTATCGGTGTCACCCTGCTGACCTTCGCCCTGGTCCATCTGATCCCCGGGGATCCCGTGCTAATGCTCGCTGGAGAGCGGGGAATCAGCGTCGAACGCCATGCGGAGTTGATGACCCAGCTTGGCCTCGACCAGCCCCTTTGGCTGCAATATGCCACCTACCTGGGGAATGCCATCCAGGGCAACCTGGGCAAATCCATCGTCACCCACAGACCGGTGACGGAGGAATTCCTGACCCTGTTCCCCGCAACCCTGGAACTGAGCTTCTGCGCCATCACCTTCGCCATCCTGCTAGGAATCCCCGCCGGTGTCCTCGCCGCGGTCAAGCGCGGCACCATCCTGGACCACGGCGTCATGGTGGTCAGTCTGACCGGATATTCCATGCCCATTTTCTGGTGGGGATTGTTACTGATCATGCTGGTCTCCGGCATCCTTGGCTGGACTCCCGTGTCGGGCCGCATGGATCCCACTATCTGGATGGACAGCGTCACCGGCTTCATGCTCATCGACAGTCTGTTGACCAAGGAACCGGGGGCCTTCTCCTCGGCCATTCGCCACTTGATCCTACCCTCCCTCGTCGTTGGCACCATTCCGCTGGCCGTCATCGCCCGCATGACCCGCTCGGCCATGCTCGAGGTCCTGGGCGAGGACTATGTCCGCACAGCCCGGGCCAAGGGCGTCTCCCCCCTTAAGGTCGTCATGGTCCATGCCCTGCGCAACGCCCTGATCCCGGTGATCACCGTCATTGGCCTCCAGACCGGCGTGCTGCTGGCCGGCGCGATCTTGACCGAAACCATCTTCGCCTGGCCCGGCGTGGGCAAATGGCTGGTGGAAAGCATCGGCCGTCGGGACTACCCCGCCGTTCAGGGGGGAATTCTCCTCATCGCCACGGTGGTAATTCTCGTCAATCTGCTGGTCGACGTCCTTTATGGCGTCGTCAACCCGCGCATCCGATATCGCCGGTGATCTCCCCATGACCGATCCCATGAGCCAAGCAACCGATACCACGAGCGAACTCGTCCTGTCCGAGGAAGCGCGCATCGCCCTGGAGGCGGAATCCGCCCACTTGGCGGCCCCCCCCCATCCCCTGGCCGAATTCTGGAAATACTTCAGCGGCAACAAGGGCGCGGTGGCCGGGCTGGCCTTTATCATCCTGATTGCCCTGGTGGCCCTGCTCGCCCCCTGGATCGCCCCCTACAGCCCCTTCGCCCAGAATGTGCCCGAAGCCAAGATGCCCCCCGCCTGGGTCACCGGTGGAACCTGGTCCCATCTGCTGGGCACCGACGCCCTGGGTCGGGATATCCTGACCCGCATCATGTTCGGCGCCCGTCTGTCCCTGATGATGGGGCTGGTGGTCGTGACGATCTCGCTCATCCTGGGGGTCTCCCTTGGGTTGTTGGCCGGGTTCCTGCGGGGTTGGGTCGACGTGGTCATCATGCGGCTGATGGACGTGATCCTGTCGGTGCCCAGTCTGCTGCTGGCCATCGCCATCGTCGCCATCCTGGGTCCCGGGCTGGAGAACGCCATTTACGCCATCGCCGTCGTTGTCCTGCCCCACTATACCCGCCTGACCCGGGCGGCCACGCTGACGGAGGCGACCAAGGATTATGTCACCGCGTCGCGCGTGGCCGGCGCCTCCCGCTTCCGCCTGATGGTCCATGTCATCCTGCCCAACTGCGTCGCGCCGCTGATCGTCCAGGCGACCCTGGGCTTTTCCACGGCCATCCTGGATGCGGCCTCCCTGGGCTTCCTGGGGCTGGGCGCCCAACCGCCCCAACCCGAATGGGGCACCATGTTGTCCGAGGCCCGGGAATTCGTGCTCAGCCATTGGTGGATCGTCACCTTCCCCGGCCTCGCGATCTTGACGACGGTCCTGGCCTTTAACCTGATGGGCGATGGCCTGCGCGACGCGCTCGACCCCCGCATGAAACGCTGAGGCAGCCCGATGGCCCTGTTGGAAATCGAAAACCTGACGGTGGAATTTGGCGGCGGAAGCAACCCCTTCCGCGCCGTGGAAGAGGTCTCCTACACCCTTGAGAAGGGCGAGGTCCTGGGCATCGTCGGCGAAAGCGGATCGGGCAAATCCGTCAGTTCCCTGGCCGTGATGGGGCTGGTCTCCTTCCCCGGCAAGGTCACCGCGAGCCGGATGGCCTTCGACGGCGTGGACCTGCAAACCCTGTCCCCCCGCCAAAGGCGCAAGCTGACCGGATCGGACGTGGCCATGATCTTCCAGGAGCCCATGACCAGCCTGAACCCTTGTTTCACCGTCGGCTACCAAATCACCGAAGCCCTGAAGATCCACCAGGGAGGAACCCGGGCAGAGCGCAAGGCCCGGGCCGTGGACCTGTTGGGCCAGGTGGGCATTCCCGATCCGGCCTCCCGCCTGGGCACTTTCCCCCACCAGTTGTCCGGCGGCATGAGTCAGCGGGTGATGATCGCCATGGCCATCGCCTGCGACCCCCGCCTGCTCGTCGCCGACGAACCGACGACCGCGCTGGACGTGACCATCCAGGCCCAGATCATGGACCTGCTGCTGACCCTGCAGCGGGAGCGGGGCATGGCCATGCTGCTGATCACCCACGATCTGGCGGTGGTCGCCGAGGCCGCCCACCGGGTGGTGGTGATGTACGCTGGTCAGGTCGTGGAAAGCGGATCCGTTCCCGCCATCTTCGACCATCCCCGTCATCCCTATACCAAGGCACTGCTGGCCGCCCTGCCCGAACGGGCCATCGGCGCGGAACGGCTCAACACCATCCCCGGCGTGGTCCCCGGTGCCCATGACAGGCCCAAGGGCTGCCTGCTCGCGCCCCGATGCCCCCATGTTCAGGACCGCTGCCGAACCGAACGCCCGCCCCTGGAGGATGGACCGGACCAATCCCGCGTCCGCTGCTTTTATCCCTTGGATCCGGATGGAGTGCCCACCGCATGAGCCAAAACTCCCATCCCCATCCATCAGCCGAAACCGAACCGGCTCCCCCCGCCCTGGAGGCCCAGGGACTCACCAAGAAATACCCCGTATCCGGGGGACCCTTCGGTCACGATGCAACCGTTCATGCCCTGACCGACGTGTCTTTTGTCCTCGACCCGGGCCGCACGCTCGCCGTTGTGGGGGAATCGGGTTGTGGAAAATCGACCCTCGCCCGGCAGGTCACCCTGATCGAGGAGCCCACCGACGGCGGGCTGTTCATCGACGGCAAGGCCGTGGCCTTCGCCGACAAGGTGGCTGTCCGGGCGGCCCGGCGGAATGTTCAGATCATTTTCCAGGACCCCTATGGCTCGCTAAACCCCCGGTGGAAAGTCCGCACCATTCTGGAGGAGCCCCTGGTCATCAACACCACGCTCTCCCGGAGCGAACGCCACGAGCGGGTCATGGAGATGATGGCCCGCGTCGGCCTCCGCCCCGAGTTCGCCACCCGCTATCCCCATATGTTCTCCGGCGGGCAACGCCAACGCATCGCCATCGCCCGGGCCCTGATGCTCAATCCCCGGGTGGTGGTCGCAGACGAGCCGGTCTCGGCGCTGGACGTCTCCGTCCAGGCCCAGGTCCTCAACCTGTTGATGGATCTGCAACGGGATTTCGGCGTGGCCTTCCTATTCATCAGCCACGACCTGTCCGTGGTCCGCCATATTTGCCAGGATGTCATGGTCATGTATCTGGGCAGGGTGGCCGAGATGGGACCGAAGGAGGTCATCTTCGACGCCCCGGCCCATCCCTATACCCAGGCCCTGATGGCCGCCACGCCCAAGCTGAACCCCAGTGAACGCAAGACCCGCCAACCGTTGAGGGGAGAGCTTCCCTCTCCCCTGGCGCCGCCGCCGGGCTGCGCCTTCCATGCCCGCTGTCCCCTGGCCGTGGACATCTGCCGGACAGTGATTCCCGAGTTGGTCTCGGTCGCCGGGCGGCGAGTCGCCTGTCACCGGGCCGAGGAGGCCTTGGCCATCCAATAATCGGGCTATCGCCCGAACCCATCCGGGGGCGGCGCACCCGGTCCCCCCTTCTTTTCCAGAATGATCGCCCCCCTTAGGCGGGTGGGGGCTTTCTGGTCTTCTCCGACCCAGAAGGTCAGTTCAACCGCCTTCAGGGTCAGGCCCTCTTCCCGAAGGGTCAATTTTTCCGCCGGAACCGAGGTCCCCGCGACGCCCGCCAGAGACGCCATCCACGGACCCAATTCCAAGCGCGCGAGAGGCTCAGCTCCCTCTTCGCTCTCTGGCGGGTCCAAGCGGATCTCGCCCTTGTCCATATCCAGGGTTAGCAAACCTTCGGCAACGGCCCAATGGGCGCTACCGCCGCCCCATAGGTCGAACCACACCACCCGGCCCGGCTCGTTTACAGTGACAACGTCCCCCTCTTCCGCCGAAAGCTCCATCTGGACCTTCGCGTCCGCCGGAGCCCACCGCACTTCGTTCAACGCGGTGTTCAGGACTCCCGGTTCCACGGCCACCAAGGGCGCGACCCGATCCAAGGCCTCCCGCCCGCCGAGCCAATCCATCAGTTCCGCCACCTCGGCCAGCTCTATCCGATCCACCTCGCCCAACCCCGTATCTCCCGGAGTCCACCGGGCCATGGGCGTGTCGGTGACCAGGGTCTCGAACCGCCCGACCTGGGAGGCGATGGAGATGGACCGCGCCCCCCAGGGACCAAAGGACGCCAGCACCAGCAGCCCCCCGAGGACAAGGGGACCGACGAAGGGCCACGCACGCTTCGGGCGGACCAGATGGAGCCCGGCGAAGACGGCCAACCACAGCCCCAAAACCGCCACCAGATAGCGCGCTTCCGTCCAGCCATAGGCCCCGACCCGCACCCAAAGCGCCCAGATCAGGGCGACCAGGGGGAGCGGCAGGGTCCAGGGGAACCAGCGGCAATAGAACCGAGAGAGAAGCGGTCCCTCCTCCCGCAGGGGATAGGACAGCAGATGCACCGCCACCCCAAAGGCCAGATAGAGGGCGGTCGCCAAGCCGATCTCCCCCTCCATGAACCGCCCCTCCAGCGCCAAGCGGCCCAAATAGAGCACGACCACCGCCAGATAACCCAACGCCAAGGCCGTCAGCGGTCCGGCGATCAGAATGGCCAGCCAGGTGGGCATGGCCTCTTCCGCCGTTGGCCCCTTAACCGGCCGCCCAGCCTCTCCACCCCGCAGACGGGAGAGGGCCGACAGGGTCCAGACCAGGACCAGAGCCACGACCCAGATATCCCCATAAAACTCGCCCGGCGTATCGGCGCCCAACAGCAGGTCCAGCGCCACCAGCCAAAGGCACAGTCCCGCTCCCAGGATCACGGCCACGACGATGCCAAACAGGCAGGCCGAAAGATCTCCCAGGGCCTCCCGCCAACCGTCGAGCGCGGTGCGCCCCGGGGCTCCGGCCAGCACTCCGGCCAGGGTCAGCAGGAACAGACCCAGGGGCAGGAAGGTCAGGAGGGTGAGCATTTCCGAGTCCACCCGGGTCCAGCAGACGAGAATGGAAAAGGCCAGGGCGAGGACCGCGAGGCCATGGCGGAGGGGCGGAGCCCAAGCCCGGATCTCACCGCGCAGGGTGACACCCAAGCTGGCCAGCACTCCGCAGCTCAGCCCCAGGGTGAGCCCTGGCAGCGTGTCCATCCAGGCTTCGGGCCAGGCGTCGTGGATGGTTCCGACGACCAGCAGGGTCAGCATCAAGGCCGCGGCGACGGGAACGGGGAAACGGTGAACGGCCCGGGCCCAGGCGCGGATCAGATGGCTGGGAGAAAGGGCGTGGAAGGCGGAGGGTACCATAAGGGGGTGTCCTGTCGGTTGCGCGGGGAGGCGCTTCAGAACCGCGAAGCTTGGCCCCGGAGAAGCCTCTCCCTCAAGCGATGATCACCCGATCCGGCGGCAATGTCACGGTCACGATGGTGCCCCGGCCAGGCGCGCTCTTGATCGACAATTTGCCGCCGTGCAATTCCACCAGGGCCTTGCTGAGCGGCAGACCAAGGCCCGTCCCCTCGCTGTCCTTGGCCGTCTCATGGTGGACCTGACCAAAGGCTTCCAGGACCTTGGGAATGTCCGCCGGGTTCATGCCCACGCCCTGGTCGGAAACGCGGATGATCAACCCCTTGGGGCCATCCAGGAAGATGCGGATCCGCACTTCCCCACCGGGCTTGCTGAACTTCACGGCGTTGGTCACGAGGTTGAGAAGCACCTGTTTGACGCGCCGGGCGTCACCGCGTAGGCCCGGCAGGTAGGTCGGAAAGATCTCCTTCACCAGCACCCCCTGACGCTTGGACCGGGGCATCAACAGGTCGGTCACCTCGCGCACCACCTCGATCAGGTCCACCACCTCCTCGTCCAGTTCGAAGCGGCCCGCCTCGATCTTGGCGGTGTCGAGCACATCGTTGATCAGGGCCAGAAGATGCAGGCCCGACCGGTGGATGTTGTCCACGTATTCCGGGTAATAGGGATGGTCGAGGGGACCCTGGACCTCCGACCGGATCATATCGGCGAAACCAATGATGGCGTTCAGCGGCGTACGCAGTTCATGACTCATATGGGCCAGGAAATCAGACTTCGTCTGGGCCGCCGCTTCCGCCAGGGCCTTGGCCTCCAACAGA
Source organism: Rhodospirillum sp. (assembly GCA_021741145.1). GTDB lineage: Bacteria > Pseudomonadota > Alphaproteobacteria > Rhodospirillales > Rhodospirillaceae > Rhodospirillum. The sequence goes on along the minus strand of JAIOYK010000027.1, from coordinate 55,368 downwards.
CGCAGTTCGGCTTCCTTGCGGACGGTGATGTCGGTCAGGGAACCGGCCATCCGCCGCGCCCGGTTGTTCCCGTCCCGCAGCGCCAGACCCCGCTGCAGCACCCAGCGGGCCCGGCCGTTGGGATCCTCGAGACGATATTCGCACTCGAACCAAGCGGACTCCCCCTTGATATGGGCGACGATGCGACGGCGGAATTCCGGCAGATCCTGGGGGTGGATATAAGAGATCAACACCCAGGAGGTCTTGGCCAACTCACTGGCCGGAATATTGATGATCTCCTCCGCCCTGGGGGAAACATAGACCTCGTCCCGGTCCAAATTCCAGTCCCACAGGCCGTCGTTCACCCCCATCATGGCCAGGGCGAAGCGCTGCTCCCGCCGCTCGAGAGAGGAAAGTTCCTCCGGCTCGATGTACCGCGAGTCGGGAGACTCCAGCACTGGATCCGAATCTTTCCCCTTGCGCCGGATCCTGGCGAACAAGGCTGCCGGTGGCCGCGGACGCAACCAGCACAAGCCGAAGGCCACAAGACCGAGGCCAAGTCCCCCAAAGGCGACAGTGCTCCAATCGGCCCCCATGACCCGCCCACTCCCAGATACCCCATCCCACGACCCCCGTGGGAATACCCGATCAAATTCCATGACTGGACAGAGAGGGGCGACCTGCGCCCACATCCGCTTCCGGTCCCATCGGACCCATTTGCCAGCCACCCAATAACACCAAGGATCCAGCCCATTCCGTCCCACCGCGGCGCTTGACAGTGTAAGCGGAATATCGATGGAAGAGCCAGGGTGTAACCGTGCCCCATGGTCGGTAATTTTTCCAAAGCCCCCGGAGGCGTGCTCCCATGGGGGCCACCCACGTCCGCCAACAGCGAGACGGCCTCTTCGCCCTCTCCTCGCGGGGGGACGGACGGGCTTCGATCAGACCCAAAGGAACCAGGGGGGCCGGGTAAAACCCATGGCAGGGATCTCCGGGAGGGCTGTTGCGCAAAAGACATATGGATCGCCGATCCTGTTCCGGCAAGAAAATCAGCGTATAATGGCCCTTGACCGGAAGGCCCGCTTGGCTGTATCCGACTTAGCCTTGGTGGATAGAAATCCCTAGACGGAGCGAGACCCCAATGCGGGCCCAGTGGTTTGATCGACGACGACGAATGCACGGCCGCGCGGAAGCGCGGTTGGTCGTCGCCACGCGCAAACGGGCCTAGGAGAACGCGGAGTTCGAAGGTTCCCAATGGCCGGCGCCGCCCAAAGCGGAAGGCAGCCCCACCATGACACCCTTTGATGCCCTGGGAACCACTGAAATGATCAATATCCGGCCCGAGGGTTCCGCCCTCGATATCCTGTCCGCAGGCTCCTCCCTCGATATCCTGCCCGAGGGTGCCGCCCTCGGTCCCTCCATCGAAACCCTTCTGGATCGGGCTTTTGGACCGGGGCGGACCGCCAAGACCTCCTATCGGTACCGGGAGGGTGTCGCCCCCCTGTCCCACCTCTGCTTCACGGCCTTCACCGACGGCGCCCTCACCGGTACGGTTCGGCATTGGCCCCTGCGGCTATCCGGTCCGCGGGGCGCGCCCCTGACCGTGGCCCTTCTAGGACCCATCGCGGTGGATCCGGCGCTGCGGATCGGCGGTATCGGTGGCAACCTGATGCGCCATGCCATCGCCGAAGCCAAGCGGAGCGGCACCGATATGATTATCCTGGTGGGTGATCCGGCCTATTATTCCCGGTTCGGCTTCCGGTCAGCCTCCCACTTCGGCGTGATGATGCCCGATGAAGCCGCCTCCCGAGTGCAAGCCCTGCCGTTGACCGCCCAGGCCGCGGCCCTGCGGGACGGTGGCTTGGTCCTACCCGCGGGCGAGTTGGTCGGCGTGAGCGCCCCGGCCTTGCTTCGCCAAGGCCCCATCGTCCGGGCGGCGTGACGGCCCTCCACGCATCTGAACCCTGACAATCTCCGGAAGCGAGTCCCCCGATACTTCCGGAGTTTTCTTTTCTCCTTACCCCAAGCCTGGGACTTTCCTATAGTTTCAGGATCGTTCGTTCATTGCTCGGGGGTTCCCAATGTCACGTATCACTTTATCCGCCTTGGCCCTTCTGCCTCTCCTGTCGGCCTGTGGGACCAAGACCGACGCCACCGAAGCCGAAGGCGGGGGGTTACCCATGGCCTGCGCCATCGTCAAATGTGATTGCGTGCACTCGACCATCGGTATTTTCACCACCGAGGATCCTAAGACCGTGGAATGGACCGCGGACGGCAAGGCCCAATGCCCCCCCGGTTGGACCCTGCGCCGGGTAAAGTAGGTCCGATCCGCGGCACGCAATCGGACCGGCGTCCCCGTCGGCAGACCGTAGCGGGCACCTGTCAATTCAAGGTACCCTCCCCCCCCTCCAGGAGGCGGGCCAAGGAAAGACAAGACAAACAAGAAAATAAGAAGACAACACTCTCGATACGAACAATTAAAAATGTCCCTAAGCCGAAAACAGACCGCCGAAAAAATGGACATGCCACGCTCGGTCCTGGTCGATATCGCGCGAAACGCGGCGAACGCATCCTGATCCTTCGCGGGAGGGGCGCGAAAGAAGCGCGCGAGAGCGCACGCGCGGGGATCTTACCGCCCGCGACGGACCGGAAGCGGCGGTGTGTCGGGAGATTCCAAGGACAACCGGCCCTGGGCCGATGGCACATCGACCCCACCGCCTGGACGGGGCGCCCCCCCAGGTTTATCCAAGCGCCCCGAATTAAAGGAATGAACCTTGCTTTCCCCCACCAGGAACACGCGGAAATCCCGGTGAAAAAGCCCTTGGATCGCGGGTTCCCATACGTCCAATCCGCCGGTGTAGGCGCCAAAGGCGGGTAGGATCAAACGGGATTGGTCGGTGATAAAGCAGGGCCGGACGAGCCGCTGGCCGTTGACGGTGAGGGAGGCCTTGGGGTGGTAATGCCCCGAAATCTCTCCCCGCCCCACGCGGAGGCCCCCGCCCCGGACGGCCTGGTGGCGGAAGGTCAGCGGTCCGAGGGTCAGTTCCGCCATGCCCCGCCCGCCCAGATGCTCGGGCGGAACGGGGTCATGGTTTCCGGTGATCCAGACCCAGTCCCGGCCCTGGGTCAGACTTCGCAACAGGCTGGTCTCTTCCCCGCCCAGGCGGGCCGCGGCGGCGCCATCGTGGAAGGCGTCGCCAAGGCAGATGACCACCTTGGGATCATGGCGGCGCACCAGCGGCTTCAACTTGGCCAGCGTCGCCCGGCTGTCCAGGGGCGGTACGAGTTGCCCCGTCCGCCCCGCCATGGCCGAGCCCTTTTCCAGGTGCATGTCGGCCACGATCAAAGCCCGCTCCCCGGGCCAATAGAGGGCTCCGCTGGGGTCGGGGAGCAGGCGGGCGCCGTTGACCATCATGGTGCGAGGATTCCTTTCCAGAGTCTGCCCCTCCCCTATAGGTCGGCGAACAGATCCTTGTCCATGCCATTGGCGTCCGGCTCCGTCGCCTCGGCGATCAGGGCCGCGGCCGCCGCGTCGCCCAGCAGGTCGTCCAAACTGCCCCCCGAGACGTTTTCCTTGCCGATATCCAACAGCACCGGCACGGCCAGGGGCGACACCCGGGCCAGGGCACGGTGTTGAATCCGCCCCGTCATGCGGCGGAGCAGATCCGCCAACCGCCGGATATCGATCAAGCCGCCCAGGGCATCCTGACGCGCCGCCTTGAGCAGGATATGGTCGGGCTCGTATTTCTGGAGCACGTCGAAGATCAGGTCCGAATTGACCGTCACCTGCCTTGTGTTCTTCTCGTCCCCCCCATGGCGCCGGTGGATCAACCCGGCGATCACCGCCACGGAGCGAAACACCCGTTTGATCATCGGGCTCTCGGCCAGCCATTCCTCCAGATCGTCACCAAGCATGTCCTCGTCGAACAGCTCGGGGATAGCCTCGAAGGGGCGGGCGCACCAAAAGGCGATGGCATAGTCGCTGGCCACGAACCCCAGGGGCCGCGCCCCCCGCCGCTGGAGCCTGCGGGTCAGCAGCAGGCCCAGGGTCTGATGGGCGTTGCGCCCAGCGAAGCAATAGGCCACCAGGAAATGGCGCCCGCCCCGGGGGAAGGTCTCGACCAGGGTGCGGTCCCGCCGGGGCAAGGCAGAGCGCCAACGTTGGATGTCCAGCCAGTGGCGCACGTCGCCGGGCAGATGTTTTCGCCGCTCCGGATCGGCCAGGATCCCCATGACCCGGTCGGCCAGGAGGGTCGAGAGGGGCAATCGTCCCCCCATGTAGGCAGGCACCTTGGGCTCCTCCCCGCTGGCGCGGGTCACCTCCACGGCCATGTCGCGGATGCCTTCGAAGCGCAGCAGTTCCCCGGCGAAGACGAAGGTGTCGCCGGGCACCAAGGCCATGACGAACCATTCCTCCACCTCCCCCAACATCCGCCCCCGGCGAAGTTTGACGCGGAGCATGGGGGCCTCGACGATGGTCCCCACATTCTGACGGTACTGGCGGACCACGGTGGCGTTGGCGGCGCGGAAACGGCCGTCCTCGTCCCTCTCCAGACGTCGGTATTGCTCGTAGGCGCCCAGGGCATATCCTCCGTCGCGCACAAAGCCCACCACCCGGTCGAAGGTCCCCCGGTCCAACCCGGCATAGGGCGGCGCGGAGACCACCTCTCCATAAAGACCATTGGGATCCTGGGGACCACCACAGGCGAGGCAAAGAACATGCTGCGCCAGCACATCCAGCCCGCCGGGTCGGGGCGGGTCGCCGTCCAGGTCACCCTCGGCCACGGCCTCCAGGGCGGCGAGGCATTCCAGCACCTCGAAGCGGTTGCCCGGCGCCAGCAGGGCCTTGCTCGGCAGGTCCAGGCGGTGGTTGGCCCGGCCAATGCGCTGGATCAGCCGGGCCGAGCCCTTGGGCGCGCCCATCTGGATCACCAGATCCACCCCGGCCCAATCGATGCCCAAATCGAGGGAACTGGTACAGACCACGGCGCGCAGGCGCCCCTCGGCCATGGCGGCCTCCACCTTGCGCCGCTGCTCCACGTTGAGCGAGCCATGGTGCAGGGCGATGGGCAGGACGTCGTCGTTCAGCCGCCACAGCTCCTGAAAGACCAATTCCGCCGTGGCTCTGGTGTTGACGAAAACCAGGGTGGTGCCATGGGCCTTGATCTCGCGGTAGACCGCGGGCAGGGCATAAAGGGCCATATGACCGCCCCAGGGCGCGTCCCGCCCGGTGTCCAGCAAGCCGACGACCGGCGCCGCGCCCCCTCCGGCGAGGACCGTTTCCACGGCGGGACCAAGCGTCGCCGCCAGTTCCCGGGGGTGGGCGACGGTGGCCGACAGGCCGGTCATGCGGGCCTCGGGCGACAGCCGCCGCAGATGGGCCAGGCCCAGGGAGAGCAGTTCCCCCCGCTTGGTTCCAGCCAGGGCGTGCAACTCGTCGATGATGACCGACCGGAGCCCCCCGAAGAACCGGGCCGCGTCCGGATAGCTGAGCATCAGGGCCAGACTTTCCGGTGTGGTGAGCAGCAGGTTCGGCGGCTTCTCCCTTTGACGCCTGCGCTTATGGCTGGGCGTGTCGCCGGTGCGCGTCTCGTGGGTAACCGGCAAGCCCGCCTCGGCGATGGGCCGGGCGAGGTTGCGGTGCACGTCCTGGGCCAGGGCCTTCAGGGGCGAGATGTACAGGGTATGGAGCCCCGCCCGGGGGGCGGCGCAGAGGTCCACCAGACTGGGCAGGAACCCGGCCAGGGTTTTCCCTCCGCCGGTTGGCGCGATCAGCAGGCAGGACCGCCCCTCCGCCGCGAGGGCGAGCAGCCGCCGTTGGTGCCCGTGCAAGACCCACCCCTGGTCGGCGATCCAGTGATCCAGGGTGGTGGGAAGGGATATTGGCTCGGTCATGGCCCCTATCGTCCTCTACGACTCCGGGGACTGTACGGGACTGGACGGAACCGGGCCATGGCAATATCCGGAGAAGGCGTATCCGCTCAGGCGACCTCCGCCACCACGGCGAGGCAGTCTCCGGTCTGGACGAGGCCCGGAAAGTGGCGGGCGGCGAACAGGCCGTCTCGGCGGGCCCGGTAGACCCGAGGCGGCAGGCCCGTCCGGTCCAGGGACCAGACCCGGGCGATCTCCTCTCCCGCCCGCACCGCCGTCCCAAGATCCACCAGGGGTTCGAACAGGCCGTCGCCCTCGGACTGGATAAAACAGGCGTCGTCGGGCATGTCGAGCATCTGGCTGGCCTCGCGCTCCAGGGTGCCCGACAGGATACCGGCGTGGATCAGCAGATTGCGCGCGCCGCGCTTGGCGATGGTGATGGTGCGCGCCGTCGCCGTGCCGCCGCCTCCCAGCTCGGTGGTGACGAAGACCTTGCCCAGGGCTTCCACCGTGTCGTCGTACATGCCCGCGCTGTCCAACTCGCGCATCATCATGGAATAGGGGGCGTTGAAGGCCTCCATGGCCGCCAGACAGGCCGCCTGTTGGGTCGGGTTCTCCAGCACATGGACCGCGGCGAAGGGCAGGAAGTCCAAGGTTTTTCCACCAGAATGAATGTCTAGAACAAGATTCGCCTGGGGGACCAGGGTCCGGGTGAAGTAGTCGGCGATTTTCAGGGTTACCGTGCCGTCGGGGCGGCCGGGAAAGGCCCGGTTCAGGTTGATCTTGTCGATCGGCGAGGTGCGCGTTCCCGCCCGGAAGGCCGGATAGTTGAAGGCCGGGACGATGATCACCCGCCCCGAAATCTCCGAAGGCTCCAAGGTCAGGGCCAGATCCTGGAGGGCCACCGGCCCCTCGTATTCATCCCCGTGGTTGGCACCCGTAAACAGCGCCGTGGGACCTTCGCCATTTTTGATGACGGTGATGGGGATCATCACCGCGCCCCAGGCGGAATCATCGCGGCTATGGGGCAGCGAAAGGAACCCGTGGTGCTTGCCCTCCGCGTTCAGGGAGATGGTGGCGCGGATCGGATTGGGTTTCAGGGCGGTGTCGGTGTCGGGGGCGATCACGGCTCAATCCTTGACGAAGAGTTCGCGGGGGACGGAGGCCAAGCACTCCGGACCGGTCTCCCCGATGACGATGCTTTCGGTGATTTCAAGGCCCCAGTCGTCCATCCACAGACCGGTCATGAAGTGGAAGGTCATGTTCGGTTCCAGGACCGTCTTGTCGCCGATGCGCAGGGACATGGTCCGCTCACCCCAATCGGGGGGATAGGACAGGCCGATGGGGTAGCCCGCGCGGTTGTTCTTGATGATCCCTCGGGCGTTGAGCACCCCGAAGAAGGCCTTGGCGATGTCCTCCGTCAGATTTCCTGCCTTGGCCGCGTCCAACCCGGCCTCCATGCCTTCGAGGATAGCCTTCTCCGCCTCGCGGATATGCGCGGGCGGTTTGCCCAGAAAGACCGTGCGCGACAGCGGGCAGTGGTAGCGGTGGTAGGCTCCGGCGATTTCGAAGAAGGTGCCTTCTCCCGACCGCATGGGCCGGTCGTCCCAGGTCAGATGGGGCGCCGCGGCGTCACTGCCCGAGGGCAACAGCGGCACGATGGCCGGATAATCGCCCCCCACGCCCAGTTCCGGGTCGTAACGCAGACCGGCGTCGTAGATTTCGGCCACCAGATCGCATTTCCGCAGACCCACCTCCACCTTGTCGAGAATGCGCTGGTGCATACGTTCCACGAAGCGTGCGGCGGTTCGCATGTAGGATAGTTCCCGCTCGGACTTTACCGCCCGGCACCAGTTCACCAGCCCCAGGGAGTCACTGAAGGTGGCGTTGGGCAAGTGGCCGACCAAGGTGGCGTGGGCCTTGGCCGTATACCAATAATTGTCCATCTCCACGGCGATGCGGGCATTGGACCACCCTCCCCGCGCGACCACCTGGGCGAGGATATCCATGGGGTGGCGGACATCGGACTGGACATAGTGGTCCTCGTAGCCCAGGAGATTCTCCTCGGCCATGAAGCAGGTGCGGATGGCGCCGTTGACGTCCTGGTTCCGGCCAAACCAGAGGGGATCTCCCTCCAGCCCCAGCAGCACGCATTGGTGCACGTAGAAGGACCAACCGTCGTAACCGGTCAGCCAATTCATGTTCGACGGATCGGACACGATGATCAGATCCAGGTCCTTCTCCATCATGGAGGCGCGCACCTTGGCGATGCGGATCTGGTATTCCGAGGTTTCAAAGCGCGGATTGCGCGGGAAGTGATCCTCGATGGTGCCCCTTTTGGTCATGGTCAGCTCTCCACATCCAGGCCGAGCCCGGACGCGCGCGCGCGTTCCCGGGCGAAAGTTGCGATGGCGGTGTCCTGGACCCCGGTGCCCGTGAGGTCGCATAGGGTGAGATCGTTTGGACCCAAACGCCCCGGCGCCGTTCCAGCGACGATGTCCCCCAATTCGGGGAAGGCTTTATCCACCGGGACCACGCCCGCGGCGAGGGCCGCGCGCAGCTCGCCCAGGACTTCCGTTTGGGCGCGCCGGTCGGGGACATAGAGGTCCGCCCGGGCGAGGCAGGCGGGCTCCAACTCGTTCTTGCCGTGCTGGTCCGATCCCATGGCGGTGACATGCTGACCTGGGCGCAACCAGTCGGCTTTCAGAAGGGGCGTGGTGGCTGGCGTGGTGGTCAGGACAACATCGGCCTCGGGCACGGCGGAGGCCGGATCCGAGGTGGGAAAGACGGGAAAGCCCAACTCCTCGGTCAGCAGTGCGGCCAGGGCGGCGGCCTTGGCCGGATCCCGGCCCCAGAGGGTGGCGGAGGTCAGGGGGCGCACCAGGGAGAGGGCCTTCAATTGAAGCCGCGCCTGAAGACCGGTGCCCAGGACGCAGGCGGTGCGGGCGTCTTCCCGGGCCAGATGGCGGGCGGCCACCGCTCCGGCGGCGGCGGTCCGCACATCCGTCAAATAGCCGTTATCGAGCAGCAGGGCCTCCACCTGCCCCGTGCGGACCGAGAACAGGACCATCAGGCCCGAGGTGCTGGGGAGGCCGATCTTGGGATTGTCGAAGAACCCGGGGGAGATCTTGATGGCGAAGCCCTCCACCCCCGGCACATAGGCGGTCTTCACGTCCACCTCGCCGTTGTGGTCGGCGATGGCCATGGAAAGGATCGGCGGCATCACCACCTTGCCCCCGGCCAGGGCGGCGAAGGCGCGTTCCACGCAATCGATGGCCTCGAGATCCAGGGACACGACCCGGCGCAACTGGGCTTCGGTGAGGATCTTGATGGTTGGCATGTCAGGCCTCCCCCCCGCCCATCACCCGGAAATGCTGGGCCATGTCCACATTGCCACCCGACAGGATCACCGCGACGGGGCCATGGATCTCCACCTTGCCCGCGATCAGGGCGCCCAAGCCCACCGCGGCGGCGCCTTCCACCACCTGGCGTTCCCGCCAATAGGCGTGGCGCATGCCGTCGGCGATTTCCACCTCGGTCAGGGTGATCAGGTCGTCGACGAGGTCGCGGACCAGGGGGAAGGTGTAGCGGTTGTCCAACCCAATACCGCCCCCCAGGGAGTCCGCCAGCGAGGCGACTTCCTCCACCTGGACCGGCCTGCCCGCCCGCTGGCTCTCGACCATGGCCGCGCCCCGGTCCATGGAGATCCCGATGACCCGAATGCCCGGTTTGACGGCTTTCACCGCCGCCGCCACGCCAGCGATCAGCCCTCCGCCGGAGAGGGGAACCAGAACCGTCTCCACCTCCGGCGCTTGATCGAGCAGGTCAAGGCCCAGGGTGCCCTGTCCGGCGATGATCGCGGGATGGTCGAAGGGCGGAAGCAGGGTCATGCCCTCGGCGGCCACCAGGCGATCCACTTCTTCCTGGGCGTCGTCCTGGGATTTGCCGATGATGCGCGTTTCCGCCCCGAGGGCCCGGATGGACTCCACTTTGTTGGCGGGCACGAGGTTCGACATGCAGACGATACAGCGGACCCCGGCGGCCTTGGCCGCATGGGCCAGCGCCCGGCCATGGTTGCCCGTGGAGACGGCCACCACGCCCTTATCCTTGTCGGCCTGGGACAACCCGGCCACGGCGTTGGCGGCGCCGCGCAGCTTGAAACTGCCGGTGACCTGATGGTGCTCCATTTTGAGCAGAACGGGCACGCCAAGGCGGTGGCTCAAGTCGGCGGACGGCGTGATCGGCGTGGACCGGATGGTTCCGGCGATGGCCGAACGGGCGGCCTCCAAGGTCGCCAGATCCGGTCGAAACAGCGGAGGGGAATGGGAAACGGAGGGACTCATGGCGTGGGGGCGCCTCCTGGGGCCAATCAAAGGAAGACGGAACGGGGAACCGGACGGGACAGCAGCTGTCCGAGCCCCTTGGGTGCCGGGGGACCGACCCGGGGCTTAAGGCCCGCCAGTCCCAAGAGCGCCCAGAGGCTGGCCTGATTGGAGCTGACCACCGGCTTACCCAGGCGCTCCTCCAGCGCGGCGATGACGTCCAGCGCGGGCAAGGCCGTGCAGGACAGGAACAGGGCCTCGGCCTCGGGACGGTCGACAGCCAGGGCGGCATCCAGGATGGTGGCCGCGCCGACCCGGGCCATCTCCCGGTCATCGCCCAGGCCCAGGCAATGGTGGTTGACCACCGAGAAGCCATGGTCGGTGAAGTAAACCTCCATGGGGCCGCTGGTCTCTGGCAGGTAGGGAGTGAGCATGGCGACGCGGGTCACGCCAAGGGCGTCAAAGGCCGCCCGGGCCGCGCCACTGGGCGTCACGACCGGCACGCCAGGACGGGCGACGCGGATGGCCGCGGCCACCTCCCGGTCGCCAATGGTCACCGAGGCCGAGGTGCAGCTATAGCAGACCGCGGCCAGGGGGAGGTCCGGGGGCAGAAGGGCCGCGGCCTCGGTCAGTTTCGGCCCCATGGCCCGCAGGTTTTCCAGGGTCGTCGGATTGGCGTAGGCCACCCGCGCCACATGGAGGGCTGCCCGCTCCAGGGGCAGAACCCGGGTGAAATCCCGTTCGGAGGTCAGGTCCGTGGCCAGCGCGATGACGCCGATGCGCGTGATCGCGTTCGGATCATCCAGGGCGAGGACGGATGGCGAGCGCTGGGGGAGGGGGGGAGGCATGGGGCGCGCTCCTCAAACGACCAGAACGGGACAGTTGGCCAGACTGGTCACCTTGTGGGAGACACTGCCGAGCAAATACCCCTCGAGGTCACCCACGCCCCGGCTGCCGATGACGATCAGATCCACGCCGTGCTCCTTGGCGAAGGCGACGATGGTGCGGGCGGGCTGACCGTTCTTGACGAAGGCCCGGGGCCCCGTGGCTCCCCGGTCCAGGGCGGCGGCCTTGGCGGCCTCGGCGATCTCCTTGGAATAGGCGCGCATGGCGTCGTCCAGGTTCTCCGGATCCGAGGGGCGGACCATCGACATGGAGGCCTCCTGCATGCTGTGATGGCGGAACACCGTGAGGATCCACAGTTCGGACCCGGTCAGTTTCTGCAGGTCGACGGCGTGGAGCAGGGCCTTCAGGGACCCTTCCGACCCGTCCACCGGTACGAGAATGCGCGTGTACATGGGAGGCTCCCTGGGTTCACCGGAAGGCCAGATCACGCAGGAACAGCGCGATCGGCGGATAGAGGATCAAGGCCGCGGCCACCATCAACAGCATGGCGGTGAAAGGGAAGATCCCCCGGATCACCTCGATGTAAGGCCGTTTGAAAATGGCGATGGCGGTGAAGATGTCGCAGCCGAAGGGAGGGGTCGCCGATCCGATGGCCACCTGCAGGGTGATGATCGTCCCCACCAGCACGGGATCCAGGCCAACGCCCTTCACCACCGGGGCGAAGATGGGCACCAGCACCAGAATGACCACGATGGGGTCGACGAACATGCAGCCGATGAAAAAGGCGATGGAAATGACCACCAGAACGCCGATGGGACCCATTTCCGTGATCCCCACCGCCCCCAGCATGGCCTGGGGAATTTGGGCGAAGGAAATAACCCAGGAGAAAGCCGCCCCCGCGCCCACCAGGATGAAGACCACCGCCGTGATCAGCCCCGTGGACTTGGCGATGCGGTAGATGTCGGGCAGGGTCAGCGAGCGGAAGACCCCGAATTCCAGCACGATGGCGTAGAGCACGCAGACCGCCGCGGCTTCCGTCGGGCTGAAGATGCCGCCGTAGATCCCGCCGACGATGATCACCGGGAATCCCAACGGCCAGAGCGCCATGCGCACCGAGGTCAGGCGTTCGCCCCAAGTGGCCTTTGGCTCCGTTGGCACGCCCTTGATATGCGCGTAAAGCATGCTGTAGGCGGAGAACAGCACCAAAATCAGCAGACCCGGCCCGATCCCGGCGATGAACAGTTCGGAAATGGAGGTGTTGGAGATCACCCCATAGATGATCATGCCGATGGACGGCGGGATCAAAAAGGCGATGTCGCTGGAATTGATGATCAGGGCGAGGACGAAAGAATCCTTGTACCCGGCCTTGAGCATGCGCGGCCGCAGGGGCGATCCCACCGCCACCACCGTGGCCTGGGTCGACCCCGAGACGGCGCCGAACAGGGTGCAGGCCGTGGCCGTGCTGACGGCCAGCCCGCCCTTGATATGGCCAACGAACGTCATGACCATATTGATCAGTCGATCCGCGGACTGGCCCCGGGTCATGATATCGGCGGCCAGGATGAACATCGGCACGGCGATCAGCGAGGCGGGACGGATCCCTCCCAGGATCTGTTGGACCATGGTGTCCATCTTGCCGAAGCCATGGAACAGGTCATAAAAGCCGACAAAAGCCGCCGCGATCAGCGGGATCATCATGGGAAAGCCCAGCAGAAGCAGGACAACCATGACGGTGACGATGGTAAATGCCATGGTGTCGCCCCTAGACTTCGAGTTCGTCGTCGTCATACCCCTCGAGCACCCGCGTCGAGAGGTAGATGTCTTTTTCGATCAGGTTTTTGATGGCCGTGAGCGCGTATTGCAGCCCGGTCATGAAGAACCCGACGGGGACCCACAGGTAGATCCAGTAGACCGGCGTCTGGAGGGCCGGCAGCACCCGCCCGGATTTGGCCACGTCCAGGATGTAGGAAACGGAGAAGTAACAAAGGGCGAACATCGCCAGGGAGGAGACCAGCGTGATCACCACCATCAGGGCCTTGCGCGGGGGAACCGGCAGCGCGTCGTAGATGGCCGACATGCGGATGTGCCGTCCGTGGCGGGCGGCGTAGCTGATCCCGGCGAAGGTGATCAGGATGATCAGGATCCGGTTCAGTTCTCCGGTAAAGAAGATGCTGCTTTGGAAGACGAAGCGGCCCACCACGTTGGCGATGGTGTTGATGGCCATCAGCAGGACACCCCCGGCCAGAACGACGGCCTCCAGACGGCTGACCAGGGTGTCGACCACCCCCAGAAAACCCGGCAGGTCCGAGATGTCCTCGTCTCGGGGCGCACCGACTGTTTGCTCGGATGGCGGTTCGGTCCGTTCGTTCATCCCGGGTCCTTCACAATATGCTCGTGGGTCGGAAAGGTGGAAGGAGAAGGCGGCCTAGTGCACCGACGCTTTCAAAAGATTCATCGGGCAGTGCACTAGGGTTTTGATTATGCATCAACTTTCCAAACTCCGGCTGAAGCCTTTGTTTGGGTCGATGCACTAATGCCGCCTCCCCCGCGGTCTCACTTGCTTTCGACGGCTTTCAGATCGGCCTTCATCTGGTCGAGGATGGCCTTGCCGCTATCCCCGGTCATTTCGATGAACTTGGCTTCCACCTCCGGCGCGGCGGCCTTGAAGGGCACGCGCTGTTCCTCGGTCAGGACGGTCACGACCATGTCGGGCTTGGCCGCCTTGATCTTGTCCAGGGCTTCCGTCTCCAGACCCTTTTGGTAGTCCAGGATGTAGTCGAAGGCGGTCTTGGAGGCGTCGGTCACCAGCGTCTTGTCGGCGTCGCTCAGCCCGTCGAAGAACTCCTTGTTGGCCATCACCGCCGTGGTGAAGTTGTTGTGCCCGGCGTAGGTGATGGCGTCCGTCACTTCATAGAGCTTGGTGGACTCGATAAAGGAGGTGGGATTTTCCTGCCCCTGGATGATGTTGGTCTGCAGGCCGCCGTAAACCTCGCCCCAGGGCAAGGGGGTCGGGGTGGCGCCGAAGGCCTTGTAGGTTTCCACCAGCAGCGGGTTGGTCATCACCCGGAACTTCACCTCGTCCAGATCCTTGGGACCCGTGACCGGCTTTTTCGTGGTCATGGCCACTTCGCCCTCGGGGAACATGGTCAGCAGTTCCAGGCCCTGGTTGGCGTAGAGACCCTTGAAGTTCTCGTGAATGGCCTTGCTGATGCGAAAGAACGCATTCAGGTCCTTGGTGTCCGTCGGCAGCAGGTAAGGCACGAAGAAGACCTGGGCTTCGGGGATCAGGGATCCGGTGAAGCCGGGGGACTGGTCGACAAACTGCAGGATACCGGCCTGAGCCTGCTCCATGATGTCCGCGGACTCACCCAGGGTGCCGAAGGGGAACAGTTGGACCTCGTGGTCCGAATTGGCCTCGATCTCCTCCTTGAACTTGGTGGCATAGACGCCCTGTACTTCGGTCAGGGCTTCCTCGAAGGCGTAGCGCCAGGTGTCGGCCTGGGCTGTCGCCACGCCACCCATCAACGTGACCGCGGCCATGGCCCCGCTCAGAACGCCCTTGATGCTCGTATTCATCGCCATTTCCACTCCTAGGATTTGGTTCAAGGATAATCCGACGCGGGTACGAAAGCCGTGGGTCCATCCCACCAAGAACGGTGATTTGGAGAGGCCCGGGGCGATCTGGGATGCGCCAGGATCGTCTTCATCGAATTGAAAAATGGAGACCGCTTCCCGCGTTGGCTTTCCCGGAAACGGGACACCGCCCTCCATTTGTTGTGATTTCCAGAGCCTGAGGCAGGCTCTAAATCAAGTCAATTCGATAATTAAATCATTACAATTTATCACCACGCCGTCAACCGTTTGGCGATTGTAAATTCAGATAAAAGTGTTTGATTTGGTGATTGATGCCGATGGGTTCGCTTTGGATTCAATAGATTAATGGATTTTTGGAACCGAAAAGCCCGGCTGCCCTACTCCTTCGTCATACCCGTGAAAACGGGTATCCAGGGTTGATTTCGGTGTCGTCGGTGAAACGGGCTCGGATCGCGTCAACCGCATAGGTCAGCTGTCCCCACCCTGGATTCCCGCAGGCGCGGGAACGACGAATAATTGCTTCCCGCGTCCGCGGGAATAACGAACAAGGGCGTTCTTCCGCACCCCGTTAGATCACAAACCAAGCAGAGCCGGTTCGGGCTGGCTGCGGCAGAGCCGGGCCAGGATCTCGAGTCCCTGGCGGAGCATGGGCCGTGTCTCCGCCCCCAGGCAGACGCGGACGCCCCGGTGCTTCAAGGGATCGGGGCCGATCAGGAAGGAGGAGCCGGGCGCCACGGCCACCCCATGCAGGCGGGCATGGGCGACGAAAGTGTCCTCGGTCCAGGGGGCTGGCAGGGGCAGCCAAATGTGCATGCCCGAGGGGCTGGCTCGAAAGGGAATCCCGTCCAAGATGTCCCGGGCCAGCGCGTTGCGATCGGTCAGGGCCTCCCTTTGCCAGTCCAGCAGACGAAGCGCCGTGCCGTCCTCGATCCAACGGGTGGCGATTTCCGCCAGCAGGGGGGTGGCCATCCAATTGGTGGCCAGATGGCGGTTGGCCGCGGCGCCTTCGACGGTGCCGGGAACCACCAGGAAGCCGGTGCGCAAACCGGGCATGATCGATTTGGTGAACCCGGTGAAATAGAAAGTCCGCTCCGGCGCCATGCGGGCGAAGGGGGTCGGGCGGTCCGGTTGGATCGGTCCCCAGGCATCGTTTTCGATGATCCGAATCTCATGGGTCCGGGCGATGGCCACCAAGGCCTCCCGGCGCTCCACTCCCATGGTGGAGGCGAGGGGATTGAGGCCGGTCGGCATCAGATATAGGGCCTTGACCAGGGAGTGTCCGCAGACCGCTTCCAGGGCGTCGGGCACCAGACCCTCCCCATCGACGGGCAGCCCTTCCAGGCGAAGGCCCAGGTAACCGGTCAGGGCTTTCAGGGTGTGGTGGCCCATTTCCTCGGCCACCACCAAATCTCCCTGGTTGCAGGCGGTCATCAGGGCGATGGTCATGGAGGCGGTGTTGCCGTTGGTCAGGATCAAGCCACCGGAGTCGCGCGCGAGCCCACAGTGGTCCAGCCAGTTCCACGCGGGCTCCCGATAGCGACGCAGGGCCACCGAGGGCCGGAAGGAGGAAACCACCGTATTGGGCAAATCCGTGGCCAGGGCGGCCAGGGCCTCGGCGAAAGCCCGCTTGTGGACCTCCTCCCCCACGGGCTTGAGGATGGAGCATTCGATGATGGATCCGTAGTGGCTGTCCTGGTGGTAGGGGGCGCGGTTCTCCTTGGGCATGTCCTTGACGAAGGTGCCCCGGCCCACTTCGCCGAGAACGATTCCCCGGTCGATCAGTTCGTCATAGGCCCGGCTCACGGTCTGCACGCTCAGGCCCAGTTGATAGGCGAGTTGGCGGTGGGTGGGTAGACGGGCGCCCCCCTTGATCTCCCCGGCCTCGATCGCGGCCATCAATTGGCGGGCGAGGGACAGGTAGACCGGGCGCCGAAGCGAATTGGGATCGGGTGGCCAAATTGTCATGGTCGGAGTCTTGGCCCGTTCCAGGACAATTGACAAGACATTATTGGTGGACCATCGTCCAGCCATGGCACGCGTGAAACTTGATAACAGGGATCTGCGGATCCTCTCGATCCTGTCCCGGGACGGTCGTCTGTCCAAGACGGAGTTGGCCAAGCGCGTCAACCTGTCGGCCACCCCCTGTTGGGAACGCCTGAAACGCCTGGAGGAGGCGGGGATTATTTCCGGCTACCGGGCGGAGGTTTCCCTGCGCGACCTGGGACCCCATGTGGAGATCTTCCTGGTCGCCGAGTTGGACAACCACAAGGCCGAGACCTTCCAGGCCTTCGAGCGGGCCATGGGCGACTATCCGGAGATCACCGACGCCTGGGCCCTTGGCGGGGGGGTGGACTACCTGATCCGGGTGGTGACCAAGGACATCGACAGCTATCAGCGCTTGGTGGACAGCCTGCTGGAGCGGCGGACGGGTCTCGCCAAATACTTCACCTATATCGTCACCAAATCGGTCAAGACCGGGGGTGTTCCGCCCCTGGAAACCTTATTCGGATCGGCCTCGGAGACCCTTTAAGGGGGCCATCCGGGATTGGCGGGAATCGTGCCGACGCCACCCCCGGAAGTCCCGGACGAACCCATGACGGGGGATTCTCCCCTTTTCTCCGGCCTATTCAGAGAGAGTCTCTCCTCGCCCCCCGATCCTTGGAGACAGTTTCTCCTCCGCCTCCCCCATAGTTTGGGAAACCAAGCCGGGCGGCAGGGCGAAACCTGCCCTCCCCGAATCCCCCCATTCTCGACCGATCGGGAGATGACTCATGCGTAAGGGCCTGACCGGACTGACCGATACCCGCCTGTTTCGGGCCTTCAGCCACATTGGTGGCCGGTGGACCGGGGCCACGGACGGCGCCACCATCGCCGTGACCAATCCGGCCAATGGGGATTGGTTGGGCGAGGTGCCCGCCCTATCCGCCGCCGACAGCGCCCAGGCCGTGGACGCCGCCCAGGCCGCCTTTGGCCCTTGGGCCGGCCTCACGCCCCAGAGTCGCTCCGTCCTGTTGCGTCGGTGGTTCAACTTGATCGTTGAAAACGCCGAGGATCTGGCCCTGATCATGGTCCAGGAACAGGGAAAACCCCTGTCCGAGGCCCGGGGAGAGATGGCCTATGCCGCCTCCTTCGTCGAGTTCTACGCCGAGGAAGCCAAGCGCCCCAATATCGAGGGTGTCACCTCCCACCTGGCCGATGGCGAAGTGGAAGTCTGGCGGGAGCCCCTGGGTGTCGCCGCGCTGATCACCCCGTGGAATTTCCCCTCGGCCATGTTGACCCGCAAGGCCGCGGCCGCCCTGGCCGCGGGCTGCACGGTGGTGGCCCATCCCAGCGCCGAGACGCCGTTCTCCGCCCTCGCCCTGGCCGAACTGGCCGAGCGGGCGGGCCTGCCCGCGGGGGTGTTCAACGTCGTTACCGGCCATGCGCCGACGGTCGTCGCCCCCTGGATGGCGGACGCCCGGGTCCGCGCCGTCTCCTTCACCGGGTCGACGGAGATTGGCAAGCTGCTTTACCGTCAAGGGGCGGAAACGGTGAAGCGCCTCGTGTTGGAGCTGGGCGGCCACGCGCCCTTCCTGCTGTTCGCCGACGCCAATCAGGAGCAAGCGGTGGGCGAGGCCATCAAGGCCAAGTTCGCCACCTCCGGCCAGGATTGCCTGGGGGCCAACCGTTTTTTGGTGGAGCGCTCCGTTTACGACGCCTTCGTCGCGGACTTCGCCAAACGGACCGCGGCGCTGAGCGTGGACGAAGGCATGGCCGACCCGGACATTGGCCCCCTGATGAACGAAAAGGCCGTCGCCAAGCAGGAGGAGCAGGTGGCCGACGCGCTGGCCAAGGGCGCCCGTCTGGTCGTCGGCGGCAAACGCCACGCAAAGGGTCCCCTGTTCTTCGAACCGACGGTGCTGGCCGACGTTCCCCCGGATGCCCGGATCATGACCGAGGAAACCTTCGGCCCCATCGCCGCCATCGCCCCCTTCGATACGGAAGAGGAGGCCCTCGCCCGGGCCAATGCGACGGAGTATGGGCTGGTGGCCTATCTGCACAGCGAATGTCCCCGGCGCATCTATCGGGCGTCCCGCGCCCTGCAATTCGGCATGGTCGCGGTGAACCGGGCCCAAGTGACCGGCGCGCCCATTCCCTTCGGCGGCACCAAGCAATCGGGTTTGGGGCGGGAGGGATCCCGCCTCGGCCTGGAAGCCTTCACCGAAGTGAAATACGTCTGCCGTGACTGGAGCTGACCCCTTTCCATTTCTTTTCTTCCTTCCCAAAAAGGACCCTATCCCATGCTGAAGAACGACCAACTCGAACAGTGGGACCGCGAGAACTTCTTCCACCCCTCGACCCATCTGGCCCAGTTCGCCAGGGGTGAACTGCCCCAGCGGGTCGTGACCGGCGGATCCGGCGTCTATATCGAAGACCGGGACGGCAACCGTCTGCTCGACGCCTTCGCCGGGCTTTATTGCGTCAACGTCGGCTATGGCCGCCAGGATATCGCCGAAGCCATCGCCAAACAGGCCCGGGAACTGGCCTATTACCATTCCTATGTGGGCCATGGCACGGAAGCCTCGATCACGCTGGCGAAGATGATCCTCGACCGGGCGCCGGCGCATATGTCCAAGGTCTACTTCGGTCAGTCCGGCTCCGACGCCAACGAGACCAACATCAAGCTCGTCTGGTACTACAACAACGTACTGGGCCGTCCGGAGAAGAAGAAAATCATCTCCCGCTGGCGGGGGTACCATGGATCAGGCCTGATGACCGGGTCGCTGACCGGCCTGGAAGCCTTCCAAAAGGCCTTCGACCTGCCGCTCGACCGGGTCATCCACACGGAAGCCCCCTATTACTTCCGCCGCGCCGACAGCGCCATGAGCGAGGAAGCGTTCTCCGAGGACTGCGCCCAGAAACTGGACGCCCTGATCCAGGCGGAAGGCCCGGATACCATCGCCGCCTTCATCGGCGAGCCCGTGCTCGGCACCGGTGGTCTCGTGCCCCCGCCCAAGGGCTATTGGGAAGCGATCCAGGCGGTTCTCACGAAGTACGACATTTTGCTGATCGTCGACGAAGTGGTGACCGGCTTCGGTCGCCTGGGCACCATGTTCGGCTCCGCCCATTACTCCCTGAAGCCGGATCTGATCACCATCGCCAAGGGTCTGACCTCCGCCTACGCCCCGCTGTCCGGCTCCATCGTGTCCGAGCGCATGTGGACGGTTCTGGAGCAGGGCACCGACGCCATGGGTCCCATCGGCCATGGCTGGACCTATTCGGCCCACCCCATCGGCGCCGCCGCGGGCGTGGCCAACCTGAAGCTCATCGACGAGTTGGATCTGGTGACCAACGCCGGAGAGATGGGGGCCTATTTCAAGGCCGCCATGACCAAGGCCCTGGGCGATCACCCCAAGGTGGGCGATGTGCGCGGCGAAGGTCTGATGCTGGCCGTGGAACTGGTCGAGGATAAGGCCGACCGGGTTCTATTCGATGCCTCCAAGAAGGTGGGCTATGCGGTGGTCGCGGAGTTGTTGAAGCGCGACGTCATTTCCCGCGCCATGCCCCAGGGCGATATCCTGGGCTTCGCGCCGCCGCTGTGCATCACCAAGGACGAGGTGGACACAGTCGTGGCCGCCACCGCTGAATCCGTCAAGGCGGTGCTGGGTTGACCCCCGGCCTCTCGCGTCGTTGACGCTTGACGCATGGGCCCCCGGGGCGGACTGTTGGCCGATTCCGACCCGGGGGATTTTTCGTGGTTCGCTTTCTCTCGATTGTGATGGTGGTCCTTTGGATGGGCGGTGGATTGGCCCAAGCCAGGGACCTGTCCGTGGGCGTCCTCGCCTATCGGGGGGAGGAGCATGCCGCGGAGTCCTGGTCGGCCACCATCGAGGCCCTGAACCACCGCCTGCCCGAGCACCATTTCACCCTCCTCCCCCTCGATCTGGAGGGCATGGTGCGGGCCGCCGAGACCGGAGCGGTGGACTTCTTCCTCACCAATCCCGGCAATTACGCCATTCTGGAATACCGCCATGGCGCCGCCCGGCTGGCCACCCTGGAAACCGGCCGCCAAGGCGCGCCCCGGGCGGCGGTGGGGGCGGTTCTCTTCTCCCGGGCCGATGGCCCCCTGCGCGCCCTGGATGATCTGAAGGGCGCCCGCTTCCTGGCCGTGGACCCCAATGCCTTCGGTGGCTTCCAGGTCGCCCGGGGCGTGCTGAATGACGCGGGGTTGGACCCCTTCGAGGATCTGGACACCCGATTTTCGGGCTTTCCCCTGGATTCCATCGTGTTGGATGTCCGTGACGGAAAGGCCGACGCGGGCACGGTCCGGACCTGCCTGTTGGAGGAGATGGCCCGGGAAGGAACCATCGATCTGGCCGACTTCCGGATCCTCTCGCCCCGGACGGAGGGGGATTTTCCCTGCGCCCTCTCCAGCCCCCTCTATCCCAACTGGCCCTTCGCCAAGGCCGCCGCGACGGAGCCCCTGCTGGCCAAACGGGTGGCCATCGCCCTACTGAGCATGGCGCCGGGGGAAACGGGGGTGGGGCCGGAGGCGCGGTGGACCATTCCCCTATCCTATCAACCGGTCCTCGACCTGTTCCGGCGCCTGCGCATCGGCCCCTTCGTCACCAGCCCGGAAGCCCTGCTCGCCGAGTTTTTGGACGCCTATTGGGAATGGTTCGCCTTGGCCGGAGGTCTGGTCGTCCTGGCCGCCTACCATTACGCCCGGGTGGAGCATCTTGTGTCCCTGCGCACCCGCGCCCTGAAGGACAGCCAGGACGAGGTCCGCCTGCGACAAGCGGAACTCGCCCATGTTTCCCGCCAAGCCACCTTGGGGGAGTTGGCCTCCGGTCTTGCCCATGAGATCAACCAGCCCCTGGGCGCCATCGGCAATTACGCGTCGGGCTGCGTTCGTCGTCTGGAGGCGGGCGGCGACCCCGCCGAACTGGTGGCCCCCCTGCGGGAGATCGCCCGACAGGCGGAGCGGGCCGGGCGGATCATCAGCCGCATCCGCGCCTTCCTCCGCAAGGCTCCCGCGGAATGGCGGCCCATGGATATCAATGTTGTTTTGGGGGAGGCGGTCGACCTGCTGGATCCGGAAATCCGCAAGAGGGGCATCACTGTCGAGTGCCGCCTGTCTCCCGGCCTCCCCCGAATCATTGGTGACCGGATCGCCGTGGAGCAGGTCGCCGTCAACCTGATCCGCAATGCCTTGGACGCGATGGGAGGCCAGGGCGACGCAGGCCAGATTACCCTCTCCTCCAGCTTGAGCGGGGAGACGGTGGTGGTGACGGTGGCCGATAGGGGGGCAGAGCTGTCACCGGAGACTGTCGCCCGCCTGTTTGAACCCTTCCACACCACCAAGGCCGGGGGAATGGGCTTGGGCTTGTCCCTCAGCCGCTCCATGGTGGAGGATCACGGGGGCCGCATCACCGCCACCCCCCGCCCCGGCGGCGGGTTGGAGGTCCGGTTCACCTTGCCCTGTTCCCCAACGGAGACCGCCGGTCCATGACTGATCAGCCTGCACTTGTTTATGTGGTGGATGACGACGAGGCCATGCGCCGTTCCCTCTGTTGGCTGTTGCGCTCCGTGGGGTTGGAGTGTCGGGAGTATGCCTCCGCCGATGCCTTCACCGCGGCCTTCGAGGACACGCGGCCCGGCTGCTTGTTGCTGGATATCCGCATGCCCGGCCAGTCTGGTCTGGACCTGTTGGACAGCCTGAGCAAGGGGGGCGCGATCCTGCCGGTGCTCATCCTCACCGGTCATGGGGACGTGCCCATGGCCGTGCGGGCCTTGAAGGCCGGAGCCATGGATTTCCTGGAAAAACCCTGCAACGATCAGGTGTTGCTGGATCGGGTGCAAGAGGCCGTGAGCGAACACGCCCGCCGCCTCGCCGAACGGGAGGTCCGCTCCGAGGCCCGCCAAAGGCTCGACAACCTGACCGCCCGGGAGCGGCAGGTGGCGGAATTGGTCAGCCGGGGGTTGTCCAACAAGGCCATCGCCCGGGACCTGGAGATCAGCCTGAAGACCGTCGAGGTCCACCGCCACAACGCCATGGTCAAGCTGAAGGTGGAGGGCGCCGCCGAACTGGCCCGCCTTTGGGTGGAGGCGGAAGAGGGGGCGTGAGGGGCGTCGCGCACCACACTAAGGGTTTTCCCTAAAATTTCCATGGGTATCCCCAATATCCGTTCATTCGTTGTGGGAATAACGTCCCGGTCAGCACTCAAGCCGACCGAGGAAGGATGTCCCCGCCATGGATCCATCACGCCGCCTATTCCTGAAAACCGCCGGGGCGGTGACCTGTGGGGCCGCGGCCTGCGTCACCGGAAGCGCCCCCGCCCAGGCCGGGCCGGAGCGCCATGGGGGCGACGCGGGCAGTCGCTTCGCCATGGTCATCGACCTGCGCCGCTGCATCGGCTGTCAGGCCTGTACCGTCGCCTGTTCCACCGAAAACCAGGTCCCTCTGGGCGACTTCCGCACCCTGGTGAACCAGTATCAGGTGCGGGACCTGGATGCACCCGATGCGCCCCCCGCTTCCTTCACCCTGCCGCGCCTGTGCAACCATTGTGACGATCCCCCTTGCGTGGCCGTCTGCCCGGTTCAGGCCACCTATCAGCAGAAAGACGGCAAGGTTCTGATCGACGCGGACCAATGCGTGGGCTGCGCCTATTGCGTCCAGGCCTGCCCCTATGACGCCCGCTTCATCAACCCCACCACCCAGACAGCGGACAAATGCACCTTCTGCACCCATCGGGTGGAGGCGGGATTGCTGCCCGCCTGCGTGGAAACCTGTGTGGGGGGCGCCCGGGTCTTCGGCGACCTGAAAGATCCGAACAGCGAAATCAACCGCCTGCTCACCGAGGCGGAGGGGGATGTGACAGTCCTCCGGCCAGAGATGGAGACCTCGCCGCATGTCTTCTACATCGGCCTGGACACCCGTTTCCAAGGCAAGGTCGAGGGCCAAGCCGCCCTGTGGATTCTCCGGGATGCCCAAGGGCACGAGATCGAGGGAGCCGAGTCATGAACAGCGTTCCGGTCATCGTCGAAACCGTCAATATCAGCCGCGAGGTCGCCTGGCTGCCCTGGGCGGTTCAGTATTTCTTTCTGGTGGGTTTGGCCCTGGGCGGCGTGTTCCTCAGCCTGCCCGCCACCCTGCTTGACCGCGCCGATTGGCGGCGGGCGGGCCGCATGGCCCTCTTCGCCATGGTCACCTGCGCCATCGTCGCCCCAGTGGCCCTGCTCGCCGACCTGCACCAACCGGGCCGGTTCTGGCATTTCTACACGCGCTTCACTCCCTGGAGCTGGATGAGTTGGGGCTCCCTTCTGTTGCCCGCCTTCGTCGGTTCCACGGTGCTGCTGTTCTGGCTCGCCCTGCGTCCGACCCTGCCCCGTTGGGCGGCCCTGGGCGAGGGAGACCTGTCCTGGCTGGTCAAGCCCGCCAGCGCCCTGGCCGCCGTCCTGGCCTTGTTCATCGCGCTCTATTCCGGGGCGGAGGTCATGGTGGTCCGCTCCCGCCCCCTGTGGAATACCCCCTTCCTGCCCACCATGTTCCTGTTCACCGGTCTGGCCGGAGCGGCCGGTTTGGCCCTGATTTTCAACCGCGCCCTGGCGGGCTACGAGGCCCAGGCCGAACGCAAGTTGATGCGCGCCGCGGCGGTGTTCTCCGCCCTGGTGCTGGTCAACGGCGGGCTCTGGCTGGCCTCTGGCCTCACGGGGTGGAGTGACCCCACCGCCCGGGCCTTGGCTTCCATGGTCGGAGAGGCGTCCTGGATGGCGCTTGCCGCCTGGGCCGCCGCCACCGCGCTGATCCTGCTGGTTCTAGGCTGGATGGCGCCCCGGGGGTGGGGGTGGGTTTTGGGGCTGGTTGCCCTGCATTCCGCCTGGATGTTCCGCTGGAGCCTGTTCATCGGCGGTCAGGAATTGCCCAAGACCGGCGCCGGCCAATACGCCTACCACATGCCCCTGGGGGCGGAGGGCCTGACGGGCATCCTCGGGACCTTTGGTCTTTGGCTGGCGCTGGCCATCCTGTTGACCAGTCTGCCATCGCCCGATCGACGAAGCGCCCCCACCCCCACCGCCCATAACCCCGCCCATAACTCCGCCGAGTAAGGGAGAGCTCCCCATGTCCACGCGTCGCAACCTTCTGAAGGGTGCCGCCGCCGTCGGCGGATTGGCCGCCTTCGCCGCGGGCTATGCCCATACCGCCGAAAAGGCCGTGACGGGCCTGAGTACCGGGTCTTCCGGCAAGGCACCCCGCGAAGCCGTCACCGGCAACGCCTTCGATCCCGAATACCGGGTCGATCCTGTTACGGGCGCCCTTGAGCTCAATCCGGATCAGGCCGTGTCCTTCACCATGTGTCTGGGCTGTAACACCATGTGTGGGGTTCGGGTGCGCTCCGAGACGGCGACGGGGCGGATCCTGCGGGTGGCGGGCAATCCCTACCACCCCTTCTCGGGCGATCCCCATATCCCCTTCGAAACCCCCGTGCGCGAGGCCTTGCTGTCCCTCACCCGCCAGGGGGAAAAGGGTCTGTCGGGGCGCTCCACGGCTTGCGGGCGGGGCAATGCGGCCCTGGCCCAGGTGGATAATCCCTATCGCGTGCTTAAACCCATGAAGCGGGTCGGCCCGCGCGGTTCCGGCCAATGGGAAACCATTTCCTTCGAGCAACTGGTCGAGGAAGTGGTCGAGGGCGGTGATCTTTTCGGCGAGGGTCCCGTGGAGGGTCTGCGCGCCATCCATGACACGGAAACTCCGCTGGATCCGGAGAACCCGGAATATGGCCCCAAGGCCAACCAACTGGCGGTAATCAATGCCACCACGGACGGCCGGGACAATTTGATCCAGCGCTTCGCCCTCAACAGCTTCGGGACTCGCAATTACGCCAACCACGGGGCCTATTGTGGCCTGTCCATGCGCACGGGATCCGGGGCGACCTTGGACGACATGAAGAGCTATGCCCATGGCAAGCCCGACTTTTCCAATGTGGAATTCGCCATCTTCATGGGCTCCGCCCCGGGCAACGCGGGCAAACCCTACAAGCGGCAGGGCCGCCTCGTGGCCCGGGCGCGGACCGAGGGGATCATGAACTATGTCATCGTCGACCCCACCCTGACCAACGCCACCAGCCACGCCGCGGCGGACCGCAACCGCTGGGTTCCCATCACGCCGGGCACGGACTCAGCCCTGGCGCTGGGCATGAT
This sequence comes from Rhodospirillum sp., assembly GCA_021741145.1. Classification (GTDB taxonomy): domain Bacteria; phylum Pseudomonadota; class Alphaproteobacteria; order Rhodospirillales; family Rhodospirillaceae; genus Rhodospirillum. Next base: position 29,575 of record JAIOYK010000027.1, on the reverse strand, counting down.
CCGCTGGATCCTGGACAACGAGCGCCATGACGCCGCCTTCCTCTCCGCCCCCGGTCCCCGGGCCGCCGAGGCCCTTGGCGAGACGACCCATACCAACGCCAGCCATCTGGTGAACCTGAAGACCGGCAAGTTGCTGCGCGGCGCCGACTTGGGATGGGACGGAGACCGCGCCGAGGCCGCCGTGGTCATCGACGCCCAGACCGGCGCGCCCCTGGCCCACACCGCCTCCGCCAAGGGAGTGCTGTTCCACGAGGGTTCGGTGGAGACGGCCACAGGTCCCGTCGCCGTCAAGACCGGTCTGACCCTTCTGGCCGAGGAAGCGCGCCGCAAGACCGTCACCGAATACGCCGCCCTGTGCGGTGTCGAGGCCGCGGTGATCGAAGCCCTGGCCCGGGAGTTTACCGCCCATGGCAAGCGTGCCGCCATCGATGCCCATGGCGGCACGATGAGCAGCAACGGGTTTTACACCGCTTGGTCGATCCTGATGCTCAATGTTCTGATCGGCAATTGGAACTGGAAAGGCGGGATGAGCCCCTCCGGCGGCGGCTTCCCGTCCTTCGCGCCGGGGCCGCGCTATGACCTGAAAACCTTCCCTGCCATGACCAAGCCCAAGGGGGTGTTCCTCTCCCGCTCCGGTTTTCCCTATCAGAAAACCAGCGAGTTCAAGCGGCGGGTCGCGGCGGGGGAGAACCCCTATCCCACCAAGGCCCCCTGGTATCCGTTCTCGCCGCCCCTGCTGACCGAATATCTGACCAGCCATTTCGACGGCTATCCCTACCGGTTGAAGGCCCTGGTCAGCTTCATGGCCAATCCCATCTATGGCCATTCCGGCCTGAGGGCGGCCATCGAGGACAAGATGAAGGACCCGGCCCAACTGCCCTTGTTCGTGGCCATCGACGGGTTCATCAACGAGACCTCGGCGCTCGCGGATTATATCGTTCCCGATAGCGTGATGTACGAAAGCTGGGGGTGGACGACCCCCTGGAGTGGGACGGTGACCAAATGCTCCACGGCCCGCTGGCCGGTGGTGGAGCCGCGCCAGGACAAGGCCGCCAGTGGTGAGCGGATCACCATGGAGCTGTTTTTCATCGAGGTGAGCAAGCGTCTAGGGTTGCCGGGCTTCGGTGACGCGGTGATCGCCGACGCGGAAGGGGCGCTCCATCCGCTCAACCGGCCCGAGGACTGGTATTTGCGCGCGGGGGCCAATGTGGCCTATGCCGGGAAGCCGGTGGCCGATGCCAGCGACGACGACATCGCCCTGTCCGGCGTGGCCCGGATCATGGGCGAGTTGGAGGCGGCCCTCAAGCCCGAGGAAGTCCGCAAGGTCGCCGCCCTCTACGCCCGGGGGGGCCGCATGGAGAACGCGGACAAGGCCTATGACGGCGAGCACCTGACCCGGGCCTATACCAACCCACTGGCGGTCTATAACGAAGACGTGGGCTCCAAGGTCAATACGATGACCGGAAAACGCTTCTTGGGCGTGCCGACCTGGTACCCCCAGCGCTTCGCCGACGGAACCCCCATCCGGGAGATCTATCCGGAAAGCGAATGGCCGGTGCAATTGTCGGCTTACAAGTCGAACATGCAGTCCAGCTATTCCATCGGCGCGCCGCGCCTGCGGCAGATCCACCCCAACAACCCGGTGTTCATCCATCCCGACGACGCCGCGCCCCTGGGACTTGCCTCGGGGGATGCCGTGCGGATCGTGACACCAAGCGGCTCCATGGTCGCCACGGCCCTGGTGGTGGACGGCGTGGTCAAGGGCGCCGTCGCCATCGAGCATGGGTACGGCCACCGGGAATTGGGCGCCCGCCGCCATGTGATCGACGGGATCGCCCAACCGGACACGGGCGGCTTCTCCGCGGGGGTGAACCTGAACGACGTGGGCCTGCTCGACCCGACCCGGGGTGGGTCGGCGACCCTGGGAGACTGGGCCGTGGGCGCCGCCGCCCGCCAAGCCTTGCCCGCCCGCCTGGAGCGGGTCTAAGGGGGAGTCCTTGGGGGCGCCGCCCCCCATATCCCCTTCCACGACGGAGGCCATGATCTCCGCCGTGGAAAAGAGAGGAAAAGTCCGCTATACAGGGAGATCAAAACAGGAACAGAGACCATGCGCGCCGATCCCGAACACTGGCTGAGGGTCACTCCCCGGGGACTCTATTGCCCGGTGGGGGACTTTTATGTGGACCCCACCCGCGCCGTGGACCGGGCGGTCATCACCCACGGCCACGCGGACCACGCCCGACGGGGCCATGGGGCCGTGCTCGCCACCCGGGAAACCTTGGCGATCATGGACGCCCGCCTGGGCTCCGTCCAAGGCGCCCAGCCACTGGACCCGGGGGAGACCGTCTCCCTGGGTGGGGTTACCGTCTCCCTCCACCCCGCGGGCCACGTGTTGGGCAGCGCCCAGGCGCGCCTGGAATACAGGGGCGCCCGGGTCGTGGTTTCCGGCGATTTCAAGCGACGCACCGACCCCACCTGCGCGCCCTTCGAGGTCGTTCCCTGCGATGTCTTCGTGACCGAAGCCACCTTCGCCCTGCCCGTCTTCCGCCATCCGGATCCGGCGACGGAAATGGCCAAGGTCTTGGACTCCCTCGCGCTCTTTCCCGGGCGCACGCTCCTGCTCGGCGCCTATTCCCTGGGCAAGGCCCAACGGCTGATCGCCCTCGCCCGCGCCGCCGGATATGACGCCCCCATTTACGTCCATGGCGCCGTCGCCAAGATCTGCGCCCTCTACGAGCGCCACGGTGTCGCCCTGGGTGACCTCCACCCAGTGCCGGAGGGGAACAACCGGCTGGCCGGATCCCTGGTCGTCCATCCCCCCGGCACCCTGGGGGAGGACGGACCCCATCGCTTCGCCGATCCCCTGGTCGCCATGGCCTCGGGCTGGCTGCGGGTCCGGGGACAGGGATGGGGGCGGCGCGCGGATGTGGAACTGCCCTTGATCATCAGCGACCACGCCGATTGGGACGAATTGGTCGCCACCCTGGCCGACGTCGGCGCCCCGCGGATCTGGATCACCCACGGACGGGAGGACGCCCTGGTCCGCCAAGCCACCCTCATGGGATTGGAGGCCAAGGCCCTTTCCCTCATCGGCCGCGACGAAGGGAAGGAGGACGCCCCGTGAAAGCCTTCGCCGCCCTCGTCGACCGCCTCTCCACCACTCCGGGGCGGGAGGCCAAGCTGATCCTGATCGGCGCCTATCTCGACCGCGCGCCGGACCCGGACCGGGGCTGGGGTCTGGCGGTCCTGGCCGGAGACCTGGACATCCCTCGCCTGAAGGCCGCCGCCGCCAAGGCCCTGATCCTGGACCGGGTGGACCGAGAGCTGTTCGCCCTGAGCCACGCCTATGTCGGCGACCTCGCCGAGACCGTGGCCTTGCTTTGGCCAAAGCCGCCGGTGCTCCCGAAGCCCCCCACCCTCTCCGACGTGGTCGAGGCCGCCCGCCTCCTCCCCCGGGAGGAGCTTATGGACCGCCTGACTGGGTGGCTGGACGGGCTCGACGCCACGGGGCGCTGGGCATTGCTCAAACTGCTGACCGGGGGGATTCGAGTCGGGGCCTCGGCCCGACTGGCCCGCGCCGCCTTCGCCCGCTGGGCCGCTCTGGAAGGCGCGGCGGTGGAGGCGGTCTGGTTCTCCCGGAAGCCGCCCTATCCAGCCCTCTTCACCTGGGCCTCGGGGGGCGAGGCGCCGGACGTGGAGAACCAGATCGCCCTCCGCCCCTTCATGCTGGCCTCGCCCCTGGAAGACCTGGAGCGGGCGCGTCTGGACCTCGCCGAATACGCCGTGGACTGGACAGGGGACGGCATTCGGGCGCAGTTGGTTTCCTCGGGCGGGGATACCCGGATTTTCTCCCGGGAAGGGGAAGACATCACCCGCGGCTTCCCCGATCTCGTCGCCGCGTTGGATTTCGAGGGCACCCTGGATGGGGATCTGCGACTCCTGACTCCGGAGGGAACCCCCGCGCCCTTCGCCGCCCTCGAGAAGCGGCTCACCCGCGAAACCGTCTCCAAGGCGATGCTCGCCACTCTCCCGGCCCATGCGCGCCTCCATGACGTCCTGTTCGATGGGGGGGAGGATCTGCGTCCCCTCCCCTTCCGCGTCCGCAGAGCCCGGTTGGAGGCGTGGCATGGCGCCTCCCCTCGCCCCCACCTGGACCTCTCTCCCCTGGTCGGCGTCGCCGACTGGGAGACCCTGGACCGCCTAAGGGCCGAGGGGGGGACGGACGGCCTGAGGCTCAAGCGCTGGGAGAGCCCCTATGTCGGCGGCCCCACGGGAGACTGGATCCTGGCCAAGCGCCCCCCGCTCTCCATCAATTGCCTGCTGATGTACGCCCAGCGGCCCGCCCGAGGGGGCGCCCGGCCGCCCACCGAGGTCACCGTCGGCGTCTGGAAGGGGGCGGACTTGGTGCCCCTGGGCAAGACCATTCCAGACCTCACGGAGGACGAAGGGAAACGCCTGACCCAATGGATCCTCGACCACGGGCGGGAACGCTTTGGCCCGGTCCGCGCCGTGGATCCCGAGTTGGTGATGGAGATCACCTTTGAGTCCGTCCAGGCCTCTCCCCGCCACCGGGCGGGTCTGTCCCTACGCCTCCCCCGGATCAGGCAAATCCACTGGGACATGCCAGCCAAGAACGCGGATCGGTTGGAAACACTGATCGGATTGATGTGAAAAATCTAGAAATGTCAGAATTCAATCATTGGATACATTCTAAATTTCATATTTTCTAATTTTCCTTGGATGCTACTCTGAGACGTCAACACGTAAAACCAGGAGGGTTTTTCAATGGTGGATGTCTCAACGAGCGGAATGAGCTCGGTACGCTCCCAAAATTCCAGGGCCAACTTCATCGGCCAAAGCAGTTCAAACAACACCCGGGCGGATGCCCGTGCTTCCACCGGGTCCGCGGTCGGTCGCGGCACTCCCGCTTCCTACATCAACCTCTCCCCGACGGCGCTTAAACTTCTAGATAGCAAGGATATATCCTCGGCGGGTATCTCCTTGGATGACCACGACCAGCGCGTGGCCGGCGTAAAGGTCAGAATGGAGAAGGCGGAGAAGGTCCGGGAACTCGGGGATACCCTGATGAAGGAAGGGAAAGAGTTCTTCGACGAAATGGAAATCTATGGCGACGAAATGTATCGCCACGTAAAGTTGCAATTTGAGATCGCACGCTATGAGCACGACAAGGAACACCTGAAGGAAAATCAAACCGCCTACGAGAAGCTTCTGACGACGGACCCCGTTCCTCCCGTGGAACTGACCGGGGACGCCAAGGCGGAGGCTTTCGACTTGGCCCGTGCCCTGGGTCGCAAGGCGCGTGGCGCGGTCATCGACCCGAAAACCAACAAGCTCTACAATTTCAGGGAGGACGGATCCGTCTGGGTTCAAGACGCCGACGTCCCGTCCAACGAGGACGACAAAAAGGCTTGGCTCAAAAGCCTCCAGGAGCGCATCAAAAGCGGTTCCAGGACCATGGACGCCGAGTACGCTGAAAAGGCGGACTTGGAAAAAAGCTTGGCCGAACACAATAAAAGCATGGCCGCCCGACGGGAGAAGATGTCGGACCTCCAAGACCAGATCCATGCTCTGATGAATGGCGACGAGACGACGGAAACCGAAGCGGAGGAGGCCTCCTCCGACGCGGAGATCCCGAACACCCCGGCTCCGGCCCAGACCTCGGCTCCGACGGATATCACCGCCTGACAACTCCGTGAATTTGCTTCACGATCCGAAGATCCTGGGCCAAAGCTCGCGAGAGCGAATCCCATATTCGATGGGACCTTCCGCTCTCGCGGCCTTTCGCTTGCGTCCAAGCTCGGATGGGCGTGACACATAGTCGTATGGTCATTACGAGGGTCCATTCTGGCGGTCTGATTGCGGATCCCCCTGCTCCACCGCCCTCACTCTCTCGCCAAAGGCACCAAGGCCGTTCCCTTGCTCTTCTTCCCGCGGCCGACCATGAGCAGGAAGACCGCGGGGACGAAGATCAGGGCCAACGCCGTGGAGCCCACCATGCCCCCCGTGATCGCCGTGGCCAAGGGCCGCCAAAAGCTGCCGCCGGAGATCAGCAGCGGAATAAATCCGCCCACAGTCGTCAAGGTCGTCGACAGAACATGGCGGGACCCCTCCACCACCACCTCCCGGGTGGCCGTCCGGTCACCGTGCATGGCGTCCGGATTGGCGCGCAGGGCCGAAAGGACAACGATGCTGTCATTGATGGAAATGCCAATCAACCCCATGCCACCGACCAGCACCATGAAGCCCATGGGGAAACCGAAGATCCACACGGACAGCAGGGCCATGCCCATGGATAGGAAGGCGATCAGGCCAATCAGTCCCGCTTGCCGGAAGCTGCCGAAGGCCAGCACCAATACGCCCATCATGACCACCAGCAAGGGTCCCAGGGTAGCGGCCAGCTTGCCCTGGCTTTTGGCGCTTTCCTTGCTCTCGCCGCCGAAGGAGAGGCGGTAGCCCGCGGGAATGGTCACGCCGGACGCGTCGAAGCGCCGCTTGAAGTCGGCGAGCGATTGGGATGGCAAGGCGAAGGGGATCAGGAACCCCTGCACGCGGTTCTGGCGCTCCCCTTGGTACCGGGGGATGGACGCGATGGAGGGCACGAGTTCAACCCGCCCAAGGGCCGATAGGGGCACCGAGGATCCGCCCTGGGCCGCCGCCGCCCGTTGGTTCTCGCCGGGTTGGGGCAAGGGGGCCTCACGCAGAGCATCAAGGGAACCCCGGGCACCATCCTCGGCCCGCACGAGGACGGGCAACTCCACCAACCCCTCCATGACCGTCCCCCCCAATACGCCGTCCTGGCGCATGTTCAGTGCCTGGGCCACTTGGCCCATGGTGCGACCACTGGCAAGGGTCTCGTCCTCGTCCAGAATCACCGACAGTTGCGGCCGCCCCCCCACCAGGGTGGTCTGGGTGTAGGTCACCCCATCCGTCCCGGCGAGGATAACCCGAACCTCCTCGCCAAGCTCCGTCAGGGTCTTCAGGTCGGGACCATAAAGCTCCACCTCGATTGGGGCGTCGAAGGGAGGCCCCTGCTCGAAAGGAATGGAGAGGATTTGCGCCTCGGGCAGACGATCCATCAGATCCCGTTGCAGACGGGGCAGGATGGCCCGGGTCGCCTCGGCCGAGACCGTGTTGACGAACCCCGCCGCATTGGCCGGGTTGGAATCACTTTTGAAAATAGTGTTGTAGAACACCTTGGGTGGATTTCCGCCGACCACCCAATGGCTGTCCACCACCTCCGGGTAGCTTGCCAGGGTGGCCCGGACCACATCCACCGCCCGGTGGGTATTTTCCAAGGAGGACTGGGCTGGCATGGAAAGCTGCATCTGGAACTGGGCCCGGTCCACGGGTGGAAAGAATTGCCCGGCCAGGGTGGGGGCAAGGATGAACCCGGCGAAGGCGGGCGCCGCGGACAGCCCCGCGGCTTTCCAGGGATGGGAGAGACACCAGTCCAGGAACCGGCGATACCCCGCGGTCAGACGAGCATTGGAATAGCCGGCCCGGTGCTGGGCCGCCTCGTCCTCGCGGAGCACGCCCTTGCGGTCCATGAAGCCAGCGAGCGCCGGGACAATAGTCAGGGCGAAGAACAGGCTGGCCAGGACCGCCAGCATGACGGAGACCCCCAAGGTCCAGACAAACTCTCCGGTCGCCCCGGGCATCAGGACCATGGGCGCGAAGGTCAGAATGGTGGTGACGGTGGAGGCCCCAAGGGGCACGGCCAGATGGTGGACCAACAGGGTCACGGATTCCATGACTCCATGGCCCTTGGCCCGGCTGCGATCATATTCGTCGATGGCGACGATGGCGTTGTCGATCAGCAGCCCCAAGGCAATGATCAACCCCGTCACCGAGATTTGGTGCAGGGGCATGTCCAGCACATTGAACAGGAAGATGACGGTGAGCACCGTCAAGGGCAGCGAGGAGCCGACCAGCAGGGCCGAGCGCCACCCCATCATGACCAACAGCACCACCATGACCAACAGGACGCCCAGCACCAGGTTCAGGGCCAGGGACTCCAGGCGCTCCTGGGTAAAAATGGACTGGTCGAACAGCACTTCCACTTTTACGGAGCGGGGAGCATCGGCGATGAAAGCATTGACAGTGGCCAGGGCATCCTTGGCCCACAAGTCCACCCGCCGTCCACTTTCCATGCGCGCGCCCAACATGACCCCGCGCTTGCCCCGGACCAGGGCGATTTCGCTGGCCGGAGATTTGGCTCCCTTGTTGACCCGAGCCACGTCGCCAACCCGCAGATAGCCGCCATCGGCCATTTGGCGCACGGTGACACCCCGCACACGGTCCACGCCAGCCAAGGCGCCTTCCACTTCGATGGCCAGTTGGGTCTCGCTGGAGCGCAGGGTTCCAGAGGGGCTTTTGACGTCCGAGGCTGATATGGCGTCGGACACATCCTTGGGAGTCAGACCAAGGGCCGACAGCAGCTCCGGTTCATAGGTGACGGTGATCTCCTCGTCGGGTTCACCGTAGAGGTCCACCTGCTTGGTGCCGGAGACCTGCTCCATCTTGTCCTTCAGGTCCAGGGACAGGCGCGACAGAATGGTTTCCGAGGGAGGACTGTCCGGATCCACCCAGGAAATCCCGACAATCATGGCCTCCGCCTCCGGCAGGACCGTCTCGTAATCCGGCGCGCCCACGCCCTCGGGCATCAGGGCATGGGCATCATTGATCTCGTCGCGGATGCGCGACCAGATGGGATCAACGTCCATGACATCTTCCTGAAGCTCGATCCCGATGCCCGAATAGCCCACCCGGGAGGTGGTCCAGATATCCTTGATTTCCTTGATGTCCCGAACGGAGTCCTCGACCGGCTCGGTAACCAGTGCCTCCACCCGCTCCGCCGATGCGCCGGGGTAGATGATATTGATGGTCACGAAGCGACCCGTCAGGATGGGATCTTCCTGCCGGGGAAGGATCGACAAGGCATTCAGCCCCGCCACGATGACCAGACCAATGACCAGGACCACCAACCGGGGATTCCGGGCGAACAGGGTGGACAAGCGGCCCGTGGTGTTCCGGCTCATTGGCCCACGCTCCCGCCGTCGCCGCCCCGGGCGGCGCGGGTGTCACTGTCACCGACTGGGGCGGCACCCGGGACACCGGCCCCTTCACCCATTACCAGGCCACCCTCTGGGCCAAAGGAGACGGTCTTGACCACCCGGACCCGCTGACCGGGCACAAGACGTTGGCTCCCCTGGGCCACCACCATTTCATCGGGGTTCAGATCCCCCTGAACATAGACACGGTCGGCGCTGGCGTGGAGAACATTCACTTCCCGGCGGACCAGGGCCCCCACTCCTGGGCCGTCCCCTTCCCCCGGAATCACCGTGTAGGCAGCCCAAAGGCCCTGACGGCTTTCACTCAGTGCGTCCAGGGGCAACCAGATCCCTGGCTTGTCGATCCAACGGTCGGTAACCATATGAACGACCTCGCCGGGGAGGCCAGTCTCGCCGGGGGCCAGATCCAGGATGATCGGCACGGTGCGAGTTTCCATGTTTACCGAGTCAACAATCCGCCGCACGGTGGCTTTCAACGGGGTCGATCCCCGCCAAAGCGTAACCTCCTGGCCCTCCGTCAAGGTCAGGGCCTCCTCCCTTGGCAGACCGACCCGGCCTTCTGGCGCCCCCGCGTCCCGGATATCCAGCACCGCTTGGCCGGGTTGAACCGGAGTCCCTTCGTCCAGGTGACGGGCGGTCACCACGGCGTCATAGGGCACAGTCAGCACCGATAGATCCCGGTCCACGGCGACGGACTCCAGTTGGGCATCGAAGCGGTCCACTTCGGCCTTGGCGCCCAGCAGGCTGGCCTCCAAGGCCCGGAGCTCGAGACGCGCGTCGTCGTAGGACTGACGGGTGGCGGCGTTGCGGGCCACCAGGGCCGCCTTGCGGTCCGATGTAAGTTGGGCAAGGTCCAGGCGAGCCTCCAATTCGGAGACGGAGGCCAGGGCCGATGCCTTGGCGGCCTCCAGTTCCGCTTCCTGCTGGTCAAGGCCGCGAGTATCCAGTCGGGCCACGACGGTTCCCTTGGCGACGGGATCGCCAACGTCCGCGGAGATGGCCTCCAGTCGGCCAGTCCGGTCGAATCCTAGGGCGCTTTCCCGCTTGGCGACAAGGCGCCCGGCATGGCGCTGTTCGGATCGATAGCCCCTATCGTCGGCGACCCGCAAGACCGAAACGGGCAAGCCCTCGGCGCCAGGGGCAATCACGGCGCCAGGAGCGCCAGAAGCACCGGAAACGGGTAAAGGGGCGCTCCCTCCCCCAGTCAAGAACGCCACCCCACCCCCCAGGATAGCCAGCAAAAGACCACCCCCGATGCAGACACCGCGCCGCCGGAAGACCCCCGGGGTCATCTGGTCCTGGGTCCCGGAGTCCTCGGGTAGCGCCTCGCCCCCCTCCCTCCCACCCCACTGGTCGCCCATGGTCAGGCTCCCCTGGGACCGGGGCGGTGGTGCCATGTCCATGGAGGGCCGCGGGGTCTCGGTGGTCCGGTCGGGATCTTCGCGCATCGTGGAGTCTCCGGAAAGCGGAACGGAAAGCGGATCGGAAAGCGGATCGGTAGAGACAATATTCCCTACCGTCGGTACACAATACATTAACGTCCAATGCGCATGATGAAAGCGCGTATTTTCCCATTCCCGACACGTGAACAGGTTGATTTCGCTGGAATCAGTGGAAATTCCAGTCCAGATGGGGGACAGTTCACCGACAGAAGCATGAATACAAGCCTACACCAACCCGCTCCGTTTCCAAATGATACCATGCATCCATTAACCCTACGCCGCTTCTTGATCCACATGACGTTCTCCCTTGGGGCGGGCGCTTTCATGGCGCTCGTCGACGCCCATGGCATCAACGGCTTGCGCGGCCCTTCCCTGGGTTCGGACTTCTGGATGGTGGTCATGCCCCTGGGGTGGTTTCAATGCCTGCTTTCCTTGTGGAGCATGACCGCGCTGCTGGGGGGCACGCGCCTGCCGGGCGTTATGATCGTTCTGGGTGGCGCTCTGCTCGTCTCCCTGCCCCTGACACTGGAAGCGCGGCTGCTGGCGGGTCTACTTGATCCCGACGTACCCTTCACCGCGCCCCTGGAACAGACCTTCGGTGCATGTTTGGCTATCTGTCTCGCCTTCAACACCATTGCCTGGGGTGCCGTCGAGCGCTGTTCCTTCGGTCCGCCGCCCTGTAGCTGGACCATGTTGGGCGCCGGAGGACCCGGGGCCGAGGTGGACATGAACGCCGCCATGGACCGGCTGGGAGAACACCTGAGCCGCAAACGGGCGGAAAGCCCCGCCCCAGCCCTTCCCTTCCACCCGCCCGTACCGGTAACGCCACCTTCCCGGCCCGCGCGCCCTTCCGAAGGGCCCCCTCCTTCCACCGCTTCCGAATCGCCCCACCCTCCGGTCCTCCGCCTCCGGCGCATGCCCGAGGGGCTTTTGGGAACGATTCTCTGTATCGAGATGGAAGACCACTATCTGCGTGTCCACACCAACCAAGGACAGGGCATGGTCCTTGGTCGGCTGCGGGACGTGGAGAGGGAACTGGGCGTCGAGGCCGGAATGAAGGTCCACCGGTCCTGGTGGGTCGCCAGGGCCGAAGTCGTTGGGTCCGAACGGGAAGGGCGCAATTTGACACTGCTCCTCTCCAACGGCATGGGCGTGCCGGTCAGCCGCGCCAATCAACCCAAGGTCGCCGACGCGGGCTGGCTGGACCCCTAGGCGCGTCAGATCCCCCGGAACTGTCCATCCGGTCCCAATTCCGTCAAATAGACCGCTTCCGAGGCCTCGTTGCCTCCGCCCCCCAGGATCAGGGTGACCCCCCCCAGATCCAGGGTCCGGGGTATGGCGGCCATGGCCTCGACGAACCCCGCGCGATTGGGGGACTTCTGGCCGTCCAGCAGAGCGGCCACGGTCAGGCCCGTGACATAGCCCTCCAGGGACTGGAAATCCGGCTCCCGGCAGAGGGAGTAGCGATCCGCCGCCGCCCGGTAGCGGCGGACAAGGGCCAACTTGGTATCCGTCGGCAAGGGAACCACCTGACTGATCACCGTCCCGGCACCCGCGGCGCCAGCGGCCTTGGCGAAACCATTGGCACCCACGAAGGAGATGGTGGCCAGCGGCATGGTCATGCCATTATCCCGGGTCAGTTTGGCGAAAGCGGCGGTTGGACCCGCCGTTCCGGACAGAAAGATCACGTCCGGATCGGCGGCGCGGATGATCTCGAAGGCCTGGGAAATGTCTCCGGTTCCTCGCTCATAGGCCGCCGAGGCGATCAGGGGTGGCCCATTCCTCTCACCCAGCACATCCAGCAGAGCCTTGCGCACGGTCTGACCATAGGCATCCCCCTGGAACATCAAAGCCGGTCGCTTGGCGTGGACCGTACTTCCCATCCAATGGACCAAAGCTTCCACCTCCCGTTTGTAGGAGGCGCGGAGGTTGAGAACATGGTGCAATTCCGGAGCGCGCAGGAAATCCGCGCCCGTCACCGGTCCGACAAGGGGGATGCCCCCACCCCGGGCCACCAGTTCGGCCAGCTTCGACGTGGGTGTGCCCACCGTGCCGACAAAACCGAAAACCCCTCCATCCCGGACCATCTTCCGCACGTTGCCCAGCGTCCGCTCCGGGTCATAACCATCGTCCATGCACTCCAGGCGCAAGGCACGGCCACCCACGCCCCCCTGGGCATTGATCTCGGTGAAGGCCAGCGCGATGCCATCCCGGGTCGCCAAGCCCAGGGCCGCCGCGGGACCGGTCAGAGGCGCGCTCTGCCCCAGGACAACGGCATCCTTGGTGACCCCCGGTTCGGCCCGGATGCGAGCGAGGAAGGCGCCCGTCCCCATGCCGACCCCATGAACCCCCTCGCGGATCTCGCGCATCTTCTCGCCAAAGCCCCGCATGTCCTCGGCCACCTCCTCGGAATGGGAGGCGATGTCCTGATTGGCGTGACTCTGCTCCTCCACGGCGCCGGCGACCACCCCGGCATTGTCCTGAAGGGCGCGGGCCGCGTCCCCGATCAACACCGTCGCGTCCACCACGCGCCCCGCCGCGGATTGAACCGCGGCGATCAGGGATTTGACCTTTTCCGTGGCCTCGCCGGTCTGGTGGGCCAGGGTTTTCACTTCCCCGGCCACCACGGTGAAACCGCGCCCCGCCTCGCCCGCCCGCGCCGCCTCGATGGTGGCGTTGAGCGCCAGCAGGTTGGTCTGCCCGGCGATGTTTTGAATGATTTGAGCAACGGACAGAACGCCCTCCGCCGCCGTGCCCAGCTCGGTGGTGATATCCCGGGCCAGGATGGCCTGGTCGGCCATGCGCGTGGACAGGTCGGAGGTTTTGCGGGTCATCTGGTCGATTTCCCCAACCCCATTGGCGCTTTGGGCGGCGGCACCGGCGACCTGCGCCACCCGGCCCATGGCCTCGGCCGAGGTGTCGAGCGCCCGGGTCACGTTCTCCTCGATGACCGCGATGCCCTTGGCCACCACATCCTCGATGGAATCCGCCATCTTCCGGGCTTCCTCCCGCCGCAACCGCTCGGTGGTGCCCTCCTCCAGGGTGTGTTCCTCCAGGCGCGTTGTCAGAGCGACCACCCGGACCCGCAGACGCTCCACCTCCGTCAGATGGGTCCGCAGCGGGGTTCCGTCCGCCACCTTGGGAAAGGAAGCATTCAATTCTCCGTCATTGATCCGGCGCAGGACCGCCGTCACCGCCGCGAGCCCCCCACCATCGCGATCCGTTGGCCCATCCCCCGCCGGAGGCGCCGTGTCCAAGCCATCACCATGCCTTCGACGCTTTATGGAAAATATTGACGACACACCCTTCTCCACTTTCCGCCCCATTCCCTGCCATCCCCTCCCACCCCATTCTTGAGAGCGAATGATTTCGAAAGGGAAGACCCTGAAAGAGAACACAGAGGAGAGGATTAATCCAAATAATTTCTGTTAAACCCCAGCTTCGGTCATTTTGTTCCGGTTATATTTTTTGCAGTCGCACAATAAACTTGCCATTCTTCACACAAAAACCAAGACCATTGTCTAAATAGACGACCAATCTAGTCTACCCGCGCAATCAAACACAGGTGGTGGTTCGCTATTCCGAGCACCGTTTCAAACCAGAAACTCAGAGACTCGCGCGATCAACCACTGTTCCCCTCGGATCCTGTCCCCGGGGTAGAAAGTCCACCCCTTCGGCGGAGGAAAAGGACAAGGCTTGGTCGCGCATCAAGGCGTGGTGGGGGGATTTCACACAGACCGGATCGGCGTTCCGGGCATCCCCGGTGAGGGCCAGGGCTTGGCAGCGACATCCCCCGAAATCCTGGTCCTTGCGCTCGCAACTCCGGCAGGGCTCGCGCATCCAGTCGTCGCCGCGGAACGCGTTAAAGGCCGCGCCCTGGGTCCAGATGTCCGCCAGGGAACGGTCCCGCACGGAATCAAAGACCATGCCCGGAATGGTCTGGGCGGCGTGGCAGGGCAGGACCAGTCCGTCCGGGGTAATGGTGAAGCCGGTGCGCCCCCACCCGTCCATGCACCGCTTGGGATGCTCGGCATGGTAGTCGGCGGCCACATGGTCAATGACCAGCAAGCCCTTCAACCGGGTCCGGGCGTCCTCGACGATATCCCAGGTCCGCGCGACCTGTTCGCGGGTGGGCATCAGAGCCGCCCGATTGCGCAAGGCCCAACCGTGGAACTGGACAATGGCGATCTCGATCCGGCGGGCGCCCACCGAAACGGCTAGGTCGATGGCATCGGGCACCTGATGCAGGTTCAGGCGGTGAACCACCACGTTCAGCGTCAGGGGCAGGCCCTGGTCTCTCACCCACCCGGCCACCCGGAGCTTCTGGCCGAATCCTCCCTTGTAGCCCCCAACCCGGTCGGCCATCTCCTCGTCCGTGCCCTGGAGAGAGAGCTGGACGTGGTCCAACCCCACCTCCTCCAGGTTCAGCAGACGCTCCCGCGTCAAGCCCACGCCCGAGGTGATGAGGTTGGTATAGAGGTCGGCCTCCCGCGCTCCAGCGACCAAGTCGACCAAGTCCCGCCTGGCCGCGGGTTCCCCGCCCGACAGATGGACCTGCAAGACCCCCAGCGCCCCGGCCTGGGCGAAGACCTCCCGCCAATCCACCGTGGACAGTTCCGCCCCCCGCGCCGTTAACGCCAGGGGGTTGGAGCAGTAGGGACAGGAGAGGGGGCAGCGGTGGGTCAGTTCCGCCAGCATGGCGATAGGGGCCCGGATGGAGGGGGGGCCAGTTGGGGGAACGGGCATGGGAATCGAGGCCTTTCAAGGGAAAAGGGCCAAACGGAAAAGCGCGCGAAAGGTTAACACTCCCGCGCGCTTATCTTTCCGAAGAGAAAAAACCCGCTTTCTTAGTAGGGGAAATCTTCCCCGTCTCCTTCGGACGCATACATGTTGATTTCCATGCCACAGGCAATTTCTTCAACAATCGGCGCGGTCCAAGTCATGAGAACTCTCCCTTATGATTACTTTGATTCGTTGGTAAACTTTCGGAACGGTACATAGGGTAGGAACGGTTTTAGTATTCTCCATTTCTACAGCCGTCCGGTCAAAAGGGATGTTCTAAGAAAAATTAAGAGATGTCCTTCTCCCGGCTGAAGGCCAGGACAAAGCCCCGGTTTCGAATGGTCCGGATCTCGAAGCCGAAATCGGTCATGGGGGCCAGCTTGCGCCGCAGGTAGCCCATGTAGACGTCAACCACGTTTTCGGCCGACGCCCCTTCTCCCATCCACAGCATGTCGAACAGTTCGCCCCGGGACAGCACCGTGCCCGAGCGCCCAATGAGAACATCAAGCAGGGCGAACTCCCGCTCCGTCAGGGTCACCTCGCGGTCACCGGCGAGGATCCGGCGGGTGGCCTTATCCAGCTTCACCTTGGGTCGACCCTTGCCCCGGGCCCGGCGTTCCTGCACCCGCAGGCGGGCCACCAGTTCCTCGAAGGAAAAGGGTTTCACGATGTAGTCGTCGGCCCCGGCCTCCAGACCCCGGGCCCGGTCCTCCACCTCCGCCAGCGCGCTGAGCATGAGCAGGGGCCTCGCGTAGCCCTCTCCCCTGGCGGCGCGGACAAAGGTGATGCCGCTTTCCTCGCCCAGCATGGAATCAACGATGGCCGCGCTCACCTCCGCGGTCCTCAACCGCTCCAGGGCGTGATCGACGCGGTTCACGGCGATGGTGTCATAGCCATGCAGGGCCAACCCCCGGGCAAGGGCCGAGGTGATCTCCGGATCGTCGTCCAGCAGAAGGATGGTGGCCCGCTTCGGGCTGGATTCTGGCATGTCGTTCATGGAGATCAGATTACAGGGAATCGGTGGGCAAGCCCAGGACCACCATGGTCCCCGGCAGGTGTCCCAGACGGGCGTCCTCGGGAACGGGGCTGATCACCTCGATAACTCCGCCCTGCCCCTCGATCACCCATTGGGCCAGGGACAGACCAATGCCATAGCCCTCGGAGCGGCCCTTGCCCCGGCCCTGGGTGAAGCGCTCGAACACCGCGACCCGGTCCGCGTCGGCGATGCCCGGACCATTGTCGAGGACCCGCAGGCGGCCCAAGTCCTCCCCGGGTTCCAGCTCGACCCGGATGGCCTGTCCCTCCCGGGCGTGGCGCACGGCGTTATCGATCAAATCGGCGGTGATCTGCCGGGTCCAATTCATATCGCCAATCACCGGAACTTCCGGCGCGGGCGCCAGTTCGAGGGTCATCCCGGCGGCGGCCACCCGGGAGCGGGCGTCGGCCACGGCCTCGGCCGCGGCGGTGGTCAGGTCGAAAGGCAAGGACGCCAGGGTAATCTGGCCACTGTCCGAGCGTGCCACCCGGAGCAGGTCATCGATCCGCCGGTTCAGGCGCCGGGCCCGGTTCAGAATGGTGGTGAAATTGGCTTCGCCCTCTCCCCCGACGCCCAGGCCCAACTCTGCTTCCATGGTGATCACCGTCAGAGGGGTGCGCAATTCGTGACTGATGTCGGCGAAAAAGCGCCGCCGGTCGGCGTCGGCCCGGGACAGGGCCTCGTTGGCCCGACGGAGATCCTCGGTCCGTTCACCGATGGTCTCGTTCAAGCGGGTCCATTCGGCGCGCACGTCGGCCTCCCGCCGGGCCAGGGCACCGGCCATGCGATTGGTCTCATGGAAGAGTTGGCCGACCTCGTCATCTCCCGCCTCCAACCCGGGCAGGGAGACGGAAAAATCTCCCCGCCCAATGTCCCGGGAGGCCCCCCGCAACAGGTTCACGCGCCGCAGGAGGGGCCCCGTGACCAAGCCATGGAACAGGACAACCAGAACCACCGCGGCCAGGGCTCCGGCGACCGCCGTCGCCGTCAACAGGCCGCCGGCGTGCTCGATGGCGCGCAGGATGGTTTCCCGGGCACGGGTTTCCTCGGAAATGGCGGCGTTCAACAGGGGATCGAACGCCAGGGAAAAGCCATCGACGGTGGCCCGCTGGGGAGCCGGTCCGGAGGGGCTGGTCAAGGCCCGCGCGGCGGCGTTGAACAGGGCTTCCATGCGGGTGACGGTCATCCCTTGGGTCTCCCGCCGGGGCAGGTCGTCGACGCCCATCCGGTGGGCTTCCGTCAGGGCACCGGCAATGTCGGCGTGGATGGTGTTGAAGGTGCCGTGGATCGACTGAATTAGGGACGAGAGGCGATCGGCCCGGGCGTCGGCATCCAGACCCGATTGCAAGGCCTCGACGGAAATGACCATGAAGGTGGTAATCTGGGTGGAGAGGACGGCATAGCGCTCGACCCGGCGTTCCGCCTCCAGGGCGGCCTCGACCCGCTGGGAAACCCGGGCGACTCCCACGACGGCGAGCATACAAGCCAGAACGGCGACCGCCCCCAAAAGGCCCGATCCGATCCCCAACTTGGCCCGCAGACTGGTAAGGGGCCGCAAGCGACGTCTCATGCGTCTTCCTCTCCCGCTCCGCCCCTCTCCCGGGCCCGACCCGCCATCATAGGCATTCGGCCAGGAAAACGGAACGGAAAGCCCCTTCCGGCGGGGGTCGGACCGGCCGGAAGGGATCCAAACATCAGGACGCGAGGGCGCCGCTCTGCTTGGCGATATGGGTCGCGATGGCGTCCATCAGCGGGGGAGAGAGGGCATCATAGGGCTGCAGGCCCAGTTCGACCAAACGGGCGCGGATTTCTCCCATGCTGTCCGGGTTCACGCCGCTCTCGATGATCGAGGAGACGAAGGCGGCGAATTCCGGCGGAGCCCAACCGGCCTCGCTGCTCAGTTCGGTATGCACGAAGTCCAGGCCATAGAAGGGATGGCCCGTGTTCTCGATGCGGCCATACATGTGAACACCACAATCCTTGCAAGCGTGGCGCTGGATGGCGGCATTGGGGTCCACCACGACCAGCTTGTCGGCGCCAGAGACGACCTCGACGGCGTCGCGACCGACCACGGCGATCTGCGAGAAGATCGCGCCCTCGGGCTTCCAGCACTTGGTGCAACCGCAGGCGTGGTTATGCGCCACCTGGGACTTGATCTTGACGGTGACCGGATTGCTCGCGCATTTGCAGGTCAGGGTGCCACCGGCGAAGTCGGGCGTGGCCGCGCCGAAGCCGTTGTCGATGGACGGATGCAATTTCACCATGGAATTCCTCCCTTGAGTCGGGCGCTCGGGCGCCGTCGTCGCTTGTTCCGCACCAAATAGGTTTTTCAAAAAACCAAACATGTCATTCCGTCCCTTTCCATTGGGCGGTTCGATGGATCGGGCGGGGTCCACCCACCGGGCGGCCCTTCAGGCTCGAAAGGCATAAAACCTTCGACAAAGCCCTCGCCAGAGGATCGTCCCACGGTCTTTATCTGTCTTGGGATTGATCGATGGCGCTGACACGCGCCATCCCGGCCCTCGACACCAAAATCAGGGAAAAGGGGAAAAGCGGCAACACGGAGGAAGGTGGGCGTTTTTGCGAAGTTCGGTCTCTAACGTTATGTTATAACGTTCATTTCTTGTGACTTAGGTCGCCAGAGCCAGGGTGAGTGGGCCGATCCAAGGCGGGACACGATGCCCCGCCTCACAGGGATGCCCCCTACCGCGTCTTTCGTCGCATGAGCGCGCGGGCCGGGTCGTAGCCCCATAGCGCGAGGACCAGGAACACGACGAAGCTTCCCACGGTCCAGGCCATCGCCGCGCCGTTCCACTGCAGATAAAGGGCGAAGCGGATGGCCTCGACGGCGTGAGTGAAGGGATTGAACGCGCAAATATCCCGCAGCAGGGGGGAGCTTTCGCCCATTTTCCACAGGGGATAGAGGGCGGAAGAGAGAAAGAACATGGGAAAGATGACGAAGTTCATGACCCCGGCGAAGTTCTCCAACTGCTTGATGGTCGACGAGATCAGCAGCCCCAAGGCCCCCAACATCAGCCCGGTGAGCACCAGGACCGGCAGCACGGCGAGATAGCCCAGGGGCTCCATGTCGATGCCCATGGCCCAGGCGAGGGCCAGGAAGACCCAGATTTGGGCGATGGACACGACCACCCCCGCCAACAGCTTGCAAAACAACAGCCAGCCCCGGGGCAAGGGCGAGGTCAGCAGCAGACGCATGGCCCCCATTTCCTGGTCATAGACCAGGGAGAGGGAGGACTGCATGCCATTGAACAATTGGATCATGCCACAGAGCCCCGGCACGATATAGACCTCGTAGGTGATATAGGTCTGATAGGGTGGGATGATAGACAGGCCTAGGGCCGCCCGGAATCCGGCGGCGAAAACCAGCAACCAGACCAGGGGACGCACCAGGGCGGCCACGAACCGCCAACGCTGGCTGAAGAACCGCAGGGATTCACGGGTGACGATGGCCTTCAGGGCGATCAGATAGATGCTCATGCCGCGTCCTCCTCGCCGGTCATACGCAGGAAGGCATCGGCCAGGGAGCCCTCCCCGGCGACCTCCTTGGCCGAGGCGTCGGCCAGGATCAGACCGCGGTGGAGCACCACCACCCGATCCCCATCCTTGATCTCGTCCACCAGATGCGTCGCCCAAAGCACGGCCATCCCCCCCGCCGCCAAGTCATGGACATGGGCGGTGATCGCCCGGCGGCTGGCCGCGTCCAGGCCCACGGTTGGCTCGTCGAGGAGCAGGACCGCGGGGTCGTGGATCAAGGCCCGGGCGATCTCCATACGGCGCCGGTGACCACCGTTGAGCGCGCGCACCGTCTCTCCGGCGCGTTCACGCATGCCCAGACGGTCCAGGGCGGCGTCGATGGCCACTCCGGCCCGTTTGCCCGCCATGCCATGGAGTCCGGCGAAATAATGGAGGGACTGACGCACGGACAAATCCAGGTCCAGGGTCGGCTGCTGAAAGACCACCCCCATGCGCGCCAAGGCCGCCCGGGGGGATTTGGCGAGGTCATGCCCGGCGACGGAAATCCGACCCTCCGGCGCCACCAGAAGGCGGGTCAACAGGGAGAACAGGGTGGATTTCCCCGCCCCGTTGGGGCCGAGCAAGGCCCGGAAGGTTCCAGCCTCGACCGTGAAGGAGACCCCACCCAGGGCCTGCTTGGGTCCATAATGGAAGCGGACGTCCTCCACGGACAGGGCGACGGTGGACGGGACGGTCATGGGGCGGTCTCCATGGCGGTGGGGGACGGCGGAGCGCCGGGCGGAACGGGCGGAACGGAGGTCGAATCCAGGGTCGCGGGCTGACCGGACAGGCGGATGATCCGGGTCGCCAACCGCGCCGCCTCCGCCTCCGAATGGGTGACGAACAGGATCGCGGGACGGGTCTCGGCGATCAGCGCCTCGGTCAAGGCGATCATATCCTCCGCGCTGGCCCTGTCGAGGGAGGCGAAGGGCTCGTCGAGCAAAAGAACGTCCGGTTGGGCGCGGAAGGCCCGGGCCAGGGCCACCCGCCGTTGCTGACCCAGGGAGAGCTGACGGGGATAGGCCTCCGCCCGGTCCGCCAACCCGACGCGGGCCAAGGCGGCCAGGGCGGCCTCCCGGGTCAGGCCCTTCACGGTCAGGGTCAGGTTGTCCACCGCGCTCCGCCAGGGCAGAAGGACCGGTTCCTGGAAGACCATGGCGAGGCGCTCGGGCCGCTCCACCCGGCCCTGAAAGCGGCGATCAATCCCCGCGCAGATACGCAGAAGGGTGGACTTGCCGATTCCCGAGGGGCCGAGGATGGCCAGAACCTCTCCTTGATCCACTTGGAAGCGGACATCGCGCAGGATCTCCTTGCTCCCCTGGACCTTGGACTCGACCTCCACCCGGATCATGTGCCCCTCCAAACCCGGACGCGCCGTTCAAAGGGTTGCAGGACGGCCCATTCCACCGCCAGCATCACGGCGACGAAGGACAGGGCGTAGACCAGGACCATGGCCACGTCGAATTGCTGGAAATAGAGGTGGATCTGAAAGCCCACGCCGTTGGAACGCCCCAAGAATTCCACCACCAGAACGATCTTCCAGATGACCGCCATGCCCGAGCGGGCCGCGGCGACGATGAAGGGCGCCAATTGGGGCAGGACCACATGGCGGATCCGCCGGAAAGCGGACATGCGGAAGACCTGGGCCATGGCCTCCAAGTCCGGATCCCTGGCCCGGGCGCCCTCGCGGATAACCGTGGCGACGGAGGGGACCTTGTTCAAGGTCACGGCCAGGACAGCCGCCGTCTCGTTCAGGCCAATCCACAGATAACAAAGGACGATCAACACCAGGGCGGGCAGATTGAGGAAAACCACGAGCCAGGGATCCAGCCAGCGGTTCACCTTTTCCCACCGACCCATGGCATAGCCCAGGATCCCCC
Organism: Rhodospirillum sp.; assembly: GCA_021741145.1. Classification (GTDB taxonomy): domain Bacteria; phylum Pseudomonadota; class Alphaproteobacteria; order Rhodospirillales; family Rhodospirillaceae; genus Rhodospirillum. The sequence goes on along the minus strand of JAIOYK010000027.1, from coordinate 7,809 downwards.
CCACTCCCATGGCCAGGACGAAGGCCCAGACCACCCGGACCAGGGTCGCCCAGAGGTTGACGGGGAGGACACCGGAGAGCAGTTCCGCCTTGAACAGGGGAAACAGGACCCAGGGTTGGGGCAGCAGCATGGGATCCCGGGTCAAGGCGGCTCCAACGACCCAGGCGACCAGAAGCCCGACCACCGACAGGACCTTGATGGCCGCTGGATACAGGCCCCGCCCCGTTTTCACCGGCTCACTCAAGGGACAGGAACACCCCATCGGGTAGGGTCTTGGCCTTGCCGACCAGCTTCTCGCCACCCAACTCCGCCATCAGGGACAGGAACCGGTTGGCGGCGGCCTCGTCCACGGGCTTGGCGCTGGGAATTCCCTCCCGGTAGCCATCGCGTAGCGCGATGAAGTCCGCGTCGGTCTTGGCCCCCATGGAGGGACGGAGAGTCTCCCAGACGCCGTCGTCGGTGGCCAGTCTGTCCTTGGCCGCGCGGGATGCCTTGGCCAACCCCTGGGCCACCTCCGGATGGGCGGCGACGAAGTCTCCCTTGAGAACATAGCCCAGCAGCGGGGTTTCCGGATCCAGGCCCAAGGCTTCCGAGGCTTGGGTCACGGTGACCAGATCATGCATCCCCTTGGCTTTCATCTTGGCCAGGAAATGCCAGAAGTTAATGGCCCCGGCGGTCTCTCCGTCCAGCCCCGCCTTGAAGATCAGCGGGGGCGCGCCGAAAACCTGTTCGGTCCGGCCCGCCAGGTCGAAGTCGTATTGCTTGCGGGCATAGGCGCGCAGGATCAGCCAGCTCTTGTCCAGCGGTCCCCCGGCGATGCCGATCTTCTTGCCGTCCAGGTCGGGCAGGCTTTCGATGCCACTGTCGTCCTTGACCACCAGACCGCCGACCGCCTTGGAATAAGGGATGAAGACATAGTCATGGCCATCGGCCCGCATGCGCGCGACCCAGATCCAGTCGGACACCATGACGTCGGCCGCCCCACCCTCGAAGGCGATTTTGGTGGCGGCGTTGTCGGCGTAATCCTGGACATCGAGGACGAAGCCGTTCTTCTGGTCAAATCCGTTGTCCTTGATGGTCGACAGTTCCCAATTCACGGTACCCACGCTCAGCATGGCCGCCCGCAGATGGGGCATGTCCCCGGCCCAACCGGCCGAGACACCGCCAAGGGTAACAACCAGGGCCGCCAGTCCACTTGTGATTTTCATGGTCTCTCTCTCCTCCCTGCCCCAGCTTTTCGCGTTCCTGGGAGCGCTTTTCTTAGATGGCCGTCATCCCCACCCCAACGCTAAGGGACGCTCGTATCTCTGACCGTATATTCACTTCCTCATGTTCACTTCGTCCTCCCCGCGTAGGCGGGGATCCAGGGTTGATTCGGTGTCATCGGTGAAATGCGCGCCCATCACGTCGATCGCGCCCGTCACCGGTTCCCACTCTGGAGTCCCGTTTTCACGGGAACGACGAAATTAAAAATTCCAAACAACAAATAAAGATCCGCGCATCCTCCACCGTCTGAGCGGAAATGACGACTTGAACAGTCCCGCCCCCTCCTCAGTTGGGAGCGACAACCACACCCCAGGGCTGTTGCCCCACCTGAACGGACTTGATGACCTTGTTATCCGCCACATCGATGATGCTGACGTCGTTGGAATTGCCATTGGTCGTGACCAAGTATTTTTCGCCGGGCGTGAAGGCCATTTGCCAGACCCGTTGCCCCACCATCAGATAGTCGCTCACCTCGTCGGTTTTCCCGTCGATCACGGCAACCCGGTTCGCCGGCCCCAAGGCCACGAAGACCTTGGAATCATCGTCGGTGACCCGGACCCCCACCGGCTGCAACCACTCCGCGGTCACCCCGGGGACCTCGAAGGTGATCTTCTTCGCCACCGACGGTTCCGCCTGGGTCAGGTCAATCACCGACACCGTCCCCCCCACCTCGGCCGAAACATAGAGTTTCGTGGCCGCGTGGTTGAATTCGGCGTAGCGGGGTCGGGCATCCACCAAAACGTTGTGGACGATCTCATAGCTGCTGGTGTCGATGAAATGCGCCATGTTGGTCGTTTCGGAGGTATTGATCAGGATGGTCCCGTCGGGCGAGAGCGCCATGCCCTCCGGCTCCACGCCGACGGGGACCTCGGCCAGGACCTCCCGAGTGTTCACGTCGACAACGGTGACGAGGTTATCGTCCTCGTTGGAGATGTAGAGGGGATTGCCCAAAGCGGAGAGTACGAACAACTCCGGATCCGGACCCGAAGGCAGGGTCCCAATCAGCGCATAGGTCGCCGGATCGAAGATCTGCACCGTATCGTCGTCGGAGGCGCAGACGTACAGCCGCGTCCCGTCGGGACTCATGGTGATACCCCGGGGCCGGTTGCCCACGGCGAAGGTATCGACGACCTCCCAGGACTCGCTGTCCAGGACGGTAACGGTATTGTCCCGTTCGTTGCTGACAAAAACCTTGTTGGCCCAGGCGTTGGAAGCCGTGAAAGCCAGGCCGGTCAGAGCCAGGGCGGCGGGGACCATCTTGCCGAAGCGTGTCATTGTATGTCTCCAAAGGCTGTGCAGGCGGTTTCAGGACGGTCCCGTCCCAGGGTGTCGAGCAGGTTCGACTGGTGCAAAAAGCCCTCCTGGGGGGAGACCGAGACGGTGAGCGTCCGGTCACTCAGGAGGATCGGCTGGCGCATTTGGCCATTCCAGGTCCGGAAGGTCAGCTTTTGCCCCTTGAAGGCGGCCAGTTCAAAGGCATCGGAGAGGGCATAGGCCCGCAGACTCGCCGGATCCGCCTTGCCCGTGCGCGACACGGCTTCGCCGATGACCCGCAGGGCCAGCCAGGCCTGGTAGTCCTCCTCCCGCATGGGACGGCCACTGATCCGCTCGAAGCGCCCCTGAAACTGGGTCGCGCCCCAGGATTCCATCGCCGCGTGCCAACTGACCGGCCGCAGCCCAGCGGAGCCGACCACGGGTCGGGCGTCCCAGGTGTGATAGGGCAGATAGGGCGCGAAGACATCGGACTCATCCGCGGCCAGGACCACATCGTGATCCTCGGCCCCTTGGGTGAAGACGGGAATCTGGCGTTGCACGAGAACATGGCCGGAGTCACTGACCCGAGCGCCCCCCCGGTCGGTGAACTCCCGCTCCTCGACGATCTTGGCACCGAACTTCCGGGCCGAATGTCGATAGGCCTCGGCCAGCAGAGCATCCTCGGGGTGAGAGCCGTGGATCAGGAACAGCCGGGTCCATTTTTTCCACATCAGGAATTGCATGAGACCGTCGGTCAGCATGGACCGGGTCGGAGCCACGTGCAGCAGATTGGCCCGGCAATCCTCCTCCCGCAGCCGGTCGTCCCGGGCGCGGGCATTGAGGACCAGGGCGTCGGGGCCCGCCGCGTCGGCCATGGCCAGGGTCTCCTCCCCATTGGCCAGCAGCACGATCAGCGCCACGCCCCGAGCCCGCAGGTCGGCGATGGCGCCGGGCGCCGCCTCCGCCGTCACCGCGAGAGTCTCGGTCTGGAAGTCGAAGCCCAGGAATTTCCCGGTGGTCTGATTGTCCTCCGTCGCCAGAACGGCGCCCGCGAACCCCAGGTCATCGGGGGGCAGGTCCAGACGGGAGATCGGCAAAAGCCCCTTGTTATCGACCCGGATCACGGCGGCTTTCACTTCCACCGCCCGGGCTTCCACCGCCAGACCAGCACAGAACGACAAGGCGAAACATGCCAAAATGGTAAGTTTGCATGGACCAAAAATTCTCACGGATCCCTCCCCAGGTTTTTCTTTCTTTCCTTCAGGACCGCTAGGACTATTCCCGAGTCTCCATTGGCCGGTCAAAATCGCTTTTCTAAGAAAAATTAAGAAAGAGATCCGCTCGGCCAGAATTCATTTTCTCAATTACAGCCCCACTTGGGGCGATAGCGTAAGTAAAGGAGAGACCGTAGAAAACCCCGACTTAAGGCGCGGTTTTTCCGAGCCTTGGGAACTCCTAAACTCTAGACAGGCGGAGAGACTCCCTCGGAACCGGGACCAACCCGGTCGAAAGCGCCGCCCGAGGACACATCGTTCAAGAAAAAGGGTTCACTCATGCGGTCATTTCTTCGTCCCTTATGGGTCGCGCTTCTGCTCCTGATGGTGCCGGCCTCGCTAGCCCAGGCCCATGGCCCGTCCCGTCAGAAACTCGAGCTTTCCGTGGATGTGGCGGCTCCGCCGGCGGAGGTTTGGGGTGTGATCGGGAACTTCCAGGACATGTCCTGGCATCCCGCGGTATTTTCCAACACGGGCGAGGGGGGCAACGACGTCAACGCCACCCGCGTCCTGACCCTGGGCAAGGAAGGCGGACCGACCATTTCCGAGCTTCTCTACAAATACCAGCCCGAGAAAATGAGCTATTCCTATCGCATCACCGATGTGGCGGTGGAGGTCCTGCCGGTGACCAACTACTCCAGCCATCTGTCCGTGAAACCCCATGGCGATGGCTCCACGATCGAATGGAAAGGCGCCTTTTATCGCGGCTATCCGAACAACGATCCCCCGCCGGAGTTGAACGACGAGGCCGCCATCGCGGCTGTCACCGGTGTTTATCAGGCGGGTCTCGACGCCCTGGCGAAGCGGTTTGGCCAGTAATCGCCCCCTCCGGACCCGAATGTTGGCGGGACGACTCACCACCCGGACGTTGGCGGGACTACTCGTCCCGCTGGCGGCCGCAATGGTCGCCCCGGGGGCCTGGGCTGGAGACCTCGCCTTCATCACCAATCAAAGCTCCTCGGACCTGTCGGTGCTTGATCTGGAGGATCAACGCGAGATCAAAAGGCTCTCCATCCCCGGCGCTCCCGCCGGGGTGGCCGTCGATCCAAGGCGCCAGCGGGTCTATGTGGTCGGCGCGGAAAGCAAGACGGTCAGCGCCGTGGACATGGAAACGGAAACCGTCGTCCAAAGCCTAACCCTGGACGGCGGTCCCATTGGCGCCGCCATTGACCCGGTCCGGGGACGGATTTTCGTCTCCGACTGGTTCACCCCCCAGGTCTGGGTCATTGACGCCGACTCCCTCCATCTCCTCACCACCCTCCGGACCACGTCCCCTCCCACGGGGCTGGCCCTCTCGATGAACGGCCGTTTTCTGGCCACCGCGGATCGGGATATGGACCGGATCTCCCTGTTCGACGCCGAAACCCTGGCCTTCCTGAGGGACATTCCCGTCGGTGGTCATCCTTTCGGCATCCGCTTTTCACCCGATGGTCGCCTGTTCTCAGCGGATGTGACCGATAACACGGTGACCGCGGTGGATCCCGAGACGGGCCAGACCCTGGGCAAGGTTCCCACCCGGGAACGGCCCTATGGCGTTGCCTTCGCCCAGGGCAAGGGGTTCGTGACCAACCAATACGACGATAGCGTCACCATTTTCGACATGACGAGTCTGGTGGTCCTGAAGACCATCGACGTGGGCGAATATCCCGAGGGGATCGACACCTCCAGCGACGGACGGTTCGTCTATGTGACGAATTGGTTTTCCAATACCCTGAGCGTCATCGACGCGACCAGACTAGAGGTCACGGGAGAGATCGATACCGGCGACGGTCCGCGGGCCTTTGGACGGTTCATCGCCCCGGCCCCGGTCGAATAGGAGAGCTTTGGATCTGTTCCGGCATCGGTTCGGGCTTGGTGTCTTCCAGCGGATAGCCCGCCTCGGCCCAGCCGTCGGTGCCCAAGGGGTACCAATAGACAGCGGAATAGCCGTAGTCCAAGGTGGCGCGCCGGGCCGCGTTCCAACTCATCCAGCAGTCCGCGAGACAGAAGAACAGAACCGGATGGGTCCGGTCGCCCCCCGTGGCCTTGTCCAGGCCCGCCCGAAAATAGGCGTCGGTGATATCGGCCAGCCTGCCATAGCCCACATTGGGCAACCACAGGGCCCCCGGAATGGACAGCCTGGGCTTCTCGTGCCAAAGGGTACCTTCGGGCAGGTTCTTGGGCTTAGGGGTGCGCGGCAGGGCGTCGATGAAGGCCGTCCGGCCTTCGGCCCAAAGGGCATGGGCTTCTTCCGTGCCAACAACCGTCGCCCCGGCCAGGGTCTCGGGCACGGGAGCCCGGTAGGCCTCCTGGCGGTACCCGTCCGGCTCGGGGTCTCCGGCGAAGGTCGGGCCCGAGATCCCCACCAGCGTGACGGACAACACCAGGGCGAGGCGCGGAAGGAACAGGTGCCCCCTCCGGGGCATTCCTCCCCGGCCTATCCCTTCTCGGGCTTCAGGCCCGTTCCCATGTCGTCCAGCAGGGGAACCCCCGCATCCCGCAGGATGGCATCGATTTCCCCCTGGTGACGCCGGATGATCGAGTTCAGTTCGCGTGCCCATGCCTTTTCTCCCGGCCGCACGGCCATGGTGATGCGGTAGAACATCTTGGGCTGCCCCGGTTCCGACAGGAGAGGTTGGATCTTGAGGTTCGGATGCCCGGCCTTGACCAGTGGTCCACCAACCGGACCCCACATGAGAGCACCGTCGATGGTCCCCGCCTCCAGATCGGCGAGCATATCGCCCGAGGGATCCTGGTAGCGCCGGTCAACGAACAACGCGTAGCCCTTGGCGTCTCGCATCATGCCATGGCGGACAAGGTGGCTCGCGGGCGCGCTTCCAGCGATCACCCCCAGCTTCTTGCCCGTGAGCGCTGGATCGGACAAAGCGGTCACTCCGGCCAGGGGGCCGTCCTTGGACGTCACCAGCAGATAGCCCGAGGTATAATAGTGATTGGTGTTCAGGACCTGTTCACCAAGCTGAATATAGCCGATGATCACGTCGCAGCGATTGTCCAGCAGGGTTTTGCGCAGGAAGCCCGTGGCCATGGGGAACCACGTGTATTGGACGGGTCGATCCAGCTCCTTGGCGAACAGATCGGCGATCTTGTTCTCGAACCCCGCGCCGTCCTCGGAGGACATCGGTTTGTTGGCGGGATCGGCGCAGACCCGAAAAGCCGTCTCTGATCCCAGTTCGGACGTTCGCTCTTGGGCCTGGGCCTCTCCCCCAAGGGATGCGCCCAGGGCTAAGCCAAGGGTCAGGGCCAAGCCAAGGGTCAGCGCGACGGTTGGATGGGCCGCACCCATCCGCCGCCCCACCGGACCCGCTTGGGCGCCCTCGCCCGGCCTGTTTCGATTACCGGCCAAGGCAGGATTTCTCCGCATCGGTGAATTCCTTGGGCTTCTTTTCCTTCGCGCCGGGCCGACCGCGGGGCATGGCCCCGGTGCCGCGGGCCTTCAGATAGGTATAGATGTCGTCAAGGAAACACATGACATTCGGGTTCGTGCCAAAGGACGGCATAACGCTGTTCTCGGCGGCGCTCACTTTCTGACGCCCATTGGTCACCACGTCGATGAAGTCGTAGTAGTCCATGCGGAGGGCGGAGTCCTTGAGGGCCGGCGCGTAGGAAGAGCCCATGCCCTCGGGTCCATGGCAAACGTGGCATTCGGAATGGTACCGCCGGAAGCCGGAATAGGTCGCCCAGTCGATGGTCCCATCGTCCTGGATATTATACGTGGGAACGCCGTCGTCGGTAAAATAACGGCCCCCTTCCTTGTACGCCGCCGTGATGTTGTCCGGCGCGGGATCTTCCGTCGCATCCTGGGCGAAAGCGGCCGAAGTCAACGCCCCCGAAGACAAGAGGCAAGCAAGAAGAAGGGCTTTAAACGTATCGGTCATGATCTTGAATATCCGTCCAAGGTGGCCAGGGCGGAGGGACACGGAGGCTGAATCGGCGCGCCCCTCCCTCTTCCGGGGGATCGACCTGGTCCCGGGGAAACTCTCCCCGGGACCAGGGCATTGGATCGTCGGATCCCGCG
>JAIOYK010000091.1 GCA_021741145.1 Rhodospirillum sp. | reverse complement strand
ACACCTTCGCCTTCTGCGCTTCCGTGAGGTGATCGATCTCGCATAGCCAGCGGTGAAAGCTCTTGTGGTCCATGGTGCCTAAACTCCTGCATTTCTCTCACTTTATAGCAATTCAATGCGATCTGCGAATAGAGCCTTCGTAAAACAGCGACCAATAGGGGCCGTTGATGGGAAACAACAGGCCCCCCGGATTGTAAATCCCGGGCAGGATCAGCAGGGACAACCCGATCATCACTGGGATTTCCATCCCCGACAGGGGGGCTCCTGGCTCCGTGAGGCCATACAGATAGGCGGGAATGGCCAAGCAGAGGGAGATCACATACATGGGGTAGAGGCGCACCAGACGCACCAGGAAGAAGCCCCCCAGTGACAGCGTGCCCGCGTCCATTTTTCGCCCATAGGCATTGGCGATGACGAAGCCGCTCAGGATGAAAAAAATGTCCACCGCCAGATAGGTGCGGAAGACCTGGGTATCCCAAAGGGGAATTGTATGGCGCATGACCACGAACAGGGCGGCCACGCCGCGAATACCATCGAGATACGCGTATCTGTTGTTCGGGGACGCCATGGTCCGGACTCGCCTCTTAATATCGTAAGGATTCCCCTGGGACAGGATCGGGGCTGGACGGGGCGCCATGGTAGCCGGATCGTCACCCCCGCGGAAATGGGAATCTCCCCTGGTCCATGGGAGGCTATCCCAAACAAGAAATCGGCGCCGATTCCCATCGGCGCCGATTTCGTGATCCAAACCGATTGGCGAAGGATCAGCTGTTTCGGGCCATCGCGCCCAGGCGCAGACGCAGGGCGTTGAGCTTGATGAAGCCTTCGGCGTCGAACTGGTTGTAGACCTCATCCTCCTCGAAGGTGACGTAGTCCATGCGGTAAAGGCTCCGGGGTGCCTTGCGGCCAACCACGCCGACGTTGCCCTTGTAGAGCTTCAGCCGGGCCGTGCCGGTCACGTTCTCCTGGGTCTTGTCGATGGCCGCCTGCAGCATTTCCCGCTCGGGCGAGAACCAGAAGCCGTTGTAGATCAGCTTCGCGTAGCGCGGCATCAACTCTTCCTTCAGGTGCAGGGCCTCCCGGTCAAGGGTCAGGCTCTCCACCGCCCGGTGGGCGGTCAGGAGGATGGTGCCACCCGGGGTCTCGTAGACGCCGCGGCTTTTCATGCCGACGAAGCGGTTTTCCACCAGATCGAGGCGGCCAATACCGTTGCGTCCGCCCAGTTCGTTCAGCTTGGCCAGCAGGGTCGCCGGGGACAGGCGCTCGCCGTTGACGGCCACCGCGTCGCCGGTCTCGAATTCAACCTCGATGTATTCGGCCTTGTCCGGGGCGTTTTCCGGGCTCACGGTGAGGCGGAACATGTCCTCGCTGGGCTCCGTCCAGGGATCCTCCAGCGCTTTGCCTTCGTAGGAGATGTGCAACAGGTTGGCGTCCATGGAGTAGGGGGCCTCGCCGTGCTTGTCCTTGGGCACGGGGATCTGGTGCCGCATGGCGTATTCGATCAGCTTTTTGCGACTGTTGAGGTCCCACTCGCGCCAGGGGGCGATGACCTTGACATCCGGCTTCAGGGCGTAGGCCGTCAGCTCGAAGCGCACCTGATCATTGCCCTTGCCCGTCGCCCCGTGGGAAATGGCGTCGGCGCCGGTGGCATTGGCGATCTCGATCAGCCGCTTGCCGATCAGCGGCCGGGCGATGGAGGTGCCCAGCAGGTAGACACCCTCGTACAGGGTATTGGCGCGGAACATGGGGAAGACGTAGTCGCGGACGAATTCCTCGCGCAGGTCCTCGATGTAGATCTCCTTGATCCCCATCATTTCGGCCTTGGCGCGGGCCGGTTCCAGTTCCTCGCCCTGGCCGATGTCGGCGGTGAAGGTCACCACCTCGCAGTCGTACTCCTCGCGCAGCCAACGCAGGATGATGGAGGTGTCCAGACCGCCGGAATAAGCCAGAACGACCTTTTTGACGTCGCCTTTCTTCATGGGAAGCGCCTTCAATCAAACAAGAGTGGGGAAACAAGCGTGGGAAACCGGGAACGATTTGCGGATCGGCGAATCGATGGGTCCAATGGACGCCCGGACACCGCTCCGCCCAGGGGAGTTTATCGCGCAAACACCGCGGAATGAACAGGGGGAGCTTTCATTTCCCGGATACCGCGTGGCGTCGGTGCGCTCCGCTCCCCCATGGGTGGCGAGAGCACCCGTGGTCATGGGGAATTCATGGAACGCACATGAGGGTGTCATGGGTCCCGGCGACACTGCCCGCCTAGCTTGGATCCATTCCCTTTTGGAGCACACCCCCATGCGTTCAATCCTTCTTGGCGTCGCCGTTGGCGTTTTGGCCAGCTTTTCGATCGCCCATGCCGCGGAGCCCGTCGCCTTCGACGCGGTTCTCAAGGCCCATGCCGAGCTTCCCGCCCAGAGCTTTCTGGTGCCCCCCGCAGATGCCCCCCGCTCCTTCATGCTCTCGGGCCGTTTCACCGGCAAGGGCGGGCGGGTGGAGACCCCCTACGCCATTTACGACGCGGCCACCGGCCTGTCCCGCCCGTTTCCGGGCCAGCCCCTGCAGGGCTTTTCCGGCATCCGCTCCCTGGGGGGCAACCGCTTTCTGGTGCTGACCGACAACGGCTTCGGCAGCAAGGCCAATTCCGCCGATGTGATCCTGATGTTCAACCTGATCCAGGTGGATTGGGACGCGGGTCGGGTCGTGGTGGACAAGACCATCACCCTGACCGACCCCGACCGGATCGTGCCCTTTCCCATCGTCACCGAGGGCACGGACAGCCGTTACCTGACCGGCGCGGATCTGGACATCGAATCCATTCAGCCCGTGGGCGATACCTATTGGCTGGGCGACGAGTTCGGCCCCTGGCTGGTCCAGGTGGATGGCGAGGGGAAAGTGCTCCAGGTGTTGGCCACGGAACCCGGCGGCCAGCTCATCCAGGGGCCGGACAATGCCTTCGTTCCCACGCCGAACCCCGGAAGCGCCCTGTCCGAGACGGTGATCTCCAAGCGCTCCGGCGGCTACGAGGGCATGGCCCTGGATCCCAATGGGACGACCCTCTATCCCCTGTTGGAAAAGCCCGTCCAAGACGCCGCGGCGAAGGGTCCGGAGCATGTGTCCGGCAAGCCCGTCCTGCGCATTTTCGAATTCGACACCAAAGCCAACGCCTGGAGGGACAAGGTCCGCTACTACCCTCTCGAGGACGAAGGCCATGCCATCGGCGACTTCAACCTGATCGAGGGCCGGCGCGGCCTGATCATCGAACGCGACAACGGCCAGGGCGACCCGCGCGAGGGGTGGTCGGAGACGCCCGCCGAGTTCAAGCGGATCTATCTGATCGACCTGGACCGCGCCGACGAGAACGGTGTGCTGGAGAAAATCGCCTATATCGACCTGATGGCCATCAAGGATCCGAATGGGATCGCTCCCCGGGGCACCATCGATGGGGTCTTCTCCTTCCCCTTTGTCACCATCGAGGACGTGGATCGGGTCGACGAGACCACCATCGTCGTGGCCAACGACAACAACTATCCCTTCTCGGTGGGGCGGGAAAAGGGCCGGGCCGACGACAACGAGTTCCTGCTGCTCGATGTCGCCGATTTCCTCAAGGCCAAATAAAGGAGTCGGTTTTCGCGGGCGGGAGGGCGCTGGGCGCTCTCCCGCCTTTTGCTCAAATGAACCGATTGACCAGGTTTTCCAGGCGCTCCTGTCGACCGGATCGGGGCTCGGGATTGATGTTCTCGGCCAGTACTCGGGCCTCGATGGCCTCCAGGGAGCTGGACAGCAGGGCTTGGCCCTCTTCTCCGTCCCATCCGGCGTAGCGGGCGGCGCGGGCTTCCTCGAGGCCACCGTCCTCCAACAGGGCCGCGGCCGCCACCAAACCCCGGGCACAGGTGTCCATGGCGCCCACATGGGACAGGATCAGGTCCGCCGGATCCAGGGATTGCCGCCGGATATGGGCATCGAAGTTGGTCCCGCCCTGGGTGAAGCCCCCGGCCTTGAGGACTTCGTAATAGGCCAGGGTGGCCTCCTGGGGATTGTTGGGGAACTGATCCGTGTCCCAACCGGATTGAACATCGTTGCGGTTCATGTCGATGGAACCGAGCACTCCCAGGGAGGCCGCCAGGGCCAGTTCGTGTTCGAAACTATGCCCGGCAAGCAGGGCGTGACCCTGCTCGATGTTCAGTTTGACCTCTTTCTCCAGGCCGTAGCGCTTGAGGAAACCGTAAACGGTCGCCACGTCGAAATCATACTGGTGTTTGGTGGGTTCCTGGGGTTTGGGCTCGATCAGGATTTGCCCTTGAAAGCCGATCTTGTGCTTGTGTTCGACCACCATGGCCAAGAAACGCCCAGCGTGGTCCGCCTCCCGCTTCAGATCCGTGTTGAGGAGGGTTTCATAGCCCTCGCGCCCCCCCCAGAGGACGTAGTTCGCCCCGCCCAACCGGTGGGTGGCCTCCAGGCAGGTTTTGACCGTGGCCGCGGACCAGGCGAAGACATCGGGATCGGGGTTGGTGGCGGCCCCGGCCATGAAGCGGCGGTGGGAGAACAGATTGGCCGTCCCCCAAAGCAGGCGGGTCTTGGAGCTCTCCATTTTTGCGGCGAAATAGTCGGTGATCTCCTCCAGGTTCCGTTTGTTCTCGGCGAAGCTCGCCCCCTCTGGCCGGGCGTCGGCGTCATGGAAGCAGAAGAACGGCACCCCAAGAATGTCGAACATCTCGAAGGCCACGTCGGCTTTCCGCTTGGCCTGGTCCATGCCCTCGCCGAACCAGGGGCGCTCCAGGGTCTGGCCACCGAAGGGGTCGCCTCCAGTCCAGGCGAAGCTGTGCCAATAGGCCACGCTGAACCGGAGGTGGTCTTCCATGCGTTTGCCCAGCACCAGGGTGTCGGGGTCGTAATGGCGGTAGATGAAATCCCCCTCGCCGTTGGGACCCTGGTAGGTGATTTTGGGAATGTCTTGGAAAAAAGCGGTCATGTGAGGTCTCCGATGGCGGTACGCGCGGCGCGGAAGCGGGCGTGGCCGTCTTGAAAGGCCGAAGCGAGGGAGGGGATGGGATCAATGGTGGCTGTCAGGGACGGAGGCGTGGCGATTTCGGCCCCGACGCCGGTCGCGGCCATCAGGCCGAGGCGGGCCGCGCCAAGGGCGGCGCCGACCTCTCCGTCCTCCGGGATACCGATGGCCTGACCCAGGGCCGTGGCGACGATCCCCAGCCAGTGGGTGGAGCGGCTGCCTCCTCCCACGGCGATCAGATGGTTGACGGCGGTGCCCGCGGTGGCGAGGGCGTCTCGGCAATCGGCGAGCGCGAAGGCGACGCCCTCCAGAACCGCCCGGGTGGCGGCCTCGGCGTCGGTGACCTGCTCCAATCCGGTGAAGGCGCCTCGGATCGACGCGCTGTTCAGGGGGGTGCGCTCTCCCCCCAGGTAGGGCAGGAACAGGGTCCGGCCCGGCGCGCGCACCGGCCCCAGGGACCCAGTCAGATCCGCGGGGGTCCGGCCCAACAGGCGGGCCAGCCAAGACAGGGAATCGGCCGCAGACAGGATCACGCCCATCTGAAACCAAGTACCGGGCAGGGCGTGGCAGAAGGTGTGGACCGCGGTCTCCACCGCGGGGCGGTAGCCATCGGTGGCGGCGAAAAGGACGCCGGAGGTTCCCAGGGACACGAACGCCTCGCCGGGTCGCACGGCGCCCACGCCGATGGCCGAGGCGGCGTTGTCCCCGCCGCCCCCGGCCACCACCACGGATCGGCCCATGCCCCAGCGCTCCGCCAGGGCGGGGCGGAGGGGACCGGAGGGGGCCGACCCCTCGACAAGGCGCGGCATCTGGGCGCGGGACAGATGGCTTTTTTCAAGGAGAGAGTCCGACCAGTCCCGGGCCCCGGTATCAAGCCAGGACGTGCCCGCCGCGTCGGACATCTCCGACACCCGCTCTCCGGTCAGCCAGAGGCGCAGATAGTCCTTGGGCAGCAGGACCGCGTCCACCTGGGCGAAAAGGGTGGGCTCGTTGGCCTCCACCCAGGCCAGTTTGGGCGCGGTGAACCCCGGAAAGACAATGTTTCCGGAAAGCTTCCGCCAGAGGGGATCGGCGTCCAGGGCCGCGGCTTCCGCGTGGGCCCGGGTGTCGTTCCACAGGATGCAGGGCCGTAGGGGGGTGTCGTTGGCGTCGAGGAGCGTCGCCCCATGCATCTGTCCCGATAAACCAATACCGGAGACCGCCTCCAGCCCGTGGTTCCGGGACAGGCTATCCAATGTCCCTTCCGTCGCCGTGATCCAGGCGGCGGGGTCCTGCTCCGACCATCCCGAATGGGGGCGGGAGAGGGCAAGGGGGGCCTCCGCCGTGGCCAGCACCGTTTGATCCTCGTCGATCAGGACGGCCTTGACACCGGATGTCCCCAAATCGATTCCGAGAAAGTTCATCGGGTTTTCTCCGGCGTCTTGCCGAGGATAATCATCGCCAACAGGTCGTCATCGGTGACGTCGGCGATGTTCACCGTTCCGACAAGTTGGCCGTTTTTCATCACGCTGGCCCGGTCGCAGAGGGACATGACCTGATGGATATCGTGGTCGATGATGAAGATGCCCAGGCCGTCCGCCTTCAACTGCTCGACCAGTTCGGCGACCATACGGGTTTCCTGGGGACCCAGGGCCGCGGTGGGCTCGTCCATAATCAGCACACGGGCGTTGAAATAGACGGCCCGGGCGATGGCGACCGATTGCCGCTGGCCACCGGACAGGGCCGCCACCGGCGTGGAGAAGCGGGTGAAGTTGGGGTTGAGGCGGCCCATGATCTTGCGGGTTTCCGCTTCCATGGCGGCTTCGTCCAACAAGCCCGCGCGGTCGACCAGTTCCCGTCCCAGGAACAGGTTGGCCGCGGCGTCCAGATTGTCGGCCAGCGCCAGGGTCTGGTAGATGGTCTCGATATTGAGCGCCCGGGCGTCGCGGGGGCTGTTGATTACCCGAGGTTTTCCGTCGATGAGAATTTGCCCGGCATCGGGCCGGTAGGCGCCCGACAGCATCTTGATCAGGGTCGATTTCCCGGCGCCATTGTGGCCCAGCAGTCCGACGACCTCGCCGGGCCAGAGGTCAACGGTCACGTTGTCCACGGCCTTCACCCCTCCGAAGGCGATGGACATGTTCCGCATCTCGACCAGGGGAGTCCCCTCGCGACGGGGGGCGGTGGACGCTCGGGAGAGGGTGGCGGTGGCGCTCATATCCGGGTTCCCATGCGCTTGCGGTAGAGGATGTCGATCAACACGGCGATCACCAGGACGCCGCCAATCACGATATTCTGGAAAGGCGCGTCGACCCCGACCATGGCCATGCCCGATTGCAGGGATTGCATGACCAGGGCGCCGACGATGGCCCCGCGGATGGTCCCGAGTCCACCGGACAGGGCCGTGCCGCCGATGACGGCGGCGGCGATCACCCGCAATTCGTCCAGGGTGCCGATGTCGTTGGAATGGAAGGACAACCGCGCCGAGGCGACGACCGCGGAGAGGGCGCAGAGGATCCCCATGATGGTGAAGACCTTGACGGTCAGCAGCCGGGTGTCGATGCCCGACAGGGTCGCGGCCTCCGGATTGCCGCCCGCGGCGAAGATATAGCGGCCCAGGCGGGTGCGTCGGGCGATCACCCGCATCACGACGATCACCAGCAGCAACAACAGGACCGAATAGGGCACACCATAGCCCATGGTGAAGCCCTCGGGCATCACCTCGCCCCGGGCCTCGAAGAGGCGTTCCAGCTTAATGCGCGGGACGTCATAGGCGTTCAGGGTGGCGATGAATCCCAGGACCAGACCCACGGTGATTACCCCCATGCCCACTTCGGCCCAAAGGGGTTTGACGGGAAAGTCATGGTCGATCTTGGCTTGACGACCCCGCCATTGGGACAGGATCAGGGCGATGGTGGCGAGGCCTCCGAGGATCCATCCCCAGGTCTCCCCCAGGGTTCCACCGATGCCGCCGAGCAATTGGAAGGCTTGGTCCAAGGGGCCGATGGTCTGACCGTCGGTCAGATACCAGGCGACATTGCGCCAAACCAGAAGGCCGCCCAGCGTGACGATGAAGGCGGGAACCCCCAGGTATCCGATCACCCAACCATGGAAAGCGCCGATGAGCGCGCCGGTCACCAATCCCACGAGGATGGCGAGGGGCGCGATCATGGGATGGCCCAGGCCCAACCCGAGCCAGTCCGGAGCCACGATCGTCTGGGTCACGGCCATCATCGCGGAGCAAGTGGCGAGCAGGGCGCCGACGGAAAGGTCGATATGGCGGGTGACGATGACGAAGACCATGCCCGTGGCCATGATCGCCACGGAGACCGTCTGAATGGTGAGATTGAACAGGTTGCGTGAGGTCAGGAACCGACCGTCGGTCAGCAGGTCGAAGCCGACACAGAGCGCGACAAGGGCGCCAATCATACCCAAAAGGCGGGGGTCGATATCAAGGAGGGCGATGAGGCCCTTCCGCTTCGCCAAGTCAGGTGGCGCGTTGGTAGCGGATGTGGTGGACAGGGGTGTCATGGACGGGTCTCGTCGGTAGTGCATCGACCCAAACTCAGGCTGAAGCCTGAGTTTGGACCGTTGATGCATAAGCATGGAACGAGTGTACTGGCAGGGAAGTCTTTTGAATGCGCCGGTGCACTAGGGGCGGAAGGTCGCCCAGCCGGTCCCGTTTGCTTGGGACGGAGACCGGTGGGGATGGGATCCGTCGAGGCTTACTTGCAGGGAGCGGGGCCGTTGGTGACGCCCTGGCACAGACTGTCCTGGTCAATCCAACCGGCGTCGACGACCGTGGACAGATTGTCCTGGGTGATCGGAACCGGCTTGAGGAACTTGGCCGTCAGGACCGTGCCGCTGGGAGAGGTCCAGCTCATGGCCCCGTCGACGTCCGCCATGGCCGTGCCCTTGGCCATGGCCACGGCGATTTCACCGGCCGCGAAGCCGAGGTCCCGGGCATCCTTCCACACCGAGACGGTCTGGGTGCCCTTGGCGACGCGGTTCAGGGCGGCATGGTCGCCGTCCTGTCCGGAAACGGGGGTTCCCTCCATGCCTTGGGCGGTCAAGGCCGCGACCACACCACCGGCGGTGCCGTCATTGGAGGCGACAACCGCGTCGACCTTGTTGTCGTTGGCGGTCAGGATCTGTTCCATGTTGCGCTGGGCATTGGCCGGCAGCCAGCCGTCGGTATAGGCCTCGCCGATGATCTTGACCTTACCGGCATCAATGGCGCTTTGCAGGACCTCTTGCTGGCCCTGGCGCAGGAAGTCGGCGTTCGGGTCGGTGGGAGAGCCCTTGATCATGACATAGTTGCCCTCGGGCGCCTTATCGAACACGGCCTTGGCCTGCATCCGGCCCACTTCGACATTGTCGAAGGTCAGATAAAAGGCGCGGGGGTCCTCGATCAGCCGGTCATAGCCGACCACGGGGATTCCTTCGTCCGCCGCCCGCTGGACGGCCGGGCCGATGGCCTGGGAATCCTGGGCCAGGATGATCAAGGCGTTGGCGCCCTGGGCAATCAAGCTTTCAATGTCGGACAGCTGCTTGGAGGAAGAGGATTGCGCATCGACGGACAAATAGGTGGCACCCGCCGCGTCCAAGGCCTTCTTGATCGCCGCCTCGTCGGTCTTCCACCGCTCTTCCTGGAAATTCGACCAACTGACGCCGACAACAAGGTCCTTGGCGCTGGCGGTCGAAACAAATCCCGTGGCCAACATGGTCGCCGAGATGCTGGCGGCCATCAGGGCCGCCTTGGTCGTCGCTTTGATCATCCGTTTACTCTCCCTGGAATGCTTCCCCTTGAAGGGACGATCCGGCTATGGCGCCGGTATGTCTCAAGGGTGCCATATTTATTTTATTCGTCAAATTTAAAAGCTACGCTAGACCACAAATTTTGCGTTTTGCAGTGCGGCATAGTTGTAAAAGAGGGGACATATAGGGAATATCAGACTAAGCTTCTTGGCAATAAATACATCTGGCGAATTATTATGGTGACCCTGACTCCCGATCCGCTTCCTCCGATTCCTCCGCGCCCCCCGTCCGCCCTGTCCAACGTTGATCTTTTGGATTTGCCGGGCTGTGGTCCCTTGGCTTCTCCCCTTGAGAGTGGCCGGGGACTCCGCCAACAGGTTTTCGAACGAATCCGTGCCCAGGGATCCGTCGCACGGGTCGACGTGGCCAAGGATTTGGGGGTCAGCCCGGCGAGTGTGACCACCATTTGCGCCGACCTCATCGACATGGGAGTGATCCGCGAATTGCCCCTCACTCGCAAGGATGGGGCGCGCCGGGATGGGGATGGGGGCCGGGGGCGACCGCCCGTGGCCCTGGGGGTCAATCCGGAGGCCCGGTATGTCGCCGGGTTGAAGTTGTCGGATCTGGCCCATGCCGCGGTGATCTTGGACTTCGCGGGGGACGTGGTGGGGCGGGCGAACTTGCCCCGAGTCCACTTGAGCCTCGATGCCGAGGCGGTGGCGGCGGAGGCCGAGCGGGTTCTCGCCATGGCCCTGGACGACGCGGGGATGGATCTGTCCGCCCTGTCCGCCGTGGGCGTCGGACTTCCGGGCTTGATCCGCAATGACACGGGTCAGGTTCTCTGGTCTCCCATCATCCGCGAGCGCTTGGTTCCTTTCGCCGATATTCTTGAACGCCGGTTGGGGCGGCGCACCCTGATCGACAATGACGCCAACCTGCTGACCCTCTCCGAATTGTGGTTCGGGGTGGGGCGGAGCCTGTCGAGCTTCGTGATGGTCACCATCGAACGGGGCCTGGGCATGGGGCTCGTGCTCGACAACGCGCTATGGCGGGGAAGTCATGGCGTGGGAATGGAATTCGGCCACATCAAGGTTCAGTTGGACGGTGCCCTTTGCCGGTGTGGGCAACGGGGATGCCTGGAGGCCTATGTCGCGGATTACGCCCTGGCCCGGGAGGCCTCGACGGCCCTGGATTGGGAAGGGCGGGGAGATCGGACCGATCAGCGGACCTTGATCGAAAGCCTGTATGCCGAAGCCCGCTTGGGCAATGAGGCGGCGCGCACCATCTTTCAGCGGGCCGGGCGGTATTTGGCCCTGGGGTTGGCCACGATCACGAACCTGCTGGATCCCCCCCTGATCATCCTCTCGGGGGATCGGATGCGGTATGACCAGATCTATCCCGAGGCGGCGATGGTGGAAATGCGGGGGCTCACCCTGGGGGCGGTGAGAACCGCGCCCCGGGTGGAGGTCCATGCCTGGAGTGCTTGGGATTGGGCGCGGGGCGCCGCGGCGGAAGCCCTGCGCGACACCACCGATGCCCTGTTTCAGTCGGGATAACACCCCAGGCGAACCCGGGGTGTGGCGGCGGATGGGGGAGCCGAAGAGGCCTAGCGTGAAACGCGAAGAGGCCTAGCGTGAAACGCATTGCCTCTTCCAAACGGCCGACTGGCCGCCGTGCCCTTCGGCGTGGAAAGCCCGCGTGGCGCGTGGCCGCATTCCCGTGACCGCATTACAAGGTGCATAAGGTGCATTGAGTTTAGCCCATGCACCTTGGTCTTCCATGCGCCTTGGTCTTAAACGTTAAAGCGGAACAGGAAAACATCGCCGTCCTGGACGACGTATTCCTTGCCTTCCGAGCGCATCTTGCCCGCCTCCTTCGCTCCGACTTCACCCTTGTAGGCGATATAATCGTCGTAGGCGATGGTCTCGGCACGGATAAAGCCCCGCTCGAAGTCCGTATGGATGGCGCCCGCGGCCTGGGGCGCCTTGGAACCGCGCATGACCGTCCAGGCCCGGGCTTCCTTTGGCCCGCAGGTGAAGAAGGTGATCAATTCCAACAGGGCGTAGCCCGCCCGGATGATCCGCGCGAGACCGGTCTCCTCCAGCCCGAGGGAGGACAGGAATTCCGCCTTTTCCTCCGGATCCTCCAACTGGGCGACCTCGGATTCGATGGCGGCGCTGATCACCACGGAAACGGCGCCCTGCTCCTTGGCCATGGCGGCGACCTTCTCGGACAGGGCGTTGCCCGTGGCCGCGGACTCCTCTTCCACGTTGCAGGCGTAAAGCACCGGCTTGGAGGTCAGCAGTTGCAATTGCTCGAACAGGCGCCGGTCCTCGGGATCCTTGGGGGCGGCGGTGCGGGCGGGCTTGCCGTCGCGCAGGGCGGCCAGGGCGGGCGTGACAACCGCCAGCAGGGCTTTGGAGTCGGCGTCGCCGCCCTTGGCCTTCTTGCCCAGGTTGACCTCGCGCTTTTCCAGGCTTTCCAGGTCGGCGAGCATCAGCTCCGTTTCCACGGTTTCGGCGTCGCGGATCGGGTCGACCGACCCGTCCACGTGGGTGATATCTCCATCCTCGAAGCAGCGCAGCACATGGACGATGGCGTCGACCTCGCGGATGTTGGCGAGAAACTGATTGCCCAAGCCCTCGCCCTTGGAGGCGCCGCGCACCAGGCCGGCGATGTCCACGAATTCAAGCTGGGTGGGGACTTCCTTGGCCGACCTGCCAATCTCCACCAGCATGTCGAGCCGGGGATCCGGCACGGCGACCCGACCCACGTTGGGCTCGATGGTGCAGAAGGGGAAGTTGGCGGCCTGGGCCGCGGCGGTGGAGGTCAGCGCATTGAACAGGGTGGATTTGCCCACGTTGGGCAGGCCCACGATACCGCATTTGAAACCCATGGCTCAGCCGGTGCCTTTCTGGTTTTTTCGGTGTAGGGCATCGGCGAGCGCCGCGCCCAATCCCGTCGCCGGAGCGGGGGAGGAGGAGGGAGAATCGGACGGGGGAGCGGCGGCCGCTCCCGGTGGGGTGGACGGGGCTTCGGACGGCTCTGTCCCAGGCGTTTTTTTGGGCGGCTTTGGGCGGTCCGGTCGGGTGGCCGCGGCGACCTTGGACATGAAGTCCGAGGGCCTGCCCGCCAGCATCAGGGGAAATTGGTCGGACACCGCGTCGAGGAGGGGACCCAGCCAGGCCTCGTCGGCCTTGGCGAAATCCCCCAGGACGTAGCCGTGAACCCGGTCCTTGTGGCCGGGATGACCAATGCCCAAGCGGATACGGTGGTAGGAAGTGCCCAGATGGGCGTCGATGTCGCGCAGACCGTTATGGCCGCCATGGCCCCCACCCTGTTTGACCTTCACCTTCCCCGGGGGAAGGTCGAGTTCGTCATGGAGAACGATGACATCCTCGACAGGAATTTTGTGGAAGCGAGCGGCCTCTCCCACGGATTGACCCGATAGGTTCATGAAGGTTTCGGGCATCAGCAACAGGACGCGCGTTCCGGCGATCACGCCGTCCGCGACCTGTCCTTGGAATTTCTTGCGAAAGAGGCTGATTCCATGGCGGCGGGCCAGGGATACAACGGCCATGAACCCGATATTGTGGCGGTTCCCGGCGTACCGGGAGCCCGGATTGCCAAGCCCCACCACAAGTTTCATCGGAATCAGCCCCCTTCAAAAGCAACACCTTACCTTAGGCGCTTTCGGCCTCGTCACCGGCTTCGGAGCGCATGCTCGACGGCGCGGCGATGGTGCAGATGGTGAAGTCGCGGTCGGTGATGGTTGGGTGCACGCCATCGGGGATCTTCACCACGGACATGTGGATAGAGTCGCCCACTTCCGCGCGGCTCAGGTCGACCTCGAAGAACTTCGGCAGGTCGTCGGGCTTGCCGGTGACTTCGATTTCGTGACGGACAACGTTCAGCACGCCGCCCCGCTTCAAACCCGGGCTCGTTTCCTCATTGAGGAAGTGAACGGGGATTTCGACGGTCACGGTGGTGTCCGCGGAGATGCGCAGGAAGTCCACATGGACCGGCTGATCGGTCACTGGGTGGAACTGAACGTCCTGCACCATGACGCGATGCGTGTCGCTCTCCACGGTCAGGTCGAACAGGCGGGTGGCGAAGCCGGACTTGCGCATTTCAAGCATGATGTCGCGGGGGGCCAGGGCCAACAGCACGGGAGCTTGCCGGCCACCATAGATGACGGCCGGAATCAGGCCTTCCCTACGCGTGGCACGGGCTGCCCCCTTACCTGCCCGGTCGCGACCCTTGGCTGCAAGGGTACCGATATCAGACATTTCGATCACTCCATTTGAAGCAAATGCCGAGAAACCCGTCATGGGTTCCGACGGCGATTTGCCTACGTATCAAAACAGATCGTTGAACCTTCGGTTCAAAACAGATCGTTGAACCTTCGGTCTGGCCTCCAGGGGTGCCAGCACCGACCGCGCCGCCGGGGATCCGGCGGCGAGAAGCAGGGGGTTTACACCGGTGATCCAGGGAATGCAAGGAAGAGAACCAATTGCGGGACCCGGGTGAACTTCGTATCCTTTCAGCGGATCATTTGGAAGGAAAGTCCGGTATTCCATGGGGAGTGGACTGTATGTCCTTGGTGTTGGAATTTTGACGTTGACTTGCGGTCTTTGGCGCTTGCAGGCGGGACTTGTACGTGCCCGGAACATGGCCTTGGAATCCCTGTCGGCGATCGACGTCCAACTGAAAAAGCGGCACGATTTGATCCCAAACGTCGTGGCCGTGGCCCAGATCCATATGACCCACGAAAAGGCATTGCTGGAAACTCTGGTTGCATTGCGTCAAAAGGTCGCGGTGTCCTATGACGGGACGAAGGCGGATACCGTGGTGGCGCATTTCGACGCGGAAGCGGCTCTGGGGCGGACCTTTGGCGCTCTGATGGCCCGGGTCGACTCCCATCCAACCCTTCGGGCGGAGGAAACGTTGGCGCGAGTTCAGGAGACACTCGAGGAAGTGGAGGGGCATATCGCCGCGGCTCGGCGCTGGTACAACGCCTCGGCTCGGACCCTGAAGGACAAGGTGGAGGTTTTTCCCGGCTTGCTGCTTGCCCGGTGGATGGGTATCGAGGCGCTTCCCTTCTACGAGGCCTCGGATGACTGGGGGAAACCGTCCTCATGACGGCTGCGCCGGGCAAACGCGCCCATCCGGGACCGCCCGTGATTTCAGAGGAAGGAGAACCCTCTCTCGCGGGATTGAATGCCCGCGTCGCGGACCAGTTCTGGCCCTATCTCCAGACACTGGAAAAGAGCTTCATTCCCTACAAGAAAGTCGATTGGGACAGGCGCTATAAAGCCGGGATGCCCTACATCCTGGGGGGATTCATCGTTTTTATTCTGTTGGCGGTGCTGGGCGGTCCGGTGGTGGGAATCGGCTTGCTTGGGTTTTTCTTTCTAGCCGTGCCCGTTTTTCTGGTCGTGGCACTTTTCGGCAAAGGGAAGGCGCCACCCGAGGAAAGCTCGCGAACCCTGGAAAAGCGCGCTGTCCAACGGCTGGTTGAATTGATGGGATTTACCTGGATTGGAACCGCCCCATCCGAGGGGATGGAACATGAGCGGCGAGCCCTATCCCTCTTGGGATTGATGCCCGCGGATGGCAAAGGAGTCCAGGCGCACTTCGAGGATATGATGGCTTTACCCGATTCGGGGACGGACCTGAAGATCTTTGATCTCATCGTGCATTCGAGCGCCGAAGCTCGCGAAAACGTCGCCACCCACTGGTTTCGGGGATTGGTCTTGTCCTTTGACCTGCCCCGATCCGTGGACGGTCTTATCCTGGGCCAAGGACGGAGGCGGGGAATGAGCCGCTTGGTTGTCCCTGCGGTCAAGCCGGACCGGGCCGTTTCTCCGGTTATCCTGGAATCGGAGAGTTTCAACCGTGCCTTCCAGGTTCAGGCCAGCGATCAGGTGATGGCGCGCTACCTGCTGACACCGGCCTTCATGGACCGGTTGATACATAGTCTGGCTATCCACGCGCCGAAATCGATGGACTTTTGCCTGGTCGAAGGCCGCTTCCTATTGGCCTTGGACCTAAGGCGGGAATGCTTCGAGTTCGGCACCGGCGCCACGCTCCTCGACCCCAAGGGCACGCGGGACATTATCCAAGAGGTGGCCGACCTTCGGATCCTCGCCCGTCTGATGGCTGTGGAAGCCAGGACCCGGATCTAGTGGATCGACCGAGACATTTGAGTCCTTCGGGAGTGGGCCTGAGAGATAACCTAACCAACTCAAATGTCACGATAAGTTGATCCATCAATCAAGAATCCCAGTGGCTCGAGGCGAAAGATTCGAACCACTAGCAGTCTGTCGGATTTTCCACCGTTCTGGTATGATCATTGATGGCGAAATTCAGAGATTTCAACCGTAATGAGCTGTTCCTGTTGCCCCCCAGTCTGAACGATTGGGTCCCAGAGGACGACTTGTAATTTCTCACCGGGTTGGCGCAAGGCGCCTCAAGGGAGTGCGAAATTGCCCTGGATGAGATCGCGGATCGCGTCCAGCGGGGCTTGCCCCTTGAGCCTGGCGGTTCCGGTCACGGATCTGTATCCGGCATGAATTTGAGAGCCC
>JAIOYK010000090.1 GCA_021741145.1 Rhodospirillum sp. | reverse complement strand
CATCCGGGAGACAAAAGCCGTCCAGCCAATCGCGGGAAACATCTATTCCCACCACGGTCATCGCTGGTATCATGCCTTTCTCTCTTTCTTGTGATGCGCGGTCTCGGAAACGAGCCGCTTTCAACTGTTCGAGATGGTGGAGAGAGAGGCGGGATCAGCCTGCTAACAGACGTGGTCAAGCCACGGAGTATCCACGCTGTATCCCACCCCATCATCGATCCTGGCCGGGATCGGTGATGGGGCCAATATAGTATGGAAACGACATACAAGAGTATCTTCGAGGCCACGTTGGTCAGAGAAGCGGCCCAACTTGATCTCGGAATACTCTAACGCGGCTCTCCCGCTTGGGTATCGCGGTCTCCGGTCACGGTCGGGGGGCGTTCCCGTATTTTTGGCCGTTTTTCCGGTGGCCCGACACGGGCGGCGCTTTCATCCCTTTTTGATGATTGTGGACCCCGGGGAATGGAGATACCGTTCCCCAAGGGAATACCGAGACATCGTTCGCCACCTTGGCGGTGCCGTGGTTGCCTCGTTGGTGGTGGTAGGTTTGAGCGCATTGATCCCCCGATTTTCATTCTGTCCTCGGGCCATGGTGCTCGGCTGGGGCGCGGCCTTTTTGTCCCTGATATCCCTGGCCGCCATGGGCGCGTGGTCTTACGCGCTGTTCCACGGACTCGTCGAACTGCTGATCTTCGCCGTGACGGGGGTTCTGTTCGCCCAGTCCTGGGATCCGGGAAAGCGGCTTCGGGGCGACCCCCTCATTCTGATCACCCGGAGTCTTCTATGGGTCGCGGTATTGCGCGCGGTCCATATCGTGACCTTCAATGGGCTGCCCCTCTCGCCCTTGGGGGACATCCCGATCCATGACCTGAGTATCCGATTTTCCTTCGCCGCGCGTTTCGTGACCGCTCTGGCGTTCCTGGCCTATGCCCTGTCCTGTTCCTCCCGGCGGAATTGGGCTTGGATCATGGCGGGTTTGGGCTTTGTCTCCGGTGGACTGGCCTGGATCGCGGTCTCCCCCGTCTCCCTCCCGGCCTTCCCCCCTGCCTTGAACCCCTTCACCGTCGAAGGTCCGACCATCAAGGCTGGTTGGGAAACGGTTCTCGCCGGGCTGGCCTTGCTATCCATGGTTTTGGTGGCGCGTGTCGGTGCCTTGGGGCCCAAGGATCGCCAACCCACCCTTCTGTGGGTCATGGGGTTGTTCGTCGCGAGTCAGGTCCTCGTGATCTTGCCGGTTATCTCCCTCGAGGCCCAGTTGATCGCCATGCACCTGCTGGCGCTCAGCGCTTTTTTCCTCCTCTATTGGCGACTTGAGCGGGAGCGGCGGCGGGAGACCCTGATCATTCCCGCCAGACGGTGGGAGGAACGGCGCGCCTTCGAGGCGCGTCTGCTCGAGGAGAAAGAGCGGGCCGAACGCTTTCTCGATATCGCCGAAGCCATGATTGTTGGTCTCGACAAAAGGGGGCAAGTAACGGTGGTCAACGCTCACGCCTGCGCTGTTCTTGGTTGGTCCGAAAGCGAATTGGTGGGCGCCGACTGGTTCTCCTTGGTCGTGCCCGCGGACTGTCGAGAGCGGGACAGGGCTTTGTTTTGTCGAACCCTCGCCGGCACTTCGGATCAAGGGCGATTCCTTGAGACCGATGTCATGGTCCGTGACGGGCGCGTATTGCGGTTTTCCTGGCACCATTTGGTGACGCGGAATGCCCGGGGAGAGGTAACCGGCAGCCTGTCGAGTGGCCGCGATGTGACCGATCAAAAGCGCGTCCGCGATGCTCTTATGGAGGCAAAGGAAACCGCGGAAGAGGCGAATCGGGCGAAAAGCGATTTTCTCGCCAGTGTTAGCCACGAACTGCGCACGCCCTTGAATGCCGTCATCGGGTTCTCCGAGGCCATGGAAGCGGAAATCCTTGGACCCATTGAGAATCCGACCTACCGGGATTACGTTTCCAACATCCGGGTTTCCGGGACCCATCTCTTGGACCTGATCAACGATATCCTGGATGTTTCGGCCATAGAGGCGGGCAAGCTGGACCCACGACGGGAAACCGTCGATCCGGACCGGGTCGTCCGGGTGGCTTTGGAGATGGTCAGGGGGCGGGCGGAGAGCAAGCACCTGACCTTGGTCGGCGAACCCGTTCCAGGGGAGGCTGTCCGTCTGATCGCCGACGAGCGGCGGTTCCGCCAGATGGTTGTTAATCTTCTTGGAAACGCGGTGAAGTTCACCCCCAACGGCGGATCCGTGACTCTGCGCTTCACGCGGTCGGAGGGGGAGATGGCTTTCGGCCTGTCAGTGATCGACACGGGGCCGGGGATGTCTCCGGAGGATTTAGCCCTGGCCATGCGCCCCTTTGGCCGGGTCATCGATCCCAAGATCCCTTGGCGCGAGGGCACCGGCCTGGGGCTCCCCTTGGTGGAGGGACTCATCGGGGCCCATGGGGGCCGTCTGGAGATGGATACGGCACCCGGCGAAGGGACTCGAGCCACCCTGTGGTTTCCGAGGGATCGTGTGGTGGCACCTCCAGACACCCCTAAAACAGCCCCCGTTTAGATCAAACCGCCTTAAATCGGAATCGATTTAAGGCGGTTTGATCTAGAATCATATGCTTGGAGCGTCGAGCGGAAAACCGGTTCCCACTTTTCCGCTCGACGCTCTAAAACAAACTGAGTTGATCTCCGAGTCGGGCCGGGGGCGCGAAGCGGTCCAGGCGCAAGGTGAACCGCCGGAAGCCCTCACCCAGGCCCAGACGCCGCTTGGCCAGGGCCACGCGCTGGCCAATGGCCTCGGCGACCGGTCCCTTGCCCGTCATGCGGGGACCAAACTCGGATTGGTATAGGGCACCGTCCCGGCATTGCCGAGTCAGGGACAGGACCCGGTCCTTGCGAGTGGGGGCGTGACGCTCCAGCCATTCGGTGAAAAGGGGCGCGACCTCCAGGGGCAAGCGCAACAGGATATGGGCGGCATCCGTCGCCCCCGCGGCCGCCGCCGCGGTCAGGATCCGCTCGATCTCCATGTCCGTCAGGCCGGGGATGACCGGCGCGAGCATCACGGTGGTCGGCACACCCGCCTCGGCGAGGCGATGGATAGCCGATAACCGCGCCGCGGGAGGGGAGGCCCGGGGCTCCAAGGTCCGGGATAGGTCGCGGTCCAGGGAGGTCACGGAAATGCCCACCTGAACCAATCCCCGGGCCGCCATGTCGGTGAGCAAGGGCAGATCCCGGGTAATGGCCGCGGATTTGGTGGTGATGGAGACGGGGTGGTTGAAGGCGGATAGGACCTCCAGCAGGCCCCGGGTGATGCCCAGGCGACCCTCGATGGGTTGGTAGGGATCCGTGTTCGTCCCCATGGCGATGGGCGCGGGCCGGTATCTGGACTTGCGCAATTCCCGCTCCAATTGAGCCGGGGCGTTGGGCTTGGCGGAGAGGCGGGTCTCGAAATCCAGCCCCGGAGAGAGGCCCAGATAGGCATGGGTTGGCCGGGCGAAGCAATAGGCGCAGCCATGCTCGCACCCCCGATAGGCATTGACGGATCGGTCGAAGGGCAGGTCCGGGGAGCGGTTTCGGGTCAGGACCGTCCGGCTGGCGTCCAGGGCCACGGTAGTCGCGGATGACGGAGACCAGTCCGCCAACCCGTCCTCATTTGGGCCGCTTTTCCTGGATCCGTCTTTATTGGTGCTGCCTTTGCGGGGACTCGGGGTGCCTGATGGGGAGTCCCAGTCCGGGCGCTCCCAGCCGTCGGACTCCTCCCATCGGGTCAACTGTTCGAAGCGACCCGTGGCATTGCTTTGGGCGCCCCGTCGGGTGGCGCCCTTTTTGGGTGGGGCGGTGTGGTCCATGGGACCAGAGTGTTCGAAAGAAAGGAACAAATCAAGAACATTTAATCCAGGGCACAGCCTATCCGCGTGTCGAGGTCATTCCACATCGATGCGGACGATCTTCCAGACGGACCGCTCCTGGTAGGGGGCGGTGATCAGTACGGGATTGGTGTCATAGGGATAAATGATCCAGGCGGGGCCGTAGGTCGTGGGATCCAGGGGGTTGCCATCCATTTCGATGGCCAGGATCATGTCCCAGTCCACGGTGTCCATGAAAGGAATTTGGACCGAATAGCCATCCTGGGCGGTGATGGTCAGGGTTCGGCCCGCTTCATTGGCCGCGGCGAGGACAGTCCGGAGCAAGGGACCCGTGAAAGTAGGCTCTTCGTCACCGGTCCAAGGTGTTGTCGTGGTGATGGTCCGCGTTCCCAGAGCCTTCAGGTCCGAAAGGGAGAATAGGTCTGGGTCTCCCTGGTCGAGGGGACCGGCGATACTGAGCACGGGGCGCTCCGCTCGCGCCGGGGAGAGGGGCGCGGTCAGGACAAACGCGGAGGCCAAGACCAGACTCGGGGCCAAGCGTGGAAGGGATGTCAAAAAGCGCGAGACGGTCCGGAGCATGGGTTTGATCCTTCATGATCTGGTTCATGAGACATGACGTCTACTTTAGGGAAAACGGAGACGCTTGGCTGTGTCTAAACGCACTGTCCCGTCCGCCAATCCAATCGGTGGAACCGAACAAGGGAAACGGCACGTTATTCCTCGGCGCCCATGGCTTTTTTGGCCCTGCGAAGACCCAGGTAAACCAAGGCGACCACCAGGGGTACGGCCACGCCCGTGACCAGGGAACTGTCGATCTTCGCGCCTCCGAAGGACCATCCGGCGGCCTTGATGCCTTTGGCGAGATAACCCACCAAACCCACCAGATAGTAGCTGATGGCCACGACGGAGAGGCCCTCCACGGCCTCTTGGAGGCGCAATTGCACCTTGGCCCGGCGGTCCATGCTGGCGAGCAGATCCTTGTTTTGGGCCTGGAGGTCCACTTCAACCCGTGCCCTTAGCAGGGCCGCGGAGCGGGCACAACGCACCGAGAGTTCCTCCAACCGGACCGTGACCGATTGGCAGGTGGCCATCGCCGGGGCGAGGCGCCGTTCCAGGAATCCGGCGAAGGTGATGAGGCCTTCCAGCCGGTCGGTGCGCAGTTCTTCCAGCCGCCGCTGGACCAAATCGTAATAGGCCCGCGATGCCGCGAGCCGGTATCCGCGGGACGCGGCGATGGCCTCCACCTTGGCGGTCAGGGTGGACAGTTCGGACAACAGATCGGCATCGGACCCGGGCGACGTGGGGTCGGCCATGCGGGCCGACAGGTCGGCCAGCGCCGTATCCACCTTACGCAGGGCCGGGCTGGCGCTCCGGGCTTCGGGGAAGGCCAGCAGGGCCAGCGCCCGATAGGTGTTGACCTCCAGCAGGCGCTGAACGATCCGTCCGGCATGGCGGGGGTTGAGGTCGACATCCCGCAACAGGATTCGATTGCAGCGGTCCCCATGCATGCGCAGGTCCGAATAGGCCTTGCCCGCGCCGCCACCGACGAGGGATCCGATCACCTGATTGCCCGCGAAATGGCGCAGACTCAGGTTCTCGGGGGGATATTCGACCTCATCCCGGCTTTCCAGGACCAAATGAACACCGGTCAGGACTTGTCCGGGTAGACTGGCGAGCCACTCCTCCGGCAATTCGGAGAGAACGGGCTTCTCGAAGGGGAATTCCCCGCCCATGCCCCGGCGGATGAAGGTCAGGGAGCAAAATTCCGTATGCTTTTCGAAGCGGACGCGGAGGGTGCCGATGTCACCCGCGAAATGGCTCGCTCCGGGCGCCGGTGCCGGCCCCCCCAGACGACCGCAGAGGGTCGCCAGATGGGTGGCAAGGGCATCCGGATCACTGGACATCACCGCCAGGTGGGTCAATTGGGCGGGGGCCTCGATGGCTTCGGACGGGCGGGTATGTAACTCGCTGGCCAGGGTTTCCCGAAGGGGATGCTCGGGGAAGGGCGGCGTGGCCATGGTCTCAGGCGCTCCGGACGGCGGCGATGAAGGCGGTGATCCGGGCGGGGTCCTTCACGGCCTTTTCGGTCTCCACGCCACTGGACACGTCCACGGCCCGTGCTCCGGTCTTGGCCAAGGCCTCGGCCACGTTGTCCGATGTCAGTCCTCCGGCCAGGATCCAGGGCAGGGGGGACTCCCAGCCGTCCAACAGGGACCAATCGAAGGCCGCGGCGTGCCCTCCGGGGCGGTCGGCTCCCTCGGGGGGGCGGGCGTCGAGCAACAACTGGTCGGCGCTGTCAGCGTAGTCCTTGGCCCGCTCCAGATCCTTGGCCTCGGAGACGGGCAGGGCCTTGATGATCGGCAGGCCATATTCCAGGCGCGCCCAGTTCACCCGCTCCGGCTTTTCCTGGCCGTGGAACTGGAGCATGTCCAGGCGCACGCGGGAGACAACGGCGTCAAGAGTGGCGTCGTCGGCGTCGACGAAAAGGCCCACCCGCAGGGGGCCGCCTTCTTCCGCGTGGGGGACAATGTCCAGCAGGTCCATGGCCTCCTCGACGGAGATGTTCCGCGGGGAGGGGGGGAAGAAGACCAGGCCGATCATGTCCGCGCCTCCGGCCAGGGCGGCGTCCAGGCCCTCCTCGGTGCGCAGGCCGCAGATCTTGATCAGCGGGCCGGTTTTCTTCTTGCGGGGACGGCTCATCGGGTGAACTCCGCTTCCGGGTGGGGGCCTTCCAACTCTCCGGTGATCAGGCGGGCGGCCTGGACCGGGTCGGGGGCGCCGGTGATGGGGCGGCCAATGACCAGGATATCGGCCCCGTCGGTCATGGCGTCATGGGGGGTGACAACGCGTTTTTGATCCCCGGTCGCGGCCCAGGTGGGACGCACGCCCGGGGTCACCAGCAGGAAATCAGGCCCGAGGTCGGCGCGCAGGATCTTGGCTTCCATGGCGGAACAGACGACGCCGTCCAACCCGGCCTCCCGGGTCAGGGCGGCGAGGCGGCGCACCTGATCGGTGGACCCGCTGGACACGCCCGTCTCGCTCAGGTCTCCGTCGTCCATGCTGGTCAGGACGGTGACGGCGATCAGCTTCGGTGGGGCGACACCCAGGGCCTCGGCTTCCTCCAACGCCGCGGCCCGGGCCGCGGCCATCATGGCCCGCCCTCCGCCCGCGTGGACATTGAGGATGGCGGGGGCCAGCGGCATGACGCCGCGCACGGCTCCGGCGACGGTATTGGGAATGTCGTGGAACTTCAGGTCCAGGAAAAGGGGCAGACCGCTGGCCTTCTTGACCTCCTTGACGCCTTTGTGACCGTTCCGGGTGAAGAATTCCAACCCGAGCTTGACGCCTCCCACCTCCTCCTGGAGGCGAGAAGCGAGGGTCGTCGCCTCGCTGACCTTAACGGTATCCAGCGCGACGTAGACCGGGTTTTCGCTCATGCGTGCCATGGGATTGGAGGTACACGAAAACGGCGCGTCGGGGAAGCGCGCCGAACGCATCAATCAGGAAGGAAGCTCCACGGTGAAGCGGGCGCCCGCGGGACGGCCCCCGTCTCCCTTGCGGTTTTCGGCGCGGACGGATCCGCCATGGGTTTCGACGATCTGCTTGGAAATCGACAGGCCCAGGCCCGAGTGGGTGCCGAATTTCTCGTCCCGGGGGCGCTCGGAATAGAATCGCTGGAAGATGTCTCCTTCCTTGCCCGGAGGGATGCCCGGTCCGTCATCCTCGACGGTGACGACGACCTTGCCCTTCGCGCGCCAGGCCCGCAGGGCGATGGTTCCCCCTTCCGGACTGAAGGACACCGCGTTGCCGATCAGATTGCGGAAGACCTGAACCAACCGCCCTTCCATCCCCAGGATGTCCAGGGGATCCCCGGCGTCCCCGGAGACGGTGATCTTGACCCGGCGGGCCTCCGCCTCGGACTCGTGGATCTCGGCGAGCATCTCCAGCATGGGACGGATGGACACCGGACCCATTTCCGCCCGGGACAGCTCCGCGTCCAGGCGCGAAGCGTCGGAGATATCCGTGATCAACCGGTCCAGGCGCTGGACGTCGTCGACGATGACGCTCATCAGTCGCTTTTGTTGGTTGGGATCATCGACGCGAGCCACCGTCTCGACGGCGCTGCGCAGGGAAGTGAGCGGATTCTTGATCTCGTGGGCCACGTCCGCCGCGAAGCGTTCGATGGCGTCCATGCGCGCCCAGAGCGCTCCAGTCATCTCCCGCAGGGCCTCCGACAGGTCGCCCAATTCATCGTTCCTGTTGGAAAAATCCGGAATGGCTTCCTGGCGGGCATCCTTGCCGCCGCGTACCCGGTCCGCGGCCGCGGCCAGGCGCACCAGGGGACGGGCGATGGTTCCGGCCAAGTAAAGGGAAAGCGCGATGGTCAACGCGAGGGTAACGGCGAAAATCTCCAGGACGGCGAGTCGCATCTCGAACAGGGTTTCGTCGATCCCCTCGGCTCCCCGGCTGACCATGATGGCGCCAACGACCTGCTTGTAATACTGGACGGGCACGGCGACGGAGAGCATACGGTCGCGTCCGGGGCGGGAGCGCATGGCCTGGGCCACCTCCCCTTGGTTCAGGGCGGTGGCCACCTCGCCATAGTCCGCGGCCGACTGGTTGGGACGCTCGGTGTAAGGGGGCAGATCGTCCTCGTCGCCCGTGTTCGGCGCCAGGGTGTCGTACAGGCGGCGCAGGATGCCCCAGTTGGATTCCGGGGCCTGGGGAGGGGGCAGGTCGAAGACCTGAACCATCCCGCCATAGCCGACCAAACGGCGGCTGTCGGCCACCAGTCGGCCCGAAGCGTCGAACAGCCGGGCGCGAACGTCCGCCAGGTTGGCCAGGCGGCGCACCATCTGCCGGGACATTTCCGGATTGATGCCGTGGGTGGCCCGGACCACCGGCCCCTCCACGGAGACCTCCAAGTTAATGGCGCCCTCGCCGATGGCCGCGGCGATCAGATCCGCTTCGGTGCGCAGGGCCTGGAAGGTGCTTTGGGTGAGGGCTTCCTCGTAGGTGTCCAGATATAGGAACCCTCCGGCCAACAGGATCGGGGCGAGCAGATTGACCGCCAGGATGCGGGCGGACAGGGGGGAGCGCACGATGCTGCCATCCCTGTGATGGCGCCGCCGCCGCGGGTCCCTCGTGGCCTCCCGCGTGCCTTCGGGTCGGTCCCGTGGATCCGCGCGCATGTAACCCCCTCGCCTTCCTTGTTCGTTCCTTATCCCGGGCCTTATCCCGGGCCTTATCCCGGGCCTTATCCCGCGCCCAATCTCGGAGTGGGACCGGATCAGGCCCCTGCCTTGGTGGTGACCGGATCCTTATAGCGGTAGCCGACGCCGTAGAGCGTTTCGATTTCCGAGAAGTCCCCGTCGGTTTCGCGGAACTTTTTACGGAGGCGCTTTATATGACTGTCGATGGTCCGATCGTCCACGTAGATATTCTCGCCATAGGCCGCGTCGATCAACTGGTCCCGGCTTTTGACATGGCCCGGGCGCTGGGCCAAGGCCTGGATGATCAGGAATTCCGTGACCGTCAGGTCCACGGCGCGGTCTTTCCAGGTGCACAGGTGGCGGTCGGGATCCAGGGTCAGGTCGCCACGCACCAGGGCCGCGGCCGACAGATCCGCTCCGCTCGCCCCTTCGCGAAACTCCAGGCGCCGCAGAATGGCGCGGATGCGCTCGATCAGCAGACGTTGGGAGAAGGGCTTCTTGATATAGTCGTCCGCGCCCATGCGCAGGCCCAGAAGTTCATCGACCTCGTCGTCCTTGGAGGTCAGGAAGATCACGGGCATGGCCGTGCGCTCCCGCAGCTTCTGCAGCAGTTCCATGCCGTCCATGCGCGGCATCTTGATATCGAGGATGGCCAGATCCACCGGCTCCGCGACAAGGCCCCGGAGGGCTTCGGCGCCATCGGAATAGGTCACGACCTTGAAGCCTTCGGCCTCCAAGGTCATGGACACCGAGGTCACGATGTTGCGGTCGTCATCCACCAGGGCGATGCTATGGGTCACGGTCCTTGGTCTCCCTCCGGGCGCGGCCCAGTTCCTGGATGCCGCGTCTTCACCTGAAACGATACACTGCCCCTATATAGGGTGTATCCCCGAAAGGAATTGGTCCTCGTTTGTGGCGAAAATGGCGCCAGGGTCGGGCGCTCCGGGGGCAAGGGACCCGAAGCGCCTGGTTTTCGCTGGTTTGGGAACTAATTGGCCGGTTTGTTGCCCATTCCGGGCATGGTGCCCTGATTCATCTGACCGTTTTGCATGGCCCCATGCGACATGCCCATACCCATGGCGCCGACATCTTTCACGACCACGTCGACGGTGGTCTCTCCGGACTTTTCGAAGACCAGGGTCAAGGGGAAGTGATCGCCTTCTTTCAGGGGAGCCTTCAGGTCGATGAACATGACATGCAGGCCACCGGGTTGAAGGGACACCCTGCCCCCCGCGGGAACATCGATGGCCTCCACCGGGCGCATGCGCATGACGTCACCCTCCCGGATGTGGGTGTGAAGTTCGGTGATCGTGGAGACATCCGACTTGGCCGCGACCAAGCGGTCGTCCGTGGATCCGGTATTGGACAGGGTCAGGAAACCCCCGCCCGCCTTGGCCATGCCCGCGGAGGCGCGTGCCCAGGCTTCGGTCACGGTGATGTCTCCCGCTTGGGCTTCGGCATGGGCGTGGCCCTCATGGGTCCAGGCGCTGGTGGTGGACAATGTCAGGGCCGAAAGGGACAGGCTGGCCGCGGCAAGGGCGGCGGTCACGGTGCGGCGGGTCATCATGGTCGCGGTTCTCCGGTTAAGGACTGGCAAGGCTGATACCGATGAAATCATGGCATGCGCGAAGGGATTCCCATCCATCGCTCCGATTTGGAGGCGGCATGGTTTGCCCCGGTGTCCACCATGTTCGGGATGGGGCGGACGGACCAGGGGGAGAGACGGAGGGGATTCCCCGACGCGAACGCATCGACCCAAACGAAGGCTTCAGCCAAAGTTTGGGAAGGTGATGCGGAAACAAACACAGAGTGGGCCGACCGAGGAGCCTCTTGAAGGCGTCGGCGCGGGCGTGTCAGGCCAGAGGGAGAGGGGGCGCCCGAGGCCAGGCGGCGGGATGGCGCCTGGAATCCTCGGGTTGGAATGCGATCGTCCAACCCATCGGCTGGGATGCCCCCATGGGGTGGGGCGCGCCAAGACCGGGAGGCGGCAGGGGCGCGCTCGCCAAGCTCACGGAGGAGCAGACGGGGCAGGACCAGGGCGCCGTGGGGCGACTGGTTTCGGACGGATCGGTTGAGGGAAGAACGCCCAGCCCCGTGCCCGTGCAGATGATCAGCGGGCGGGGACCGGAGGCCAGGGGGAGGGATATCGCCTGACCGAGCGGGGCAAGAACCTGAAAAGC
Organism: Rhodospirillum sp.; assembly: GCA_021741145.1. Taxonomy (GTDB): domain Bacteria; phylum Pseudomonadota; class Alphaproteobacteria; order Rhodospirillales; family Rhodospirillaceae; genus Rhodospirillum. Next base: position 5,408 of record JAIOYK010000090.1, on the reverse strand, counting down.
GATGGCCAGGACCATCAGGCGCAGACCGAGCAGGGACCATCCACCCGAAAGGGCGGTGAGCGTGGCTCGGTTGGGCCTGGACACTGGACGTCTCACGGATTGATCGCCTTGGTTCTTGCCAATGGGGCACGGTACGCCCTGAGGACAGCGCAAGAAAAGAACATTTTTTCACCCTCCGACTTGTTTTTCATCGTTCTACCGCTACACACCGCCGATTGGGGGTCCTATAATCCCCTCAGCAAATGAAGGACATACCTCGCATTCAGCCAACCGACACCCATCGCCGTGCCTCCCGTCTGATTTGGCGAGGCGCGTCCAAGGCTTCCTTGGCCACGGTGATGAACGGATCCGGGCACCCTTACGCGTCGCTGGTTACCGTCGCCACGGACCATGCGGGCTGTCCTCTTCTGCTGCTTTCAACCCTGTCCGATCATACCCGGAACCTTCTGGCCGATGCGCGGGTTTCCTTGTTGTTTGACGATACCGAGGGGCAGTCAAATCCACAGGAAGGCGCCCGGGTCACGGTCATGGGGCGGGTCGATAGGACCGAGGATCCCCTCGACCGGGATCGCTTCCTGGGGCGCCACCCCGGGGCCACTCTCTATGCCGGGTTCGGGGATTTCACCTTCTATCGGGTCACGCCGGAGCGGGTCCATTATGTGGGCGGCTTCGCCAAGGCCGTGTGGATCGACGATGGGGCCTTGGCCTCCGCCGCCGCGACGGAGGCCCTGCGCGCCGCCGAGGGGGGGATCCTGGCGCATATGAACGCCGACCATGCCGATTCCCTGACCCTGATGGCCCGAGTCTCCCTTGGGGAGGGGAGTCCGGCCGGAGATCGCGTTGAGTGCTGGCGGATGACCGCCTGTGACCCGGATGGTTTTGATCTGGCCCTGGGAGACCGGGTGCGCCGTTTGGCGTTTCCCCGCCCCGTGACCACAGCCAGAGAGGCACGAGACGCCCTGGTCGCCCTGGCTCGGTCCGCCCGGGAGGCCTGAGGTCATCGGAACCCATGGTCTTCGGAAATAAGAATATGCATGGCTGGAAGCCGTGACATAAGGATAAGCATGGCCGCGAGCCATGAACTAAGAATGAGCATGGCTGGAAACCATGACGGGACGATGGTTTCGGCGGGGTCGAAACCCAAAAGCACGGAGGTTTCGGCGGGGCCGAAACCCAAAAGCACGGAAAAGGCGATGGGCGAGCCGGAAAATTGAACTCTCCGGCCTGGTCCGCCGTCCCCGACATAGGGTCACGTCAGGGAGTGGGCGTGACAACCACATGACGAAGCAATCGGTCCGTGCGCGGACGGTTGCCGAGTGGACCGGACCTCGCTAGGGTTTGGTCAATAAGTCCAATTGGAGGAAGAAATGAGCGCCAGTCCTACCCGCAACAAAAAGCTTCTCGACTGGGTCGAGGAGATGACCACCCTCTGCGAACCCGACCAGGTTATCTGGTGCGACGGCTCCCAAGAGGAATATGACCGGCTGTGCCAGGAAATGGTCGACGCGGGAACGTTCATTCGCCTGAACCCGAAGCTGCGTCCCAACAGCTTCCTGTGTAGCTCCGACCCCGCCGACGTGGCCCGGGTGGAAGATCGCACCTATATCTGCTCTGAAACGGCGGAGGATGCCGGTCCCACCAACAACTGGACCGAGCCCACCGAAATGCGCGCGACCCTCACCGGCCTGTTCAAAGGCTGCATGAAGGGCCGGACCATGTACGTGATCCCCTTCTCCATGGGTCCGTTGGGTAGCCATATCGCCCAAATCGGTGTCGAGCTTTCCGACAGCGCCTATGTGGCGGTGAACATGCGGATCATGACCCGCATGGGCTCCAAGGTGCTGGATGTTTTGGGCGACGACGATTTCATTCCCTGCATGCATTCCGTCGGCAAACCGCTGGCTGAAGGCGAGGCCGACGTGGCTTGGCCTTGCAATCCAGAGAATCGCTACATCGTTCACTTCCCCGAGAGCCGGCAAATCTGGTCCTTTGGCTCCGGGTATGGTGGCAACGCCTTGCTGGGCAAGAAGTGCGTCGCGCTGCGTATCGCCTCCGTCATGGCGCGGGACGAGGGATGGCTGGCGGAGCACATGCTGATCCTGGGCGTGAAGAAGCCCAACGGCGAGAAGATGTACGTGGGTGGGGCGTTCCCCAGCGCCTGCGGCAAGACCAACTTCGCCATGCTGATTCCCCCCAAGACCTACGACGGCTGGGAAGTCACCACCATTGGCGACGACATCGCCTGGATCAAGCCGAGCGCCGATGGCACCCTGCACGCCATCAACCCGGAAGCGGGGTACTTCGGCGTGGCGCCGGGCACGGGGGAGAAGACCAACCCCAATGCCATGATCGCCTGCTCGAAGAACGCCATCTTCACCAACGTGGCGCTGACCGATGACGGCGATGTCTGGTGGGAAGGGATGACCGAAGAGACCCCGGCCCATCTGATCGATTGGAAGGGCCAGGATTGGACCCCCGATTGCGGTCGTCCCGCGGCCCATCCGAACGCTCGCTTCACCGCTCCGGCCGGTCAGACTCCCTCGATCGACCCGGATTGGGAAAACCCCGAGGGCGTGCCCATCAGCGCCTTCATCTTCGGCGGCCGCGTGGCCACCAACTTCCCGCTGGTTTTCCAGAGCTTCGACTGGACCCATGGCGTCTATCTGGCCGCGACCATGGGGTCCGAGGCGACCGCCGCGGCCGATGGCCAGTCTGGAATACGCCGGGATCCGATGGCCATGCTGCCCTTCTGCGGCTACAACATGGCCGACTATTGGAGCCATTGGCTGGACATGGGGGACAAGATCAGCGCCGATAAGCTGCCCAAGATCTTCCGGGTGAACTGGTTCCGCAAGGACGAGAACGGCAAGTTCATCTGGCCGGGCTTCGGCGAGAACATGCGCGCTCTTGAGTGGATTCTTGGTCGGTGCGACGGCTCCGCCGAGGCGGTCGAAAGCCCCATCGGTTCTGTGCCCAAGCATGATGACCTGCGCTGGGACGGCCTGTCCAATTTCGACGCGGCCAAGTTCTACCAGATCATGGCGATTCATAAGGACGTGGCCCGCCGCGAAGCGGAAACCCAGTCTGATCAGTTCGATAAGTTCGGCGACAAGATGCCCAAGGCCCTGTTGGCCGAGCGTGAGGCTCTGCTGAAGCGTCTGGACAGCGCGCCGGACGTCTGGGAACTGAAAGCCGCCGCCGAGTAAGGCCTTCGCTTCAAGCATGATCCTTTGGATAAAGGCCGGTTCCCCTAGGGGCTGGCCTTTATCCTTCTCGGCGCCTTGTCCATCGAGAGAAAGTACTCTCCATCCGTCTTCTTCATGCCGCCACGGCTTTGTCCCTGTCCCAAAGGCAAATCCAGAGAATATTGAAACCAATTTGCGACGGGCGAAGCGCCGCGCCCCGTGGGGGCGTCGCGGCCCAGCGCCCCGCGGGGCGTAGAGGCTTCAGGGGGGGCGTGACGGTGGGTTATCCCGCCACCGGAACCAGCGGCCAGAACAAGGGAATGGCGAAAGTGGCCACGACCCACAGCAGCAGGTTCAAGGGGACGCCCACCTTGACGAAATCCATGAAGCGGTACCCCCCCGCGCCGTGGACGAAGGTGTTTGTCTGATAGCCGATGGGGGTGGCGAAGCTGGCCGAGGCGGCGAACATCACCGCCACGGCGAAGGGCCGGGGGTCCACGCCAAGATGTTGGGCCAAGCCGATGGCGATGGGGGTGAGCAGGATCGCCGTCGCGTTGTTGCTCATCACCTCCGTCAGGGCCGAGGTTACCAGGTAGAGCATGGAGAGCACCACCAACGGTCCGTGACCATCCAAGAGGGAGGCCAGCGCGCCCACCACCAGTTGGGCCGCGCCGGTCTTTTCCATGGCCGCGCCGATGGCCAGCATGGCGAAAATTAGCATCAGAACGTTCCAGCGGATGGCGCGGTAGGCCTCCTCCGTATCCAGGCAGCCAAAGGCGATCACCACCGTGGCCGCGAGGATGGCGAGGCCAGCGATGGGCAGGATTCCCGCCGTGGCCAGGGCCATGACGGCGCCAATGGCCAGGACCGCGATGGGAGCCTTGCGCCGGGAGGTCGCCGATTCCGACGGCGCCGTCAAGTTGACCAGATCCCGGGCATCGAACATGCGCCGCAAACCCTGACTGGGACCCTCAACCAACAGGGTGTCGCCAAATCGCAAGCGGAGCCCCGCCATGTGGGTGCCCATGTTCTCCCCATGACGGTGGACCGCCAGTACATAGACGCCATAAAGGCGCCGGAGGCCCAGGTCGGCGATCAGTCGTCCGGCGAGGCGAGAGTTGGGGCCGACGATCCCTTCGACGATGGTGGTTTCCCGGGTCGCCAGGGCGGCCAAGGGCGTGGTGTCGTCTCCCGCGTCCTCCTTGGCGGACTCGGCTTCCGCTTGGCTGGTCTGAGCCGTGCCAACTTGGATCCGTCCGTCCTGGCGCAAGGCCAGCATATCGCCCACCCTGGTCCGTAATACGACGCGGTCATCGGCCTCCAGGCGCAGGTCTTCAAGGCGGTCGCGCAGGGATTGGTCGCCCCGCACCACATCAATGACCCGGATCCCCCGGATGCTCGTGAACCCAGCCTCGGACAGGCTTTCCCCCACCAGCGTCGATCCCTCGGGGACCATGACCTCCGTCAGGAATTGGCGCCTTTGGCCATCGGTGAGCAGGCTGGCGATGGTCTCCCGCTCGGGCAGCAACCACCGCCCGGCGAGCAGAAGGTAGGCTCCGCCCGTCGCCGCGAGAATCAGACCAACCCCGGTAATCTCGAACATGCCGAAGGGGGCCATGCCCGCCTTTTGGGCGACACCGTCCACCAGGATGTTGGTCGATGTGCCGATCAGGGTGCAGACGCCCCCCAGGATGGCGGCATAGCTCAAGGGAATTAAAAGACGCGAGGGCGCGATTCCCGAGGATTGGGCGAGCATGATCATCACGGGGGTGAGGATCACCACGATGGGTGTGTTGTTCATGAAGGCCGAGAGCGCCATGGTCGCGGCCAAAAGGGACATCACCGCGAGAATGGGTCGTCCCTTGCCCAATCGAGTGAAGCGGCGACCCATGGAATCGATGACTCCGGTCCGTTCCAGGGCGCCGGACAGAATGAACATGGCCGCCACCGTGACGGGCGCGGCGTTGGAAAAGACGGTCAGGACATCGTCGGTGGTCAGGATTCCCGAAGCCAGCAGGACGCCCACGCCAACCATGGCGACCAAATCGGGGGGCCATCGGTCTGAAACGAAGGCGGCGAAGACCAACGCCAGGATGACGAGGACGACGAGGACTTCGAGTGTCATGGGTGGATGGCGCCCTTTGCTAGAGCAGATCGCGCGCGCTCTGGACCAGAGTGCCACGACGATTTGCTTCAATATCAGATGCCTAGAGGGGTTTGCGC
>JAIOYK010000089.1 GCA_021741145.1 Rhodospirillum sp. | reverse complement strand
GCCCCGGTCTCCCCGATGGGAGATGGGTACTATTGATCCTTGATCTTCAGGGGAATGAACGTCCTGGCCCCCTTGCCTTCCACCAACAACAGAACGGTCTTGCGGTCCTGTTCAATGGCCTCGGCCACGGCATTGGCCACTTCCTCGGGGGTGCCGACTTCCTGCTGGTTGACCTTGATGATCACCACGCCGGGTTCCAATCCCTTGCTCGCGGCGTCGCTGTCTTCCTTGACGGCGGTGATGACAACGCCGGTGCTGTCCTGGCCCAGGCCATACGTGGACCGAAGCTTGTCATCCAGGCTGGCCACGCCAAGTCCCAGGGGAGCGATCTGGGTGGACCCGTCCTCGGTCTCGGCGGTTTTGGTTTCATCGTCCAAAAGACCCTTTTCCTCGGCCACTTCCAACTCGCCAACGGCCATCTTCAGGTCGACCTCCTTGCCTTCGCGCCAGACCATCACGTCCACGTCCTTATCAATGGTGGTCTCGGCCACGATACGGGGCAATTCCCGCATTTCCGGAACCGGTCGACCGTCAAAGGACAGGATGACATCTCCGGCCTTGATCCCCGCGGCGGCGGCGGGCCCCTCGGGAGTCACCGCGGCGACCAGCGCGCCCCGGGGTTTGTCCAGGCCCAGACCATCGGCGATTTCCTCGCCCACGGACTGGATCCGCACACCGATCCACCCGCGCTTGGTGCGTCCATATTCCTTCAACTGGGCGACCACCTGCTTGGCGAGATTGGAGGGCACCGCGAAACCGATACCGATGGACCCGCCCGAGGGGCTGAAGATCGCCGTATTGATACCGATCACCTGACCGTCTTCGTTAAACAGCGGACCACCGGAGTTACCCTTGTTGATGGAAGCGTCGGTCTGGATGAAGCTGTCATAGGGTCCGGCATTGATGTCGCGGGTCTTGGCGCTGATGATCCCCGCGGTCACCGTTCCGCCCAGGCCGAAGGGATTGCCGATGGCCACCACCCAGTCACCCACCCGGGCGGCGTCGGAATCACCCCAGGGCACGGCGGCGGCAAGGGGCTCCTTGGGCTCGACCTTCAGCAGGGCCACGTCGGTTTTTTCGTCATGGCCGATCAGTTCGGCCTTCAGGGCCGTATCGTCCTGCAGGATAACCGTGATTTCATCGGCATCCTTGATCACATGATTGTTGGTGACAATGTAGCCCGTCTTATCGATCACGAAGCCCGACCCCAGGGAGGTCGCCTTACGGGGCTGACCGCCGCCGCCATTGGGGCCGCCATGCTTATCGAAGAAGTCCTTAAAGAACTCCTCGAAGGGCGAGCCAGGCGGGAACTGTGGCATGTCTGGACCACGGCTGGAATCAATGGTCTGAGTGGTGGAGATATTGACCACCGCGGGCAGCAGGGCTTCAGCCAGATCGGCGAAGCTCTCCGGGGTTTCCCGGGCCTGGGCATCGGATACGGGTGACAGCCCCGCCACCACGGGCACGGCGATCAGCACACCCGCCATCAGCACGGGCGCGATCATCCTCTGGACGAGCCCCACCCGCCCGCCGAGGCGGGTCTGGTTTCCCCATTGGGCCTGGGGCATTTCGGTTTCCCGATGAAAGACTTTTTGAAACACGTCATGGTCTCCTTTGGTCACCTTCCACTTAGGCCTCCCGCATGGACGGCCGGAGGAAGGGTCTTGGCGCGTCCGGGTGCGATGGACCGCGCCGGACCTATTGGGATCTGAGTTGATGGGCGAAGGCGGTCAATCGCCAACCCCCGGGACTACCCTCTCGTTCTTTCCTGTATCCAAAGTGTTGGCCAATGGTGGCGGAAATGGGACGGCCAGAGGGCCAATGAGGTCGATTTCAGGGTATTCCCAAGTTAAATCGATCAAGGAAAGAAAAGGGGCGGAACCTCCATCCGAGATTCCGCCCCCTCCCCTTTGATTATCGCTGGACCGGGGACCCTTATTGGGCCGGAGCGGCGCCCTGACCGGCCATCGACCCAAAGAACTTGAAGAAGTCGCCGTCCGGGGAGAGCACCATGCTGGTCTCCTGACCCGAACCCAAGGCCTTCTTGTAGGCTTCCATGGAGCGATAGAAGGCGAAGAACTTGGGATCGGCGCCAAAGGAGTCGGCGTAGATCTTGATCGCCTGGGCGTCGCCATCACCGCGCAGTTCCTGCGAGGTCTTCTGGGCTTCGGCCATGATCACCGTACGTTCGCGGTCGGCGCGGGCGCGGATCTGCTGAGCCTGTTCCTGACCCTGGGCCCGGGCCTCGCGGGCTTCCCGTTCGCGCTCCGACCGGATCCGATCATAAATGGCTTGGCTGGTTTCCTCCGGCAGGTCGGCGCGGCGGATGCGCACGTCGGTGACGGCGATCCCCATTTCCTTGGCGTCGCGGTCCACGGCGGCTTTCAAGTCAACCATGATCCGTTCGCGCTCCGGCGACAGCAGGGTGGCCAAACCGACGTTACCGAGAACCCGGCGCAGGGAGGAAATCACGACATCCGACAGGCGGGAGCCCGCCTGATACTCGTTGTTAACCGCCCGATAGAATTGCAGCGGGTCCGCGATACGGTAGCGGACGAAGGTGTCGACCACCAACCGCTTCTGATCGGCGAGGATCAACTGTTCCGCCGGTGGATCCAGTTCCAGCACCCGCTTGTCGTAATAGATGACGTTCTGGATGAACGGGATCTTCACTTTCAGGCCCGGATCCTGGACGGTTTTCACATGCTCACCGAACTGGAAAACGAGGGCCTGCTGGGTTTGGTTGACGATGAACAGGGACGAATAGAGGCCGACCGCGGCGATCACCGCGATGATACCCAGGGCGAGGAGAGACTTGTTCATCGGCTATCCCCTTGGTTGGAGGCGGCCCCGGGGGCTGGTCGATTGGCATTCAACTCCGGGAGAGGCAGATAGGGCACGACGCCCTGGCCATCCTTGTCGATGATGATCTTGTTCACGCTGCCCAGGATCTCTTCCATGGTTTCAAGGTAAATGCGCTGGGTGGTCACGTCCTTGTTGACCTTATAGGCCTCATAGATCGCGTTGAAGCGCGAGGCATCACCCTGGGACCGGTTGACGATCTCCTCCTTGTAGGCTTCCGCCTGCTGGATGAGCTGCTCGGCGTTGCCTCGGGCCGCGGGGATGACGGAATTGCGGTAGGCTTCCGCCTCGTTGCGCAAGCGGACCTTGTCGGATTCGGCGCGCTGCACGTCATTGAAGGCATCCACCACCGTGGCGGGGGGATCGACTTTCAACAGTTGCAGACGGCGGATCTGGATACCGGACTTATACTCGTCCAGCAGCGCCTGGAGCATGGACTTTGCCCGCTCCTCGATGGCCTGTCGACCTTCGGTCAAGGCGACCTGAATCGGGGTCTGGCCGATCACCTCGCGCATCACGCTTTCCGCGGCGCGGGTCACGGCGCTTTGAGGGTCGCGCAGATTGAACAGGTATTCACCGGCGTCCTTGATCACCCAGACCAGGGAAAAATCGATGTCAATGATGTTCTCGTCCCCGGTCAGCATCAGGCTTTCCTCAAGGACGTCGCGCGCCACTTCGCCGGGCCGCCCGGAGGAGCTCCGCAGACCCACTTCCACCCGATTTTCCCGGGTGACCTTGGGCATCAACACCGCTTCGACGGGATAGGGCAAATGGTAGTGCAGGCCTGGCGGCGTGGTCGTGGTGTATTCCCCAAAGCGCAGGACAACACCCTGTTCGTCCGTGCCCACCCGATAGAAGCCCGAGAGCAGCCAGACCGCCAGGGCCAGCAGGATCAGGATGACGATTCCCTTGGAACCGAGTCCGCCGCCGGGGATCATGGACTTGAAGTGTTCCTGGCCCTTGCGCAGAACCTCCTCCAAATCGGGGGGCTGGTTCCCCGGACCGCCGAAGCCACGGCCGTTATTGCCGCGTCCACCGCCGCCGTTGCCCCAGGGTCCGCCGCCGCCACCGCCGCCGCTCCCCCAAGGGCCACCGCCTCCTTGTTGGTTCCATGCCATTGAATGAAGTCCCTTTCGCGTTTAAAGCTACAAACATCTTTGTCGCGCGCCGCCTTGAAAATGCAGGGCCGCGCAAACCTTATAGGACAGGTAGGGGCCGCGGGCCAAGGACGCAACGGAAACCGTGTGTCGGTTTCAGTCGAGCACGATGAAAGCCGACACACGGGTTTCACCTGCTAAAATCCAAGGCCAGCCTCCTTTCCCGCCCCTTCCAAGCCCTGACCACATGGGGGGCATTCGACATCTCCGTCCAACCTATTCCCGGTCGGACCCTTCGCATATCGTTTCACCTGCAAGAGGTTTCAATAAATGTCCACCGTCACTCAGGACGATATTCTCAAGGCCTTGGCCACCGTGAAGACGCCCACGGGCAAGGATCTGGTTGCCCAGGGATGGGTGGACAACATCTCCGTTCAGCCTGGAGATGGGTCCGGGGAAGGATCCGGCGATGGCGCCGCCGCCGTCATCCTGACCATCGCCGTCCCCCTGGAGTTGGGCGACAAGCTCGAACCCCTGCGCCGCCAGGCCGAGGACGTGACCCGCGCCCTGCCCGGCGTCGGGCGGGTTGCCGCGGTCCTGACCGCGCAACGGCCGGAACCGCCGCCCCTGAACGCCAAGCCCCGTGGTCCGACCAAGATCGACCTGCCGACCATCAAGCATGTGATCGCCATCGCCTCGGGCAAGGGGGGCGTGGGCAAATCCACCACCACTGCCAATCTGGCGCTGGCGCTGGCTTCCATGGGATTAAGGGTTGGAGTCTATGACGCGGATATCCATGGCCCCTCCATGCCGCGCATGCTAGGGGTGAGGGACGGAAAACCCCAATCCGCGGGGGGAGACCGGGCCTATCCGGTGATCGGCCACGGGCTGAAGATCATGTCCATCGGCTTCATGGTGGCCGAGGACGATCCCGTCATCTGGCGTGGTCCCATGGTCATGGGCGCGCTAGAAAAATTATTGCGCGACGTGGATTGGGGGGATCTGGATATCCTGCTGATCGACATGCCCCCGGGCACGGGTGATGCCCAGTTGACCATCAGCCAAAAGGTGCCTCTGTCCGGCGTGGTGATCGTCTCCACGCCCCAGGACATCGCCTTGTTGGATGCCCGCAAAGGCTTGAACATGTTCCGCAAGGTGGACGTCCCCATCCTCGGCGTGATCGAGAACATGAGCTACCATGTGTGCGCGAACTGCGGCCACCGGGAGGAGGTCTTCAGCCACGGCGGCGCCCAGCGCACCGCGGAGGAGTTGGCTGCGGAATTCCTGGGCGAACTGCCCCTGGACATCAGGATCCGGGCGACCGCCGATGGGGGCGCGCCGGTAACGGTCAGCGACCCCAACGGTCCCCATGCCCAAGCCTACAAGGCCATCGCCAAACGCATCTGGGAAAAACTGGAGCATTCGGAAGAGGGGGAGGACGAGAATCCCATGACCCGACTCCCCAGAAAGCCGCGATAAGGGATTCTCCCTCTTACCCAGGCGATCAAGCGCCCGGACCGCCACGCTCACCTTTGGCGAGGCCGGGCGCCACGTTCACCCTTGGCGAGGTCGGGCGCCACGCGAAGCGCCCCCCACCGGAGCCGTCCGCGCGGCGGTCTGGCGTGGGGCAAAATTTTCTGGGATGGACCGAGATCCATCCCAGAAGGTCGCGATTAATGACTCATCAGAACCGGGATGGTCATGTGGCGCACGATGTGGCGGGTCGCGCCACCAAGCACCAACTCGCGTAGGCGAGATCGGCCATAGGCGCCCATGACGATCATATCAACGCTTTCGTCCGCGGCACGGGAAAGCAGCATGGAGCCCACATCCATGTCCTCGGCATGGACGGCATGGGCCTCGGCCTTCACGCCATGGCGGGCCAGATGCAGGCAGATGTCGGCGCCCGGGACCTCGCCATGGCCCTGGCGGCCACCGCGCGGGTTGACGACGATCACTTCCACCTTGCTCGCCATCTTCAGGAGCGGCATGGAATCGTTGACGGCACGGGTAGCCTCGCGGCTTCCGTTCCAGGCAACCATCACGTGGTGACCGGCGCTCTTGAATTTTCCAGCATAGGGCACGACCATGACCGGGCGCCCGGCGTCCAGGACCAGATGGTCGATCAGACCCGCCTCGCCGTCCATGTCATCGTCCCGGGGATCAATTTGACCGGCGATCACGAAATCCGTGTATCGGGCATGCATGCAGAAGCTCTCGATCAGGTCTCCCTCGGCCTCGCGCCATTCGTAGGACACGCCCGCGGCCTTGGCGGCGGCTTCGAACCGCTCCCGTTCGACCTTGATGGCCTCGTCTGCGAATTTGCGCTGGGCCTCGGCGACCTCGGGACCCAATTGGGACATGACGAACTGCGGCACATGGGGAACAGTCTTCACCCCCAGGCCCGTCAGATGCGCCCCATGTTCCACGGCCATGGCCGCGGCCAGTTCCAGCCGGTCCTGGCAGTGGGACGACTTATCAACATGGACTAGGATGTCCTTGAAAGACATTGCTTCCTCCTTGAACGGCGGTCGATGACCCTGAATCCCTTGGATCCGCCGTGGGTCTCGCCTAACCAATTGTATACGGTCCGATTGGAGCGGGCCCGGCCAAAGGCCACCTGCCCGGTATTCGATCCATGGGACGGACGCTGAAAGGTCCCCCTCCCCCCTGGCCGAACCGTTTGGACAGAAGCGGCGTCCCACTCAGTTTTGGATCCTAAATCACTGGGACGCGGAGATAAACCGCCAAGTCATCGAATGAGCCCCGCGGAAAATCCGCATCGGGTCCGCGCATTTCCCCCACTCCCCCGAGGGGGAGGGCTCCCCTGGACATTTTTCCGAGCATCCCCATCTGTTTGCGACGAGAAAAAAGGCAAAGCATCCCTTCCACAAAGGCTTTTATCCACGCATTCCGTGAGGGAGGCCTCGACGATAATGTTTGGACTGACGCGCGCGCCGGACCTGAACCGGCCCGGAATGACTTGGTTCAACTGCCCCCGGCCCATTTCCCTTGGCGAGCGGCGGGGCCGCGTGCTCCTACTGGACTTCTGGACGCCCTGTTGCGTGAACTGCGTTCAGGGGCGCCCCACCTTGACACGAGTGGCCCACACCCTGTCCAGCGCGGTCGATGTCATTGGCGTCCTCAGTCCCAAATATCCCTGGGAGCGGGATCCCGAAGCCGCGGCCTTGGCGGTGGACCGCCTTGGCATCACCCATCCCGTCGTCCACGACCGGGATCTGGTACTCTGGTCGCAGTACGCCGCGCGGGCCTGGCCAACCCTGGTGATTATCGACGCCGCGGGCATGGTCGTGGGTCACTTGGCCGGAGAAGCGGATCCGAACCGTCTGGAGGACGGACTCCGACGATTGATCCACCGAGGATTAATGGAAGGAAGCTTGAAGCCGCGCCCTCCCCCGAATGGTCCGCCAATCAATCGGAGGGGACGCCCCAATCCCATTTCCCATCCCGGTCCCGGCCCACGATTTCCCACGGGTCTGCATGTGGGGCCCTGGCCGGGCACCCTGGCGGTGGCGGACACGGGCAACCATCGGATTCTGGTTCTGGACCGGACCGGCGGCCCTCGGCTACGCGTTGGGGCGGATTTGGGGTTCGTCGACGGCCCCCTGGAAGACGCCCGCTTCCAGGCACCCCAGTCGGCATTCTCCAGTCCCGATGGGACCGCCCTTTACGTGGCCGACACGGGCAACCACGCCCTGCGCCGGATCGACCTGCGCCGGAGGCGCGTGGAAACGCTGGCCGGACAGGGGTGGCGAGGGCCTCCCCTGCTGCTGGGTCAGCACGCCCAGGATGCCATACTGGCCAGCCCCATGGACCTGGCCCTCGACGGCGACCGGCTCTATTTTACCAACGCGGGCACCCATCAGGTTGGCCTCCTTGACCTGACCCGCCGCCGTTTGCGCCCCCTGGCCGGAACCGGCGAGGAAAACCTCGTGGACGGCCCGGCGGAGGATGCCCTGTTTTCCCAACCCACCGGCTTGGCCTTGGACCACATGCGGCGGATTCTTTGGGTCACGGACGCGGAAGCCTCGGCCCTGCGGGCCCTCCATCTGGGTTCCGCGCCGCGGGTGGTCACCGCCTTCGGGAAAGGGCCTTTTACCTTCGGCGCGCGGGATGGTGACCGGGAGGACGCCCTGACCCAGCACCCCACGGCCCTGGCCCTGCTGGAGGACGGCTCCGTGGTCATCGCCGACAGCTACAATCACCACCTGCGCCGCTGGGATCCCGCCAACCGGCGCCTCACGACCCTGGATGGCCCCTGGACCGCGGACATGGCGGGCGGCGAACCGAGGGGCCTCTCGCTGACGGGGCGGGGGCGGTTGGCCGTATCCCTGTGCAACCACCACCGGATCATCGAGGTTTCCCTCTCCGAACAGCCCCCCTATTCGTCTTAAATCGCCTTATCGAGTCTGGACATCCCGGTCCGCGGCTTTATGCTGACCACCCATTGGTGGTGATCCGCCCTCTTCCCGGAGGGTCGAGTCCCGTTCTAGGAGAGCGGCCCGAAAACCAGCCACCGGAGCATGCTCCATCCCCACGCCAGCCCGGGTCGCGCCGGACCACCGGGCAGGGGACCGGAAGCAAACGTGTCAGGAGTTGCCCGACCATGGATTACGAGAGCTTTTTCGCGGACAGGCTAGGCGGTCTGAAGCGAGAAGGACGGTACCGCGTTTTCGCGGACCTGGAACGCCAAGTGGGCAAATTCCCCATCGCGCGGAATCACCGGGATGGCAAGGTCCATGACGTGACCATCTGGTGCTCCAACGACTATCTGGGCATGGGTACCCATCCAACAGTGCTGGCGGCCATGGACGAAGCCATGCGGTCCTGCGGCGCGGGCGCGGGCGGCACCCGCAACATCAGCGGCACCAACCACTACCATGTGCTTCTGGAAGAAGAGTTGGCCCCCTGGCATGCTCAGGAAGCGGCCCTGCTGTTCACCAGCGGCTATGTGGCCAATATGACCACGCTGATGACCCTGGGGTCCCAGATCCCCGATCTGGTCATCCTGTCGGACTCCGACAACCACAATTCCATGATCGAGGGGATCCGCCATTCCCGGGCTCCGAAGGAGATCTTCCGTCACAACGACTTGGAGCATCTGGAAAGCCTGCTGCGCAAGTACCCCAAGGAAACGCCCAAGCTGATCGCCTTCGAGTCCGTCTATTCCATGGATGGCGACATCTCCCCCATCAAGGAAATCTGCGATCTGGCCGACGAATACAGCGCCATGACCTACCTGGACGAAGTCCACGCGGTGGGCATGTACGGCGAGACCGGCTCCGGCGTGGCCGAGCGGGATGGCCAGCGCGAGCGTATCACCATCATTCAGGCCACCATGGGCAAGGCCATCGGCGTAATTGGCGGTTATATCTGCGCGTCACGCAATCTGGTGGACTTCGTGCGCAGCTTTGGCGCCGGGTTCATCTTCACCACCTCCCTGCCCCCGGCCATCGCGGCGGGCGCCCAGGCGAGCGTGCGCTACCTTAAGGACCATAACGACCTGAGGATCCTTCACCAGGAGCGCGCCGCCACGGCCAAGCACCGCCTGGCGGAGGCGGGCCTGCCCGTCATGCCCTCGGTCAGCCATATCGTTCCGGTGCTGGTGGGCGACGCCGCGCTCTGCAAACGGGCCTCCGACCTGCTGCTGGAGGCGCACGACATCTATGTCCAGCCCATCAACTTTCCCACCGTGCCCAAGGGAACCGAGCGCCTGCGCCTGACCCCTACGCCCCTGCACGGGGACGACCATATGGACCATATGGTGGAGGCCTTGACGGACGTCTGGCGCCGCCTGGGATTGCAACGGCGGGCCGCCTGACACGTTTACCTAAGCGGAATAATGCGGTATACTGCGTTTGCTTCGTAATCTAACGTGGCCAGCGACCGGAAGAGACCGCCATGTTCGCAGACAACACCCTGACACCGCGTGAAGCGGTTCGCCTCTGCGCCCTGGGCACCATCGCCCGCGGGGCTCGGCGCTATAGCGACTTGGCCGCTTCCGTCCGCCATTTCATCACTCGTCTGACGGGTCCCTCCCTGGACTTGCTGGGCAGTTCCATGGAGTTGTTGCGGCATGAAGGTCTGATGGAACCCGTCGATGGGGAGGGGATGGAAGACGATGCCCTGCTCGCCATCACCGAAGGGGGCAAGACCGAGTTCATCCGCCTGATGACCGCGAACCTAAGGGCCTCCTCGGACTTGTCCCGTCTGGTCACCGCGCTGAAGTTCCGCTTCCTCGACCTGCTTCCCTTGGAGCAACGGGCCATGCAGGCCGACCTGCTACTGGAAACGGCGGAAACGGAACTAGCCCGCCTCCTGGACCTCCGCGCCGCCTCCCGCGATGAAGGGGTGACCATGCGCGATTGGCTGATCCACGAAATCTCCATCGCCGAATCCCGCTTGGCATGGCTGGAGGATTTTTCCTCGCGCCAGGGCATGACCTTGGACGAGGCTTAAGTCTTTCCGCCACCCATTCCCCTGATTCCCGGTTTTGACCCCAAGCCCGCCGAAAAGGTGGGTCTGGGGTGGTTCCATCGCGCCACTGGGAAGACCCGGCGATTGACCTGGGGGTCAAAGCCGACTCCGCGTGTGTGCTTTTCACCATTCTCGCGCTCCCACCAACCGCCCTTGTTCTGAAAAGGTTGGTTGTATCAATAGGAAGCGCGAACAGGTTGCGGCGCCAACCATCCGGTACCATGCTCCGCGCTTCCGATACGCCTTGGTGGGGAAAATGGGCGGAGGTCGACGTACACTGGGGATTTGCTTGGCCCTCATCTGGGCTATTCTGTATCCAGACCTGGGATGGGCGCAGACCGAAGGCAAGGATGCCAACGGGTCGGAGATCGTGCGGCTTCAGCTTCCCTGGACCCACCAGTTCGCCTTCGCCGGGGTCTACGCGGCCATCGCCAAGGGGTTCTACGCGGACCGGGGATTGACGGTCATCCCCCTGGAAGGCGAACCCGACCGGGACCCCGTGGACCGGGTTCTTTCCGGCGACGCGGATTACGGAATCTCCGAAACGGATTTGCTCGTCCCCCTGGCCAAGGGAGCCCCCCTCGTCGCCCTGGCCGCCATCCAGCAACATTCCCCAAAGGTCATCCTCGCGCGAAGCGACACCGGCATCCGTTCGGTCCATGACTTGGTGGGCCGACGCCTGGGGTTATCCAACGGGTGTTTGCCCGTGCTCGCCTATTTGGCAAGCGAGGGAGTGGACCTGGATCTGGTGCAAACAACGGAGAGGGACTTCACCCCCGACGCCCTGATCAACGGGACCGTTGACGCCCTCTGCGCCAGCGAGGCGGACGACCCCTTTCTCCTGAACGCCAGCGGCCTGGACGTCGTCACCTTCTCTCCCCGGGCCTCGGGCATCGACTTCTATGGACAGATCCTGTTCACCACCACCGAAACCCTGGCCGACCGGCTGGAGCGAACCGAGGCCCTGCGCGCCGCCACCCTCCAGGGGTGGGACTATGCCATGACCCACACCCGGGAAATCGCCGAGTGGATTCGCGCCCGCCACGGCACTCGCCACGAATTGGCCCACTTATTGTTCGAAGCGGCCACGCTGCGGCCCTTGATAGCCTCGGATCTCGTCGAGCCGGGTTACATGAACCCGGGACGGTGGGAGACCATCCGCGACACCTACGCCCGTTTCGGCCTCATCCGCAGGGACACGGACCTGACCGGGTTCCTCTCCGGGCCGGGGGCGGGGACCCGAACGGTCCTGCGCACCGATCCCCGCCTCCTTTATGGTGCCCTGGGGCTGGCCCTGGTAACCCTGGCCACGGGTGGAATCGCCTGGCGGATCACCGTCATGAACCGGCGTCTGGCGCGGGAAATGGCGGAACGGGAGGAGGCCGAGGCCCAGATGCGCGACAGCGAAAACCGTTATCGCACCCTGGTTGAAAGCGCTCCCTACCCCATCGTCATCGCCGGACTGGACACCGACCGGATCCTCCACACCAATGCCCGCTCGGAAAGCCAGCTCCAGATTTCCCGCCATTGGGCGCGGGACAAAGCCCTCTCTGGCTTCTTCACGGACCCGGATCGCTTCCGTGGCTTTCGCGACCTCCTGAAGCGCAAGGGGCAGGCCAATAGTTTGGTGACCCAGATGCGCACCACCGGAAACGGGGCCTTCTGGGCCGATGTCTCGGCCTCGATCATCACCTTCGATGGGGAACCCGCGGTCTTCGCGAGCTTCAGCGACATTTCCGAAACCAAAGCCATGGAGCAGCGGTTGCGGGATCTGGCGGAGACCGATCCCCTGACCGGGGTGGCGAACCGCCGCCGCTTCCTCGATCTTCTGGAGCGGGAGATGGAGCGTCTGCGCCGCTATGGGGGCGACCTTTGTCTGCTGCAAATGGATCTGGACCACTTCAAGTCCATCAACGACCGGTTTGGCCATGCGGGCGGCGATGTCGCCCTGCGCCATTTCACCACTGTTTGCCTGAGTGCCTTGCGCAATTGCGACCTGCTGGGCCGGATGGGAGGCGAGGAGTTCGCCGCCCTGTTGCCCGGTACCGGCACCCGAGGCGCCATGTTGACGGCGGAACGCCTCTGCGCCGCCATCCGAAGCAAACCCGCGGTCGATGGGAACCGGACAATAGACTTCACCGTCAGCATCGGCGTGACGGATATCCGCCTGGACGACAACGCCGAGAGCGCCCTAGCCCGAGGGGACCACGCCCTTTACCGCGCCAAGAACGAGGGACGGAACCAAGCGGTGGGCGACCTGGAAGCGCCATCGGCTCCCCCGGACGAAATCCCAGAGGCCGTCGAGGCGGCGGCGTCCCTGGATTCGGGTCCCCTCGATTCAGCCATCTTGCCCCCCCTTCATCAGGGCTAACACCAGCCCGCGATGGGCGTGACTCATCGCGGGCTGGAAGCGGCTGACCAGCCGCCGCGTCTTGAAAGGGATTTTCCAGAGAGCCATTTTTTATTCCGCGGTCGAACGACCCCGTTCCAGTGGCTTTCCCCGTCGGTCCGGACCCACTTTGCATCCCCCAGGGAAATCGACCCCTTTTGATTTTCGCGAACATCATTATATTAGTTTTAACTTATGTTTTTTGGGGGACCACCCGTGACCAATGTCACCATCCTGGGGTCGGGCTTTGGCGCGCTGACCACCATCCGAGACCTCCGGCGCCGGGGTGTGGACGCGGACATCACCGTCATTTCACCCCGCGACGACCTGCACTACCTTCCCAGCTCGATCTGGTTGCCCGCGGGATTGCGCAAGGGCGCGGACCTGAAGATTCCCCTCGCCAGCTTCTTCGCGGAACATCGAGCCCACCATGTGAAGGCATCCGTGACCGGTTTGGCCGAGGGTGGACGGGTGGTCCTGACCGATGGAGGCGACCACCGGAATGACCAGCTTGTCGTGGCGACCGGCGCGCGTTTCATCCGCAAACTCCCCGGAATAGAGCATGCGCTGATTCCCTGTGAAGGCATCGCCGTCGGCGAGGAGATAGAGCGTCGTCTCACGATGATGACCGGTGGCACCATCGCCATCGGCTTCGCCTCCAACCCGAATGAACAGGGGGCCGTGCGCGGTGGACCCATGTTCGAGTTCCTGTTCATCATCGATAGCCTGCTGCGCCGTCAGGGGCGGCGTGACGCCTTCAAGCTGATCTTCTTCAACCCCTCCCCTCGCCCCGGGCAACGCCTTGGCGACAAGGCTGTCGATGGCCTGCTGAGGGAGATGGCGCAACGCGGTATCGAGACTCGTCTTGGTCACAAGATGAAGCGTTTCGAAGCCGGCAAGGTGGTGACCGAGGGGGGAGACTTCCCCGCCGACTTGATCCTGTTCATGCCCGGCTTGACCGGCCCCGCATGGCTCGCCAATGCCGACCTCCCGCTCTCCCCGGGTGGCCTGATCGCGGGCGACGCCTTTTGCCGGGTCAAGGACCGCGACTGCGTCTGGGTTGTCGGTGATGCCGGAAGCTTCCCCGGACCGGACTGGCTGCCGAAACAGGCCCACCAAGCGGACCTCCAGGCCAAGGCCGCCGCGGCGAACATCGCCGCGATCCTCAAGGGCCGGGACGCGGTGACCCGCTTCAAGGCGGAACTGGTGTGCATCGTCGATATGCTCGACAAGGCCATGCTGGTCTACCGCGGCGAGAGATTCGGTTTCCTCGGCCCCAAGATGGCGCTTTTTCATTGGCTGAAGCGGGCCTTCGAGACCCATTACCTTCGCGCCTACCGATAACGGGACCCGCGATATCGTCCAGGTGCCGAGGGAAGAAGGCGCCCCGTTCCAAAGGGGAGCGTTTCCAGATTGGTCATTGGACGCGCCAATGAAAAAAGGGCCGCCCGCCACAAGGAACGTCGACCCTTTTTCAACGCAATTTTCAGCGTGACACTCAGTCGAGAAATTCGGCGGGAACCGTCCCGCCATTCTCGGCCAGACCGCGCATGACGGCCTTGTGCAGCCAGATGTTCATCTCGGCACTGCCGTCCAACGCCCCGGTATACCCGAGTTCCTGGGCCAGATCCTTGCGGTTGGACAGGCTGGAGTCGATATCCAGAAGCTTCATGAGATCGACGATGGATGTCCGCCAGTTGAGTTTCCGACCCTTTTCCGTCGCCAATCCTTCCAGATTGCCCATGACGTCAACGTCGCTGACCGCGACCGGAGCGGCACTGGACTCGGCGGGTTCGGCGGCCGAAGCACTGCCACCAAAGATCGCGTCCTTAATCATGCTGAAGATGCTCACGCATGGATCCTTTCAATAGGGATTGAGGGGGCCCGCCCGCTTGGCCGACCCAAAATGGGAAAAGTTCTTGCAGGGTCACCATGCTGACATGGACTCTCCCCATCCGAAAGTCCTTTCCCCTTCAAAATGAATGCCCTTTCTATTCTATCCCGGACATGGAAAAATCAGGCAACCAAAATCCATTCAAAGAGAGACAATAGACCATGAACGTCCAAGACATCATCGCGCAAGCTGGCGGCATTGGCGCCATCGCCGAGCAACTCGGAATCAGCGAGCGGGAGGCCAGCAAAGGGGTCGACGCGCTGCTCCCCAGTGTCATGGGTGGCTTCAAGAAGAGCGCGGTAAACTTCGGCGGAAGCGAAGAGGGCCTTGGCGGTCTGCTGTCCATGGCCCAGGCCGCGGGCGGCGCTGGCCTCTTCGACAATGTCCTGGGCAACGAACCAACCAATGTGGGCGCGGGCAACGATATCCTTGGCCAGATCTTCGGGTCCAAGGATGTCAGCCGCACGGTCGCCAACCACGCCGCGGGACAATCCGGTCTGGACCCCTCGATCCTCAAAAAAATGCTGCCGATCGTCGCGATGCTGGTGACCGGCTATTTGGCCCGGTCCGGTGGCGGTGGCTCCACGGGTGGCGGACTCGGCGACATGCTTGGTTCCGTTCTCGGCGGCGGCGCACAGGGGGGCGCCCTCGGCGGCCTTCTCGGCGGGTTGTTCGAAGGGGGGCAACAGGCCACCTCGCAAGGGGGCGGAAGCCTGTTGGGTGGCCTCGCCGACATGCTGGACATGAACAACGACGGCAATCCCCTGGATGACATCCTGAACATCGCGCGGTCCCTCGGAAAATAGGGCCTCCGGTCGCGGGACCCACGGGAAAGACCCCTTGACCAGATAACTGAATGAAATTAATTTAATGCCATTCAGTTATCTGGAGACAGGATTCATGGCGCGTCCCCGCAAAGCCGATTCACCGGACATTCCCAACCGGGCCGTCACCGCGGCGCTGTCCCTTTTGGCGGAGCGGGACGGCCCCGACTTTACCCTGGCGGAGGTGGCCCGGGCGGTGGGCTGCTCGGTTCCGGCCTTTTACAACCATTTTCGTGACAAGAACGCCCTCTTGCGGGCGGTCCACGACGCGGGATTCCATCGCCTCCATGACGACAAACTGGCGCTGGCGGCCCGGACCGAAGGCTCCGCCCTGGACCGGCTGCGGGCTGGCGGCCATGCCTACATGGCCTTCGCCCTGGAAAACCCGGCCCTCTATCGCTTGATGTTTTCTCCACCGCCCTCTTCCGACCTGGAGGACGGTCCCCTGGCCCATGACCTGGGCCGCCGCTGTCTGGACCTGCTGACCCGCGCCGTCGCCGACAGCCAGAAGACGGGCGCCTTGCCCGGCCAGGATCCGGCGGTGGTGGCCTTCACCCTCTGGTCCGCGGTCCACGGCGCGGCGAGCCTGATCCTCCAGGACCGGGCGCCGGAGGACACCGCTTCCCGTCGCGAGGCCGCCCGCATTCCCGTGGAGACGCTGATGGCGCTCATCACCGCCAGTCTTTAATCCCCTCCCCCCTTTCCCGAGAACACAAAGCACCGCCCCGGCCTTTCCCCGGGACGAAGGAGGACTCATGCGTTTGCTTCCCGCCCTGATCGTCGTTGGTCTGATCCTGCCCCTATCGGCGACCGCCTTGACCATCGCCTATTCCGACCACCAAACCGAAGCGGCCATTTCCGCCTTCGAGGACCAGGTGCGGGAGCGGGGTCGGACCCTGCCGTCCCCCACCCCGGATCCGATGACCATCGCCACCTTGCCCGCGCCGGTCCAGCGCTACCTGGCCTACGCCCTGCCCGACCCATCGCCGAAGTGGCGTTGGTTGGAAGCCCAGATGGTGGGGGATTTTCGACGCCCGCGCACGGAGGCGTTCGAGCCGACATCGGCCCGCCAAGTGATCGCCCTTGGAGACCCGGCCCTGACCTTCTCGGCTGTCACGCCGATTCTCCCCGGCGTTTGGGCCCGGGTCTACGACGCCTTCGTCGACGGCCGCATGGAAATGAAGGCCAAGCTGCTCTCCACCGTGACCATCGTGGACGAGAAGGAAAACCCGGCGTTGAACCGAATCTCGCTGCGCCGCTGGTTGCTGGAGAGCCCCCTCTACCCCATGGCCCTCCTCCCCGGCGGCCCCGTCCGGTGGGAGGCCATCGACGACCACCACGCCCGGGCCATCGTCACCGCCGATGGGCTGGAGGCCAGCTTGGTGGCGACCTTCCGGGAAGA
>JAIOYK010000088.1 GCA_021741145.1 Rhodospirillum sp. | reverse complement strand
TCTTCATGACAAATGCTCTCACAAAGTTTGACGTCCCAAAAAACCCCGCCACGCGGCGGGAGTGGGTGAAGTATCAATTCGCCCTGCGAGGACTGTCATTCCGGCGGTTGGCGGCCAAGATTGGCGTGACCCAGCAGGCTATCTCCGCCTGCCTGATGGCCCCCAACTTCCACCTCGAACCCGTGGTGGCCGACGTCCTGGGATTGACCCCCCAGGACCTGTTTCCGGAGCGTTTCGACGCAATGGGCAATCGACTATCGCTGATCAGGCCCACTCAACGCAACCGTTGGCGCTCCCGGTCCAGCACCACACAACTTAACAAAGATCCCTCACCCGATCACCGTCAAAAAGGGGAATCCGAATGAACGCGATAGCCTTCACCTTTCCTTCCGCGCAAATGGCTTTCAAGCGGCAAGCCTCCGCGTGGCGGGCCATCGACTTCATGGATTATGGCCGCAACGAATGGGCTCGGGCCATGGCCGACGCAAGGATGTGTCGCATGGTGGGTGATCGTGGCGGGCTGACCGTGGCCCTGGAGCGCGCCATCGTCGCGCGAGGCTTCCTGGGCAGCGCGCTGCGCCAGTACCGGAGGGCGACACAATGAGGCGATGTCGCGAAGCACCGGAAGGGCGCATCAGCTTTCACATTCAGAAAGACGATCCCCCAGAACCTGGATGTGGTGATTCGATTTTCGTCCTCTCCCATAGGGAAAGCAACAGCTTCTCGATGTCGGTGGACCGAACCGGTCGGCGGGCCGATGGGCGTGATAAGAGGTCGATCCTCATCCATTTAGACCGACGGGAAGCCCTTTCCCTGGCGCGTCACTTCATCGGGGAAGCGTCTGGTCTTTCTGTCTCGGTCGACCGGAATGGGTCCGAGATTCGCGCCGATTTGGATCTGTGGGGCCGCGACCACTGCGGCGCTGTCATGTCCAGGTTGACCGCTTCGTCGGTGGGTGGGGATGTCTTTGTGAGTTTGCGGGAGTTTCACTTCGACCGCGAGGGCTTGGGTCATGATCCCGATGCTTCGGCCCTAATGACCAAGGCCGAAGCCCAAGCATTCGCCCGTTCCCTTCTGGCTCTCAGTCAGGAATAGCGCGATGCCTCCCCGTGACCGCCATACGCTTGACCTGTTCCGTGATTGGACGCCGCCCGAAGTGGCCGTGCGGGTGGGGCGGGAGAGGTTGCACCCGGACATTGAGGCCCGGATCAGTCAGGCGATTTCCGAAACCCTGAAGGACTGCGGCAAGGGTCGAGGATCCGTGGCCGAAGAGATGGGCGCCTATCTGGGACAGCCGGTGACGGCCAATGTTCTGAACAATTACGCGAGCCCTGGACAGGATGGCCATCGCATCAGCCTGTCCCGCGCCTTCGCCCTGATCGCGGCGACGGGAGACCCTCGGGTCCTGGCCCTTGAATTGGAGCCCCTGGGCTTCGCGATCATCCCCGACCGCTTCCTGGGAGCGGTCGAAGAGGCGCAATGCGCGGAGCAGCTTGAGGCCATCACGGCCCGTCAGAAGCTGGCCCGCAAGAAATGGCGAGGTGGGCGATGATCGATGTGGTCTCGATCCAGGAAGTAGCAGATGCCTTGGCTCTGCCAACGAGGACAGCCCAAGACAGGGCTGCCAAGGGTAGTTGGCCCTTCTCAGAAGAGACACTTCCCACCGGAGCAAAGCGTCGCCTCTACCCTCTCTTTGATCTTCCCAAGGAGATCCGAGGCGCCATCCTGGCTCACCGTCGCTCCTCCCTGTTGCGTGTCGACGAAGCCTATACGGCCTCGGCTTCGGACGCGGCGGGGCGCGATCTGGCGGAGATGACGGATAAAGAGCGGCAACGCACAGACGCGACCCTTGAGATCCTGGGGGCGTTGGGAAAGTGGCGTGAGGCCAACCCCAAGGCCCCCAAGTTTGGCGGCTACGAGGCCTTCTCCACCCTCTACAACCTGGGCCAGATCGACATTCCGGATTGGGTTCGGGAGGTCAAGCCGACGGTCAGCAAGAACACCCTGCACAAGTTCGAGGGGATGCGCGCCAAAGGTCGCCTGAAGGCCCTGGCGGGGCGGTATGGTAACCGCCGGGAAACGGGGGCCTTCGACCGATTTCCCCAGTTGGAGTCGGTTGTGGTCGGCGTCATGAACAAGGCGCCCCGGACCGGGCCGCGCAAAGCGCGCGAGGTCGCCCTTACAGAGCTGGGAGAGCGGATCGAAGCCGTCGATCCGAAGACCGGTGAGATCCGCGAGATCGCCATGCCGGGCGAAAAGACCTTCGAGCGCTTCATCAACAAGTGGAAGAAGGAGAACGCCGCCCTCCACGCCGCTGTCACGGACCCCGATGGTTACCGGAACAAATACCAGTTCGCGGTCGGTCGTATGTACGAACAGATCACCCAGTTCAATCAACTGTGGGAGATCGACGCCAGTCCGTCGGACGTGTTGTGCACCGATGGCCGGTATTCGATTTATGTTCTGGTCGATATTTACAGCCGGTGGCCCAAGATCCGGGTGACCAAGACGCCAAGGATGGCCGCAGCCCTGCTGCTGGTCCGGGACTGCATCCTGGATTTCGGAATGCCCAGGGAATTGAGCACGGACAATGGCTCCGATTTCATCGGCGATCAGTTCCGCACGACAATACGGCATCTGGGTATCCATCAACATGTCTGCGATCCGTTTTCCCCGGAACAAAAGGCCTGTGTTGAACGGACCATTGGCACCATTCAGCACTCGTTCATGGAGTTGCAGCCGGGCTACATCGGGCACTCGGTCGCGGAGCGGAAGCGGATCGAGGAGCGGAAGGCCTTCGCGAACCGCCTGGGGGCTGAGGACGACAAGGTGTTCCAGGTCGAACTGACCGGCGAGGACCTTCAGCAACGGCTGAACAACTGGGTGGACAATGTCTATGTCCACCGGCCCCACGACGGCCTGGATGGTCGGACACCTTTTGAAATGCGCTCTGGCTATCGCGGGACCATCTCGCGCCTACCCGAGGACGCGGAGGGGTTGTTGGAGCATATGCTGATGGCTCCGGCGGACGGGAAAACCCGGATCGTCTCCAAGAAGGGGGTTCGGGTCGACACCATCGAATACCTGTTCACCGACGCCGTTCTCATGCCCGGCGAGGAGGTTCATGTGCGCCTGGACCCCGACGATCTGGGGCGGGTCTACCTCTATCAGGATGATCCCTGGCGGTTCGTGAGCGTGGCCATCAACCCGGAACGGACGGGCGTGTCCCGGGCCGAAGCCGCCGTCAAGCTGAAGCGGTCCCAGGCCGAGGTGATCGCCGAGGGGAAGAAGAAGATCCGCGCCGACATGCGGGGCATCAACCTTGCCACCGTGACCGAGCGGATGGCCCAACGAGGTCAGGAAGAGACCGCGTCCCTATTGGCATTCCCCACCAAATCCGAGACGCACGTCACGCCGGAGATCGAGGCGGCAGCCAAGGCAAAGCGTGCTGGTAAGGCGCCGGTCACGCCCATCAGGACGGAAGCCGACAAAAAGGCGGCAGAGGCATTGGTCGCTGAACTGAAGGCCAAGCCGGTGGATGAGCGCGCCGTGAAGCGTGCGCGGGTCGAGCGGGCCTTGGCGATAGAAGCGACATTGGCCGCCGGGGAACCGGCCCACGAGGAAGACATCCGGTGGTTCGAGACCTACCGGACTCTGCCCGAGTTCAAGACCGCGAAAGTAATGCTGGAAGACTTCGGGCGACTGGTCGTGTGACCAGCCGCCCGGGGCAGAACGCCCCCTTCGACCGCGCGAGGCAAGGGGACCGGTAACAAGGAAAAGGATCATGCCTTTGGATCAGACTGTCAATACCCGCGGCGCCACACATGGCACCACCGCGCCCCTCCGCAATGTCATGCTGTTCACGGAGGCCATGCACAAAGTCATCAACCGGCCCAAGCATCTGCCGGGCATGGTGACGTTCCACGGGCCGTCGGGCTACGGAAAGACCTTCTCGGCGGCCTTCGCGGCCAACAAATTCAAGGCCTATTACCTGGAAGTCGGAGAGTCCTGGACGAAGGCCAAGTTCTGCAAAGCCCTGTTGATCGAGCTGGGCATCAATAAGCCCAAAGGCACCGTGGCGGACATGATCGAACGGATCATCGATCTGCTGTCGACTTCGACGAAGCCCCTGATCATCGACGAATTCGATCATGTGGTGAAGCGCGGCTATGTCGAGACGATCCGCGAGATCCACGACAAGTCTCGCGCGCCGATCGCCCTAATCGGCGAGGAGAACCTGCCTCAGATGCTGATGGCGATTTCCGAGCGCTTCCATAACCGGATGCTCGACTGGTTCGCCGCTCAGCCCGCCGACGCCGAGGACACCGTGGTCCTGGCCGAGTTGCACGCGCCCGAGATCACGATCGCGCCGGATTTGGCCGCTCATTTGGCCGAGGTGTCCCATGGCCGCGTCCGCCGGATTTGCGTGAACATCGAGAAAGTCCGCGATGAGGCCGTGACCAATGGTTGGGTCACGGTGGACCGCGCCACTTGGGGAGAGCGCCCCTTGTTCACGGGCGCTCCGCCCAGCCGGAGGATCTGACCGTGAGCCAGAAGCCAATCGATGAGTTCGTGCGGCTGGCGGTGCGGGTTCCCCGTGGCCAGCAGGGCATGTGGGAGATCATGCGGCGTTTGCGGTCCTTTACGACCAAGCATGTCCACGATCAAACGAACATCCGCCACAAGCAAACCGTCTCCGATTACATCCGTAGCCTGACCAAGGTCGGGTTCCTGGAGCAAGACGGTGTCGGGGAGGCCGGTGCCCTGGTCTACCGCATCGTCCGCGACCAACCGGACGCGCCGAGCGTTCGGCGTGACGGTTCGATCGCCGCGCCCCATGGCCGTGGCCAGGATCAAATGTGGCGCACAATGAAGATGATGAACGAGTTCACGGCCCGGGACATCCGCGCCCTTGCCTCCACCGACGACGTCAAGGTCACCCTGGTCGCGGCGAAGGACTACCTGAAGAACCTGCATTTCGCGGGCTACCTGCAGGTGCTGCGGGAGGCCAAGCCGGGGCACAAGCCCGGCACGGGAGAGTTGACCCTTTACCGCCTCCTGCCCTCCATGAACACCGGGCCGTTGGCGCCGATGGTTCAGCGGACCCAATGGGTCTGGGACCCCAATCTGCGCAAGGCGGTTGGCGAGCCGACGGAGGCCCGCAATGGATAAACCCGATTGGGTCACGGCGCTGGCCGAGGCCTGCGATGCCAGCAGTCAGCGCAAGGTGGCGAAGGTCCTGGAGATCTCGGCGGGTGCCGTGAACGCCTTGGTGAACGGCACCTACAAGGCCAAGGACTGGTCGGACATGGAAGACCGTGTCCGCGCCAAGCTGATGAACGGGACCGTTCAATGCCCCGGTCAAGGCCAGGAAATCCCGATGACGGTCTGCGGCGAGTGGCGGGCAAAGGCCCAGGTGGTCGCGGCCACCAGTGGCGAGCGCGTGCGAATGCGGCAGGCCTGTTTGGCCTGCGGGAAAAATGGAGGCTGAAGCGATGAATAAGTTCGAAAAATCAGATGCCCTCTACGAGCAATATGCCGAGGCCCAGCTTCGGTCAGCCGAGGCGAACCTGAAGGAACTAAAGGCCGAAAAGGCAGCGAAGGCCGCGCGGTCCGCAGCGGAAAAGGCCCGGGCGGCTGAAGATAAAGCCCGCGACGCATGGTGGGCTGCTCGCGAGGGAGTGGCGAATGCTCAGTAATGACCTGCGCGATCTGCTGTCCTACGCGAGGTTTCATTTAACCAGCGGCTTCTGCGACGAACTGGCCGATTGTTACGAAAAGGCCAGGGCCATGGAGGGCCACCATCCTCAACCCGACCTGCCCGACGGCGTCGCCGATCTGGCCGCGGCCCGCGCGCGCCGCGAGGACAAGCGGGACGGGTCTTTGCCCCCGACCGGAGGAGATGCCGCATGAGACTTTTCCCCACCCACCATGCCCGCCGCCGCTTCTGGCGGGGGCTCCGCAACTGGCTGGCATGGGCGGCCGGTTGGTTCCTGTTTCCCTTTTTTCTGATCAAGAGGATCTGACGATGAGCGTCGAAGAATTCCACCTCCCACATCCAGATACGCCGCCTCAACCCGGTTACCTGACCGACCACAAGGGGCACCTTGTCCCCGAGGCCCATATCAAACCGGTGCAGGCCCTGGAGGATCAAATGGTCCGCCGGGTGATGGGCTTTGCCGTCGATCTGGCCAATCAGATCCGGCGGTTCAAGGGGCACGTCTTTGCCGACACCACCACCTATATGTCCTTGGCCGAAGAGCAATATGGCGCGACCAAGCGCGGCGCCAAGGGCAAGGGCAACGTGACCTTCCAAACGTTCGACGGACTGATGCAGGTGCGCATCGCCGTCGCCGACCGGTTGACCTTCGGACCCGAGTTGCAAGTAGCCCGAGGCCTCTTCGCCGAATGCATCGACGCCTGGGCCGAGGGCGCGCGGGATGAGCTGCGCACCCTGGTCGACGACGCTTTCCAGGCGGACAAGGAGGGGCAGGTGTCGCGGGATGCGGTGTTCCGGCTCCTTCGTCTCGACTTCGAAGATCGGCGGTGGCGGAGCGGCCAGGAGGCTATCAAGGACTCCATCCGGGTCATCGGATCGAAGTCTTACGCCCGCTTTTACATCAGGGAGGGCTACGACGCGTCCTGGACTCCGGTCCCAATTGATATCGCGGCGGTGTGACATGGCGAGGAAGCCTAAGCCCTTTCCCTTCGCGCTGGAACCCGCTTGGGAGGCTTTCTGGAGGGCTTATCCCCGCCGGGACAGCAAGGCCAAGGCCCGGGAGGTCTTCGCGGCCCTGGTCGCCGCTGGCGTCGACCCGGCCTTCCTGGCCCGCGCCGCCGAGCGGCAGGCCCGGGCCTGGGCGGGGAAGGGCATCGACCAGATGTATTTTCCCTACGCCAAAACGTGGCTTGGGCAGCGCGTGTTCGAGGACGACGCGCTCGCCGATCCACCCGAAGGCGACCACCAGGGCGAGGACGTCTCGGGCATCCCCGAGCCGACCCATGAGCTGTGGCCCGCCTTCCAGGCCATCGGCATGGACCGGGACAAGTTCGAGACCTGGATCAGGCCGCTTGCCGTAACGCGCGCAGCCGACGGTGTCGTCGCCGTCCTTGATGCTCCCACGGCCTTCCACGCCGACTACGTCCGCAGCCGTTTGGATCCGGATGTCCGTCGCGCCTTGGGGCGTTCCCCAGAAATCACAGTCCGGAGGGTTCCGAAATGATCGACGAAGCATCCTTGGCGGGGCTCGTTCGCGTGGCGGAGGTCATCGCGCAGGATCAATGCGGCGGCTTTTGTCAGGCCCATGAGGTTCTGCACGCCGCGGCGATGATCGCGGCCGCGCGACACAACCGCGCCGATGATCTCAATCAGCTTCTGGCCAATCTGGAGGGTGTCGCCGCCCGGGCCGGTCAAGCGGTTCGGAGCTGACCGATGTCCGTGCCCGACCTCAAAGCCGCCGCCCTTCTGGATTTGGCCTTGACCGCCGCGATGGTGGCCAAGGGGTCGCGAGCGGAGCCTGTCAAGGCGGCGATCCGTCGGGCCACGGCGTTGGCGATGGGCCGCGATTGCAAGCATCCGGGCCGACCGGACCCCGATGCCTGGGTGGCGTTATTCGAAAAGGCCGGAGGCGATTATAGCGCCCTCGTGGCCGCGCTGAACCGACATCGGTTCATGGATTTGGAGGACTGATGAGATGGACAAGGGTGTTTTGAACATTCGTGTCGCGGCATTGAACAGTGTCGCGAATGTCTGCGCCGGTCGGCCGGACATTTTCCCCCAGGTTTTCGGAGACATTCTTCGGCTCCTGGAAAATGGGCCGGGCGTCTGGGTCGAGGGGGAACCAGTGGCCCCCTTGAATGTCGCCACCGAAGAGGCGCCGATGGAGCCCGAGGTGGTCATCACCAGGAAGGTCGACCCAGCGCCCACGGAGCAGCCGCCGGAGGCTCGGGCGGGCGTGAAGGGTCTTCGCGAGAGCGTCTTGACCAGGAAGGCCAGCATCCTGCGCGCGATTCAGGACGGCCGCCAAACTGCCACTGAGATCCTGGATGCCACGGGCATTCCGAGGGGCTCGTTCCACGGCTCCATGAACAAGTTGATTTTCGAAGGTTTGGTCATGAAGGACGAAACGACCGTGCCCTTCCGGTTTCTCCCGGCCCGAGGCGCGCGTCCTGGGGTGGGCGGACGGAATGACGCGCCCACGGCGATAGCGGCCCGATCGCTCGCCGCCCCCAAGGCCAGCACCTGGCGTCTGGATGACGTTCCGCCACGGGCTCACGTCCCAGCCCCCGCCGAACCCCTTGGCGACATCCCCTGGTCCGCGTCACATGACGGCGCTCGATTCGAGGATGCCTCGCCCGCCGAGGCTCGGGTGATCGAACGGGACATCGTGAAGTACTACGCTGGTGATTTTCGGCCTCGTGCCCCTCAGGCGAGCCACGATGTCCAGCGCGCGGGGTCCTCGGAATGACCGGCCTTTTCGGACACCTTGAAGACGCCCAAATCGCCCCTCGGTACGCCTCGCTTGAGGAACAGGCTCGGGCGGCGGAATGCTTCGAGACGCCACCTTGGGCCGCCGCTCAAATCCTGCGGGTCGAATTGCTGACCCGTCGGGTGGTGGATCCCTGCTGCGGGACCGGGGTTTTAAGTGAAGCGGCGCGTGCCGCGGGGTACGAGGTGGAGTCCTGGGACCTCCATAACTGGGGCTACCAGGGAACAGAATGGATCGGCAGGGACTTTCTGGCCGTCGATCAGGTCTTGCCGGAGTTCTCGGTTTTCATGAACCCGCCGTTCTCGCTGGCCTGTGACTTCGTCGACCATGCCCGGCGACTTGGTGCCCGGAAGATCCTGGCTTTTCAACGTTACGCCTGGCGGGAAAGCGACACCCGGCGCCGGTGGTGGGCGAAGAACCCGCCTACCCGGGTCTGGCTTTGTGGTGATCGCGCGAACTGCTGGCGGTTCGATATCCCACCGGAGCGGCGACAAGGTGGGGCTCCTACGGCCCACGCTTGGTTCGTTTGGGAAGTGGGTCATAAAGGCGCCGAGCTTGGTGGCGCGATCTACAAATCCGGGGGGATTGAGTGATGATCAATACGGAGGAATTCAAGGCTGGTCTGATTGTCGGTGCGGGTCTGGTCGTCTTTGGCGGGCTGCTCGGCTACTTGACCGCGCACATCGTCGTCATCGTTTTCCGGCTGGCTGGGTGGTTGAAATGAACCCCAAAACCCTAATAGCGGCCATCCATGCCGGAGCCAAGGAGCTGGGGCTGGACGACGATGCGCGCCGCGATTTGATGGAGCGCATCACCGGGCATCGGTCGGCGGCGAAGTGCACCGATGGCCAGCTCGCCGCCATCCTGGACGAATACCGGAAGCTGGGCCGCAAGCCTGCTGGTCGGCAGGGCTTCAAGCCCGCCACCAATCCCTTGGCCCGGAAGGTCCATGCCCTGTGGGGTGACCTGAAAAAACGCGGCGCCGTCACGGGTGGGCGCCCAGCCCTGCGGAAATGGTGCGGGCGCCAGTTGCAGCCTGACGAGAACGTGCTTCTCGATCCGGACCTTTTGAGAAATGACCAATTGAACCGCTTGATCGAAGCCCTGAAGGGTTGGGTGGCGCGGGTGGAAAAGGAAAAGGCGAATGGCTGAAGTCACGATCGCTCCCAATCAGGCGCCTGCCACCAGGGCGGCCCGGGCCGCAGGATCCAGGATGGCCGTGGCGTTGACCTTCAATTGCGAAACCGAACGCGTGGAAATTTGGTGTCATGGCGATACTGAAGGGCTGCGCGTGCTCGCCACGGCATTGGCCGACGTGGTCAGCAAGGCTCTTGAGGTCAGCGATGCGCCGGAATGGGTCGCTGACATTCTGGATTTCGTTTTCAGCACGGAACGCGACCATGGATGAAGGTCCCTTCATGGAATTGGAGCAACCGCGCCTTCCTGGATTCAAGTTGTTCTTAACGAAATTCACGGATGGCGACCTGCCCTACAGCGGGCGCGTCGCGGCTCGCGATTGGCAGGGCGCCCAATTGGTCTGCGCGTTTCGCCCCTTCGGAGAGGTCGTCATCGGTGAGTTTGACGAGGATATCCCCTGTGACTGATAGGCAAGTGCTCGCTGTTCGGATGCGTGGGTCCTGGATCTGCATGGCGGAGAAATCACCGTCGGCGATCTGTGTGTCGAGCTGCGGCGCCGGGGCTAGGCTTATCCGGACTGTACGCCCGAAGCCCTGGGCTGCGAGCCGGACGACGTCCTGTGCCGCGCATCCGAGGTTCGGACGGGGTCATGAATAGCTCTCTTCATCAAGTGTCGATCGGTTGGGGAAACCCCTACTCGGAGCCGTCCGCGGAAAGCGAGTTGCTCGAAGGGCGGTCTGTATGGGCGGTAACCTGTCTGCCTGGATACCGAGACAGTGATCTTCTTGAGTTCGCACCCTTCTTCACGCCCGGGAGTGGGTGGGTCATCCGCATCAATTTCGTACGCACCGGACCTTCGCGCCGATGGTCCCCCGAGGCCAAGGCCAAGACCCGACTGCGCAATCTCCGCGCCCGCGTGCAGCGCAAGGCTCCTCTTTTTGTCGAGGAGTTGATGGCCCGCGAGATCGCCGCCAGGCCTGGGTACTTTGATCCCAAGGTGATCGGCAGGGAGACAGTTAATGGTTAATCGCCCCCGCACCCTCCCCGGCGGCACCCTGCACGCGGCGCTCTCCGGTGTGGCCGAGGCGGTGGGGCTAGAGATTGCGGCGGCCCTGGTGGCAAAGCGCCCTGGCGAAATAGTTTATGTGCCTCACGAGATCGCTCCCGACCACCCCCTTGCTCTGGATCTGGGGCTTGACCAGGCGCGGCGTCTGGCCAAACATTACGGCGGTGACCGTATCGACGTGCCCATGAGCCTGACCGACGAAACCTTGGCGCGCCGTCGGATGGTTCTGGAGCTGAGGGCCGCCGGATGGACCACGGTGGAGATCGCCCGTCGCGCCCGCTGCACCCAGCGTCGCGTTTGGCAGATCCTCGCCGCCGAAAGCGGCGATCCACGCCAGGGCGACATGTTCGCCTGAAGCCTTCAGGTGATCACTCGATCCCCCTTCAGACCATACTCCGAACCGAAGCGCGGATCCCGCGTCAAGCGTTTAATGTCGCTGTTCAACGGTTCGGAGGTTTCATGCTCATAACCAAGGCCGAAAGCGCCTGGATGTACGCGAAAGACGCGGTCCTGGCGCATGAGGGTGGCTTCGTCGATCACGCGAGCGACCCCGGCGGTGCGACGAAATGCGGCGTCTCTCTTCGGTTCCTCCGCTCGCTGGGTTTGAGCATCGGCGATCGTGACGGCGATGGCGACATCGATGTCGATGACATCAAGGCCCTGACGCCCGAGGATGCCGCCGATATTTTCCGCCGCAAGTTCTGGACCGAAGCCGGATGCGGTGACGTCGCCGAAGTGTCCCCAGCTATCGCCGTGAAGCTTTTCGATATGGCCGTGAATATGGGATCCCGACAGGCGGTTAAGCTGCTCCAGCGGTCAATCAGCGCCTTCTACGATACCTCTTTAGGGGACATGGTTGCTGACGATGGAATTGTGGGGCCGATCACCCTTGGCATGATTCCCAATGTCCCCTCCGGCGCCCTGCTGTGCGAGCTGTGCGCACAGCAGCGGAAATTCTATCTGGGCTTGATCGAGTCGAAGCCAGACCTTGCCGTTTTCAGCGCGGGATGGCTTCGCCGCGCGGCCTGGGTACCGAGTGTGAGGGGAGCCTAAGTCATGGATGTCTGGGGAACCACTAAGGATGTCCTTCGCTCCGTCGCTCCCGTTCTTGGGACCGCCGTCGGCGGACCCTTCGGCGGCATGGCCGCTCGGGCCATCACCGGCGCCCTCCTGGGCGAGGAAAGCGACGACGAAGGGGATGCCGCCGCCGCGATCCGAGGCGCCACGCCCGAGCAACTCCTCGCCCTAAAAAAGGCCGACCTGGACTTCGCCGCGCAGATGAAAGCCCTGGAGGTCGACCTGGAAAAAGTCGGCGCCGCGGATCGTGCCGACGCCCGGGCCATGGCCACGGCCACGGGCACGAGGATGCCCGGCATGATCGCCGCCGTCGCCCTGACCGGCTTTTTCGCCATCCTGTCGGCTTTGATCTTTGTCCCTATCCCGACAGCGGCCGAACGTCCCCTCGACATCATGCTTGGCGTTCTCGGCACCCTGATTACGCAGATCGCCGCCTATTACTATGGGTCCTCGAAAGGGTCCGCCGACAAGGCTTCCACCATCGACAAGCTGGTGGGGGGTGCCGGTGGCCGATGATGCGGATCGCGCCCAAGAGGCCGCTGAAATGCGCCTTGCTCTGGCCTTAAGCGCCCATGAGCGCCGACCGCAGGTCAATGGAAATGGGTTCTGCCGGGATTGTGGATGCGAAATCCCGGCAGGCCGCCTTGCCATTCTGCCCAGGGCTCCGCGATGCCTCGACTGCCAGGACGATCACGAAAGGATAAGCCGGGCATGATGTTTCAACTTGAGTTTTACCAGTTCATCGGCCTGCTCGTTGCCTTTTTCGGGTTCGTGTTTGGCGCCGGAAAGCTACTTCTAAGCCAGATTGGTCAGCGGCTCGACGAACGGTTTTCGATCGTCGAAAAGGCGACCAATGATCTGCGCGACCTGGAAAAACAGTTCATGCAGCTGAAGGCCGATCTGCCGGTCGATTATGTCCGCCGGGAAGACTACGTCCGCGGGCAATCCATTCTGGAAGCCAAGATGGACGGCTTGGCCATTAAGCTCGAAAACGCGCAATTGCGAGGACTGAACCATGGTTGATCCGGCGAAGGCGAGGCGCGAATACCTGCGCTGGCTGATCATTTTGACGCTGAATAATGCCCGGCCCATCGGCGCCTACGAAGGGCCGGTGTTGACCGTTGCCCAGGCTGAATACCCGGACGCCACGGCCTTGGAACTGCGCAAGGAGCTGGACTATCTGGCCGACCGCAAGTTGGTGGATCTCCGCAAGGAGCCCGCGGGCCGCTGGTTCGCGGAATTGACGCGGTATGGTGTGGATCTGGCCGAATACACCATCGACTGCGCGCCGGGGATCGCGCGACCCGCGAAGTATTGGTGAGGCATGGGCCGAGTCTCCTCCATCAGGCGCCTCCCCGCTGAAGTCAAGTCTCATATCGAGGCCCGGCTTGCTCAAGGTGAGATGACTTTGAACGAGTTGATCGCCGATTTGGAGGGCCGGTTTCCGGAAGAGGCCAAGCGTGGCGACCTTCCGTCGCGCTCGGCCTTGGGTCGTTACGGCCAAAACCTCAATCGCCGCCTCGCCGCGATCCGAGCGAGCACGGAGGCGGCCAAGATCATCAGCGCCAACGCCGAAGACAGCGCCGACGCCCGGTCCGAAGCGCTCACAGCCATGATCCAGACCGAATTGTTCGAGTCCATCATGGTTCTGCAGGAAGCGAGCGACGATACGATGGAGCCCGGGGATCGGGTGAGCTTATTGGCGAAGGCCGCAAAGGATATCGCGACCCTGACCCGATCTTCCGTGACCTTGAAACGCTATCAGGCCGAGGCCGAGGACCGGGGCCGGGCCAAGCTGCTCGCCGAACAGGCCGAGGCCCTGAAGGCCATGGGCGGCCAGGGGGGGGTGACCGAGGAAACCAAGGCCCGCATCCGTGACGCCCTAGGCATTGCGTAATGGGTAAGGTCAAGGGTAAGGCCCGCGTCATCCCCGCCAACCCCAAGGCGATCTTTCTGCCCCGGCAATCAGCCTGGATCCTCGACAACAGCCGCCTGAAGTTGATGGAGAAGGCCCGGCAAATCGGCCTGTCCTGGGCTACGGCCTATGCCGCCGTCGAGCGCACGGCGGCGGAGGGTGCCCGGCACGATCAGTGGGTCTCGTCCCGCGATGATCTCCAGGCCAAACTGTTCCTGGAAGACTGCAAGATGTGGGCGAAGGTTCAGGACACGGTGGCCCGTGACCTGGGTGAAATTGTTGTGGATGAAAAGGCCCGCGTCTCGGCCTACGTCCTGGAACTGTCCAGTGGGCGCC
Source organism: Rhodospirillum sp. (assembly GCA_021741145.1). GTDB lineage: Bacteria > Pseudomonadota > Alphaproteobacteria > Rhodospirillales > Rhodospirillaceae > Rhodospirillum. Next base: position 3,227 of record JAIOYK010000088.1, on the reverse strand, counting down.
GTATCCACTCCATGTCCAGCAACGCCGATGCCCAGGCGGGCAAGCGCGGCGGGCGCGTCCTGGACGAGTTCGCCTTGCATCCGCACCCCCGCAGGCTCTGGTCCATCGCCTATCCGGGCATTACCTGGGGCGGCAGCTTGGAGGTAGTCTCCACCCACCGGGGCTCCAAGAACTTCTTCAATGAGCTTGTTCGCGAGGCACGCGAAGCGGGTAATCCCAAGGGAATCAGCCTTCACCGGATCACCCTCCAGGACGCGCTCGACGACGGCTTCCTTTTTAAGCTCCAGCAATCCCTGCCCGACGATGACGAGCGGCAGGCCATGGACGAAGCGGCCTATTTCGATTGGGTGAAATCGGGGTGCGCCGACGCGGAATCCTTCCAGCAAGAATACATGTGCGACCCCGCCGACGATGAGTCGGCCTTTCTCGAATATGACCTGATTGCCTCGGTTGAGTATCCCGCCGGGGTGGATTGGGCGACGCGCGAGCGGGGGCCGCTCTTCGCCGGGATCGATATCGGTCGGAAGTCCGACTTGACCGTTCTGTGGGTCATGGAGCGCCTGGGCGACGTCCTTTATACCCGCCATATCGAATGCATGCGGAACATGCGGAAATCCGCCCAGGAGGCTATCTTGTGGCCCTGGATCGAGAAATGCGACCGCACCTGTATCGACGCCACCGGCCTGGGTATCGGCTGGGCAGACGACGCTCAGGATAAATTCGGCGCCCACCGGGTCGAGGCCGTCACTTTCACGCCTCGGGCCAAGGAATCCCTGGCCTACCCCTTGCGCGGCGCCATGGAGGACCGCACCATCCGAATTCCCCAGGATCCGGCCATCCGCGCCGATCTGCGGCAGTTGACGAAAACGACCACGGCGGCGGGCAACATCCGCTTCACCGCCGAGCGGACCCAGGACGGCCACGCCGACCGCTTTTGGGCGCTGGCCTTGGCCAATCACGCCGTTGCGGGTGGCGGTCTCGCTTACGGCTACAAGGGCGCACCCACTGGCGCTTCTGCCGGAAACGAAGACATGGACGACGACACCTCCGGTGGCGTCTGGTAGGGAGCGCGACGATGGCCCTTTTAGGACCCGATGGACAACCCATCAAACGCAAGGATCTGGAGCGGGAAATCGCCACGCCGACAATCGGTGGCGTGCTCTCGCCGTGGTCTGAGTTCTCCGTCACCAAGACCACGCCACGACGGCTCTCCACCTTGCTCCGCTCGGTCGAGCAGGGCGGCGACCCATCCGCCTATCTGGCCTTGGCCGCCGAGATCGAAGAGCGCGACCTTCATTATGCCGGTGTTCTTGGCGTGCGAAAGCGCCAGGTCTCCCAATTGCCCATCACTGTCGAGGCGGCCAGTGACGACAAGGCCGACCAGATCGCAGCCGATCTCGCCAGAGAATGGTTGGACCGGGACGAGTTGGAAGATGACCTGTTCGATATTCTCGACGCTCTGGGAAAGGGTGTGTCGTACACGGAAATGATTTGGGAGCCCCAGGGCGATCGCCTGTGGCCGCGCCTTGAATGGCGGGATCCCAAGTGGTTTCGCTTTGATCGGATTGACGGTCGCACACCTTTGTTGATCGATGAGTCCGGTGCCGAGGTCCCTTTTCCACCCTTTAAGTTCATCAATCACCGGGGGCGATTCCTCTCGGGCCTACCGATCAAGGGCGGCCTTGCGCGTGGGGCCTGTTGGAGCTGGATTTTTAAGACCTTTGACATCCAGGCCTGGATGGTTCTGGCAGAGGTCTATGGCCATCCGGTGCGTCTGGGCAAATACCATGAGGGCGCGACCGAGGAACAGAAGCGGACGCTGATGAAGGCTGTTCGGTCTATTGCCCAGGATGCCGCAGCCATCATTCCCAGCTCCATGGTCATCGACTTTATTGACGCCAAGGTCAGTACGAACGGCGAGATGTTCGAGCGCATGGCCAACTACATGGACATGCAGACCAGCAAGCTGGTCTTGGGACAGGTCGGCACCACCGATGCCGTCGCGGGCGGCTACGCCGTTGGCAAGGTCCACGACGGGGTCAGGGGGGATATCGAACGGGCTGACGCCAAGGGGCTTGCGGGGACGCTGAACCGGGACGCTGTGCGGCCCCTGATTGACGTGAATCTGGGGCCACGAGACCGATACCCCCGCTTGAAGATCGGTCGCGATGAGGAGTTCGACCGGGAGAAGGAGGCCAAGATTCTTCAGGCCCTGGTACCGATGGGGCTGAAGGTCACGATGAGCGAGGCGCGAGACAGGTTCGGCTATCAAGATCCAGACGAAGGTGAGGATCTGCTCAGCGCTCCCCCCGCCGCACAACAGTCTGGAGCGCACCCCGAGGCGCCACCGATCGACGCCACCACCCGAACCGCAGGATTGACACCGGCGGCGGCCTCGAATCCCGCTCCGGACCTGATCGGTGACCTCGCCGAACGGGAGTCGGAGGAGCGCTGGGAAGAGGTCATGACCCCGGTGCGCGACGAGATTCAAGCCTTGCTCGAGGACTGCACCACGCCGGAAGAGTTCCTGGCCCGCCTGCCGGAACTGGCCGGGCGCCTGCCCATGGAGGGCTTGACCGAGAGCCTCGCGCGCTGCGCCTTCGCCGCCCGGCTGGAAGGCGAAGCCGATGGTGCCTGAGCCTCGCCTTGAGCCCTTGCCACCGAAGGAGGCCATCCAAGCCCTGGAGGCGCGGGGGCGGCGATTGCATGAGACGTTCTCTTATAAGGATGCCTGGGGTGATGAGCATGGCGGCATCTTCACCGTGGCCAAGTCCACGGGCTTCGATATCCTGGGGGACGTGCACAGCTCCCTGCGCGATGCCCTGGCGGAAGGCGGAACCTTCGATCAATGGAAGAAGGACATCACGCCGGTCCTTCAGGAAAAGGGGTGGTGGGGCAAGCAGGAGATCCTCGACCCCGTAACAGGACAGTTGGTCGAGGCCCAGCTCGGATCCCCTCGGCGCCTCCGCACGATCTACGACACGAACATGCGTGTCAGCCGCGCAGCCGGGCATTGGGCCGTGATCGACCGGACCAAGGCGCGGCGCCCGTGGCTGCGCTATGTGGCTGTCCAGGACGACCGGACCAGGGCCGACCACAAGCATTGGCACGGGACTGTTTTATCTGTGGACGATCCCTGGTGGGACAGCCACGCACCGCCCAACGGCTGGCATTGCCGCTGTACCGTCCAGCAGCTTAACGACCGTGACCTGAAGCGGTACGGTCAC
>JAIOYK010000087.1 GCA_021741145.1 Rhodospirillum sp. | reverse complement strand
GTCGCCAAGACGGCGGGCGCCAAGGGACCGGAGGCCCTGGTCCGCGCCGGGCAGGCCCTGACCACCCAGGGCCGCCACGCCGATGCCCTCCCCCTCTATCAAGACGCCTCCGCCCTGGCGCCTCGCCTGGCCAGCGCCCGGGATGGGGTGATTTGCTGCCTCCACGCCCTGGGACGGGAGGCCGAAGCCCTCGATGTCCGGACCCAGGCGGACAAATTGATCCCCGGATTCACCGCCGCCCACCTGGATTTCTGGTTTCCCGCGGACCTTTCCCCCTTGGGAGACGGCACGGGCGATCCAGCCGAGCCCCTGGATCCCAAGCGAGCCGTCTTGGTCAACGGCGTGGGCGTACAGCCCGCCATTCCCCTGGGCGTGGCCTCCATCAAGGGCTACGTGGAAGCCAGTGGGGCGTTCAACTGCACGGTCACCGACCTGAACGCGGCGCATTTCCAATTGGTGGTCGGCGCCTTGCGCCAGGGGAAAACCGCCTTCGATTTCGAGGGGCGGGAGCGCATGGACGCCGCCTTCGCCCTGATGGAGAAGAACGACCCGGCCTATTCCGACCTGGAGACCTACAAGACTATTTCCCCGGATATGGTCTTGGGTTTTTCCCTGACGGAACGCGCCTTCAAGGATCAGTTGGGCAAGGCCACCCACCGCCAGGGTCCCGTGCCCTGGTGGGTGACCACCTACGCGAAACACATTTTGACCGCCCGGCCCGCGGTGGTGGGATTTTCGATCACCTTCACCGACCAATTGGCTTTCTCCACCCAATGCGCCCGGGTTTTGAAAGCCCTTCGGCCGGACCTGACCATTGTTTTTGGGGGAGGGTTCTTCAAGGAAAGCAACCTGGAGGGCTTCGTCGCCGAACCCTTCGTCGATGCGGTCATCCTCAACGAGGGGGAAGCCGCTTTCCTGGCCTTCCTGGAGGCCAAGCGGGATGGCGCCGACCTCTCCCTGGTCCCTGGTGTGGTTATGCACCAAGCCGACGACAGCGTCAGTCGGGTGCCCAATACCTTCGCCGTGAAGCAGGAGGATCTGCCCTTCGCCGATTTCTCCGACCTGGACCATGCCGCCTATCTGGCGCCGGTGCCGGTCTATCCCGTGCTGAGCTCCCGTGGCTGCTATTGGCGGCGCTGCACCTTCTGCAACCACTTCGCCTCCTACGCCAATTCCTATAAGACCCAGTCCATCGAGCGGCTGATCGACGAGTTGGAGCACCATGCCAAGAAGGGCGTGCGTCATTTCACCTTCGTCGACGAAATGATCTCGGCCAAGCGCTTCAAGAAGATCAGCGAGGAGATCCTGGCCCGGGGGCTGGATATCCGCTTCTACGCGCTGGCCAAACCCACCAACGACTTCGACGATGAAATCCTCGCCCTGATGCGGAGGGCCGGATGCCTTTGCATTTACTGGGGCATGGAATCCGGCTCGGAACGGGTCCTGAAGATGATGGACAAGGGCAATGACGCCGCAGGATCGGCCCGTACCTTGGCCATGGCCTCGAAAGCCGGGATCCGCAATCATGTCTTCCTGATCGTCGGCTTCCCCAGCGAGACGCGAGAGGAGGTGGAGGAGACCCTGACCTTCCTCCATGCCAACCAGGACCACATCGACGCCACCGTGGCCGGGCATTTCGTGTTGGAAATGGGCACACCGGCCCATGACCACCACGCCCGCTTTGGCATCCGCCGGGTCTATTCCCAACGGACCCTCTGCGATCACCAACTCATCGACTATGAAATCGAGGGCAGCCTGAATCAGGCGACGTCCGAACGGTACGCGGCGATCCTACGTCCCCATTTCATGGACAAGCTTTGCGCCTACGGCCCCTTCCTGGGCACGCCCAGGGACCATGTGATCGCGATTTACGACACCGCCACGGACCTGCCCTTCCCGCCCCCCAAATCCGTCCCGAATCCGGCGAGCCTCGCCCCCCTGCTGGACGACCCGACCGCCACCGCCGAGGGCCTCATGGACTTCACCCTGACCCCCCTTTGGCGGGTGGACCGGGCACGCCAAGGCGCTTGATCCGGGAAAAATGGGGCAAACGCGGTATTTGGGGGTGGCCGATGTCCCGCGTCACTCAACCATCCCTTGACGATGGACGGGTGAGAGGGGATATCAAACCATACAATGGACCTTTCCCATTAATCGAGTTGGAGACGGTTACCCATGTCTTTTCACCACGGTGTCCGGATCACGACCGCGCGTTCCATTGCCGCGATCGAGGATATATGTGAACACGTTTGCAAGGGGGCCTTCGATGTGCGCGTCGCGGGCCTGTCCGATGACCTGCGGAAGAAGTCCCTGGATGTCTATTTCCAGAGCGACGAGGACCTGACCGCGTTCAAGACAGCCTTTCGGAATCAGTCCAAGGCGGGGTAAATCCAGCCTATCGACGGATTCTTCGGAAAACGAGACGGTTCAGACAAGAACCCGCGAAGAGGTTGCGGCGAGAGGCCACGGCGAGAGACCTCAATGGGACACCACGAGCACAAACATAACCACGAGCATGCCCATGCCCATGTGCATCGGCATGAACATAGCCATGCCGATGGGACGACCCATGCCCATGAGCACGCCCATCGCCATGCCCATCCCCATGGACACCAGCACAGCCATCCGCATGAGCACGGTTCGGATGGCTCCCACGACGCCCATGACCACGACCATTCCAATCACCAGTTGAAGCCGCACGACCACTCCCACGCTCCTGAAGAGCTGGGGGACCACGAACACGGGCACTAATTCGTTAGAGCACCGCGCACCAATCACACCGCGCCAGGTCACGGCGGGCGGGCGGGATGTTTAGGACAAATGGGATCCAGACCGACGCGACCAGGACGGCGCGGAGCGAGGATTTCACCCAAATCGCGGTCATCGGCGACCCTGAACCGTGAACCGTCAGAACGACAAGCGCCGATCCCAGAGTGTCAGAACGGCAAGATCGACGGACCGCCATAGGCCAAGGCCAGCAGGAAGCTCCCCAGCAGAATTCGGTAGATGACGAAAGGCATGAAGCCCGAATGTTTCAGCCAGCCCATCATCAGCCAGATGGCGACCAGGGCCGAGACGAAGGACAACCCCGCGGCCATGCCCGCTTGTTCGGTCAGGCGCAGGTCTCCGGCTTCCATCAGGTCCTTGAGGACCAGCGTCCCCGCCGCGGCGATGGTCGGCATGGACAACAACATGGAAAAGCGGGCCGACTCGGACCGCTCAAAGCCCAGAAGGCGGGCCGCGGTCATGGTGATGCCCGACCGGCTGGTTCCCGGCACCAGGGCCAAGCACTGCAGCAAGCCGATGATCAGGGCATCAATGACCCCCATGTGCTCGATCCGCTTCACCGTCATACTCATGCGGTCGACAATCCACAGCAGCAAGCCATACCCCAGGGTCGTCCAACCGATCACCTTGAGCGTACGCAAGGCATCCATGTCCATGTAGCGGCTCATCAGGTAACCAACGACAATCACGGGGATGGTCCCAATGATCACCCGTCCCGTCAGGGTCGCCCCCGGGTCCTGCTTCCCCTTGATCAGCCGCCCCGTCCCCCGCAGCATGAACCAGACGTCGCTCCAGAAATAGATCAGGACCGCCAACAGAGTGCCGATGTGCACCGCCACGTCCATGGTCATGCCCTGGTCGGGCCATTCCGTCAGCAATGGGACCAGAATCAGGTGCCCGGAGGAACTGATGGGAAGGAATTCCGTGATGCCCTGGACCAGGGCCAGAACGAAAATATGAAGAAAGGTCACCGCGAAACCCCGACGTCGACAAGGATGCCATCGTTATACCACCACAACGATTCGAGACACCAGCGGGATTTCCACTCCACTCAGCGAAGAGACCCTTGGAAACATCAAACTTTACAACGGCATGACTCGATCCGAGGGAAACACCAGGACTCGATCGAGGAGAGGCCTTAAATTTTAGGACAGGATCGTTTACCATTTTTTTCAGAACCAACCCGCCTCACCCCTTAAATCCCCCTACGGGAGACCTTGGTTTGAGTTTTTAGTACACATTTGCGTACAATGTGTCATTTTTCGCTTGTGATCCACCAATTTCGGCCGTATGTACAGGGTCCCTGTCCGCCATTATCCCCCCCCCCGCGGACGTTGCCCCGTGCCCCGCCCAAAATCGCGGGATCCGATCAAGGCGCGTCCCCGTAGGAAACAACTGGCCCTGTATCTGGCGGAGGGGGTCCTGACCGATTGGGACGTGGCATTGTGGAAACCTGGGTTTCCGCGCCGCGTCCGCGACGGAACACCACGAAAGGGGACGCCCGTGACGACGCGCGAGAGCCCCCGGCGAACGAGGAGAGCCCGCCCATGGCACGCAAGATGCTGCAATTCACGCGGCTGGAAAAGGAAATGCCCGCGAAACGCGCCGCCGAGGAGCGCAAGGGGGATTTCCAGGAGATCTACGGCGGCTTCGCCGAGGATGGCGCCGGGGATCAGGCCTCCCGTTGCGAGCAATGCGGCATTCCCTTTTGCCAGATTCACTGCCCCCTACAGAACAATATCCCCGACTGGCTGATGCTGACCGCCAGCGGCCGCCTGGAGGAGGCCTACGCCGTCTCCTCGGCCACCAACAACATGCCCGAGATCTGCGGTCGCATCTGTCCCCAGGACCGCCTGTGCGAGGGCTCCTGTGTCCTTGAACAGTCGCGCCATGGGTCCGTCTCCATTGGTGGCGTGGAGAAGCACATCACCGATACCGCCTGGGAGAGGGGCTGGGTCAAGCCCGTCAAGCCCGTTGCCGAACGGACCGAAACCGTCGGCATCATCGGCGGTGGCCCCGGTGGCATGGCCGCGGCCGAACAGTTGCGCGGCATGGGCTTCCAGGTCACCCTTTATGATCGCTACGACCGCATCGGCGGCCTGCTGGTCTACGGCATCCCTGGCTTCAAGCTTGAAAAGAATGTCGTCGAGCGCCGCGTAAAACTGCTGGCCGACGCGGGCGTGACCCTCAAAACCAATTTCGAGGTGGGCCGCGATGCCACCCTGGCGGACTTGCGCGCCAAGCACGACGCCGTGCTGATCGCCACCGGCGTCTACAAGTCCCGGGGCCTGACCGTCCCCGGCGCGGGCCTGCCGGGCGTGCGCCAGGCGCTCGACTATCTGACCGCGTCGAACAAAGTGGACCTGGGCGATACCGTCCCCGAATACGCGGACGGCACCCTGAACGCCAAGGGCAAGAGCGTCGTGGTCGTCGGCGGCGGGGATACCGCCATGGACTGTCTGCGCACCGCCATCCGCCAGGGCGCGACCTCCGTGAAGTGCCTCTATCGCCGCGACCAGGCCAATATGCCCGGATCCCAGCGGGAAGTGGCCAACGCCATGGAAGAGGGCGTGGACTTCGTCTGGCTGAGCGCGCCACAAGCGGTGTTGGGCGACGACAAGGCCACCTCCGTGCGAGCCGTCCACATGCGCCTGGGGGTCGCCGACGCCACCGGCCGCCAGACGCCCCAGGTGATCGAGGGCTCCGAATTCACGGAGCCCGCCGATCTGGTCATCGCCGCCTTGGGCTTCGAGCCCGAGGATCTGCCCGCCCTGTTCGGCGAACCCAAGCTGCCCATCACCCGCTGGGGCACGATCCAGGTCAACCCCGTGAGCAAGATGAGCGGCATGGATGGCGTTTTCGCCGCCGGTGACATCGTCCGCGGTGCCTCCCTGGTGGTCTGGGCCGTGCGCGATGGCCGCGACGCCGCCGAAGGAATCCTGCGCTATCTGGACGCCAAGGCGTCCCAGTCCGAAGCCTCCGCCCTGGCCACCGAGGTGGCGGCCGAGCTGGCCCAAGTGTCCTGAAGACCGGCGCCCGAAAGGAGCAAGACATGACGCATCACGAAAAGACCCCGTCCCGCCCCGGCTCTTCCGCCGAAACCGGTGCCGATTTCGTCACCCGGTGGGAACGCGACGCCGCCATGCTGGAAGCCGCCCACGCCTATAACCCGGCGGACGAGCATGCCTCCTGCGGTGTCGGTTTGGTGGCCTCCATCGACGGCAAGCCCCGGCGCAGCGTGGTTGAAGCCGGTATCGACGCCCTAAAGGTGCTGTACCACCGGGGCGCCGTCGATGCCGACGGCAAGACCGGTGACGGCGCGGGCATCCATGTCGAGATCCCCCAGGAATTCTTCAAGGAACACATCCGCCGCACCGCGCATGAGCCCCTGCCCGGCCGTCTGGCCGTCGGCATGGTCTTCCTGCCCAAGACGGATCTGAACGCCCAGGAACACTGTCGGACCATCGTCGAAAGCGAGATTCTGCACTACGGGTACACCATCTATGGCTGGCGTCAGGTGCCCGTGGATACTTCGATCATCGGCGAGAAGGCCAACGCCACTCGGCCCGAAATCGAGCAGATCATGATCGCCAACACCCTGGGGATGAATGATGACCAGTTCGAGCGCGACCTGTTCGTCATCCGGCGCCGCATCGAGAAGCAGGCCCTGCAGAACCAACTGCCCGAGCTCTACCTCTGCTCTTTGTCCTGCCGGTCGATCATCTACAAGGGCATGTTCCTGGCCGAACAGCTGACCAGCTTCTATCCGGACCTGTTGGACGACCTTTTCGTCTCGTCCTTCGCCATCTACCACCAGCGCTATTCAACGAACACCTTCCCGACCTGGCGTCTGGCCCAGCCCTTCCGCATGCTCGCCCACAACGGCGAGATCAACACGCTGACGGGCAACGTCAACTGGATGAAGGCCCACGAAACGCGGATGAACTCGCCCGTCTTCGCCGAGGTGATCGAAGACCTGAAGCCGGTGATCCAGCCCGGCAGCTCCGATTCCGCGGCGCTGGATAGCGTGTTCGAGTTGCTCTGCCGGGCCGGGCGTCCGGCCCCCATGGTCAAAGCCATGGTGATCCCGGAGAGCCTGACCCAGAACGTCCTGATGCCAGACCACCACAGGGACCTGATCAGTTACGTCAACTGCGTCATGGAACCCTGGGATGGCCCAGCGGCCATCGCCGCCACGGATGGACGCTGGGTGGTCGCCGGTCTCGACCGGAACGGCCTGCGGCCCATGCGGTTTTCCATCACCGCGGACGGCCTGCTGATCGTCGGTTCCGAGACGGGCATGGTGCGGGTGGCCGAAAGCGACATCATCCAGAAGGGACGCCTGGGTCCCGGCGCCATGATCGCCGTCGATCTCCAGGAAGGCCGCTTCTATACGGACGGAGATATCAAGGACACCCTGTCGGAGCGCGAGAATTACGCCGACTGGGTGAGCCGCATCCAGGAGCTGGAGCGCCATATCTCCGACTCCACGGAGCCCTCCCTGTTGGAGGCCGAGGATCTGCGGCGGCGCCAGCTCGCCTGCGGCCAGACCATGGAAGACATGGAACTGATCCTCCACCCCATGGTGGCCGACGCCAAGGAAGCCGTGGGCTCCATGGGCGACGACACGCCGCTGGCGGTATTGTCCGCCCTCTACCGGCCCCTGAACCATTTCTTCCGCCAGAACTTCTCCCAGGTGACCAACCCGCCCATCGACGCCCTGCGCGAGACCCGGGTGATGAGCCTCAAGACCCGTCTGGGCAACCTGGGGAACATCCTGGACGAGGCCGCCAGCCAATGCGATTTGCTGCAGTTGGAAAGCCCGGTTCTGACCACCGCGGAATTCAAGGCCATGCGCGACTTCATGGGCGAGACCGCGGCGGAGGTGGATTGCACCTTCGACCCCAAGGGTGGCCCCACGGCCATGCGCGACGCCATCAAGCGCGTGCAGACCGAGGCCGAGGAAGCCGTGCGTGGGGGCTGTACCCATGTGATCCTGACGGACCGGGACATCGGCCCCACCCGGGCGGCGATTCCCATGATCCTGGCCACCGGCGCGGTCCACACCCACCTGATCCGCGAGCAGCTGCGCACCTTCACGTCCCTGAACGTGCGCTGCGCCGAGGTCATGGACACCCATTACTTCGCCGTTCTGATCGGCGTGGGGGCCACCACCGTGAACCCCTGGCTGGCCCAGGAAAGCGTGGCCGACCGTCTGCGCCGGGGCCTCTTCGACGAAGGCATGTCCCTGGAACAGGCCATGGCCCGCTTCAAGAAGGCGGTCAACGAAGGCCTGCTGAAGATCATGTCCAAGATGGGCATCTCGGTGATCTCCAGCTACCGGGGTGGCTGCAACTTCGAAGCCATCGGGCTGTCCCGCTCCCTGGTCGCGGAATACTTCCCGGCCATGCCCAGTCGGATCTCCGGCCTGGGGCTGCCCGGCATCCAGAAAAAGGTGATCGAGCAGCACGCCAAGGCCTTTGGCACCGCGGCCGTGGTCCTGCCCGTGGGCGGTTTCTACCGGGTCCGCAAGCTGGGGGGCGAGGCGCACCACTTCGATGGCCAATTGATTCATACCCTGCAGCAGGCCGTGGCGACGGACAGCTATCAGACCTTCAAGAAGTACACCGCCGGTCTGCGCCAACTGCCGCCCATCACCATCCGTGACCTCTTGGATTTCAAGCCCGCTGGAGAATCCCTGCCCATCGACGACGTGGAGAGCATCACCACCATCCGTCGGCGCTTCGTCACGCCCGCCATGTCCCTCGGCGCCCTGTCGCCGGAGGCACACGGAACGCTCAACATCGCCATGAACCGCATCGGCGCCAAATCCGACAGCGGCGAGGGCGGGGAAGTCCCCGAGCGCTATAAGCCCGCGGCCAATGGGGACAACGCGAACTCGGCCATCAAACAGGTGGCCTCGGGCCGGTTCGGCGTGACCGCCGAATACCTGAACCAATGCCGGGAGATCGAGATCAAGGTGGCCCAGGGCGCCAAGCCCGGCGAGGGCGGGCAGTTGCCCGGCTTCAAGGTCACCGAGATGATCGCCAAGCTGCGGCATTCCACCCCGGGCGTGATGCTAATCAGCCCGCCACCGCACCATGACATCTATTCCATCGAGGATCTGGCCCAGCTCATCTACGACCTGAAGCAGATCAACCCCCGGGCCAAGGTCTGCGTGAAGCTGGTCTCCCGCTCGGGCATTGGCACCATCGCCGCGGGTGTCGCCAAGGCAAACGCCGACGTCATCCTGATCTCCGGCCACAACGGCGGCACCGGCGCGAGTCCCCAGACCTCGGTCAAATTCGCCGGGTTGCCCTGGGAAATGGGTTTGGCGGAAGTCCATCAGGTCCTCACCCTGAACCGCCTGCGTCACCGGGTGACCCTGCGCACCGACGGCGGCATCAAATGCGGCCGCGACGTGGTCATCGCCGCCATGCTCGGCGCCGAGGAATATGGCGTGGGCACCACCAGTCTGGTGGCCATGGGCTGCATCATGGTCCGCCAGTGCCACTCCAACACCTGCCCGGTGGGAGTCTGCACCCAGGACGACGCCCTGCGCGGCCGGTTCACCGGCACGCCCGAGAAGGTTGTCAACCTGTTCAGCTTCATGGCCGAGGAGGTGAAGGAAATCCTCGCCTCCCTGGGCATGCGCTCGCTGGACGAGGTGGTGGGCCGCACGGATCTGCTGCATCAGGTCAGCCGTGGCGCCGACCACCTGGATGACCTGGACCTGAACCCCATCCTGGTCCAGCCGGACACGGGCGTCGGCGCGAACATCTGCACCATGGAAGGCCGCAACGAGGTTCCGGAAACCCTGGACGCTCAGATGATCGCCGACGCCAAGCCCGCGCTGGAAGATGGGGAGAAGATGCAGCTGACCTACACGGTGCGGAACACCCTGCGGGCCATCGGCACCAAGCTGTCCCATCGGATTGTCACCAAATACGGCATGACCGGGCTCGAACCCGGTCATATCACCGTGCGGTTGCGCGGGTCCTGCGGCCAGTCCCTGGGGGCCTTCGCGGTCCAGGGCCTGAAGCTGGAGGTCTTTGGCGACTCCAACGACTATGTGGGCAAGGGCCTGTCCGGTGGCACCATCGTCGTCCGCCCGGCGGTCTCCAGTCCGCTGAAGACCAATGAGAACACCATCATCGGCAACACGGTCCTTTACGGCGCCACCAGCGGCAAGCTGTTCGCGGCGGGACAGGCGGGCGAGCGCTTCGCCGTCCGGAACTCCGGCGCGAGGGTGGTGATCGAAGGCTGCGGCTCCAACGGTTGCGAGTACATGACCAACGGCACCGCGGTGATCCTGGGCGATGTCGGCGCCAACTTCGGCGCGGGCATGACCGGCGGCATGGCCTATATCTACGATCCCGACGACACCTTCGAACAGCGGGTGAACCCGGACTCGGTGATCTGGCAACGCCTGGAAGTGGCGTACTATGCCGCGGATCTGAAGGCCCTGATCCAAGAGCATGTATCCGAGACCCAGTCCAAGTACGCCGAGCACATCCTGCTCGATTGGGACCGCCAGTTGGGCCACTTCTGGCAGGTCGTGCCCAAGGAAATGGTCGACAGGTTGGAGATCCCCGTCTCGGTCAGGGAGAAGGCTTCGGCCTGATTTCGGTCCGCGCACGATGCGAAAAGGGCGCGTTTCCTGATTGGGGAGCGTGCCCTTTCTTCTTCGGTTGATCCGGACCGAGCGGGGACCTTGCCTACGTTCCCCCATGGTTCATCGTCAACTCGGATATTTTCCAGCCCGCGATGAGCTGGACTCATCGCGGGCTGGAAGCGGCTGACCGGCCGCCGCGCCTCCTGGCGCGCAAAGCCCGCGTGGCATTTGAACGCGATACAAGGAGCATGGGTTTCAACCCATGCCCCTTGGTATTATGGGGCCTCCTTCTCCGTCATCCCGACCTCCCCTTGTCATCCCCGCGTACGCGAGGATCCAGAGTGAAGCGATTTTCTTTAGTCGACTTCGGCTCGCGCCAATCCTAATAGCGCCTCCTCGGCGCGGCCGGGGCGGCGGTCTCCGGATCGAATGGCCAGGAAGTCGCGGCGAATCAGCGGCGCGCCAACCACCACCAATTCCCCCAAGGCGACTCGGGGCGCGGCAGCCAAGCGAGAAATCACCGTGGCCCCGGCGCCCGCGGCCACCGCCGCGCAAACCGCCTCGTTGGACGGAAGTTCCAGCATGATCTCAAGGCTTTCCGGCGCCAAACCAGCCTGGGCCAGGGCGCGCTCCATCACTTCGCGGGTTCCCGACCCCTTCTCCCGCAAGACCCATCGCCAATGGGAGAGATCCGCGGGATCGGGATCTCCCTCGCGGCCGGTCACCAGGACCATTTCGTCCTCGGCCACTTTTTCCACCACCAATCGAGGATCGGATACGCTCCCTTCCACGAAGCCCAGATCGGCCGCGCTGGACAGGACCGCGGCGGTCACGTCAGCGGTATTGCCCTGGCGGATCTCCAACCGGATGCCGGGGTAGGTTTGATGGAAGCGATGGAGGAGAGGGGGAAGCCAGGTCGAGGCGATGGTCTGGCTGGCCCAGACGTTCAAGGCTCCCCGCGTCAGACCCGACAATTCCGTGAGGATCCGTTCCGCGGCCTCCGCCCGGTCCAAGACGGCTCGCGCCTCCTCCAGGAAAATCGCCCCCTCCGCGGTCAATTGGATGCCCCTGCCGATGCGGTGGAAGAGGGGCGTCCCATAGCGGGTCTCCAAACCGGTCACCGCGGCACTGACCGCCGATTGGGTCAGGTTCAACCGCCGCGCCGCCTTCGTGACATGTTGAAGCTCGGCGACGGCGACGAAGACACGCAGTTGGTCGAGCGTCAACGGAATGGAAATCCTTCCTTTAGATCACGTTCATGAAGTCAGGTCGATTCGACCTGACTTCATGAACGTGATCCAAATCATATATTTAGAGCGGAATAAGACGGAAAACCGCGTACACTTTTCCTCATTCCGCTCTAGCCGGGACTCAAACTCTTTCAGGCCCACACATGGTGGACCAGAAGGGTCATCCAATATCCTCCGATGGCGAGCCAGAGGGCAAGGACCAAGGCCATCACGAAGGGTTTGGCACCAACCTTGCGCACCTTGGTCAGATTGGTTTCCATGCCCAGCGCGCACATGGCCATGGTCAGGACGAACAGGTCCAGGGTGTTGATGACCGCCACCACGGCGGGCGGCACGATGTGCAGGGAATTGATCCCGGCACAGACGATGAACCACAGGGCGAACCAGGGAAAATTCCCCGTGACCACGCCCGCGCCTTCTCCCGCGTCGTTCGCATCGGCCTTGGTCCCGAAGCGGGTCAGGGCCAAGCCAAGGACGGTAAGCAAGGGCACCAACATCATCACCCGCAGCATCTTGACGATCACCGCGTTGTTGGCGGCCTCGTCGGCGATGGCGCGTCCCGCGGCGACCACGTGGGCCACCTCGTGCAGGCTGGACCCCACATACAGACCATAGATCCGCGAATCGAGATCGAGCAAGCCCGAGCGATAGGCCAGGGGATAGAGGAACATCGCCAGCGTGCCGAAGATCACCACGGTTCCGACGGCGATGACGCTTTCATGGGGCCGCCCCTTCACCACCGGTTCGGTCGCCAGCACCGCCGCGGCCCCGCAGACCGACGACCCGGCGGCAATCATCAGGGCCAATCGGGGCGTCAACCCGAAAACCTTGATCCCCAACCACGCCCCCAGAACGAAGGTACTGGTCAGCATAACGACGCTCAGGGTGATCCCCTCGCCCCCCACCAAAAGAATGTCCTGGAAGGTGATGCGGAAGCCGTAGAGCACCACGGCCAGGCGCAAAAGCTGTTTCGAGGAGAACAAAATCCCCGGCACCCATTGGGTGGGCAGGTGATGGCGCAGGGTATTGCCGTAGAAGATGCCGATCATAATGCCGACGATCAGCGGGCTAAGACCCAGGCCCTGGATCAGAGAAAACGTCGCCATCCGTTGAGCGGCGAAGGCGAAAAGAGCGACAAGAATAACGCCTCTGACGGCATGCCTGTCCAGCGAAGCGAAGGGATCGTTAAAAGCGGTGCGCATGGCGGCCCCCGTGGGAACAATGAAGTCCCCACGAGAATGACGGTTTTTATCAACAAGTCTAACGGAACGTTTTCGTTAAAACGTTCTATCTGAACGAACGATACAACCCGGTGCGCTCACTACCCTGGGAGGAGCCGCCCGGCTAAAGGTCCTGTTGGTCTCCCTTATCCGAAAGTCGCCTTCAACGTCTCCACCACCGGGGTGGCGGGGCGGCCGGTGAGAGTGGGAACCGCATCGCTGACCCCTTCGTATTCCCCGGCTTCATAGGCCTTGTAAATGCTCAACAGGGCTTCGACGACGAATTCAGGCAGGCCCATGTCACGGAACAAGGCCTCGAAGGCTTCATAGGGGGCTTCGGCCCAGGCGATGGGCTTGCCCGTGGCCGCGCTTAAGGCCGCGGCCAGTCCGGCGGCGTCCAGGGCTTCCGGGCCAGTGATCTCAAAGGTCTGGTTGACCACCTTCGGATCGGTGAGCGCCGCGACCGCGGCCGCGGCCACATCCCCATGGGTGGTATAGGCCACCTTGCCCGAGGCGCCGGGGAAGGCCAGGGTTCCCGTTTCCAGGGCCCGGGCGAAAATGCCCTCCATGTTCGCCAGATACATGGCATCCCGCAGGATCACATGGGGCAGGCCAGAGGCCTTCAAGTCCGCCTCGGTCGCCTCGTGGGTCGCGGCCCAGGTGAAGGCGCTGGCGGTGCTGGGGTTGACCGCGCTGGTGTAGACCACCTTGCCCACTCCGGCGACCGTGGCGGCATCGATGGCCGCCTTGTGCTGGGCAATCCGCTGTTCATTCGTACCCATGCTGGAAATGAGCAGCAGGGTATCCGCCCCCGCGAAGGCCTCGACCAGGGAAGCCGGGTCATCGTAATCGGCGCGGGCGGTGGCGAAGCCTTTCGCCGCCCAGTCGGCCAGCTTGGACGGATCCCGGGCGGTCAAGCGCACGGTCGCGGGATCGACCTTGTCCAACAAGGCCGTGGCGACGGCTTGACCCAGCTTTCCGGTGGCGGCGGTAACGACGATCATCTTTCAGTCCTTTCTCGCGTTTTCAGAAACAGGTATATTCCAGATATTCAGTTCCTTTAAGGAACCAACAACGAGTAAAGTGATCCGTCCCATCGCGGACCGCAAGACGGGTTTTTTCCGTACCTCCGTTACAATAAAGTAACCATGGGAGATCGAACATGCGTCGCACCAAGGCCGATTTCGCGCCCCAATGCCCCATACGGGACGTCCTGGACCGCATTGGCGACCAATGGAGCACCCTGGTCCTGCTGACTCTGGCGGAGGAGGGGCGGCGCTTCATGGAAATCCAACGCGCCTTGCCGGATGTGTCCCGGCGCATGCTCGCTCAGACTCTGCGACGGTTGGAGGAGGATGGCTTCGTGTCCCGGACGGTCCACGCCACGGTCCCGCCGCGGGTGGATTACGCCCTAACGCCCCTGGGCGAGTCCCTGATGGATCCGATTCAGACCTTGGTGGGTTGGGCCACCGATCACCATCACGTTATTCGCTCCGCGCGGAAAACCTACGCCGCGCGCGCGAAAGAGGATTTTGAACGCAATCCCGTAGTTTAATCCGCTGCGCCGCTACCCAAAAGGGAAAAAAATTCACCGCGACCCCTTTGTGTCAATAACCATCCATAAGACGCTATCTGAACAGCCGCGGAGGCCTCCCCAACCTTTTCCGTGATCGAGACTCCCAAGATCACAAAAACTTTATTTCATACTCTTCCTGGGCGAGATCAAAATCGTCCCGCCGACCGATATCCAGCCAGTATTCATGGATCGGAAAGGCGTGAACACCGCGTTCCGTATTCATCGCGTCGCCGATCCGGTCGGGCATATCCGAGGGCGCGATTCGAGGAACGGATTTAATGAATTCGGGCGAGACAACGTAGATCCCTCCATTGACGAAGAAGCTATAGGTCGGCTTCTCCACGATCCCATGGATCCGGTGACCTTCCGTCTCCACGATGCCGAAGGGGACGGTGAAATCATACTTCCGCACCCCCACTGTCACGAGGGATTTGTGTTCCCTATGGAAGGACAGCATGTCGTTAAAATTCACCTGGGTTAGGAGGTCGCCGTTCATCATGACCAATGGCATGTTTCCCAGGTCGGGAAGAAGGGAGAGCGGCCCCGCCGTCCCCATTGGTTTATCCTCGCGGAGATATTCAATGGATACACCCCATGCGGACCCATCCCCGAAATGGTCCGACACCTGATCGGCCAAGTAATTCACGGATATGAAGAACCGTCCGAACCCGTGCTTGATGAATTGCTCGAGGATGATTTGAAGAATGGGGCGGCCGGCCACCCGCAGCATGGGTTTGGGGCAATTCTCGGTCAGGGGCATCAGCCGGGTGCCAAGGCCACCCGCCAGCAGAAGGACGGGTAAGTCGCTCCCGCTTACCACCGCATGGCCCTTCAGGTTCAATAGGCTTTCCATGCCCACCACGCGGTCGTGTTCGTCGACGACGGGGACGTGGAGGCACTCTTCCCTGCGCATCAGGGCCGCGAGAGCCTCGGGATCGTCTCCGGGATGGGTCTTGAATGGGGTGGTGGTCATAATCTCCGTGACTGGGGAGGTCATCTCCAGCCCTCGGATAATCCCACGCCGAATGTCACCATCGGTGATGGTGCCCTTGAGACGATCCTCGGAGTCGACCACGATCAAAAGCTTCAACTTGGTATTCTGAAGGGTCTTGGCGGCTTCCTGTATGGTCGCATTCATGGAGAGGAGGTTTTGTCTCCAAGGCATCTTAGTTTCCTGGATGGTGGGAGTTATTCCGGAATTCAGCCGTCCGTCGCGGCAGTGTCCTTCTACCCTCTGTTTTCCATCGGGCGCAACCTCTCGATAAAGAAAAATGGTCCCTTTATCGCGCTTAGGATAGCTTTTTCTTGCTTGATCGCGAACGATTTTTCTATAGTGCGGCGCGTTCCGCTCGGGGCAAAAGAAGAGGAAATCAGACTGTAACCCTCTCTCCATGGGGCTCTCAATGAGTACCCTGGGCGATGGCTCCCGAGCCAGGTGTGATCGCGGTCTATCACCGCATTTCAAGGAATGGTCGCAGTGGACATTGGGAATAAGAAGATCTTGGTTACGGGGGCGGACGGCTTCATCGGTTCCCACCTCACGGAAGCCCTGGTCCAGAGCGGACACGATGTCCGAGCATTTGTTCTGTACAATTCTTTCGGAAGCTGGGGGTGGTTGGATCACGCGCCCGAGGCGGTGCGCCATGACCTGGATGTGTTCGCCGGTGATATCCGCGATCCACATGGCGTGCGGACGGCGATGACGGGATGCGACGTGGTGTTGCATCTGGCCGCCTTAATCGCCATTCCCTATTCCTACCATTCCCCGGACACTTACGTGGACACCAACATCAAGGGAACGTTGAACGTGGTTCAGGCGGCCCGTGACCTTGGGGTGTCGCGCGTGGTCTGTACCTCCACATCGGAGACCTACGGAACCGCGCGTTTCGTGCCGATCACGGAAGACCATCCCCTGCAAGGCCAATCGCCCTATTCGGCGTCCAAGATCGGGGCGGATCAGATTGCCCTCTCGTTTCACAAATCTTTCGATACCCCGGTCACCTTGCTAAGGCCGTTCAATACCTACGGACCGCGTCAGTCGGCCCGGGCGGTGATTCCCACGATCATCACCCAGATCGCCGATGGCGCGCGTCAAATCAAGCTTGGAGCCCTGCATCCCACGCGGGATTTCTCCTACGTGGGCGATACCGTCCAGGGGTTCATCGCCGCCGCGGAATGCGACGCGATCGTCGGGGATGTCTGCAACATCGGAAGCGGATTCGAGATCTCGATTGGTGACACCGTGGCGGCCATTGCCGAGGTCATGGGCGCCGAGGTGGAGATCGTCTGTGATGACCAGCGGCTCCGCCCCGAGAAAAGCGAGGTGGAACGCCTTTTCGCCGGCATCGAAAAGGCTCGCTCGGTGATGGGGTGGGAGCCCAGCCACGGCGGTTTGGACGGCTTCAAACGCGGCCTCGCGATCACCGCCGAATGGTTCTCCGATTCTGGGAACCGGGCCAATTACCACAGCGAAAGGTACACCGTCTGATGGCTCCGGAACTCTCCCTTGAGACGTCGGTAACCACGGCCATCTCGGACGTGGTGGGTCATCGCGAGACGGCTGTCGGTCTCCATGAGCCCTGGTTTCGGGGGCGGGAGCTTGAGTATGCGCGGGACTGCTTGGAGACGGGTTGGATTTCCTCGGTGGGCGCCTATGTCAATCGGTTCGAGGAGGAGGTGGCGCGGGCCTGCGGGGCCGAGTTCGGTGTCGCCGTTGTCAACGGTACGGCCGCCCTCCAAGTCGCCTTCCAACTGTGTGGCGTCGCGCCAGGGGATGAAGTCATCCTGCCGTCCCTGACCTTCGTCGCCACGGCCAACGCCGTGAGTCACCGGGGCGCCGTTCCCCATTTCGTTGATAGCGCGGAGGATACCTTAGGCCTTTGTCCCGAGAAACTGCGTGCCCATTTGGCGCGGGTTGGCCGCCG
Source organism: Rhodospirillum sp. (assembly GCA_021741145.1). Taxonomy (GTDB): domain Bacteria; phylum Pseudomonadota; class Alphaproteobacteria; order Rhodospirillales; family Rhodospirillaceae; genus Rhodospirillum. The sequence goes on along the minus strand of JAIOYK010000087.1, from coordinate 150 downwards.
GCGCGCCGACGGGGTGTTGGAGAATAGGGAGACCGGGCGCCGGATCGCCGCGGTGGTCCCGGTCCACGTCTTCGGCAATCCTGTCGCCATGGACGCGTTGGTCGCCTTGTGTGACGATCTTGGCCTACCGGTTATCGAGGATTCGACGGA
>JAIOYK010000001.1 GCA_021741145.1 Rhodospirillum sp. | reverse complement strand
CCTATTATCAAATCGCGCCATCACCCTGTCCGGGGCATGCCCCGGACAGGGTGATGGGTGCAGCGCTGGCGGCATGATCATCAAACCGGGAACAGCTTAACAAAGCCGCCAAGCTGTCCAAACAATGGGGACCACCTCTTGGTTGTCCTCTATAGATTCAGACAAATGCCTCCAGGGGAATCGGCAATTGTTACCCCGCTTCGCACCGAGACCGGTCAGGAGACCTTAGCGTTGAACCGCCCTGGCCCCAACCCGATGCCAGCCAAGATCTTCATCGTAAGCTTCGAATAGTCTTGGTAGGCGTCTTGAACAGCATAGGAATGAGCTCCGATAGCACCGTCGGCGGATCTGAGCATGAATATGGGCTTGCGTGCCTCCATCGCCATGGGAATGAGGCTTTGGTAGTTCTTGAGCATAGCCAAGCAAACCGGATCTTGGTCGATGACTGGGGCTTCATTCACGTTTTCCCCAAGGACATTTCGCCTGTATTCAAGTGGGATCCTATTAAGCCAACGGTTGTAGGCTTTAACAGGTCTGGAAAGGCGCACGCCGTGCTGCTGGGCAATATAACCCATAGGCTGCATGTCTCCTTGTGGGAGGCCTATAGTGGGACTTTCCCAGTTATCTAGACGTCTTTTCCAAAGAGAACGCCAGCTTCTCAGAGTCGGGCCAAGGTTGCGCAGACCTTGCAGGGAAAATAGGTCGGCCCCCAAAGGTATTAACACAAAATCCGAGGCTATGAGGGCAGATCGATTAATCGCGCCCAAGTTCGGTCCAACGTCAATAATGATTAGATCGGCATCGTGAGCAGAGGCCGCATCCTGAATCACGTGCCAAAAAGCGGTCAATACCTTGAAAGGGCGCACTAAATTGCTATCCCCCATGCTTGCGGGCCATTGGTTGGAAAGTTCGTCTTCGAATCCGGATAGGGCAAGGTCGCCAGGAATCAAAGATACTTCACGAGTGACGAGGATGCGATTTGCGGTGCGGATGTCACCAACTTCGAGTAGAGGGTGAATGCATCGAAAAATGGTATTGGGTTGATCCTCAACCTCTTCCCATATATTCACTAGTTGATCTTCGTCCAAAAATGCGGATGTTAAATTGGCTTGGGGATCGAGGTCCGCGGCAAGTACGCGATGTCCCATTTCTCCAAGCATCCAAGTAACGTGATAAGCAAGGGTGGTCTTTCCAACTCCACCTTTGTTATTGAAAAAAGTCAAAACGGGAATCGTCATCGCCGCCTCCAGATGGTCACAAAAACGAGATTATCCTCTGGAGAGAACTCGGCTGGTGGGTTGCCATTATTCAGCAAAGCCTTCTGTGCTGTCTGGATGCCAACGCCAAATCTTTGTACAAAACCGAGTACTTTCATGGTTTCCGCAAGGTTCGGGTTGCGGTAATCGGTGTAACCTGGCTTGCCAAAATTCTGACGCGTTACAATGCCGTATGGACCGCCAGGGCTTGCAATCTCAATGCGATCATCAAACCAAGTTATACGCACCGGCGTGTGTGTCGCTTCGTACGTTCGGTGCATCAAGGCGTTGCGGACGATCTGCTGTAAGGCGACAAGCGGATAATCTGGACTGCGCCGTTCCAGGGGACCCGATGCGATCTCAACCGCGGTCTGTATGTGGGCTTCCAGTTTGTCGTCGAGGCGTCTCAGCATCTGTGCCAATGGACCATCGATAACTTCTTCGTCCTTGATGGGGTCCGCCAATTCGGTCCCATCGATGCGCAGAAATTGGACATAGTTGCTCGGAATAAGGTCGCGCGCGCGGGGACTAAGGACGATGCACCCAAGCACGGTCGGTACAGGCCGGTCCGCTGATTCAATCATTCGGCTGGCCGCCAAGCGCTCTTCATATGTGCGCTCGTTCGCCGCGAGGATATCTGGCGCTATGGCACCTTGCAGATATTCACTTTCAAACAAGGTCTTGCTGAGGTTCGCCACCGTGGCGAACGTCACCGGCTGCAAGTCGAATGGCAGGTCCCGATGTTGCCTCTTTTCGTTCAAAATCCTCTCGTCTTGGGCACTTGCAATCCCACGCCTCGGCCCGGTCCGTATCCAGATGCGCCCCTTGTAGCGTACGGGCGGAGAATCGGCGGGCAAAACCGTAATCACCGCCATCTCGGCCCCTTTAAGAGTGTATTTCTCCACCGTCATGCTGGGCAGAGGAAGAATGTTTCCATCGGAGCGAATGTCTGCGAGCTGTAACAGCAACTCGTCCGTCACGTTCAATTCAGATGGTGAACCATTGTCTTTCGCCCCAATAAACACCACGCCTACTGTACCATGGTTGGGCAGGTCGTTTGCGAAAGCACAAATCGCTTGCCGTACCTTGTCCGGCGCATCACCCTTGAAGGATTCCTTACGTTCCGCTTGATCGGACTCAATTTCGTCCAAAAGTGCTTCCAAGTCAGCGTCATTCAGCTTCATGGGAACTTCCTGATTTGGTAAATGCTGGACCTGCTTCACCTGCCGACGTCGTTAAACGCCACCAAACGATCATTATACCTTTGAATCTTATAATAGAATTATCGCCTGTTGTCACGAACTGACGAGCGGATCTGAGCCTCCCCTCACCCAGGCGGAAACCGCTCCCGCCAGTGCTTGGCGATGTCGACGCGGCGGCAGACCCAGACCTTTTCGTGGCCCGCCACGTAGTCCAGGAAGCGCCGTAGCCCCGCCGTCCGCCCAGGCCGCCCCGCCAGACGACAGTGCAGCCCCACCGACATCATCCGCGGTTTGTCGGCGCCTTCCTCGTACAACACATCAAAGGCGTCGCGCAGGTAGGTGAAGAACTCCTCGCCGGTGGACAGGCCGTGGAGGGTGGCGAACTTCATGTCGTTATTGTCCAGCGTATAGGGCACGATCAGCTGCTGCTTGTCCCCCACCGTCTCCCAATAGGGAAGGTCGTCGGCGTAGCTGTCGGCGTCGTAGAGGCAGTCCGTTTCCTCGGCCACCAGTCGGCGGGTGCGGGGGCTGACACGGCCCGTGTACCAGCCCCGCGGCCTGGATCCCGTGACCGCCTCGTGGATGGCCAGGGCCTCGCGGATATGGGCGCGTTCCACCTCTTCCGGGACGGTCTGGTAGTCGATCCAGCGCAGGCCGTGGCTGGCGATCTCATGGCCGTTTTCCAGCATGGCGGCCACGGCGTCCGGATTGCGCTGGAGCGCCATGGCGACACCGTAGACGGTCACCGGCCAGTCATAGCGCTTGAACAGCCGCATCAGCCGCCAGAGCCCGGCGCGGGAGCCGTATTCATACATGCTCTCCACCTGGATGTTGCGCTGGCCGGGGAGGGGGGCGAGGCCGGGGACCTCCTGCAGATAGGCCTCCGATGCGTCATCGCCGTGGAGGATGCAGTTCTCGCCGCCTTCCTCGTAGTTGATGACACATTGCAGGGCGATCCGGGCGCCGCCGGGCCAAGCGGCGTCGGGGACATCCTTGCCATAGCCGATGAGATCCCGGGGGTAGGTCTCGCTCATTGCTCGTTTCCTTCCGTCTTATTTTCAAGCCATTGGCCGAGGAGCACCCGCTCCTCCGGTCGAATTTCCGTGAGGTTGCCCAGGGGCATGGTTTCCCCATGCACCGCCTGGACCAGGACCGGTCCGGCCCAGTGCCGCAGGTCCGCCGGGGTTTCCAGGACCACGCCCTTGGGGGGCTCGTCAAAACCCTCGTAGGTCGGTTGCCGGGCGTGGCAGGTTTGACAGCGGGCCGCGACGATGGCCATGACCACCGGTTCCAGGGTATCCGGCGCGGCCTCTTCCCCCTCGGCCAGCGGAGCGGACAGGGGCGGTCCCCCGAGATCCCGGGTCGCCGCCGTGGCGCCGATCACCGCCAGGAAGGCGACGAGGCAGGCGGGCAGCATCCAGGGCTTCATGCGGCCCGTGTGGCGCAGGACGAAGGCCAGACGCACCGCCGCGCCGATGGCCGCCACGGCGAGCAGGACCAGCCAGGAATAGGGGTGCTCGGTCAGGCCCGGATAGTGGTTGGAGACCATCAGGAACAGAACCGGCAGGGTGACGAAGGTGTTATGGACGCTCCGCTGCTTGCCCTTCAGGCCCCAAATGGGGTCCGGCGTCTCACCCGCTTGCATGGCCGCGACGATCTTGCGCTGGTTGGGCATGATCACATGGAGGACATTGGCCGCCATGATGGTGCCCAGCGTCGCCCCCACATGCAAAAAGGCCGCCCGCCCAGACAGCACATGGGTCAGGACATAGGTCAGCACCGCGATGAAGACGACGACCGACAGGGCGAGGATCCGGTCGTCCTTGCCGAGCGGGCTTCGGCAGAGCAGGTCATAGACCACCCACCCCCCGATCAGGGACCCCAGCCCCACGGCGATTCCGCCCAGGTACCCCAGCTCACTGCCCAAGGGCAGCAGGAAGGCCGGCCCGGAGAGGTAATAGACGACCACCAGCAGGGACATGCCCGACATCCAGGTCGTATAGGCCTCCCACTTGAACCAGTGCAGATGCGGGGGCAGGTCGGGCGGGGCCACCTTGTATTTCCTGGCGTGGTAGAAGCCGCCGCCGTGGACCATCCAGATCTCCCCTTGCAGGCGCTTGCGCTCGGGGTCGTCGGCGGTGGCCTCCAGGCTGTTGTCCTGCCAGACGAAATAGAAGGACGACCCGATCCAGGCGATGCCGACGATCAGGTGACTCCAGCGAAGGACCAGGTTCAGCCAGTCCATGAGGGCGAGATCCATGGGTCTTCTCAGCTCCCGCGGTAGGTGGAATAGGACCAGGGCGAGACCAGCAGGGGCACATGGTAATGGGCCTCCGGGTCGCCGATGGAAAAGCGCAAGGGGACGCGGTCCAGGAAGGGGGGGGCCGCCGTGGTCTGACCCGAGCGGGCGAAATAGACACCGCACTCGAAGACCCACTCATAGATGCCGGATACCAGGGCCTCGCCAGCCAGAGCAGGGTCGTCCAGGCGCCCGTCCGCATTGGTGACGAAGGACCCCAGCAGGCTCCGCCCCTCCCCCTCCAGCCGCCAGAGGGTGATTGGCAGACCGGAGGCCGGGCATCCGGTCGCGGTATCGAGCACATGGGTGGTCAGCTTGCCCGTCGGGGCGGGGCGGACCAGGGCGGGCAGGCGCATCCAGGCGATCTTGGCCACTTCGGCCAGGGCGCGGCGGATCTCCTCCTCCTGGCTGTTGGTCACGCGGCCTTCGAACCCGGCGAGGATGCGGGCCTTGTCCGCGCCCCGCACGGCCATGATGAAGGGGAAGCCGAACCGGGCCTTGTAGCTGGCGTTCAGTTCGGTGAAGCGGGCCATTTCCTCGGGTGTCAGGCTGTCCAGACCGGCGGAGGCCTGTTCGCCGGTCGAGGCTTCGGTCAGCCCCCCGGCCAGCGCGGCGCGGCCGGCCAAATCCGGGTGGGCATCGAGCAGCGCCAACTGTTCCGCCTCGCTGGCGCTGTCGACGGCGGCGACCATGGCGGCATGCAGGGCCTTCTGGCTGTCGAAGGGGCGGGCGGATCCGGCCCGCTTGGCGACCCAGGGGGAATGCTCGAAAACGCCGCCCAAGGTCTCGACGAAAGCGGCGAGCGGCAGGGCGTTGACCGCGTCGAGGGACATTGGGGTCTTGACCCCGTCCGGGGTCGGGGGGGAACTCATGGGGAGGGATCTCCTGTACGCAGAATATCGACGGCGATGGAAATGGCGATCTCGGCGGGGCGTTTGCCGCCCACGCCCGGAAGCCCGATGGGACAGGCGATGGCGTCGATCCGCTCGGCGGGGTGGCCCGCGTCCAACAGGCGCGAACGGAAGCGCGCCCATTTGGTCTTGGAGCCGATCACCCCCAGAGGACCCAGGTCCCGGCGCTCCAGCAGGGCCGCGAGGATCTCGTAATCCCGCTGGTGGCTATGGGTCATGACCAGCACCCGGGCGCCGGGGGGCAGGTCGGGAACCACGGCGGCGGGGTCGGGTGTCTCCCGGGTGGCGGCCCAAGTGCCCGGGGGAAAAGGCGCGGGGCGTTCGTCGAACCAGAGGACGCGGACGCCCGTCCCCTCCAGCACGCGGACCAGGGCTTTTCCCACGTGACCGGCGCCGAACAGGGCGAGCGTGATCCCCTCGGGCACGAAGACCTCGAACAATAGGGTGACGGCGCCGCCGCAACATTGATCCCGGTCGGCGCCGAGCATCACCTTTTCCAGGGTCGGCCCGCTCGCGCCCTCGGCCAGGAGACGGCGGGCGGTGGAGAACGCTTCGTTTTCGAGCACTCCGCCGCCGATGGAGCCGGAGACGGCCTCCGCCGTCACCACCATCTTGGTCCCCGCGCCCCGCGGGGTGGAGCCCAGGGTTTCCACCAGGGTGACCAACACATGGGGGCGGGCCTCGGCCTCCAGGGTGACCAGGGCCTCGCGCCAGTTGGGGGGGAGGGGCGGAATCATGCGCGGCGCGCCTCCTCGCAAGCCATCAGGATTTTTTCCGGTGTCGCCGGAGCGGCCAGGGGAGGAACCCATCCCGCCGGGGCGAGTGACCCCACCGCGTCCCGCAGCGCCAACCAGACCGACAGCGCCAGAACCAAGGGTGGCTCGCCCACGGCCTTGGAGCGGAAGACGGTGGCCTCCTCGTTTGGTGCGTCGGCCAGCAGCTCCACGGTGAAGACGGCGGGCACGTCCCGGGCCGTGGGGATCTTGTAGGTGGAGGGGGCATGGGTGCGCAGACGGCCTACCTTGTCCCAAACCAGCTCTTCCATGGTCAGCCAGCCCATGCCCTGGATGAAGCCTCCCTCGATCTGGCCCTTGTCCACCGCCGGGTTGAGCGAGGCCCCCACGTCATGGAGGATGTCCACGCGCAAGGGCTTCCATTCGCCGGTCAGGGTGTCGATGGCCACCTCGGACACGGCCAACCCATGGGCGAAGTACAAGAAGGGGCGCCCGGTGTTGGTCGTCCGATCGAAGTGGATTTTCGGCGTGCGATAGAACCCGGTCGACGACAGGGAAATCCGCTCCCCATGGCAAGCCTCGGCCAGTTCGGGGAAGGAGAGGCTTTTGTTCCCGGCGAACACCCGGTTGCTCTCGAAGCGGATGGCCTCGACGGGTTCCTCGAACAGGGCCGCGGCCTGCTCGGCCATGCGGGCGCGGATGGTCTCCGCCGCGATCTTGGCGGCCATGCCATTGAGATCCGTGCCCGAGGACGCCGCCGTGGGCGAGGTGTTCGGCACCTTGCCCGTCGTCGTCGCCGTGGGTTTGATCCGATCAAGATCCAGGCCGAACACGGCGGCGACCACCTGGGCGACCTTGACGAACAGGCCCTGGCCCATCTCCGTCCCGCCGTGGTTCAGGCTGACCGAGCCGTCCGTATACACATGCACCAACGCCCCCGCCTGATTCATCTCCGGCTTGTTGAAGGACACGCCGAATTTGACCGGCGAGAGAGCCAGCCCCTTGCGCAGGGTGGGATTGGTGGCGTTGAAGGCATCGACGGACGCCCGTCGGGTGGCGTAGTCAGCGGAGGCCAGCAGGGTCTCCAGCATGGCGGGCAGGCGAAAATGCTCGACCGTTTGGTGATAGGGGGTGATGTCCCGACCCGGGCCGTAAAAATTGCGCCGCCGCGTCTCCACGGGATCCAGTTGGAGGGTCCGGGCGATGTGGTCCACCATGGCTTCCGCCGCCATCATGCCCTGGGGGCCGCCGAAGCCGCGGAAGGCCGTATTGGATTGGCGGTTGGTCTTGCAATAGAGGCCCGTCAGCCGGACATGGGGATAGAAATAGGCATTGTCGGCATGGCTTAATGCGCGGCTGACCACCCCCGGGGAGAGGTCGATGGACCAGCCGCAATCGGCGGCCAAGGTCATGTCGACGGCGAGAATGCGCCCCTCGTCATCGACGCCCACGTCCCAGGACAGGAGAAAACCGTGACGCTTGCCGGTGACCTCCATATCCGTGTCCCGGTCCAGGCGCAGCTTGCAGGGGTGACCGGTGACCCGGGCGGCCACCGCGGCGATCCCCGCGACGAGGGTCGCTTGGCTCTCCTTGCCGCCGAACCCGCCGCCCATGCGCCGGATCTCCACGGTCACGGCGTTCATGTCCAGGCTCAACAGGCGCGCGACCAGATGTTGGACCTCGGTCGGGTGCTGGGTGCCCGAATGGACCAGCATGTCCCGGTCCTCTCCTGGGATGGCCAGCGCCACCTGGGTTTCCAGATAGAAATGGTCCTGACCCCCCACCCGGACGGAGCCCGTCAGGCGGTGCGGCGCCCGGGCCAGGTCCGGATCGGGATCCCCCCGTAGGAAGACGGATGGGGGAAGGAGATAATGTTTGTCGCCAATGGCCGCGTCCAGGGCCAGGACCGGCGGAAGGGGGGCGCCTTCGATCGTGACCAGGGCCGCGGCCCGCCGCGCGGTGTCCTCGTCGCGGGCGCAGACCGCGGCGATGGGATGGCCGACGTATTCGACCAGATCCTCGGCCAGCAGGACCTCTCCGGGGACGATGGCGCCGATGTCGTTGGGGCCGATGATATCCTTGGCGGTGATCACCGCGGAGACGCCCGGCAGGGCCAAGGCGGCGCCGACATCAATGCCGGTGATCCGCGCGTGCGCCCAGGCGCTGGTGACCAGGGCCAGATGGAGGGCGCCCCTTGGCAGGGGCATGTCATCGATATAGATCGCCTCGCCGGTCGTATGCTTCAGGGCGCTGTCATGGGCCGCGGTGACATGGACCGCGGAGGGAGAGGCCGAAGGGGAGGGAGGCATGGTCAGGGGGGAGGGGGGCATGGTCATGCTCACAGGGCCTCCAGCCGCGCGGGCGCGGTCGTCTCGGTGGTCTCCAGATAGAGGCGGTCGAGCAGGTTCGCCGCCACCAATCGACGGTAAGCCGCCGTACCCCGGGCTTCGTCCATGGGGGCGATGTCGTCGGCGAGGGCCGCCTTGGCCGCCTCCAAGCCGTCGCGGGTCCAGGGCTGGCCGAGCAAGGCCGCTTCCGCTCCGGTCGCCCGCTTGGGCCGGTCGGCCACCCCGCCATAGGCGAGGCGGGCGGTGGTGACGCGTCCGTCTTCGACGCCCAGGACGAAGGCGGCGGAGACGGCGGAAATGTCCTGATCCACCCGCTTGGCCACTTTGTGGCAGCTCACATGCAGGTTTGGCGAGGGTTTGGGGATACGGATGGAGAGGATCAACTCGTCGGGCGCGAGGGCCGTTTGCCGATACCCGGTGACGAACTCCTCCACGGGCAGGACGCGCTCGCCCCGGAGGCTTCCCAGGACCACCTTGGCCCCAAGCGCGATCAGGGGGGGCAGGCCGTCGCCGATGGGAGAGGCCGTCCCCAGGTTCCCGGCCAGGGTCCCCAGGTTGCGGATCTGCGCCGCGGCGATGCGCCGGACCAGGGCGCCCAGGGAGGGGGCCAGGGCGGTCATCGCCGCCAGGGCCTCGACATAAGGGGTGGTGGCGCCGAGTTCCAGGGTCTTGTCGGTTTCGCGGACTCCCCGCAGGGCGGGGATCCGGCCCAGGGCGAGGATCTCGGCGGGACGCTCCAGGGCCTTGGTGATCCGCAAACCCAAATCCGTGCCCCCGGCCCAGACCCAGGCGTCGGGGTGTTCGGCGCGGAAGGCCAGGGCCTCGTCCAGATCCACGGGAGCGCACACCCGTTGCCCTCCCACCGTGTACGCCAGGGACTCGGCGGTCAGGGCGCGCAAAGTCTGTTCGATGGTGGGATCCAGGGCGGGCGTCCAACTGGGTAGGGCGCGGGCGGCCTCGACGATGGGCCGGTAGCCCGTGCAACGGCAGAGGTTCCCGGCGATGGACTCGAGAATCGCCTCCTCGCTCCGGTCCGCATCCAGGGAGAGGGCGGCCAGGGCCATGGTGAACCCCGGCGAGCAATAGCCGCATTGAGTGCCATGGGACTCCGCTAGGGCGCGTTGGACTGGGTGGGGTCCGCCGTCGGCCTTGGTCAGACCTTCCGCGGTGATCACCGCCCGTCCATGGACCTGGGGCAAGAGAACGAGACAGGCATTGACCGCCCGCCAGGCCATGGCACTCTCTTCCAATGGGGGTGTGCTCATCAAAACCGTGCAGGCGCCACAGTCCCCTTCCGCGCAGCCTTCCTTACTGGCGGTCCAGCCCTCTTCCCGCAGCCAGCGGAGCAGGGTCCAGTCTGGTGGAACGCCATTCACATGGGTCATTTGGCCGTTCAAGGCGAAGCGCGTTCCACCGTCCATGACACCTCCTGAAACTGATCGTTCCCATTATTGCAGACATTGACGTCAAAAATCGTCGACAATTTTCATGATCGTGGTTAAAAATAATGCACGGCTAATGTCTGTGCATTTTTTAAGCAACTTTTCGAACCGGTTTCCCCGGTTTCGTTTCCGAAATTTGCCCCAATCCTTCCATGGAGAGATGACCATGACCTTCCCCTCGCCGCGCAAGTCCCTTGCTACCCTGGGCGTCGCGCTTCTCACCCTTGCCGGAACCACGGCCGCCCAGGCTGGGGATATGCTGTCGGTCAAGTTCTCCCTGGACTGGAAGTTCGAGGGGCCGTCCGCGGCCTTCCTGCTGGCCAAGGAGAAGGGTTATTTCGAGGCCGAGGGTCTGGATGTGACCGTCGATTCGGGCAATGGCAGCTCCGGCGCGGTGACGCGGGTGGCCTCGGGTGCCTATGATATCGCCATGGCCGATCTGAACTCCATGATCGAGTTCAACGCCAACAACCCGGACAAGGCCATGAAGGCCATGTTCATCATCTACGACGCTCCGCCCTTTGCCCTGTTCACCCTGAAGAAAAGCGGCATCGATTCCATCGAGAAGATGGCGGGCAAGACGTTTGGCGCGCCGGTTTTCGATGCCCCGCGCAAACTGTTCCCGGCCTTCGCCTCGATCACCGGCCTGGACAAGGACAGCGTGACTTGGGAGTCCATGGATCCCCCCTTGCGTGAACCCATGCTGATGCGTGGGGACGTGGATGGCATCTCCGGCTTCTACTTCACCAGCCTGCTGAACCTGCGGGGTCTGGGCATCAAGGCCGAGGACCTGAACATCTGGCAATATGCCGACGAGGGCCTGTCCCTGTACGGCAATGGGCTGATCGCTTCGCCCGAGATGATGAAGGAGCACCCCAAGGCTATAACCGGGTTCCTCAAAGCCGTGGTGAAGGGCTGGAAGGACGTGGTCGCCGATCCCAAGGCGGGCATCGCCGCCATCAAGGAAGTCGACCCCCTGATTGATGACGCCCTGGAACTGGATCGCCTGCGACTGGCCATCGACAGCAACGTGCTGACCGACTGGGTCAAAGCCAACGGCATGGGGGGGATCGACGAGGCCCGCATGACGACCGCCATCGATCAGGTGGTCCTGTCCTTCGGCCTGGAGAAGACCCCCGCCGTTGCCGATGTCTTCACCACGGAGTTCCTGCCCCCCGCCGAGGAGCGGATGCTGAAGTAGCACCGGCATTTTTGGGAGGGGGTCGGCTCGCCACCCCCTTTCTTCTTCCTTTCCCTTTCCCCTAGACCGCCGGAGCGTCCATGTCCCACGCGTTCATCGAATTGGATCGGGTGCGTTTGCGTTATCGGGAAGGCGACGACCTCGCCCTCGAGCAAACCACCATGTCCATCCGTGAAGGGGAGTTCGTCGCCGTCGTTGGTCCCAGCGGCTGCGGCAAATCCTCGCTGATGAAACTGGTCACCGGCCTGATGCCGCCTACCGAAGGCAACGTCATCGTCGCGGGCCAGGAGGTCACCGATCCCATTTCCATCGTCGGCATGGCCTTCCAGGCGTCCACCCTGCTGCCCTGGCGGACCACGCTGGACAACATCATGCTGCCGCTGGAAATCGTCCAGCCCCATCGCTCCCGCCTGCGCAAGCACAAGGCGGAGTACATCGAGAAGGCCCGCACCCTGCTGGCCGAGGTGGGCCTGAGCGGCTGCGAGGACAAATTCCCCTGGGAGCTGTCCGGCGGCATGCAGCAGCGGGCCAATCTCTGCCGGGCGCTGATCCATGAACCACGCTTGTTGATGCTCGATGAGCCTTTTGGGGCGCTGGACGCCTTCACCCGCGAAGAACTGTGGGATGCGCTCCAATCCCTGTGGATGGAGCATAAGTTCACGGTGATCCTGGTCACCCACGACCTGCGCGAGGCCGCCTATCTGGCCGATACCATCTATGTCATGAGCAAGCGCCCAGGGCGCATCCTGGTGCGGCGGGAGAACGAGTTGGCCCGGCCCCGCACCCAGGACACCAGCTTTACGCCGCCGTTCGTGGACTTGGTCCATGAACTGCGCGATGAAATCCGATCCGTGAGGGCAAGCTGATGAGCACCGAACCCGCCGTTCGCCAGCCCCCCGCGCCTTCGGGGCCAATGCCCCCCGCGGCACGCCGCAAAAAGACCATGGGCCGTCGCTTGGCCGAGCATGACGCGACCAAGAAAGCCGCGCCCTGGGTGGCGACCATTGGCCTGTTCGTCGTTTGGGAAATGATCTGCCGGGGCTTCTCCGTGCCGGAATATATCCTGCCCACACCCTCGGCCAGTTTCGTGGCCGTGTGGCAATACCGGGACGCCATTTGGCTGCATGCGGCGCAAACCCTGTACACCACGGTGGCCGGGTTCATCATCGCGGTGGTCTTCGGGGTGCTGCTCGGCGCGCTGGTGGGCTCGTCGAAGACCATCTACGACGCGCTCAATCCCATGCTGATCGGCTTCAACAGCGTGCCCAAGGTGGCGGTGGTGCCGATCCTGGTCATGTGGTTCGGCATCGGTACGGTTCCGGCCATCCTGACGGCTTTCCTCATTTCCTTCTTCCCCATCGTGGTCAACGTGGCCACGGGCCTGGCGACCCTGGAGCCGGAACTGCGGGACGTGCTGCGCTCCCTGGGGGCGACGCGAATGGATATTCTGGTGAAGGTGGGCTTTCCCCGCGCCCAACCGTTCTTCTTCGCCTCCCTCAAGATCGCCATCACGCTCGCCTTCGTGGGGTCGGTGCTGTCGGAGACGGTGGCGTCGAACAAGGGTATCGGCTACCTGATGATGTCGGCCAGTTCCAAGTTCAACATGCCGCTGGTTTTCGCCGGTCTGATGGTGATCGCGGTGATGGGCATCGTCATGTACGAGATCTTCAACCGGATCGAAATGCGCGCCACGAAGTGGGCGACGCGGGGGTAGGGAAGGGATAGGGCGGTCGCGATTGGGCGACCGCTTCCATCGGTGTTGGGTATTTTAGGATTGACCTTGCTTCGCCAGCGATCGCTTTAAGGCCAGCCCGCCGCGCGGCATGATCCAATCGTGCAGGTCGCCGAGCATGAAATGCCGGTTGGCCGGTCCCTGGGTCTCCGAGAGGAGAGCATAGGCCGGTTCGGTGGACAGACGGTCGTCCTCCAGCGGCATGCCGATGGTGAAATGGTAGAGGGTGGCCCAGGCGGCATCAAGGCCGGTTTCCAGTCCCAGAAGACCGTGGACGACGTCGTCCAGGAAGCAGCCAATGCCCGTGCCCCGCAGCCCCGCGGCCTCCGCTTCAAGATAGAGCACCTGGCCGATCATCCCGGCCTCCCAGTGGAGGCGGCGGTAGGCCCACTCTCCCTCTTCCTCCAGGACAGGTCCCAGGGCGCCGACCATGCCCAGGGAGAAGGCGCCCCGTCCGGCGATCCCCTGGTGGCAGGAAAGTTTGGACGTCTCCCGCCGCAGGTCCAAGGGCGCGCGCAGGGCGAACAGGGGCAGGTCCGTGCCGGGAACCGCGGTCCACGCGAGGTCTGGCGCCGAACAGGCCGCGCGGAATTCGGCGGCGCGTCCGGAACAGCGGTCGAGCAGATAGAGGCCCGGCTCCAACTTCCCCACCGCATGGACGAAGAGCAGCAGGTTGAGCGCCGGATCCCAGGGCCAGAGGTCGAAGGGGGCCACTCCACGGCGGGGCAGGGTCCAGGAGAGCATCCGCTCGAAGGCGGTCCATTCCATGCCGGTCTCGCCGTCCATGCGTTGAGCGCTGCGCCGCCGCCGGATCAGCGCGGGACCGGGGGCGAAGGGCTCAAGCACCGTCGGGGGGGCAAAACCGGGAGCGGGCGGAAGGGGGGTTTCTCCCTTTCCCGCCACGGAGAGAACACCCGCCACCTCGGGCCAGCGCATCCGGGGGGCGGTGGGGCCGTCGGCCTCTCCGGCCCAGTCCATGAGACCGCGCGCGACCCGCTCCCAGGGAACCGGCGTCGCCAAGTCCGGCCCGGAACCGACCAGGGCGAGGAGGTCCGGCAGCTCCGCTTCGGCGCCCGCTCGGTCCCGGCGTCGGTCGAGCCCCAGGCAGGCCGCGACGGTGGTGTCCGCCGGGCGGGGATCCAGGACCATCCGCCAGCCGACCACGCCAGCGGCCACCCTCAGGCAGGCCAGCGCGTGGCCCAGGTCATGCTGGCAATAGCGGTAGGCCCGGGAGCCGTATTTCCACTCCTCCCGCCAGACAAGGGAGGAGAGCCCAAAGGCCCCCCAGGTCCCAGGGTGGGCGGCGGTTAGCTCCGCGGCCAAAATGGGGTCCAGGGCGGCCCGGCGTTCCAAGAGGTGGTCCTGGGGGGCGTAGTGGTACAGGCCCGCCGGAAGGATGTCCGGCGCGCCCGACGTCCAAAGCAACAGGTATCCCTCCGTCGGGTGGAGGTTGCCGCTGGACGGATTGGCGCGCAAGGGCCAGCGGTCCGGCCCCAGGGACTTCCAGGCGGTCAACCCCAGAGCCAACTCCATCATATGGCCAAGGGCGGAAAGGGTGGGCCGGGCAGGGGGATCGGCCAGGACTTCGACCAGGGGCAGGGGAACCACCGGCGCGCCAACGTAGCGACGGAAGGGCGAGGGTTGGGAGTCCCAGTCCAGGAAGCCGGGGCTGGGGGCATAGCCCTCCACCCGGTGTTTGCTGGCCTCGTGGTAGGCTCGGGTCGAGAAGAGGGGATCCGCTTTGGACGGGGGGGGCATGGGGAGAAGGTCCTTTCCGTGCTGCGTCGCCTCTCCAAGCAAGGATCGAACCAATCCCGGTTAACCTGGATGTGTCGGCTTTTCCGCCGCGCCCGATGGCGCGGAGCGGTCGATATGTCGGGTCCTGTCTGTCGTGAAGACGACAAGTGGCCTCGGAAAAGAGCCCTCATCGCCGCCGTTCCCCCTGGCGCCGTTCTTGCTTGCTTCCCCACCCGTTGCCCTTCACCGGCCCACAGGGGAGACCTTGACCATCATGCTGCGATTTTACATGACCCCCGGGTCCTGCTCCACCGGCATTCATATCCTGCTGGAGGAACTGGACCTGTTGTTCGCCGTCCATATCGTCAACCTGCCCAAGGGCGACAACACCAAGCCGGACTTTCTGGCCATCAACCCCAAGGGCACCATCCCCGTTCTGGTGCGCGAGGATGGGACGGCGCTCGCCGAGTTCCAGGCCATCGCCTGGTGGCTGGCCCTGACCTACCCCAAAGCCAAGTTGTTGCCCGAGGACCCCGGCGCCCAGGCCGATGTCCTGGAGTTCATGAGCCATGTGGTCGGCACCATCCACATGCAGGGTTATACGCGGATTTTCACCACCGACCGCTATTTGTTGCGGGAAGAGGATCGCCAAGCCGTCGAGGACCAGGGCAAGAGGATTGTCCAGAAGGGGCTGGGGATCCTAGCCAAACGGCTGGAGGCCAAGGGCGGGGGAACGCTCCTGGATCGGTTCACCATCGCCGACGCCGCGTTGTTCTATGTGGAATTCTGGGCGGATCGCATTAAGCTGAAGATGCCCGATGCCTGCCGCGCCCACTACGACCTGATGGTCTCCCGTCCCAAGGTGCGTCAGGTCCTCCTGGAGGAGGGCTACCGGGTCTGACCGCCGGACCAAGGGTCATGGTGGCCGGGGGTGAGGGTGTATCCGTGTATCACACCGGCGACGGTCGAAAGGGACAGGATGGTCTTTTCACGGGGCAATCGGGTGCTGGCGCGGCACCACCGGTATTACGTGGCCGCCATCGCCGCTTTGGCGCTGGGGCTTCTGATCACCTATGTGGCGCCCCTGTTGACGGGTGTGAACCGGAGCCCGTCGAAGGATCCCATCAAGGTCGGCGTGCTCCATTCCCTGAGTGGGACCATGGCGGTTAGCGAACGCACGGTCGCCGACGCCACCCTGTTCGCCATCGACCAGTTGAACCGGGAAGGCGGCGTCCTCGGCCGGCGGGTGGAGCCGATTGTCCTCGACGGCCGCTCCGACTGGGGGCTGTTCGCCAAAAAGGCCGAGGAGCTGATCGTTCGGGACAAGGTCTCCGCCGTCTTCGGCTGCTGGACCTCGGCCTGCCGCAAGACCGTCAAACCCGTTTTCGAGCGGTACAAGGGAGTGCTGTTCTACCCTGTCCAATACGAGGGGTTGGAGCGGTCGCCCAACATCATCTACACCGGCGCCGCCCCCAACCAGCAGATCATCCCGGCCACCAAATGGTCCCTCGATAACCTGGGGCGACGGATCTATCTGGTGGGATCGGATTACGTCTTTCCCCGCACGGCCAATGCGATCATCCGAATCCAGGTCGGCGCCCTGAAGGGCAAGATAGTCGGCGAGGGCTATGTTTCCCTGGGGGGCAAGGACTTCTCCGCCATCATCAAGGAAATCAAGGAGACCCATCCGGACGTGATCTTCAACACCATCAATGGCGACAGCAACATCGCCTTCTATTCGCAGCTCCGTGCCGCGGGCATCCGGTCCGATGACATCCCGGTTATGTCTTTCAGTCTGGCGGAAGCGGAGGTCCAGGCCATCGGACCGGACGTGGTGGCGGGGGATTACGCGTCGCGGAACTATTTTCAAAGCGTGGACTCCCCGGAAAACGAGGCCTTTATCAAGGCCTTCCGAACCGCCTACGGGCAGGACTACGTGACCACCGCGCCCATGGAGGCGGCCTATTTCGGTGTCCAGCTTTGGGCCCGGGCCGTGGAGGAAGCGGGCAGCACGGACTATGTCGATTACCACGCCTTCCTGATGGGCCAATCCATGCGCGCCCCCAGTGGCATCGTCTACATTGACTCGGCCAGCCAGCACACCTGGCGGGCGGTGTTGATCGGTCGCATGACCAAGGCGGGGGATTTTTCCATCGTTTGGAGCAGTGGGCGGCCCATCCGCCCCGAGCCCTTCCCGGGCTTTCTGACCGAACCGGAATGGTTGGCCTTCCTCGACGGTCTGTACAAGGGATGGAACAACCATTGGGCCGCCCCGACGGGGGGCGGGTCATGACGGGCTGGGGGATGGGCAAGGGAGGGGGCCAGAGCGCGGGCCAAGGCGTGGGCAAGGGGGATCGGTCCCGGTCCCCGGGGGGCAAGGGGGATCGGTCCCGGTCCCCGGGGGGCAAGGGGGATCGGTCCCGGTCCCCGGGGGGATTGAGCCTGGCCGTGGAAATCGGTGTGATCTTCGTCGTCCTGGGCCTGTTGCCCATGGCCATGATTGGTTGGCGGTACGTCGATGCCGCGGAACGGCAGATCTCCGAGGAGATCGTCCAGAATCTTGCGGTCATCGCCGATGGCCGGGCCCAGGAGGTGGAGTCCTTCGCCCGCGCCCGTCTGCGGGAAGCGCGGATGGTCGCCTCGGCTCCCCTGTTGGCCCAGGCTGTCGGAGTCCTTCAGGGCGCTGGATGGGGGATGGAGCATGGTCCCGTCATGTTGCCCCCCAACGCGGGGAGTCCGGAAGAGAATTTCCGCACGTACTTGACCCGGGTGAGGGCCACCATGGACGCTCCGGGCCTGTATTTGATCGCGTTGGACGGATCGGTGGTCTTCTCCGATGGGGATCCCCTGGGCTGGAAGGGGCGGGAGGCCCTGAAATCCGTTTTCGACCGGGCCGCGACCCTGCTGGAACCCCAACTGTCCGATTTTGTCGAGAATGGACGGGGCGGGGTCGTGGCCTTTTCCGCGGCGCCCATGCTCCGGGACGGCGCGGTTCAAGGCGTGGTGGCGTTGAGTGTTGGATTGGAGGACATCGCCTCGGTCCTACGGGATTACACCGGGTTGGGGGCGACCGGGGAAACCCAGCTCGGCGGTTCGGATCCGGGGGGCGTGCGCCTCTATGGCGGCTCTCGCTTCCCCGCCGAAGCGCCCTTGACGGGGGTTATCACTTCGGACGACCCGGCTGCCTGGCCCTTCCAACGGGCCTTGGCGGGGCACCGGGGCCATGGGGCGGCGGTGGACTATCGGGGGCATCGGGTTCTGGCGGCTTGGCGCTATTTGCCATCCTATGGTTGGGCCATGGTCGTCAAGGCGGACCTGGAGGAACGCATGGCCCGGGTCGACCGTCTGCGCAACATGGGGCTTGTCGTTCTGGTGACCTTGATCGTTCTGGTCCTCGCCGTGGCCCTGTTCCTCGCCCGGGCCATCAGCGCGCCCATCCTGGAGCTGGAGGTCGCGGCCTCCCTGCTCTCCTCGGGCAAGATGCGGGAGTTGAAGGCCGAGGCTGGCCCCCGGGAGGTCAAGGCGCTCGCCCGCACCTTCAACGACATGGCCCACCGGGTCCACGCCTACCAGACTGGCCTGAAGCGCATGGTCGAGGAACGCACCGCGGAACTGCGCATCGCCAAGGAACAGGCGGAAAACGCCGTCCAGGCCAAGACCGACTTCCTGGCCATGATGAGCCACGAAATCCGCACTCCCCTGAACGGCCTGTTGGGGGTCGCCGAATTGCTCGACGCCCGGGAGCTGGATGACCAGTCTCGGGGTCAGGTGCGCACGATTCGCCAGTCCGGCGCGGCGCTCGCCGAACTGTTGAACGACATCCTCGACATCAGCCGGGTGGAGGCGGGCAAGGTCGACTTCCTGCGCATGGATTTCGACCTGGAGGGGCTGATCACCGGCATCATCGAACTCATGCGCTCCACCGCCGAACGCAAGGGCATCACCCTGGACTTGCGGTTTGGCGATCAGGTCCCGGCCACCTTGCTCGGGGACCCGGCCCGTCTCCGTCAGGTGGTGCTCAATCTGGTGGGCAACGCCATCAAGTTCACCGAAACGGGTGGGGTGACCGTCCTGGTTACCCCGCGGGGCCAGGACCACGCCCAGGCCCTGATCCGCCTGACCGTGGAGGATACGGGCATCGGTGTGCCCGAGCGTCACCGCGAGGCTCTGTTCCAACCCTTCAACCAAATCAGCGCCGACCGCTCGACCCGCTATGGCGGGGCGGGTCTGGGGCTGGCCATTTCCCGGCGGCTGGTGGAGGGCATGGGTGGGGTTATTTTCCATGAGGCCAATCCGGGCGGCGGTTCCCGCTTTCATGTGGATCTGACCTTCGATTTCGGCTCGGCGGAAGGCATGGTAGCGTCCCCGCGCGTGGCGCTCCCCTCGCCCCTGCCCAGTCTGTCCATTCTGCTGGTGGAGGACGAGCCGGTGAACCGCCAAGTGCTGGAAGGGTTCCTGGCCGCCGACGGCCATGTGGTGCAGTCGGCCACCACCGGCGCCGAGGCGCTCGAACTGGTGGAGACGGAGCGTTTCGACATGGTGCTGACGGATCTGCGCCTGCCCGGCCTCTCGGGTCTGGATGTGACCCGGCGGGTGCGGGAACGGGGCGGGCCGCCGGTCATCGCCGTCACCGCCAACGTCCTGCCCGAGGACCGGGCCGCCTGTTACGCGGCGGGGGTGGTCGACATCGTGGCCAAGCCGATCCTGTCCGCGGATCTGCGCAAGGCCGTCCTGGCCGCCTGGGAGAACCGGGACGCCGCTCCGGTTCCATCCCCGCCCCCATCCTCGCCTCGGGTCCCCTCCGGTTCGCCGGAAGCGACCCCGGACCCGGCGGGCAAGGATCTCGCGGAGGAGCCGCCCCTGTTCACGCCAGCCTATTTGGAGGACATGGCCGCCGCCCTGCCGCCCGAGGAAGTGGCCCGTCTGGTGGATTTGGCCGGAGCGTCGATCCGCTCGGCCCTGGGTCGGTTGGACGACGAGCCCTCGACCGACGCCGCCCATCGGCTGGCGGGGGTGGCGGGCACCTATGGCCTGATGCGTCTGCGTGCCCGGGCCAAGGCCTTGGAAACCGCCCTGCTGCGTGGCGCCGACGCCGACACTGGGGAGACCGAGGGACTGGTGGACCTGACTCGCGACAGTTTGGCGGCCCTAAAGGTCTGGAAGGACGGATTAGGGTGAGGATATCCCACCGGGCGGGGGCCATTCCCCCGCGCGCCCGGTGGGGAGGCGGCTGGATGGGGGGCTCTTTCCCCGGTCCAGCGTTCTTCCCGGATTAAAGGAAATGGGGGAGTGGGGGGGGGCATTGGCCCCCAAAGGGGCGCGGGCGAGTGCCCGCGCATGCGCTATCGCCGCGCGGTCAAAAGCCCCTCGCCCAACCGAGCCAAGGCCCGTTCCAATACCTCCACGGGCTGGGCGTAGCAGAGGCGGAGATACCCCTCCCCTTCCTCGCCGAAGGCGATGCCGGGCGCCAGACCGACCTGGGCCACGCGCAGCAGGGCCTTGGCCGTGGCGAGGCTGTCGCCCATGCCCTCGACCTTGAAGAAGCAGTAGAAGGCCCCGTCGGGCTCGAGGAAATCGATGCCGGGCAGGGCGCGCAGGCGCGCCGAGGTGAGGGCATAGGCCTCGGTCAGGCGGCCGCGGAAGGTGGCGACGGCGGCCTCTCCCCGGTCGAGCATGGCCGCGCCCGCGGCCTGCACGAAGCCGGGCGTGCAAGACATGTTGAATTCGGTGAGCATGCCGAGGGGGGCGGCCAGCTCCTCCGGCGCGGTGATCCAGCCCAGGCGCCAGCCGGTCATGGACCAGGCCTTGGAGAAGCTGTTGACGGAGATCACCCGATCGCCCTCGTCCGCCAGGGCGGGGAAGGCGGGGGCCACTTGGCCGTGCCGGTACAGGCGGGCGTAGACGTCGTCCGAGACAATCCAGGTGCCCAGTTTCCGGCAGTGCTCGAGCAGGGTTTTCATGTCCGCCTCGGGCATGACCCAGCCGGTGGGGTTATGGGGGCTGTTGAGCACCACGGCCCGGGTATCCGGGGTCACCGCGGCCAACAGACGCGTCATGTCCAGGGACCAGCGACCCTCCTTGGGCTCCAGGCCCTCGAAATGGATCTCGGCCCCGGCGATGCGGAAGGTTTCGGCGATATTGGGCCAGGCGGGGCGCAGGGTCACCACCCGGTCCCCGGGCGTGACCAGGGCCTGGGCGACCAGGGCGAGGCCCTGCATGCCCGAGGCCGAGACGGTGATCCGCTCCACCGGCACCGGCCGGCCATGGAGAGCGCTCAAATAACCGGCGATGGCCGCGCGCAGGGGAGGGGCGCCCCGGTTGGAATGGTAAAAATGGTCGCCCGCCCGCAGGGCCTCGGCAGCGGCCTCCACGGCGATGGGATCGGTGGGCCAGGCCCCCTCGCCGAACCAGAGGGGGAGGACGCCCGCCATTTGGGCGCCTTCCTCGGAGACCTCGCGGATCTTACTGGCCGAAAGGGTGCTGGTGCGCAGGGCGAGGCCGGAGGGGAGGGGGGCGTGACGCGGGGACAGGTCGGGGGGGAAGGGATGGGTGGTCATGCTATGCCTATGACGAAGGAGACGTTTGGGCCTATGACGAAGGAGACGTTTGGGCCTATGACGAAGGAGACGTTTGGGGCCTATGACGAAGGAGACGTCTGGGCGCGCCATTGGGCGCGGGTCAGTTCCCAGATGTCCGACAGGTGGGTGCCGGAAACATAGGGTCGGTCCTCCCGGCCCACCAGTGTCATGCCGGTCCGTTCCGACAGGCGGCCCGAGCGGATGTTGCCGACGGCCTTGGGGGCGCGGAGCACCGGCTGGTCCAGGACCTCGAACCAGAAGGCGGTGACCGCGGCGCAGGCCTCGGTCATCAGACCTTGGCCCCACCAGTCGGGGTGGAGCCAGAAACCCCGGTTGTCTCCTTCGGTGCGCATCAGGCTGATTACGCCGAGGACGTCGGTGCGGTCCCCCTCCGCTCCGTCT
Source organism: Rhodospirillum sp. (assembly GCA_021741145.1). GTDB lineage: Bacteria > Pseudomonadota > Alphaproteobacteria > Rhodospirillales > Rhodospirillaceae > Rhodospirillum. Next base: position 187,864 of record JAIOYK010000001.1, on the reverse strand, counting down.
TTGAACCTGAGGGTCCAATGCCATTCGCGCCGCTCGGCCATGGCGGGCAGGGCGATGTCTCGGATGTAGGTTTCCGCGCCGTTCTCCGGATAGGGCCAAGGGACGCGGGCGTTGAGGAAGGCCACGATGTCCCAGCGCGGAAACCGGCGCTGGATCGCGGGCGCATCGGCGAGGGTCAGGGGCCTTAGGCGGAGGCGCGGGGTGTCGAGGGGGAGCGTCGTGGAGACGGGCAGTCGGGGGGACGGAGGCACGAGGATGGATCCAGCCGGGAAGAGGGAGGGAAATCCTACACCCAATCCACCAGGGCGGCGAAGCGATAGCCATGGCCGCGCACGGTTTCGATCATGCGCGCGCCGCTTTCCGTGCCGTCGCCCAGCTTGCGGCGCAGCCGGCTGATGAGGATATCGACCTTGCGGCCCCCCCCCTCCGAGCGCTTCTCACCGATGCTCTCGGCGATGGCGTCGCGATCCATCAATTGGCCGGGATGCTCCACCAAGACGGCCAGAACGTCGAATTCCGCGGGCGTCAGGGGAGCCGCTTGGCCGCTGGCTTCGTCGACGATTTTGCGGTTTTCCTTGTCGATCAGCCAATTGCCCACGCGCATCACCCGCCCGGCGCCCCCATGGACTCCCCGGGCTTCCCCCGCTGGCCCGGCGCGGTCGAGCACGTTGCGCACGCGGGCGAGCAATTCGCGGGGGAAGAAGGGTTTGGTGATGTAGTCGTCAGCCCCCATTTCCAGGCCCATGGCCCGGTCATTGGGGGTGTCGCGCTCGGAGACGATGATGATGCCGAGTGGCGAGCGGCGGCGGATCTCGTGGGCGAGCATCATGCCGTCGCTGTCGGGCAGGTTCACGTCGAGAAGCAGCAGGTCCATCCGCCCGGAGGTCTTCAGGGTCGCGGCCATGGCCCGACCACTTTCCGCGGAAAGGACGTCGAAGCCCGCGGTGCTTAAATAGGCGGCGATCATCTCGCGGGTGGCGGGATCATCCTCCACGACAAGAATACGTTTTCGTAACGACATGGTTCGCCGTTCTCCCGGTTCGGGCTTCTGTTCCTCTCGGACGAAAGAGCGACCTTTGGGTCAACTCTCGCGAAATCCGTCATATCCAGCTTTGCGCTTCGCCTCCCCTGGCGGAGAAAAAGGCCAGGAGGAGACTGCGAAATTATCGTATTCGGGGGAGAAGGGCGCCGCCGTTGGGTGCCGATCATGGCGGGATCCCCCGGAGGGCGCAAGACCGGTCGTTTCAGAACGGGCCTTGGTTTCCAAGGATATCCGGTTTGTTTCTCCGTTAGCAACATTATGGACATAATTGACTTCGCCCCTGCTGGATCCTTGGGCGGGTGGCGCCGTTCGCATGCGCAATAACCGACCAATTTTGTCCAGAACGAGACGGAAAGAGAGCGCCATTGGGGCGGGAGCGGCGGAAAACATGGCTTTTTCATGAAGTGGCACGGTGCTTGCCATGCCAACTCCGCCGTCAACCTTCATCCAAGGAAGATCCGAAACATGAAGAAGACTTTCCGTGGCGTTCTCGCCGCTGGCGCGCTCGCGCTGACTGCCCAGATGGGGGTCGCCTCCATTGGAACCGCCCAAGCCGCCGACGACACCATCAAAGTGGGGATCCTGCACTCCCTATCCGGCACCATGGCCATCAGCGAGACCACGCTGAAGGACGCCATGCTGATGCTGATCGACGAGCAGAACAAGAAGGGTGGTCTTCTGGGCAAGCAGCTGGAAGCCGTGGTGGTGGATCCGGCCTCCGACTGGCCGCTGTTCGCCGAAAAGGCCCGCGAACTGATCTCCGTCAACAAGGTCGACGCGGTTTTCGGCTGCTGGACTTCCGTGTCCCGCAAATCCGTTCTGCCGGTCTTCGAGGAACTGAACAGCATCCTCTTCTACCCCGTCCAGTATGAGGGCGAGGAAAGCCAGCGGAACGTCTTCTACACCGGCGCCGCCCCCAACCAACAGGCCATCCCCGCGGTGGATTACCTGATGAAGGAAGAAGGCGTGGAGCGCTGGGTGCTGGCCGGAACCGACTATGTCTATCCCCGGACCACCAACAAGATCCTGGAAGCCTACCTGAAGGCCAAGGGCGTGGCCGCCGACGACATCATGATCAACTATACCCCCTTCGGGCATAGTGATTGGCAGACCATCGTCGCCGACATCAAGAACTTCGGTTCGGCGGGCAAGAAGACCGCGGTGGTCTCCACCATCAACGGTGACGCCAATGTGCCGTTCTACAAGGAACTGGGCAACCAGGGCATCAAGGCCGAGGATATCCCGGTCGTCGCCTTCTCCGTCGGCGAGGAGGAACTGGCCGGTATCGACACCACGCCGCTGGTCGGCCATCTGGCCGCCTGGAACTACTTCCAGTCCGTGGACGACCCGGCCAATACCGCCTTCATTGACGCCTGGAAGGCCTTCACCAAGGATGACAAGCGGGTCACCAACGACCCCATGGAAGCCCATTACATCGGCTTCAACATGTGGGTGAAGGCCGTCGAGAAGGCCGGGTCCACCGATCCGGACGCGGTCATCGACGCCATTGTCGGCGTGTCCGTGCCGAACCTGACCGGCGGCATGTCCGCCATGATGCCCAACCACCACATCACCAAGCCCGTGCTGATCGGCGAGATCCAGGACGATGGCCAGTTCGACGTGGTGTGGGAGACCTCCGGTCTGGTGGTCGGCGATGCCTGGTCCGATTACCTGGAAGGCTCCAAGGACCTGATCTCCGATTGGCGGGCGCCGATGTCCTGCGGCAACTTCAACACCGCCACCGGCAAGTGCGGCGGCGCCGAGTAAGGCGCCGCTCGAGGGGAGGTCCAGCTCCGCTTCGGACCTCCCTCTCTTCCCTGTCCCTCGGAAGGGTGTTTCATGCGCCAAATCAAGTTGATCCTGCTGGGGCTGGCCGCGATGGTCTGCGTCCTGGCCGCCCTGGACCCCTCCCCGGCCCGGGCGGAAGAGGACCTCGCCCCCCTGGTGGCCATCCTGGCCGAGGGCGGGTTGTCCGAGCGCGCCGAGGCCATCGATGCGCTGGCGGCCACCGGCGACCCCCGGGCCGTTCCCATTCTGGAAGCCCTGGCGGACGGCGCATTGATGGTGCGCAAGGCCGACGGGGCCGTGGTCATCGCCAAGACGGCCGGGAAGGTCCTGGCCCTGACCGACCCCGTGACGGGAGTGGCTCTGGCTGAAGTGGCCTCCGGCGCCCTGGACAAGATCAAGGTCAACAACCGCCTGCGCCGGAGCATCCGGGACGCGGTGGGGGCGCTCACCCTGCGATCCAAGGACACCGCGGTCCGCCTGATCGCGGCTAAATCCCTGTTCGACAGCGCCGATCCGGAGTCCATCGAGGCCCTGGAAGGGGCCATCGGCGTGGAGAGTGACAGCACCGTGCGCACCGCCATGGAGCGGGCCCTGGCCGCGTCCATCCTCGCTTCCGACCTGCCAGAGGACCGCAAGCTCGCCGCCGTCACCACCATCACCGCCCTGGGCGGACGCGATGCCCTGTCCGTATTGACTCCCCTGGCCAACGGCGAGGACGCGGTCGCCGCGGCGGCCCGAAAGGCCATGACCGCCATCAATAACACTCTCGCCCTGTGGGATGCCGGACAGGCGGTCTGGTATGGCCTTTCGCTGGGCTCGGTTCTGTTGCTCGCGGCCATTGGGTTGGCGATTACCTTTGGCGTCATGGGGGTGATCAACATGGCCCATGGCGAGATGGTCATGCTGGGTGCCTATACGACCTTCATGGTGCAGGATGTGATCCGCACCTCCATCCCCGGGTTGTTCGAATGGTCCCTGTTGATCGCGCTGCCGCTGGCCTTCCTGGTCACCGGCGCGATTGGTGTCGCGATCGAGCGGGGGATTATTCGCTTCCTCTATGGCCGTCCCCTGGAAACCCTCCTCGCCACCTGGGGCCTGTCGCTGGTGCTGCAACAGGTGGTGCGCTCCATCTTCGGTCCGACCAACCAGGAGGTGGGGACGCCCGAGTGGATGTCCGGTGCCTTCAAGGTTGGCGAGATGACCATCACCTATAACCGCCTGACCATCATCATCTTCGCCATGGCGGTTCTGTTCTGCCTGATGCTGGTGCTGAAGAAGACCCCCATGGGCCTTCAAATGCGTGCCGTCACCCAGAATCGGCGCATGGCCGGATCGATGGGGATCCGCACCAACTGGGTGGACGCCATGACCTTCGGCCTTGGGTCGGGCATTGCCGGGATCGCCGGGGTGGCGCTCTCCCAGGTGGACAACGTCAGTCCCAACCTGGGCCAGGGCTATATCATCGATAGCTTCATGGTCGTGGTCTTCGGCGGCGTCGGGAACCTTTGGGGCACCCTGGTGGGCGCGATGACGCTCGGTATCGCCAACAAATTCCTCGAACCCTACGCCGGGGCCGTGCTGGGCAAAATCCTGGTGCTGGTCTTCATCATCCTGTTCATTCAGAAGCGTCCCCGGGGCCTGTTCGCCCTCAAGGGCCGGGCGGTGGAATCATGATAACCCGATTGCTTCTCAACGGCCTGGGGGGCCGGGCCTGGATCGTGCTGTCGCTCCTGCTCGGCCTGCCCCTGCTGATCGTTCTCCTCAACCTGGGCTTTCCGGAGGGGTCCGCCCTGCATGTGCCGACCTATGCCATCGCCCTGCTTGGCAAGTACCTGTGCTACGCCTTGCTCGCCCTGTCGGTGGATCTGGTCTGGGGGTATTGCGGCATTCTCAGTCTGGGCCATGGGGCGTTCTTCTCCCTCGGCGGCTATGCCATGGGCATGTACCTGATGCGTATGATCGGCGACCGAGGCGTTTACGCCAATCCACTGTTGCCGGATTTCATGGTCTTCCTCAATTGGACCGAACTCCCCTGGTATTGGATGGGTTTCGACGTTGCTCCTTTCGCCTTCCTGATGGTGCTGGTGGCGCCGGGGGTGCTGGCGTTCGTCTTCGGCTGGTTCGCCTTCCGCTCCCGGGTGACCGGGGTCTACCTGTCGATCATCACCCAGGCCCTGACCTATGCGCTGTTGCTCGCCTTCTTCCGCAACGACATGGGTTTTGGTGGCAACAACGGCCTGACCGACTTCAAGGAAATCCTGGGCTTCGATATCCAGGCCGATGGCACCCGGGCGGCCCTGTTCCTGGCCAGCGCGGTGGCCGTGGCGCTCGGCTATATCATCTGCCGGACGGTGGTCGGGTCGCGTCTGGGGAAGGTGCTGATCGCCGTGCGTGACGCCGAAAGCCGGATCCGCTTCCTGGGCTACCGGGTGGAGCGCTTCAAGCTCTTCGTCTGGACCCTCTCGGCCTGCATGGCCGGGGTGGCCGGGGCGCTCTATGTGCCCCAGGTGGGCATCATCAACCCCGGCGAATTCGCGCCCGCCAACAGCATCGAGGCGGTGATCTGGGTCGCCGTGGGCGGCCGGGGAACCCTGGTCGGGGCCATCCTGGGCGCGCTGCTGGTGAACGGGGCGAAGACCTATTTCACGGCGGCCCTGCCAGACGTCTGGCTGTTCGCCCTGGGGGGCCTGTTCATCGCCGTGACCCTGTTCCTGCCCAAGGGGATTATCGGAACCTTCGCGCCCCGGTTCGCGGGCAAGAAGATGGGGTCCGGCCAGGCGGAAAAAGGGGTGGCGCTATCGGAAGGCGGCGAGGTCAAGCCCGTCAACGCCTCGGCTGGGGAGTGAGGACCATGGAAGAAAAAGCGACCTCCATCCTGTATGTCTCCGGCGTATCGGTTACCTTCGATGGCTTCCGGGCGCTCAACAACCTTTCCCTGGTGATCAAACCCGGCGAGATGCGCGCCATCATCGGCCCCAACGGGGCGGGTAAGACCACGATGATGGACGTGATCACTGGCAAGACCCGCTGCGATACCGGCGAGGTGTATTTCAACGGCACAACGGACCTGCGGGTCCTGGACGAGGCGGCCATCGCTCAGTTGGGCATTGGTCGCAAATTCCAGAAGCCGACGGTCTTCGAGATGCATACGGTCTTCGACAACCTGATGCTCGCCCTGGCGGGGGACCGGGGGGTCTTCCGCACCCTGTTCGGCGGGCTGACGGCCAAGGGACGGAAACGCATCGACGAAATCCTGGGCATCATCCGCCTGGGGGATCTGGCCCAAACCGACGCCGGAGGCCTGTCCCATGGCCAAAAGCAATGGCTGGAAATCGGCATGCTTCTGGCCCAGAACCCGAAGGTCCTTCTGGTGGACGAGCCCGCGGCTGGTATGACGGACGACGAGACCGCGGAAACGGCCAAGCTGCTGAAGGAGATCACCGGCGAGCATTCGGTGATTGTTGTCGAGCACGACATGACCTTCGTCCGGGACCTGGGCGTGAAGGTCACGGTTCTGCACGAGGGTTCGGTCCTGGCCGAGGGGTCACTGGACCATGTCAGCGCCGATCAACGCGTCATCGAAGTCTACCTGGGGAGATAAGGCGCATGCTATCCGTGGAAGGCATCGACCTGCATTACGGCGCGGCCAAGGCGCTCAAGGAGGTCTCCGTCACCGCCCAAGTGGGGCGGGTCACCTGTGTTCTGGGGCGCAACGGGGTGGGCAAGACCAGCCTGTTGCGCGCCGTCACCGGCCAACATCCCATCAGCAAGGGCAAGATCCTGTGGAATGGCGAGGATATCTCTCGCCTTAAGCCCCACGACCGGGCGCGCAAGGGCATCGCCACCGTGCCCCAGGGGCGGGAGATTTTTCCGCTGCTGAGCGTGAAGGAGAACCTGGAAACCGGTTACGCTCCCCTGCCCCGCAAGGACCGCATCGTGCCCGAGGAGGTCTTTGCCCTGTTCCCCGTGCTCAAGACCATGATGCATCGTCGGGGCGGAGACCTCTCCGGTGGGCAGCAGCAACAACTCGCCATTGGCCGGGCCATGGTCATGCGGCCGAGCCTGCTGGTGCTTGACGAACCGACCGAGGGCATCCAGCCATCGATCATCAAGGACATCGGTCGGGCGATTACCTACTTGCGCGATAAGGGAACCATGGCCATCGTGCTGGTCGAGCAGTATTTCGAGTTCGCCCGCGATCTGGCCGACGATTATGTGGTCATGGATCGGGGTGAAGTGGTGCTCTCCGGCGAGGGAGCGACCATGGAGGAGGCGGATGTACGACGGCACCTCACCGTCTAAGGCTGGCGTTTCTGGGAGGGGAATGGCGTCCTCTGGGGGCGGTTTGCGTGACGGGCGGATTGGCCTGCGGGTACGGGCGGCCCAGGGGAACGACGGGCCGGTTACCCGTCTGGCCGAGCTGGATCAGGCCGCGCCGCTGCGTTGCTTGTTTCCCACCGTGTCCAAGGCCGAACCCCTGACCGCTTGCCTGACCAATACCGCAGGCGGATTGGTCGGCGGCGACTGCTTGTCCATTGCCGTGACCGTCGATCCCGGCGCCCGGGTTCTGGTCATGGCCCAGGCGGCAGAGAAGCTCTATCGCTCCAAGGGTCCCGATGTGCGGCTGGATGTCTCCCTTTCTGCGGGGGAGGGGTCCTGGTTGGAGTGGCTCCCCCAGGAGATGATTGTGCATAATCGGGCGCGGTTGCGTCGAGTCACCCGCCTGGATGTGGACCCCGGCGCCACCGTCCTGGCTGGGGAGATGCTGGCCCTCGGGCGGGCCGCCCATAGGGAGCGTCTGACCGAAGGACTGATCCATGACGCCTGGCGGGTCCGGGTCGGGGGGCGGCTCGTTTGGGCCGACGCGCTGCACCTGGAGGGGGATCTGGCCGAGGCCATTGCCCATCCTGCCGGGTTTGATGGCGCGGTGGCGCTTGCCACCCTGGTGGCCTATGCGCCCGATGGTGCCGCGCTGGCCTTGATGGAGGAGATCCGGGAGCGGTTGGCAGCCAGTCCCAAGGTCCGCGCCGGGGCGACGGAGGTGAGGGGGCTGTTGATCACGCGGTTTTTGTCGGAGGATGGGCTGGCGCTTCGCGCTGCTTTCGCCGACATTTGGGGGTATTCACGGCAGGCCTTGGGGAGGTACGCGCCCGTGCTCCCCCGGCCTTGGCATGTTTAGGCAGAGGAGAGGGTCGGATGAATTTGACGCCGCGGGAGAAGGACAAGCTGCTGGTGGCCATGGCCGCCATGGTGGCGCGCCGACGGTTGGAGCGGGGCGTGAAGCTCAACCACCCCGAGGCCATCGCCCTGATCAGCGATTTCGTCGTGGAAGGGGCCCGCGACGGGCGCTCCGTCTCCGAGCTCATGAAGGCCGGAGCGGAGGTCATTGCCCGCGATCAGGTCATGGACGGCATCGCCGAGATGATCCACGAGATCCAGGTGGAAGCTACATTCCCGGACGGCACCAAGTTGGTGACCGTCCATCAGCCCATTCGCTAGGGGAGAAGAGGCGATGATTCCCGGAGAGATTTTTCCCGCCGAAGGCACCTTGGTCCTGAACGAGGGGCGCGACTTCATCACCCTGTCCGTGGCCAATACGGGCGACCGCCCGGTCCAGGTGGGCAGCCACTACCATTTCGCCGAGACCAATCCGGCCCTGTCCTTCGACCGCGAGGCCTCCCGGGGCTACCGCCTGGACATTCCCGCGGGCACGGCGGTGCGCTTCGAGCCGGGCCAAACCCGGGAGGTCACCCTGGTGGCCTATGCGGGCGCCCGGGTGGTGCACGGGTTCAACGGCAAGATCGCCGGTCAGTTGGAGGTCTAAGGGATATGGCATTCGAAATCGAGCGCGACGCCTATGCCGCCATGTTCGGCCCGACCACCGGCGACCGCCTGCGTCTGGCCGACACGGACCTGATCATCGAAGTGGAAAAGGACTTCACCACCTATGGCGAGGAAGTGAAGTTCGGCGGTGGCAAGGTTATCCGGGACGGCATGGGCCAGTCCCAATACTCCCGCGCCCAAGGGGCCGTGGACACGGTCATCACCAACGCCCTGATCGTCGACCACTGGGGCGTCGTGAAGGCCGACGTGGGGCTGAAGGAGGGCCGGATCGCCGCCATCGGCAAGGCCGGGAACCCCGACGTTCAGCCCAATGTGGACATCATCATCGGCCCCGGGACCGAGGTCATCGCGGGCGAGGGCCGGATCCTCACCGCGGGCGGCATCGACGCCCATATCCATTGGATTTGCCCCCAGCAGGTGGATGACGCCCTCACGTCCGGCATCACCACCATGCTGGGTGGTGGCACGGGTCCGGCGGAGGGCACCAACGCCACCACCTGCACCCCCGGTCCCTGGCATATGGCGCGCATGCTTCAGGCGGCGGAGGGGCTGCCCATGAACCTGGGCTTCTTCGGCAAGGGCAACGCCAGCCTGCCCCAGGCCCTGGAGGAACAGGTGCGCGCGGGTGCCATTGGCCTGAAACTGCACGAGGATTGGGGCACGACGCCCAGCGCCATCGACACCTGCCTGACCGTGGCGGACAAATGGGATGTGCAGGTCGCCATCCACACCGACACGCTCAACGAAAGCGGTTTCGTCGAGAACACCGTCGCCGCCTTCAAGGGGCGGACCATCCACGCCTTCCATACCGAGGGCGCGGGCGGCGGCCATGCGCCGGATATCATCAAACTGGCCGGTGTCGCCAATGTCCTGCCCAGTTCCACCAACCCCACGCGCCCCTTCACGGTGAACACCCTTGATGAGCACCTGGACATGCTCATGGTCTGCCACCACCTGGACCCGCGCATTCCGGAAGACGTGGCCTTCGCCGAAAGCCGCATCCGCCGGGAGACCATCGCGGCGGAGGATATCCTCCATGATATCGGCGCCTTCTCCATGATCTCCTCGGACAGCCAGGCCATGGGTCGGGTGGGCGAGGTGGTCATCCGCACCTGGCAGACCGCCCATAAGATGAAGGTCCAGCGCGGCCGCCTGCCTGGAGAAACAGGGGACAACGACAACCTGCGGGTCCGGCGCTATATCGCCAAATACACCATCAATCCGGCCATCACCCACGGCATCTCCGCCCATGTGGGCTCCGTCGAGCCGGGCAAGCTGGCCGATTTGGTCCTGTGGAAGCCCGCCTTCTTCGGGGTCAAGCCGGACATCGTGCTGAAATGCGGGACCATCGCCGCGGCGGCCATGGGCGACCCGAACGCCTCCATCCCCACGCCCCAGCCGGTCCACTACCGGCCCATGTTCGGTGCCTTCGGTAAGTCACTCACCGCCAGTTCGGTGACCTTCGTGTCCCAGGCCGCCCTGGACGCGGACGTCGGCCATACGCTCGGCTTGGCCCGGACGCTGTTGGCCGTGACGGGCTGCCGGACCGTGGGCAAGGCCGATATGGTGCTGAACAGCGCCACGCCGAAAATCGAGGTGGACCCAGAGACCTACGAGGTGCGCGCCGATGGGGAACTCCTCACCTGCGAACCCGCCGAGGTTCTGCCCATGGCCCAGCGCTACCACCTGTTTTAGGGGAGAGACGGTGATGCGCAAGACCACCATCCACCATGCCGCCGGATCCTGGTCCGAGGGAACGGAGGTGGGCAGCGTAACACTCGCCTTTTCCGACCGGCATCGGCGCCGGGTGCGCATGACCGACGACGGCGGGGAGGACTTCCTCCTCGACCTGCCCAACGCCGTGCTGTTGCGCGATGGGGATGGGCTGGAGCTCGGGGATGCGGCGGGGATTATTCGTGTCATCGCCGCCCGGGAGTCGGTGATCGACATCCATTGTCTCGACCCGGGCCATCTCGCCCGCATGGCTTGGCACCTGGGCAACCGCCACCTCGCCGTTCAGGTGCGGGACGGGGGGACGCTGCGCATCGCCGAGGACCATGTGATCGAAGCCATGGTCAAGGGCCTGGGCGGGATCACCCGGCGCATGACCGCTCCCTTCGAACCCGAGGGCGGCGCCTACGAAGGCGGTGGGCACCACGGCCATGGGCAGGATGAGGGGCAGGATCACGGGCACGACCATGGGCGGTCCCATGCCCCCCACTGACGCCTTTTCCTGCCCGGAGGATGGCCTGTTCCGCCTGATGGCCTGGCTTTCCCCCAGTTTCCCGGTGGGGGCCTTCACCTGGAGCCATGGCGTGGAGTATGCCGTGGAGGTCGGCCGGGTCACCAATCGGGCGAGCCTGACCGCCTGGGTCTCCTGGATCCTGGAAGCGGGTGCGGGGCGTGTGGACGCGGACTTGCTGCGGGAGGCCATGATCGCCGTCGCCGCCGATGACCTGGACCGCCTCCTGCGGGTGACCGAGGAGGGGGACGCCTTGCGGGGTACCCACGAGATGGTCCAGGAGTCCACGACCCAGGGGGAGGCCTTCCTGCGCGCCATCGGCGACTGTTGGCCGGTGCCGGGACTCGAGCGCTGGCGCGCCGCGCTCAAGGGCTTGGGGCGGCCCTGCCCCTATCCGGTGGCGGTGGGCCTTGCCTCCGCCCTCCATGGGATCCCGGCGGGGCCGGTCCTGTCGGCCTTCCTCCATGCCCTGGGGGCGAACCTGATTTCCGCGGGCGTGCGGCTGGTGCCCCTGGGTCAGACGGACGGGCAAAAGGCCTTGGCCGCCCTGGGGGCGGTGGTGGCTCGGGCGGCGCGGGCCTCGTTGGAGCGCCCCTGGGAGGACCTGGGCGCGGCGGCGCCCATGGTCGACTGGACCAGTATCCGCCATGAAACCCAATACACAAGGTTGTTCCGATCATGAGTGACGTCTCCCCCAGCAATCCCCTGCGCGTCGGTGTCGGAGGCCCCGTGGGCTCGGGCAAGACGGCCCTGTTGGAAAATCTCTGCCGGGTGATGGCGCCGGTCCATGATCTGGCGGCCATCACCAACGATATTTACACCAAGGAAGACCAACGCATCCTCACCGAGACCGGCGCGCTCCCGGCGGAGCGGATCATGGGGGTGGAAACGGGCGGCTGCCCCCATACGGCCATCCGCGAGGACGCGTCGATGAACCTCGCGGCCATCGACACCATGCGGGAAAAATTCCCGACCCTGGATCTGATCTTCGTCGAAAGTGGCGGGGACAATCTGGCCGCCACCTTCAGCCCGGAGCTGGCCGATATCACCCTTTATGTGATCGACGTGGCGGCGGGGGAAAAAATCCCGCGCAAGGGCGGGCCGGGGATCACCCGCTCGGACCTGCTGATCATCAACAAGACCGATCTGGCGCCATTCGTGGGCGCGAACCTGGATGTGATGGAAGCGGACACCAAGCGCATGCGCGGTGATCGGCCCTATGTGATGACCAACCTCAAGACCGGCGCGGGGCTGGATCGTGTCGTTGCCTTTATCGAACACGCGGGCGGGTTGGAGAAGTCGGCGCTAGAGTGAAACTGGATCAGCTTGGGCCAAGCTGGCCCCGTTTCACTCTAATTCTATAGAATTTAGAGTATCTTCGAGGCCAAGCTGGTCCGCGAAGCGGCCCAGCTTGATCTCGGAATACTCTAGACATCTGATTTCATGAAATTTCTTCCGGGTGGAAGAAGGCTCTGGTGGCGTCTTAAAGAACGGACACCCCACGGATTAATTCCGCGGCCGTCGACTCCAGGGGAGCAGGGAGATGCCGATGCCCTCTTCCGACAGAGCCTTGGCTTCGTCGAGGGTTGCCTCGCCGTGGATGGGGCGGTCGGTGGTCTCGCCATGGTGAATTTTGCGAGCTTCCTCGGCGAAGTCGCCACCGACGTCCTCGCAGGTGGCCTCCACATGGGCGCGCAGCTTGGCCATGGCCTGGGCCAGCTTGGTCAGCGCTTCCTTGCCTTCCGGTCCGCTGGCCACGGATATGGGCCGGGTGTTTTGGCCAAGGGGCAAGGTCGGGAGCACGGTGCCGGTCCGACCCGCGGCGTTGGCGGGCGGTGCCGATGCCGGTTCCGGTGCCGGGGAAGGCGCCGTTTGGGGCTCGATCTCCGTTGACGGAACGCGGCCTTCCTTGGACCGGCTGGATACCACATTGGGCGCCATCAGGGCCTTGGTGACGGTATGACTGCCGCAATAGGGGCAGTCCACCGCGCCCCCCGATAACTGGTCGTCACAGGTGGCGCTGTCGCGGAACCAGCCTTCGAAATCATGGTCATGTTCGCAAACAAGCGCGTAGCGAATCATTCTGTTCCTCTCCGAAACGGAGTTGGGATCTATACCCAAAAACGCCCGAGTGGCAAGGGACGGCGGGTCCCTTGCCACTGTGCGAAACGCCGAGAGGCGTAGATCCGGCCCTATTCGATGTCCAGGGCGAAGGCTCGGTCGTGGGTCAGGGCGGGCACCATGCCCCGGGCCTCGGCGGTCTTCTCGGGGTCAATACGGGCGAGAATGATGCCTGGTTCTTCTCCGGCATCGGCCAAAACCGTGCCCCAGGGGTCGACGATCAGGGCATGGCCGTAGGTCTGGCGGCCCTCCGCATGGGTGCCGGTCTGGGCCGGTGAGATGACATAGCAACCCGTTTCGATGGCTCGGGCCCGCTGCAGCACATGCCAATGGGCTTGACCGGTGGTGCGGGTGAAGGCCGCCGGAATGGTCAGATAGTCCGCTCCGGCCTTGGCCAGGGTTCGGAACAGGTGGGGGAAGCGCAGGTCGTAGCAGATGGCCAGACCCAGGCGACCGAAGGGCATGTCGACCACCACCGCTTCGCCTCCGGGGCGGAAGGTGCTGCTTTCCTTGTAGCTTTCCCCATTGGCGAGATCCACGTCGAACATGTGGATCTTGTCGTAGCGGGCGCGGATGGCGCCGTCTCCATCCACCACATAGGTGCGGTTGGCGACCATGCCGTCACCGACGCTGACCGCCAGGGTGCCGCAATGGAGCCAGATCTTCAAATCCCGGGCCAGATCGCGGAAGGCCGCCAGGGCGACGTGGTCTTCCTCGGGCATGGCCTTGGCCTGAATGTTCTTGCGGCCCCATTCCATCATGGTCACGTTTTCCGGCATGAAGACCATGTCGGCGCCTTCCTCCCGGGCCTGACGGACCAGCGCGGAGGCCGCTCCAACGTTGGGATAGACGTCCCGACCGGCGTTGACTTGGATGCAGGCCGCCGTGAAGGCGGAGGAAGGTTGGGTCATGTACGTTCTCCGTTCAGTAGGGGGTCCAGGCCCCCCTTGGCGTCGAGGGCGTGCAACGCGTCGCAGCCGCCAAGGTGTTTGCCATCAATGAAAATCTGGGGAACCGTGTGGCTCCCCCCGGCCCGGTCCATCATCTCTTGCCGCCGCTTGGGTTTCATCATCACGTCGATTTCGGTGAAGGCCTGCCCCTTGGATTTCAGCAGACCCTTGGCCCGGTGGCAGTAGGGACAAATAGGCGTGGTATAAATTTCGACCTTGGCCATGAATGGCATCTCCAAACAAACGGACGGTGAAGGGCACGCTCAATATACGGTTTGCCTTCCCAGGACGCCAGGGTCAGGGACTAATGCCCCGTCTCCAGGGGCACCCGGGCGAGCACCAGGACGTCGACCCGGAGCGCGCCAGCCCGCAGCAGGACCTTGGCGCATTCGTTCAGGGTCGCGCCGGTGGTCATGACGTCGTCCACCAGAAGGACCGGTTTGCCCGCCACCTGCTCGGGCTTGGCCATGGTGAAGGCGCCTCGCACGTTGCTCCAGCGCCCCGTCCGGCCCTTGTGGCCCTGGCTGGCCGTGGCCCGGGAGCGGACCAGGGCCAGGGGGTGGTGGGTCAATCCCTCCGTTTGGGCGATGGCGCGGGAGAGCAGGGCGGCCTGATTGTAGCGGCGGCTCCACAGGCGGCGGGGGTGCAGGGGTACGGGTACCAGGACCGGACCATCGGCCAGCAGGTCCGCCCCGGCCCGGCGCATCCAGCGGGCGAAGGCCGGAGCCGCGTCGGTCCGGTCGGCATGCTTGAATCGCAGGATCAGCGGCGTGGACCCCGCGTCATAGACCCAGACCGCCCGCGCCCGGGAAAAGGCCGGGGGATCGGCCAGGCAATCGGCGCAGCGGGCACCGGACTCCGTCAGGCCGCCGACAGGGAAAGGCAGACCGCATTGCTCGCAATGGGGGCGGGTCAATTGGGTGACGCCGGAGAAACAGGTGGGGCAGAGGGCGCCCGGGTCGGACACCAGATCCCCGCAGCCCAGACAGCGGGGCGGCAGGGCCATGTCCAACAGGGTCCGGGCGAGGTCGCGCAGGGGGGCGGGAAGGACGAGGGGCATGGGCCGGACCTTATCTCCGGAAGGTTTCAGCGAAAAGGGATTATCGGTCGGGGTCCGGATGATTTATATCAAAGCCCATGACCGATAGCATGACCGTCTTCGACCGCCAGGTCGTCCGCCGCCACCGGGACCGGGCCGCGCCCGGCCTGGACGGCTTCGATTTTCTTTTCTCCGAATCCGCCGAGCGTCTGGTGGACCGCCTGGATGACATCACCCGGCGCTTTCCCCTGACCCTCGACCTGGGGTGCCACGGGGGCGAGGTTGCTCGCGTCCTTGGAAACCGGGGTGGCGTGGAAACCCTGCTGCAATGTGATCTCTCCCTGGCGATGGCAACCCGGGCCTCGGGGGCGAAGGCGCGGATGTCCACCGCGACCTTCTGCGCCGACGAGGAATGGCTGCCCTTGCGTCCGGGAAGCCTGGACATGGTGCTCTCCAATCTGTCGCTCCATTGGGTCAATGACCTGCCCGGCGCCCTGACCCAGATCCGCCGGGCGCTTATGCCCGATGGGCTGTTTCTCGCCTGTATGTTCGGCGCCCAGACCCTGCATGAACTGCGGGACTGCCTCGCCGAGACGGAAATCGAGCGGGAGGGCGGGTTGTCCCCGCGCACGAGCCCCTTCGCGGACGTGCGCGACGCGGGCAACCTGCTGACCCGGGCGGGCTTCGCCCTGCCGACGGTGGATTCCGAGCCCATCACCGTGATGTATTCCAGCCCGCTGAAGCTTCTGGCGGATCTCCGGGGCATGGGCGAGACCAACGCCGTGCTCGAGCGCCGTAAGGGCCTCACCCGGCGGGAAACCCTGACGCGGGCGCTCGCCCTTTACCAGGAGCGGTTCGGCGATGCCGAGGGACGGGTTCCCGCGACCTTTAACATCGTGACCATGACCGCCTGGGCACCGGACGCCAGCCAACCCCAACCGGCGCCCCGGGGCTCCGGTCAGGTGAACCTGACTCAGGTGTTCGGGGGCGATGGGCCGGAGTTGAGTTGATTTGAGGCGTCTTATGTGATCTTATCAAAAAAATCATAAGATTGGATAAGAAGCCCATGGATCCCCTTCTAAACCCCTTCGCGCCCGGTGCGGGGACACCTCCGCCAAAGCTCGCCGGGCGGGAGGAGGTGCTCAAGAAGACAGAAATCACCCTGGGGCGGGTAAAGGCGGGGAAGCCCGCGAAATCCTTCATCGTCGTTGGCTTGCGCGGGGTGGGGAAGACCGTTCTGCTTGGCGAAGTCTATTCCAAGGCGGAGTCCCTGAACTATTGCGCGGTGCAGATCGAGGCCCATGAGAATAAGGCCTTGGCCGCGCTTCTCTTGCCTAAGTTGAGGCAAGTCCTTCTGAAGCTGGACAAGATCGAGAAGGCCAGGGAGGTGGGAAACGCCGCGCTTCGGGTGCTGGCGGCCTTCGCCACGGCGGTTAGGGCGAGCGTTGGCGAGGTGGAGTTCTCCCTGTCCGTCGACCCGGATCGGGGCAGCGCCGATAGCGGAGACCTGGAGGTCGATCTGCCGGATCTTCTGGAGGCCGTTGGCAAGGCGGCCAAGGCCAAGGAAACGGCGGTCGCGCTCATCATCGACGAAATGCAGTACTTGAGTGAAACGGAAATGAGCGCCCTGATCATGGCCGCGCATCGAATGCAACAGCGTCAACTGCCCGTCGTTTTGGTCGGTGGCGGCTTGCCCCAAATCCTGGCATTGGCTGGACGATCCAAGTCCTATGCCGAGCGACTGTTCGATTACCCCCGGGTCGGGGCCTTGGAAGAGGTGGATGCCCGGGAGGCCCTGGCCGAACCCATCCAGTGCGAGGGCATGGATATCACCGAGGCCGCGGTTCGCGAGGTCATTGCCCGGACCGAGGGGTATCCCTATTTTCTGCAAACTTGGGGGCATTTCTGTTGGGATGTGTGTCAAACCGATAGTATTGAATTGGAAGACGTCAAGCGCGCCACGGAAAAGGCTTTGGATAACCTGGACGAGAGTTTTTTCAGGGTGCGTTTTGATCGGCTCACGACGGCGGAAAAGGATTACCTCTTCGCCATGGCTGACCTGGGACCCGGTCCCCACCGGTCGGGTGATGTCGCGGCCCAAATGAAGAGAAAAGTGGAAAGCGTGGCCCCGACCCGCAGTTCCTTGATGAAGAAAGGCATGGTGTTCAGCCCCTCCCACGGGGATACGGCCTTCACCGTACCCATGTTCGACACATACCTGCGCCGCGTCCGGGATTGATGGGCGAAAGGCGGAACAACGGACCCGACAGCAAGACAGGACAGTCCCCATGCTCTACCCCACGCCCCTGATCGGCGGAACCTTGGTCAAGCGGTACAAGCGGTTTCTCACCGACGTGATTCTCGACGACGGGACGGAGACCACGGCCCATTGCGCCAATTCCGGCTCCATGCTCTCGGTCAATACGCCGGGCTGTCGGATTTGGGTGTCCAAAAGCGACAACCCCAACCGCAAGCTCGCCTACACCTGGGAGGTCATCCAGATCGGCGAGGCCATGGTCGGGGTCAACACCGGCACCCCCAACGCCGTGGTGGCCGAGGCCATCGCCGAGGGAAAGGTGCCCGAACTCACCGGCTATTCCAGCGTCCGGCGGGAGGTCAAATACGGCAAGAACTCCCGCGTCGACGTGCTGCTGGAGGATCCCGACGGCGACAAGCCCCTCTGCTATGTCGAGGTGAAGAACGTCACCATGAAGCGCGATCCGGAATGGACCGCGCCGGTGGAGTTCCCCGATGGAGTGACCAGCCGGGGGGCTAAGCATCTGGTCGAACTCGCCGACATGGTGGCCGAGGGGCACCGGGCGGTGATGGTCTATCTGGTCCAGCGCACCGATGGCGGTTCGGTGACCATGGCCCGGGATATCGATCCGGTCTATGCCGATGGTCTGAACGCCGCCCTGGAAAAGGGTGTCGAGGTGGTTTGCCTGGGCTGCGCCGTGAACCCGGAAAAGGGGGTTTGGGTGGACCGGACCCTGCCCCTGGCGCTGTGAGCCGCAAAAAGAGGGGATCGGGTGCGGCGGGGGCTTGTTTCCCGACCGTCCCCTCCCTAAAACCTTTGGAGGTGGAAATGATCGTTTCCCCCTCGTCATCCGCGGTGCCGTTCCCCATATCCGATGAATGGTCGACGCCGATCTTCCTTTCGCGTAGCAAATGGACTCCCCTTCGATGACTCAAGCCGCCCAGCGCACCCACCAGATCACCCTCCACGGAGAGGAAGGTTTCGCGGGCATGCGCCGCGCCGGTCGCCTGGCCGCGGAAACCCTGGATATGATCACCCCCCATGTGGTGCCGGGCGTGAGCACGGAGGAACTGGACCGGCTCTGCGCCGAATTTGTCGCCGACCATGGGGCGGTCTCGGCGCCCCTGAACTACCGGGGTTTCCCCAAGTCCATCTGTACCTCGGTCAACCATGTGGTCTGTCACGGCATTCCCAGCCCGGACAAGATCCTGAAGGACGGGGACATCGTGAACATCGATGTCACGCCGATCCTGGACGGTTGGCACGGCGACAGCAGCCGCATGTATTTCGCGGGCGAGCCCAAGGTGAAGGCCCGCCGTCTGGTGGAAACCACCTATGAATGCCTGATGCGCGGCATCAAGGTCGTGCGTCCCGGCGCCACCCTGGGCGATATCGGCCATGTCATCCAGACCTACGCCGAGGGTCTGAAGTTCTCCGTGGTGCGGGATTTCTGCGGCCATGGCATCGGCACGGTCTTCCATACGCCGCCCAACGTCATGCACTTCGGCCGTCCGGGCCAAGGCTTGGCCCTGAGGGAAGGCATGATCTTCACCATCGAGCCGATGATCAACGCCGGGCGCCATGACACCAAGATCCTGGCCGACAACTGGACCGCGGTGACCAAGGACAAGTCCCTGTCCGCCCAGTTCGAGCACACCATCGGCGTGACCAAGGACGGGTGCGAGATTTTCACCCTGTCGCCCAAGGGTTGGCACTGCCCGCCCTACGAGGGCGCGTGACAGGCCACCAGCCGCCCGACGAGGGCAAGGCGCCAGAGACCCGGAAGAAGGACGGGGCGGGCGCCAAGGCCCATTATTCCGGCCATCGGACCCGGCTGAGGGAGCGTTTCCTCGCCAATCCGGACGGCCTTCCCGACTATGAATTGCTGGAACTCCTGCTGTTCCAGGCCCACCCCCGGGGCGACGTGAAGCCCCTGGCCAAGGCGCTCTTGGCGGAATTCAAGACCTATGCCGGGGTGATCACCGCGCCGCCCGAGGCCCTGACCCGGGTCGAGGGCGTGGGAGAGGCCGCCGTGGCGGCCCTGAAGACGGCGGAAGCCTCGGCCACGCGCCTACTGAAAAGCCAAGTGATGAACCAGCCGGTGCTCGGCTCCTGGGACCGGTTGCTGGACTACTGCCATGCGGCCATGGACCACCGCCAGACGGAGCAATTCCGCCTGCTGTTCCTGGACAACCGCAACCGCCTGATCGCCGACGAACTCCAGCAGAAGGGCACGGTGAACCATACGCCGGTCTATCCCCGCGAAGTGGCCCGCCGGGCGCTGGAGTTGCACGCTTGCGCGGTGATCATGGTGCACAACCACCCCTCGGGCGACCCGACCCCCTCGGTCGCGGACCAGGATATGACGCTGAGCGTGCGTGATGCCTTGCGGGCGGTCGGCGTGGGGTTGCACGACCACCTGATCGTGGCCAAGGGCGGACATCTGTCGTTTCGGGCGCAGGGGTTGTTCTGACCGGACGGACCATGGGGGCGCCGCCTCCCAGCCCCTGAATTGAGGGGCTGAATCACCGTTTGGAATTGAGGTATGCAAACCAATTGGTCTGTGGTTGGTTCTATACTGCGGGGGATCGGGGGCGGCGGCCCCCGAAACGGCGCGACGCCTACCCCAACAGATCCTTCAGCTTGAACCCCACATCCCCAGCCTGTTCGGGCGTGGGGGAGATCCCGCTGGCCAGGAGTTTCCGGGCCTGGATATGATCGGCGGGCTTGTTCACGGAATCCACGGCCCGCAACACCCCGTCGCGGAAGTGGAACAGCGAGAATTTGCCGCTGTCCATCTCGCCGCGCAGGACCTCCTGGTCCCCCTCTTCCCGCAAGCCGGTCATCTGGAGTTTGATGTCGTATTGGTCGCTCCAGAACCAGGGCACGGCGTCGTGGGGGCGGTCGATGCCAGCGATGGCCGCGGCCACGCTGCGACCCTGGTCGGCGGCGTTCTGAACGGACTCCAACCGCAGCTTCTTGCCCGCGAAGGGGTGCTCGTGCAGGGCAACGTCCCCGGCGGCGTAGATGAAGGGATCCTCCGTCCGCCCCTGGATGTCCACCACGATGCCATTGTCGCAGGCCAATCCGGCGGCCTTGGCCAGGTCCTCGTTGGGGATGACGCCGATGCCCACGACCACCAGCCCGGCGGGGATGGTTTGGCCATCGGCCAGGGTCACGCCGGTCACATGGCTCCCCTCCCCGGTCAGGGCCGAGACCTGAGCACCGCACAGGATCGTCGCTCCATGGCCCTCATGAACCTGGGTGAAATAGGCCGAGAGGGTGGGGGAGACGACGCGGCCCATGACCCGGGGGGCGGCCTCGACCACGGTGACGGCCTTGCCCAGCTTGCGGGCCACGGCGGCGAATTCCAGGCCGATGAAGCCGGCGCCGATGACGACGGTGTCCTCGGTGGTGGCCATGTCGGCCTGGATCCGATCAATGTCCTTCAGGGTGCGGAGCATGTGGACGCCCGCCAAATCAGCACCGGGGACGGGCAGGGGGCGGGCCCGGGCGCCGGTGGCCAGGACCAACGCGCCATAGGGTTTTACGGTGCCGTCCGACAGGGTCACCGTCCGCGCCGTCCGGTCGATGGAAACCGCGGAGACATGCAAATGGGTGACGATGGCGTGCTCGGCGTAATACTCCTCCGTCCGGAATTTCAGGCGGAGGCGGTCCGTCTCCCCAAGCAGGTAGGCCTTGGACAGCGGGGGACGCTGGTAGGGCACTTCCGGCTCGTCGCCGATCAGGGTGATTGCGCCCTCATAGCCGTCCTGGCGCAGGGCCTCGGCCACCTGATAGCCCGCCTGCCCTGCGCCGACGATGACGACGCCGGGATCCTCGGTGGGGGCGGACATCAGCTCTGGGCCTCGGGCAGACGCAGGATCAGGCCGTCCAGGGCGGCGGTGGCCTTGATCTGGCAGCCCAGTCGGCTGTTGGATTCGCGGGGGGAGACGGTACAGTCCAGCATTTCTTCCTCGGTTTCCGAGGGCGGGTCCAGCTTGTCGAGGAAGGCCTCGTCCACATAGACGTGGCAGGTGGCGCAACCGCAGGAGCCGCCGCACTCGCCCTCGATGCCGTCGACGCCGTTCAGGGTGGCGCCCTGCATCAGGGTCCAACCCTCGGGCAGGTCCACGACGTGTTCGGCGCCGTCGAATTCGATGTAAGTCACCTTGGGCATGGGAGTCCTCCAGTTTGGTCTTTGTTAAGGGGATGAACCCCCGGTCGCTTCCGGCCGGGGGTGTTTTGACTATATCCCTGTTTCTCCAGTTCGTCAGGCGACGGCGAGGTCCAATTTCGAGGGGCTACGAAAGTTGGACGACGGCACCCAGGGCAGGGACTCCTCGACCCTGGTGAATTCGGGGAAGGCGGCCAGGAACTCCTCGAAGGCGATCGCGCAGGTCAAGCGGGCGATCTGGGTGCCCAGGCAGGCGTGAACACCGCCGCCAAAGCCCAGGTGCCCCTTGGGCTTGCGGGTGATATCGAAGCGATCCGGATCGGGATACCGCCGCTCGTCCCGGTTGCCCGCCCCATAGGCCAGCATGATGAAGTCCCCGGCTTTCATGGTCACACCGTGGGCGACCACGTCCTTGGTCAGGCAGCGGCGGAAGCGCTGGGCGGAGGTGTTGAAGCGCAGGCTTTCCTCGATGGCGTCGGGGATCAACTTGGGATCCGCCGCCAGCGCCCGCCGGGCCTCGGGGTAATCGGCCAGGTTCAGGGCCATGACACTCATGAAGCCCGACAGACTCTCGATGCCCGCCATCAACAGGGTGCCGATGGTATTGCGGATTTCCTGGTCCAGGAGCTTTTCACCATCGATTTCCGCGGTGATGAAGTCGGACAGCAGGTCATCACCGGGGGCCTTCCTGCGCTCGGCAACCAGTTTGTCCGCATAGGCCATGATCCATTGATAGGCGGCCAGGTGTTCGGGCCCCTTCTGGCGGGTCTTGGCGTCGGTCTGGGCCATCAGGACGGCGTTCACGCGGACCTCCGCATGATCCTCCTTGGGCAGGGCGAACAGGCTGAACAGCAGATCCACGGTCACGTTGGAGGAGTATTCGGCCACGAAGTCGAAGCGCGTCCGGCCCTTCAGCGCCGCGAGGTGGGTCTTGCAGATCGCGCGGATCGGCTCTTCCAGGTGGGTCAGGGCCTTTTTGGTGACGGCCTTCTGGATCAGGGCGCGCAGGCGGTCATGGCGCGGCGGATCGGTGGTGCCCAGGGTGGCTCCCGCCCGGCCCGGCAATTCGCTGACCAGATTGCCCTTGGCCGAGGAATAGGTCTCCCAATCGTTCAGCGCGGTCATGATGTCGTCGTAGCGGGAATAGACCCACATGCCCGCCTCGTCGCACCAGAAGGCGGGGTGCTCATCCCGCAGGATCTTGTAAGCGGGAAAGGGATCGGCGTCGTTCTCGGGGGAAAAGGGGTCGAAACGGAACTCGGACATGATGTCTCCCTGCCTATCGGCTTTGTGTTGGCTTCTTATGGGAAGAACAGTACCCCCGAGCGAACTCGGGTCGGAATGGACGGAAGAAGCAAAGTCTTGTACTTTTTCTTCATTGTCGCCCTTTGAAAGGATGCCGCTATGCACCCAAATTCCCCGGCACCCGTCCCCTTGATCGAGTCCTACGACCTCTATGGCGAGGCAGGGGTGGGGGACGATCCGGAGTTTGTCCATATCGAGGATATCCGCTCCCGCTCGCGCCTCTACCAATGGCGGATCACGCCCCATAGCCACCGGCGCATGTTCCAGGTGGTGTATATCGACGGCGGCGGGGCGGAGGTCTGGCTGGACGGCGCCACCCACCGCATGGAAGGCCCGGGGGTGATCTGTATTCCCGGTGGCGTGGTCCACGGTTTTACCTTCGAGCCCGACACCGAGGGCTGGGTGCTGACCGTCTCGGAGCTGCAGCTCATCGACGCCCGCTACCGCCGGTCCCGCAAGCTGTTGGAACCCCTGTTCCACGCCCCCCTGATCCTGTCGCTGGAGGGCGCGCCCGGCGACGCGGCCTTGCTTAACCGAACGCTCGAACAGATGAACGTGGAGTTCCACTGGCCCCGGCTGGGGCGGGAAAGCATGTTCGAATGGTTGATGCGCATGGTTCTGATGACCATCCGCCGCCGGGTGGAGGACCAGACGGTCCGGGCCGCGGATTCGGGGGATCGGCGCGCCCGCTTCGTCCGCTTCCGCCAATTGGTGGAAGACCATTACCGGGACCATTGGCCCGTTGGGGCCTATGCCGAGGATTTGGCGGTGAGCCAGGGGGTGCTTAACCGCCTGTGCCAGGGCTTCGCGGGCAAGGGCGCGGGGGAGGTGATCCAGGACCGGGTGATGCTGGAGGCCGAGCGGCTGCTGATCTACACCTCCGCCAGCGCCGCCCAGATCGCCTATGAGTTGGGGTATCAGGACCCGGCCTATTTCTCCCGTGCCTTCAAACGGCGCAAGGGTATGGCGCCGGGGCGGTTCCGGGCGGACCGGATGAAACGGCAATATCCGACGTGAGGATCGGACGGAGAGGTGTTGCTTGACCATAAACATAACGTGTTATATATCTTGTTAAGAAGCAACCTCTCGGGAGAAAGACGATGAAGGAAGACGTGGTTCGGGTGTTGGGGCTTCTCTGTCTCGGGACGCGGCTCAAACGGGCGGGGGACCGCTTGCAGGCCGATACCGACGAGATCCTCAAAGCGGGTGGTGTGACCATCGCCGCGGCTCAGTATCCCTATCTGGCGAGCCTCGACCGCCTGGGACCCTCGACCCTGGGCGACCTGGCGGAGGCGGTGGGTGTCAGCCAGCCCGGAGCGACCCGGACGGTGAACCGGCTGGTTGACCTGGGGCTTCTGGAAGCGGCCTCCGGGGAGGGGGATCGCCGGCGCAGGGTTCTGCGCCTGACCGCCGAGGGGCGGCGGCTGGTGACGGTCGGCAAGGAGGTCCTTTGGCCTAGGGTGGAGGCCGCCGTGGCGGATCTTTGCGCGGGACTGGACGGGAGCCTGCTTGGTCAGTTGGCGGAATTGGAGGATCGCCTGTCCGTCCAATCCCTGACCCGGCGGGCGCGGCATCCGCTGGATCGCCCGATCTGGACGGCGCTGACCACCCGTCACGCCCATTTGGCCGAGGGGGGCGCCAATGCCCGGTGCTATCCACGCGATACCAGTCCTTTTGTCGCGACCCGCGACGAGGGACCGGAAAGTCTCGCGGCGCTCGCCGCCTTGGGGGGAGCGATGGTGTTTCTCCAGGTCGATCCCGTGGTCCTGCCGGCAGGGATGACCGCGGTCAAGACCTCGATGGGCGTGCAGATGGTCGCGGAGGATGCCTTTCCGCTGGTGGAGGATCCGGAGATCGGACCCTTGGGTCCGGAAGACGCGGCGGACATGGTCGCTTTGGCGGATCTTACGAAGCCGGGTCCCTTTACCTTGAAGGCCATGGACCTGGGCGGCTTCTGGGGGATCCGGAAGGATGGGCGCTTGATCGCCATGGGAGGCGAGCGCCTGAAGGTTCCCGGCATGACGGAACTGAGCGGTCTCTGCACCCTTCCCGAGGAGCAGGGAAAGGGATTGGGGAAACGCATGCTTGCCCATGTCGTTGGGCGGATCTCCGCCCGAGGAGACGGGGTGTTTCTTCACGCCTATGCCTCGAACCGGGACGCCATTCGTCTCTATGAAAGCGTGGGGTTTCGCGAGCGGTGCCCGGTTCATGTGGCGATGATCAAGGGGTAAATGGCTGATCTCGCGGTTCGAAGTAAAAAAAAGCCGCCGGATGGGAATTCGGCGGCGAGGTGAGACCGGGCGGACCTGGATGGCGTGGTCCGCCCGGTCGGGCATGTGGGATCCCTTTTACTCCGCCGCTTCCAGCACCATGGTCCCGGCCGCGGTGTTGGAAATGGGAATATGGTAGTTGGAATGGAGTTGCTTCACCTTGCCGCCCAGCGCGCCGCGCATGGTCAGCCACAGGATGAACTCCGCCCCCTGCGCGCCCGCCAGCCGGACCAGATCGTGGATGCTGTAGTCCAGGAAGTACTCCGGATCATCGACGATCTTTTCCATGCAGGTCAGATCGAATTCCTTGTTGATGAACCCGGCGCGCTGGCCATCGAGTTGGTGCGACAGGCCGCCGGTGCCGATCACCACCACCTTCTTGTCCTCCGGGTAGGAGGCCACCGCCCGGCCGATGGCCTGACCCAGCCTGTAGCAGCGGGCCGGGGAGGGCAGGGGGTGCTGGACGGTGTTGATCATCACCGGAACCGTGGCGATGTCCGTATAGCTGAAGTTCGGCCAATAGAGCTGCATGGGCACGGAAAAACCGTGGTCCACCGCCATCTCCTGGCAGGTCACCAGATCGAAATCCTCGTGAACCACGCTGTTGATCAGATGCCAGGAGAACGCCGGATCCCCCTTGAAGGGCGGGATCACCGGGATGCCCCAGCCCTCGTCCTCGTTGGTGTATTGGGGGGCGGCACCGAAGGCGAAGGTCGGTTGCTTGTCCAGGAAGAAGTTCAGGCCGTGGTCATTGTAAATGACGATGGCGATGTCCGGCTTGACCTCGGCCAACCACTCCCGGGCGGGGGGGTAGCCGTCGAAGAAGGGCTTCCAGTACGGATCCTCGAACAGGTTCTTGTGGATGGCGTTGCCAATGGCGGGGATGTGAGAGGTGGTCAGGCCACCAACGATACGTGCCATGGCTCAGTCTCCCGCCCGACGCAGCTTTTCGTGGAATTCCTCAAGCGTCACGCCCGTCTGCTGGGCGCCGACGTCCTGGACGGTCAGGCCGAACATCCCGGCGAACTTGGCCAGGTAATAGATGTTCCCGCCGACGCCGATCAGGTCGAGGACCACCTTGTCGCGGATGGCCTGCCTTTGGGGTTCGGTCAGGCCGAACTTCTCCATATAGGCTTCCTGATCGGCCAGGAATTCGTCGCGGGCCTCCTTGCCGTTGAACGAGTAACACATCTTGTTCAAGGCATAGCCCTTGATGGCCGCCTCTCCGTCGAAAATCGGAGTCCCGAAAATGGGCTCCTTGTTCTGGGTCGCTGTCATGATCGCTCACTCCCTGCGATTGTACTTTTGGTGTCTTCGGTGTCCTTGGTGGGCGGTTGGGACGCGACTTTTGGCGGCGCTTATCCCGGGTAAAGTGTCCTGGGGCGTTTATCCCCAATGCTGGCGGATGGGGCGTTCAGCCCCAATGCTGGCGGATGGGGCGTTCAGCCCCAATACAGGCGGATGGGGCGTTCAGCCCCAATACAGGCGGATGGGGCGTTCAGCCCCAATACAGCCGCATCGGGTTGTCGATCAACAGCGCCCGTTGCTTTTCCGGCGTATCGGCGATGCGGGGGATGACATCCACCAGCGTGCCGTCGTCGGGCATGTGTGATTTCATGTTCGGATGGGGCCAATCCGTGCCCCAAAGCACCCGGTCGGTGAACCTGTCCACCAGGGCCTTGGCGAAGGGCGCCACGTCCGAATAGACCGGCGGACCTTCCGCGCTCAGGCGTTCGGGGCAACTGACCTTGGACCAGATCGTGGGAACGTCGGTCATCAGGTCGACGAAGCGCTGGAAGTCCGGATGGTCGACGCCCTTGGTCACGTCCGGGCGGCCCATATGGTCGACCACCAGGGGGGTGGGCATGGACTTCAGGAAGGGGATCAGCCCCTCCAGGTCCGGCGCCTCGAAATAGACCACCACATGCCAGCCCAGCTTGGCCACCTTCTCGGCGATGCCCAGGAAGACCTCCTTTGGGGTGGCGTCCACCAGGCGCTTGACGAAGTTGAAGCGCACGCCACGCACCCCGGCTTCGTGCAATTCCGTCAGCGCGTCCATGGTGATGTCCGGGCCGACGGAGGCCACGCCGCGGGCCTTGCCGCCCGACGCCTTGAGCGCATCGACCAGGGCCCGATTGTCCTTGCCGTGGCAGGTGGCCTGAACGATCACGTTCCGCTCGAACCCCAGATAGTCGCGCAGGGCGAAGAGCTGAGCCTTCGAAGCATCGCAAGGGGTGTACTTGCGCTCCGGGGCAAAGGGGAACTCCGCGGCCGGGCCGAAGACGTGGCAATGGGCGTCCACCGCGCCCGGGGGCGGGGTGTAGGTCGGCCTGGAAGGGCCAGGATGGAATGGCAGGTAATCGGGATCCATGGTTCCGTGTCCAGGTTCAGGGCGCGAAAACGACGCCGTCGAAGAGTTTGCGGGCGGTGCGCAGGATGGCCGCGTCGGTCACCGCGCCCTGGTCGTCGGTTTCCATCACCACGCCCATGGCGCCGATGGGGTGTTCCACATCCAGGGTTTTGCGCTTGCCTTCGGGAAGGGCGGCCAGGCCATGGGCTGGAGACCCAGGCAACAGACAGGCCGTGGCCACGCTCACCGCGCCGAGCACGCCGATGGAGGCATGGCAGCGGTGGGGGATGAAGGTGCGGGTGGAGATCGCGCCGCCCTGGGTGGGGGCGGAAACCAAGCTCATCTTGGGCACGGATTTTTCCGTCACGTCGCCCAGGTTCATCAGCGGCCCGACCTGGAGGCGGATGGATTCCAGCTTGACCTTGAGCGCCTCGTTGGCGTCCAGGTCCTCGCGGGTTTCGGTGCCGGTGATGCCCATGTCCTTGGCCCGCAGGACGATGACGGGCATGCCGTTGTCGATACAGGTGACCTCCACGCCGTCAATGATGTCGACGACGTTCCCTGTCGGAAGGAGCGCGCCGCAGGAGCTTCCCGCGGTGTCCTTGAAGGTCACGGGGATGGCCGCGGCCGTGCCGGGTACGCCGTCGATGCGGGCATCCCCGGTGTAGGTGACGACCCCGCCCGGCGTGGCGACCTTGGCCACCGCGGTCTGGCCGGTGTTTTCCATATAGATGGAGACGGTGGTCTCCCCTTCGGCCGCGGAAACGAGCCCGCGTTCGATGGCGAAGGGGCCAATGCCCGCCAGGAGGTTCCCACAGTTCTGGGCGTCGGTGACGATGGCCCGATCGACGAAGACCTGGAGAAACAGGTAATCCACGTCCACGCCCGCGCGCTCGGAGCGCTTGACGACGGCGACCTTGGAGGTCAGCGGATCGGCGCCACCCATGCCGTCGATCTGCCGGGGATCGGGCGAGCCCATGACCCCCAACAGGAAGGCGTCCCGGGCCGGAATGTCGGCGGGCAGGTCGGAGGCGAGGAAATATCCACCCTTCGAGGTGCCGCCCCGCATCCACATGCAACGGGAAGAGCTAGACATAGGTCAGCCCCTTCTCGGCGAGGCGCGCGCGCATGCCATAGATGTCCAAGCCCAGTTCCCCGGCGGCCAGACGGGCGCGTTTGTCCTCTTCCTTGGCTTCCCGGTCGAGAGCCTTCTTGAGCACCTCTTCGGCTTCTTCCCGGCGGACGACACAAACTCCGTCGTCATCGGCGACGATGATGTCGCCCGGGTTGACCAGGGCATTGGCGCAGACCACGGGGATGTTCACGGATCCCACGGTCTCCTTGACCGTGCCCTGGGCGCAGACCGCCTTGGACCAGACCGGAAACGTCATCGCGGTCAGGTCGCGCACATCGCGGACTCCGGCGTCGATGATCAGCCCCACGCCACCGCGGGCGCGCATGGAGGTCGCCAGAAGGTCACCGAAATAGCCGTCTTCGCAGGGGGAGGTGGGGGCGAGCACCAGGATGTCGCCCTCCTTCACCTGCTCGATGGCCACGTGGACCATCCAGTTGTCCCCGGGCGGGGCGGAGATGGTGACCGCCGAGGCGCCCAGCCGGGCACCCGAATAGATGGGGCGCATATAGGCGGCGAGCAGCCCCTTGCGGCCCTGGGCCTCGTGAACGGTGGCCACGCCGCAGGCGCCAAGGGCTTTGACGATCGCGGGGTCGGCCCGCTCGATGGTTTGGACGACGACGCCACCCATCACAGTTCATCCACGGTGCGGGGGTAGATGGACTGGAAGCCCTCGGCGTATTTCGCCGCCCGGCCCCCGGCCATGCCACCCGAATTGCGGCGGAAGTGGTTGGCGCGGTTTTCCGCCAGGTTCTCGTAATAGGTCCACAGGTGCTCTTGGCCCTTCATGGCCTGGATCGCCGCCCACTTCTGGTCCCAGACATCGGAGATATCGAGGAAGACGTCGGGCTTCCAGCCCATCTGCTCGGTCTGGTGCGGCTCGAACAGGTAAAGCTGAGGCGCGCCGAGGACCTTCTGGCCGGGGTTGTGGCCCCAGGCCTGGGCGATCATGCGGCATTCCATGGCCACC
Organism: Rhodospirillum sp.; assembly: GCA_021741145.1. Classification (GTDB taxonomy): domain Bacteria; phylum Pseudomonadota; class Alphaproteobacteria; order Rhodospirillales; family Rhodospirillaceae; genus Rhodospirillum. The sequence continues at coordinate 158,377 of JAIOYK010000001.1, read as the reverse complement.
TTGGTGGCGTACATGTGGTCGGTGTTGTAGGGGTCGTAGGTGGAGTGGCTGAGCATGAAGGTCGGCTGGACGGCGCGGATAATGTCCACCAGCTCGAACTTCTTGTCGTTGTCCAACTCCAGGGGGTAGTCCCCGGCGTCCAGGAATGTGATTTCGTGGGCGTTCAGCGCCTGGGCGGCGGCTTCCGCCTCCACCCGGCGAGCGGCCTTGACCTTCTCCAGGGTCATGCCTTCCTGCTTCCACAGCTTGGCGGACTCGCCACGCTCGCCGTAGGACAGGCAAACGATGGTTACCTCGTAGCCCTTCTTCTGGTGCAGGGCGATGGCCCCACCACACCGCCAGACGAAATCGGCGGAATGGGCGCTGATCACCAGCGCGGTCTTCTTGTCGCTCATGGACGCCTCTCGCTTTCGCGTTGGTCTTTTTGGGGTGGTCCGCGCGGCGTGTCGGCCTTGGCGGTTCCTTCCCCAAAGGGGAACGGGAACCGGGGCGCGGGGTGGTCCTCCCCTTCTCGATGCTCCCACTATCGACCCGGGCGCGCCGATTTCCCATTCCATTCTCCCGCCAGTGATATAATTTTATGCTATAGAGACTTCGCTAATGCGAAAGATGGAATGTTCGATGAATGAAATTCCCAATACCCAGCCCTCTTCCCCCTTGCCCAACTTCCGGCACCTGCGGGCCTTCGCGGAGGTGGCCCGGTGTCGCTCCATCAGCGATGCCTCGACCCGGGTGCATTTGTCCCAGCCCGCCATCACCCAGGCGCTGGCCAAGCTCGAGGAGCAGGTGGGCGCGCGGCTGTTCGACCGGCGCAGCGACGGGGTCAACGCGACGGAGGCGGGAAGCCTGTTCCTGGTTCGGGTGGAACGGTCGCTGTCCCTTGTCCGCCAGGGGGCCAGGGACGCGGTGCGCCTGGGCGCGCGCAAGGGAACCCGGGGGTTCGCCAATTTCGATCACCTGCTGACGACGGCTCAGATGAAGGCCCTGGTGGCGGTGTCCAAGGCGGGGAATTTCAGTCTGGCGGCCCGCTCCATCGGCCTGTCCCAGCCCACCCTTCACCGGGCCGCCCGGGATCTGGAGCGGCTTTCGGGGGTGAGTCTGTTCGAGAAGACGGGGCAGGGGATCGCCCTGACCCCGGCCGCGGACGCGCTCGCCCAGGCGGTCCGTCTGGCCTTCGCCGAGTTGGAGCAGGGTTTCGCCGAAATCGAGGAGGCCCAGGGCGTGGACACGGGCCGAATCGTTGTCGGAGCCATGCCGCTGCCCCGGGCCTTCATCCTGCCAACGGCCATCAATACCCTGTTGCGCGAGCGCCCGGAGGTGCGGGTGAGCGTGGTCGATGGCCCCTACGAGGACTTGTTGAACGGCCTCCGGCAGGGGGATCTGGACCTGTTGATCGGCGCCCTTCGGACCCCCGTGCCCATCGGCGACGTGGTTCAGGAGGCCTTGTTCAGCGACCCCTTGGCCGTCGTCGCCCGGACCGGCCACCCCCTGGCCCGGAAGGAGAAGGTGACCGTCGAGGATCTGGCCGCCTACCCCTGGGTGGTCCCCCGGGAGGGGACGCCCACCCGTCGCCATTTCACCACCATGTTCGGGGGGGTGGGCGAACCCCAGGGCGTGGTGGAAACGGGCTCTCCCATGCTGATCCGCGGGCTCTTGCTGGGCAGTGAGCGCCTCACCCTGATTTCCCTGCACCAGATCCGGCTGGAGGAGCGCATGGGACTGCTGGTGCCGCTGGATGTGGATACCCGGGGCACCCTGCGGCCCATCGGCGTGACCCACCGCCGGGACTGGCGTCCCACGGCCACCCAAAGCCGCTTCCTGGACTGTCTGCGTGCCGCTGGAGAGGCGGCCAGGCGAGGGGATTGAGGGGAGGGATCCGGTGACCGATGGGTCGAAAATGGTGCGACGCGATAGCGGGGATGCGGCGTGCTATTCGGTTTCTCTATTCAAAAAATGAATAGGATGTCGTGTCTATTGATTGTCCTCCACCGGGATTGAATGGTAGGTAGGACCAAAGGCTCGGAGGAAACCGAGTGGCGAAGCGAATTGCGGGAGGACCACGGTGAACACGAAAGCCGCCAAGGACGGGGCCGTTGAAGGGGCCGCGAAAATCGCCCTGATCGGGTTCGGCGAGGCTGGACAGGCCTTCGTCAAGGGGTGGGGCGCCAGCCGTGCCGCCCGGACCTGGGCCTATGATCTCAAGACGGACAACGTCGAGTCGGCCGTCCGGGACGCCAAGCGCGCCGACTATGTTTCCTTAGGCGTTACCGGTTGCGCCACCCCGGCGGAGGCCTTGGACGCCGCCGGGGTGGTTGTCTGCGTGGTGACCGCCGATCAGGCGGGCAAGGCGGCGGAGGCCGCGGCCAAGCGCATCGCTCCGGGAACCTTTTATTTCGACTGCAACTCCTGTGCGCCGGGCACCAAGCGCGGGAACGCCGAGGTTATCGAGGCCGCGGGCGGGCGCTACGTCGACACCGCGGTGATGGCGCCCGTCTATCCCAAGATGCACAAGACGCCCTTGCTGTTGAGTGGCCCCAACGCCGTGGAGGCCCTGACGGTTCTCGCGGCGTTGGACATGGACAACGCCAAGACAGTGGAGGGTCCGGTGGGCTCCTCTTCCTCGATCAAGATGATCCGCTCGGTGATGATGAAGGGCATGGAGGCCCTGTTCCTGGAATGCGTTCTGGCCGGGCGCCGAGCCGGGGTGGATGGGATGGTCCTGGACTCGCTCGACGTCACCTATCCCGGTTTCGACTTCAAGGCCAAGGCGGCCCACATGATGGAGCGGGCCATGACCCACGGGATTCGCCGGGCCGCGGAAATGCGCGAGGTTGCCCTGACCGTCGAGGACCTGGGTCTGGGTGGGGTCATGGCCTCGGCCACCGCGGACTGGGAACAGCGGATCGGCGATCTGGCCATCAAGGCCGAGGGCAAGGATTACGGCAAGCTCGCCGACGACCTGCTCGTCGGACTCTTCCCCAAGGAGGACGCGGCATGAGCAGTGACTACACGGACATCCCCGGGACCTATGTCTTCGATGCCAGGCAGTCCCGCAAGGGGTATCACCTGAACATGTTCTGCATGTCCCTGCGGCAGGCGGCGAACCGGGCGGCCTTCAAGGCCCATGAGGGTCTTTACCTGGATCGTTTTCCGATGACGGCGGAGCAGAAGGACGCCGTTCTCAATCGGGATTGGAATGGCATGCTGAGCCTGGGCGGGAACATCTATTACACGTCCAAGCTGGCGGCCACGGATGGCATCAATTTTCAACAACTCGCCGCCATCATGACCGGCATGGAGCAGGAAGCCTACCGGAACATGATGCTGAAAGGGGGCCGGTCCATCGAGGGCAACCGCAGCAAGGGAGAGTGGACAGCCGTGGGGACGAAAACCGTGGGGACGAAAACCGGGGAGACGAAAAATGGGGGCTAGGATCGTCGGCGGGTACGCCACCTCCCATGTCCCCGCCATCGGCGTGGCCATGGATACGGGCAAGACGGAAGAGGACTACTGGAAGCCTGTCTTCAAGGGCTACGAGTTTTCCCGCAAGTGGATCGAGGACCTCAAACCCGACGTGGCCATTGTTGTTTATAACGACCATGCCACGGCCTTCTCCCTGGAGATCATTCCCACCTTCGCGCTGGGCTGCGCGGCCCAGTACATCCCGGCGGACGAGGGCTGGGGCGCCCGCCCCGTGCCGGTGGTCGAGGGCCATCCGGATTTGGCCTGGCACATGGCCCAGTCGATCATCCTGGACGAATTCGACCTGACCATCGTCAATGAGATGGAAGTGGACCACGGGTTGACCGTGCCGCTCTCCCTGGCCTTTGGTCAGCCGGAAGCCTGGCCCTGTCCGGTAATTCCGTTGGCGGTGAATGTCGTTCAATATCCGCCGCCCACGGGCAATCGCTGCCTGAATCTGGGCAAGGCCATCCGCAAGGCCGTGGAGAGCTTCGACGAGGATTTGCGCGTCGTCATCTTCGGCACCGGCGGTATGTCCCACCAGCTCCAGGCGGAGCGGGCGGGCTTGATTAACGCGGACTTCGACAATGCGTTCCTCGATAAACTGATCGCCGATCCCAAGGCGGCCGCGGCGATTTCCCATGTGGAGTACCTGCGGGAAGCCGGGTCGGAAGGCATCGAACTGGTGATGTGGTTGGTCATGCGCGGCGCCCTGGGCGACGATGTGACCCTGCGTCACCGCCATTACCATGTCCCCGCGTCCAACACCGCGGTGGGCCACCTCGTGCTGGAACCGGTGGAATAGGAAACCCGTCCACCGGAGATCCGAACCGAATGGAGACTGAACGGATGAGACTCTGTGTCGCCGGCGCCGCGGGCGCCTTTGGCCGCAAGCACCTGGACGCCCTGTCCAAGATCGAGGGGGTGACCGTCACCTCCGTGGTCGGCGGGGGGCCGGACGACATCGACGCCTTCGCCGCCGAGCGGGGCATTCCCCATGCCACCAAGGATCTGGCCGAAAGCCTGGCCCGGGACGATGTGGACGCGGTGATCCTGGCCACGCCGACCCAGGTCCATGCCTCCCAGGCCATCGCCTGCCTGAAGGCGGGCAAGCATGTGATGGTCGAGATCCCCATGGCCGACACTCTGGCGGACTCCGAGGAATTGGTGACGGTGCGCCAGGAAACCGGGCTGGTGGCCATGGTCGGCCATGTGCGCCGCTTTAACCCCAGCCACCAATGGGTCCATAACAGGATCGTGGCCGGAGAGTTGACCCTCCAGCAGCTCGATGTTCAGACCTATTTCTTCCGCCGGTCCAATCTGAACGCGCTCGGCGAACCCCGCACCTGGACCGACCACCTGCTGTGGCACCACGCCTGCCACACCGTCGACCTGTTCCAGTATCAGACGGGGGGAGAGCCCGAGACGGTCTTCGGCTTGCAGGGTCCCACCCATCCGGACCTGGGCATCGCCATGGACATGAGCATCGGCATGAAGGCCGCTTCGGGCGCGCTCTGCACGCTCTCCCTGTCGTTTAACAACGATGGTCCCTTGGGCACGACCTTCCGCTACATTTGCGATAACGGCACCTACATCGCCCGCTATGATGACCTGTTCAACGGCAAGGAGGAGCAGATTGACCTGTCTGGCGTGGCCCTGTCGAACAATGGCGTGGAACTGGTGGATCGGGAATTCATCACCGCCATCCAGGAGGGGCGGGAGCCCAATAGCTCCGTTGACCAGGGACTGGCCGCCATGCGAACCCTCGACCGGATCGAGAAGAGCTTCGGCTAATCGAGAACAGGAGAATATGGAATGCTTCGCCGACCCCTTGGACCCTTTGACGTCGCCGCCATTGGCTTGGGCTGCATGAACCTGTCCCACGCCTATGGGGTGCCCGTGGAAAAGCAAGCGGCTATCCGTTTGCTCAACGAAGCCCTCGACCTGGGCTATGACCACCTGGACACCGCGGCGCTCTATGGGTTCGGCGCCAACGAGGCGCTGATCGGCGAGGCTGTCTCTCACCGGCGCTCCGAGTACAAGCTCGCCAGCAAATGCGGCATGCGCAAGGGGCCGGACGGCAAGCGGGAGATCAATGGCCGTCCCGAGGTGATCAAGGACACCTGCGAGGATGCCCTGCGTGCCCTGAAGACCGATGTGATCGACCTGTACTACCTGCACCGGAGGGATTTCTCCGTCCCCATCGAGGAGAGTGTCGGCGCGCTCGCCGAATTGGTGGGCGAGGGCAAGATCCGTTCCATCGGTCTGTCCGAGATCTCCGCGGAGACCCTGCGCAAGGCCCATGCTGTCCATCCGGTGACCGCGGTTCAGACCGAGTATTCGCCCTGGACGCGGGAGGCGGAAATCGCCGTTCTCTCCGCCTGCGCCGAGATGGGCATCGCCTTTGTCGCCTTCAGCCCCGTGGCACGCGGGTTTCTCACCGACTGTCCGCCCGATCCGGCGGCCCTGCCGGACCGGGATATCCGTCGGGGCATGCCACGCTTCCAAGCAGACCATTACCCGGCCAACCTGACGCTGCTCGACGGTTACCAGGCCCTGGCCAAGGAAGCAGGGTATTCCGCGGCCCAATTGTCCCTGGCCTGGGTCCTGGCCAAGGGCGACCACATCCACGCCATTCCAGGGACCACGAACCTGGAACACCTGAAGGAAAACCTGGAGGCGGCAACGTTATCCCTGGATCCGGAATTGGTGGCGCGTGTCGACGCGCTGGTAAACAATCAAACGGTGAGCGGCCTCCGCTACGCCCCCACCACCATGGGGGAAATCGACACGGAGGTCTTCGCCTGAATCGGATAAGCCACGGTTCCCGCCTACCCTTTAAGTGTTAAGTGCCCCCCATCCCCGGTTTCGCCCCTGGCGGTCCGGGCTCCAAGAAACAAACAGCCTCGACAGGGAGGAATTGATGTTTAAGACCTTTACCCGCGCCGCTTTGGTCGGCGTGATCGCCCTGGGTGCCGCCTCCGGCGCCGCGTCCACCGCTTCGGCCGCGGACGTGACCCTGCGCTTCGCCCACTTCTGGCCCGCCGTGGCCGGTCTACCGAAGGACCTTTTCGACGTCTGGGCCGAGAAGGTGGAGAAGGATTCCGGCGGTCGCATCAAGGTGGAAATGTATCCCGCCGCGACCCTGGCCAAGCCTCCGGCCCAGTATGACGCGGTGAAGAACCGGGTGGCCGATGTGACCGTCACCGTCCTGGGCTATACCGCCAACCGCTTCCCCCTGACCCAGGTGGTCGAGGTTCCGGGTATCTCCAAGAACGGCGAGCATGGCTCCTGCGTTCTCGAGTCCCTCTATGAGGAAGGCAAGTTGGGGGACGAGTACACCGAAACCCATCCCCTGTTTTTCTTCACCCATGGTCCGGGCAATCTGCACACCCGGGACAAGTTGATTGAAACGCCCGAGGATCTGAAGGGGATGCGCATCCGCCGCCCGACGACCCTGCTCGGTTCCGTGCTGGAAAGCGTGGGCGCCCAACCCGTCGGCATGCCCGCGCCGGAATCCTATCAGTCCATGCAGCGCGGCGTCATTGACGGCGTGGCCCTGCCCTGGGAAGGCATGACCGCCTTCCGCCTGAATGAACTGGCCACCAAGCACACCGAAACCGGCGGCTTGTACACCATCGCCTTCGTGATGACCATGAACAAGGACGTCTACGAAGGTCTGCCCGCCGACCTGAAGAAGGTGATCGACGACAATTCCGGTCTGGAGTGGGCCAAGAAGGCCGGTCAGGTCTTCGACAATATCGACGTTAAGGGTCGTGCCCAGGCCAGCAAGGCTGGACATGAAATCTACGTCGTTCCCGGTGGCATGGACAACCCCGCCTGGAAGCCGGTCAAGGAAGCCGCCGTCGAATCCTACCTGACCGAGCTGGACGGCAAGAATCTGCCGGGCCGTGACGTTTACGCCCGGGCCGTGGAACTGTCCAAGAGCTGCCAATAAGTGCTCCCGAAATGGAGTGGGGGGCGGTCACCGTCCCCCGCTTCCCTTTTCCGGCTTTTTGGGGAGTGGATACCGTGAAAGCCCTCTTTAACGCGGCCCATCGTCTGGCCCATGGCATGCACATGGTCGCGGGCGTTCTGATTGTCTTGATGGTGGTGACGGTACTGGTGGACGTGGTGACTCGGTTCGTCTTTGGCGCGACCGATGGGGCCATCGATTTCACCTTCCGGGGCGGCGTGGAAATCGTCAGTTTCTGCCTCTTGTTCATGGTGCTCTTCGCCTTGCCCTATTCGGTGGCACGGGGGCAAGTGATCGTCGACCTGTTCACCGAGACCATGAGCGAACGGCTCAAGGACATTCTGTCGGGCGTCTACTTGTTTGGCTTCGGCCTGCTGGGTCTGGGAATGACGATCCGCTTTTCCGACGCTGTCGGACAGGCGTTGTCGACCGGAGAGACTTCCCAGGATCTGGTCGTGCCGCTCGCCTATATCTACATGGCCGTGACCTTCGCCACGGCGGTGCTCGCCCTGCGCGGGTTCCTGGTCGGTCTGGAACATATTCTTGAAAGTGGGAAGCGGTCATGAGCGCCTCCGTCATCGGCTATCTTAGCATCGCCGCCATGCTGGTGATGATCGCCCTGCGTATGCCCGTGGCGCTCGCCATGGGGGCCACGGGGTTCATCGGCTTCGGGTTGATCGTCACCTTCGACGCGAGCATGTCGATCCTGGAATCCGGGCCTTTCGAGACCCTGTCCAACTACGGTTTCAGCCCCATTCCCATGTTCATCCTGATGGGCGTCTTCGCCAGCAAGGCCAAGATGTCCGCGGAACTCTTCTCCGGCGCACGAACCCTGTTCGGCTCCTGGCGGGGAGGCATGGCCCTGGCCGCGGTCTCGTCCTGCGCCGTGTTCTCCGCCATCTCCGGCTCCTCGCTGGCCACCGCGGCTTCCATGGCCCGGGTCGCTCTGCCGGAAATGCGCAAGCATGGCTACGCCCCGGGGCTCGCCACCGGGACGCTGGCCGCGGGGGGCACGCTGGGGATCATGATCCCGCCCTCCATCGCCCTGTTGCTCTACGCGCTGATCACCGAGCAGTCGGTGGGGGACATGTTCATCGCCGGTGTCATGCCGGGCCTGCTGGGGCTGGTTCTCTATTGCGTGACCATCGCGGTGACCGTCTGGCTGAAGCCTGATCTGGCGCAACCGGGAGAGTCCTCGACCCTGAAGGAAAAGATCGTCGGTCTGAAGGGATTGTCCGGTTTCGGCGGCATCTTCGCCCTGATCATCGGGGGCATTTACGGCGGCCTGTTTACCCCGACCGAGGCCGCGGCCGTCGGCGCCGGGGGCACCTTCTTCATCGCCCTGTTCCGGGGCATGAACTGGAAGGATTTTCGGGACGCGGTGGAGGAATCCCTGTTCCTGTCGGCCATGATCTTCTTCATGATCATCGGCGCGGAGATTTTCGGCTACTTCCTCTCCGTCTCGCGCATTTCCTTCACATTGGCGGAAATGGTGGCGAACATGAACTTGGCCCCCTACGCGGTTCTGCTCTGTGTGCTGGTGCTCTATATGGTGTTGGGCTGTGTCATGGACTCCCTGGCCATGCTGCTGTTGACCGTACCGGTGGTCTATCCGGTGATCATCCAGGCCGGGTTCGATCCGGTGTGGTTTGGCATCGTCTCGGTCATCACCGTGGAATTGGGGTTGATCACGCCACCGGTGGGCATGAATGTCTTCGTCATCAAAACCGTGGCACCAGACGTGCCCATCGCCGAAATCTTCAAGGGCGTTTTTCCCTTCGTCCTCTCCGATCTCGTGCGCCTGGCCCTTCTGGTTCTTTTCCCGAGCCTGGCGCTCGGACTGCTTTAGGACCAAGACCATGAGCCGTTTCGAGTGGAATGACAGCTATAGCGTTGGCCATCCGGGCATCGACGCCGACCACCAGGGCCTTTTCCAGCTCATCCGTGAGCTGGAAGACGCGGATATGACCGATGGGTTGCTGGGCACGATTTTGTCCCGCCTGGAAGACTACGCGAAAGTCCACTTCGCCCGGGAAGAGGACCTGATGAAGCGGGGGGGCTTCCCCGGCTTCGACGAGCACGTCAAGCAGCACCGGATCTTCGAGGAATGGCTGAAGACGGTGAAAACCACCTATCGCCGGGCCAGCGAGAGCCCCTTCCAGGTGGGCGATCTGGTCAACGCCTTCCTGGAGAACTGGCTGGTCAAGCACATCATGGAAGAGGATATGCGCTATCGGGCTTACGTGGCGATGGTCCGGACTTAACGGCCTGTCGGAGGGCGGGGCGGTTGGTTGGGTCGGCGATGGAGGGCCCCTAACCGCCCCTTGACCTGATACCGCTTCGCCTCCTTGGCGGGATGTGGCCGATGGAAGGATGCGATGACATCGCCCTTCACGGGCGCCGGAGCCTTCGATCCCCTCTGCTCCCACCGCGAGCAACAAAGCCTCGATATCGTCCCAGGCGATGGTCCCGGAAACGGGGTCGCGAAAGAGGGCGGCCAGGGTCTTTTTATGCTTGCTGTTCCTGCAAGCGGTTTGGCGCTCCGCTCCGTCATGGGCAAGAGGATTTCGCAAGCATGGCGGGTCCACCGGGAGGGGACCCGCCGCCTTTTGCTTCGCACTTGCAATAACTCTCCCATGCCGATAGAGTTCCGGCGAACGGGCGACGCATCGGTGTCGCCTTTTTATTTTTCCGTCAGGCGCCAGACAATCCAGCTTTCGGGCCAGCCCCCCGAGGGAGCGCGACAGGTCGTCGCTCTTGTTCCATTGGATTTCCATGGTGTCCGACCAACGGATCGGATCGGGAAGAGCCGCGCCATGATCGAACCTTACCGTCTGAAGGCTGATTGGCTGTCCAATATCCGCGGCGATGTCCTCGCCGGTTTGGTGGTCGCCCTGGCGCTGATTCCGGAAGCCATCGCCTTCTCCGTCATCGCGGGCGTGGATCCCAAGGTGGGTCTTTACGCCTCGGTCTGTATCGCCATCACCATCGCCTTCACCGGCGGTCGCCCGGGTATGATTTCGGCGGCGACCGCGGCCACGGCGCTGCTGATGATCGACATCGTGCGCGACCATGGCCTGCAATACCTGCTTGCCGCCACGGTGGTGACCGGCGTGGTGCAGATCCTTTTCGGTTTGCTCAAGCTGGGGCGTTATATGCGCTTCGTCTCCCGCGCCGTGATGACGGGTTTCGTCAATGCCTTGGCCATCCTGATTTTCATGGCCCAATTGCCCGAACTGGTGGGCGTGACCTGGGAAACCTATGCCCTCTGTGGCGGCGCCTTGGCGGTGATCTACCTGTTCCCTTACGTAACCAAGGCCGTGCCCTCGCCCCTGGTGGCCATCCTGTCCATGACCGGTTTGGCCGTCTTCCTCGACCTGGACGTGCGCACCGTCGCCGATCTGGGGGCCCTGCCCGAAACCCTGCCGATTTTCTCCCTGCCCGATATTCCCCTGACCCTGAACACCCTGTGGACGGTGTTGCCCGTCTCGGTGACCATCGCCGTGGTGGGTCTGCTGGAGTCCCTGATGACCGCCCAGGTGGTCGACGATCTAACTGATACCGAAAGCAATCGGGACCGCGAGTGTAGGGGGCAGGGTATCGCCAATATCGTGTCCGGTTTCTTTGGTGGCATGGCGGGCTGCGCCATGATCGGTCAGTCGGTGATCAACGTGAAATCCGGCGGGCGGGGGCGACTGTCCACCCTCTGCGCCGGTGTCTCCCTGATGGTCCTGCTGATCGCCCTGTCGGATTGGGTGAAGCTGATCCCCATGGCCGCCCTGGTGGCGGTGATGATCATGGTCTCCATCGGGACCTTCTCCTGGAAGTCCCTGACCGATATCCGCGTCCACCCGGTCAGCACCAGTCTGGTGACCCTGGGGACGGTCCTGACGACGGTCTTTACCCACGATCTGGCCAAGGGCGTGCTGGTGGGCGTGTTGCTCGCCGCCCTGTTCTTCGCCCGCAAGGTGGCCCGCTTCCTGCGCATCACCTCGACCATCGACGCCGAGGGGCGCCATCGGGTCTATACCGTCGAGGGACAGGTCTTCTTCGCCTCGGCGGAGGCCTTTTCCAAGGCCTTCGACCTGAAGGAGGCGCTGGAGAAAGTGACCATCGATTTGACCGCCGCCCACATGTGGGACTTGTCCGGCGTGGGCGCCCTTGACAAGGTGGTGCTCAAGTTCCGCCGCGAGGGCGCGGACGTGGAGGTCGTCGGCCTGAACGAGGCCAGCGCCACCATCGTCGACAAGCTCGGGGTGCATGACAAGCCCGGGGCAATAGATACTTCCATCGGGCACTAGAGTGAAACTGGATCAGCTTGAGTCAAGCCGGCCCAGTTTCACTCTAATCTTATAAATTTTAGAGTACCTTCGAGATCAAGTTGGGCCAAGACGTGGCCCAACTTGATCTCGGAGCACTCTAGGGAGACGTTCGGACCATGCCTCATATTCTCGTCTGCACCGATGGATCCGTATACGCCGGGAGCGTCTACGACCATGCCGGTTGGGCCGCGACCAAGATCGGCGCCTCGGTGGAGGTGCTCCACGCCATCGACCATAATCGGGGGCACGCGGACTCCTCGGACTGGTCGGGCAACATGGGCGCCAACGAGCGAGAGGATCTGCTGGCCCAACTCGCCGACCTGGACGCCCAGAAAAGCAAGATCCTCCAAGCCCGGGGCCGTCAGGTCCTGGCCGAGGCCGAAGCCCACCTCAAGGACAAGGGGGTCGTGGAGGTCCGCCAGACCCTGCGCAACGGTGGGCTGATCGAGACCGTCGCCGAGATCGAGGACCGCGCCGATCTGGTGGTCATCGGCAAGCGTGGCGAAGCCGCCGACTTCGAGACCATGCACCTGGGCGCCAACCTGGAGCGGGTGGTGCGGGGCTCCAAGAAGCCGGTCCTGGTGACCTCCCGCGCCTTCAGGCCCATCAAGAAAGGTCTGATCGCCTATGACGGCGGCCCCAGCGCGCGCAAGGCCCTGGAGCGAGCCGCGGAGGGCAAGCTGCTGGAAGGTCTGGACATCCTTTTGCTGAGGGTGGGCGCGGATACCGCCGAGAACCGCCACTCCCTGGAGGAGGCAAAGGGTTGGCTGGAGGCCAAGGGCCGGACCGCCACCACCCGTCTGCTCCCCGGCGAAGCCGACGAGGTCATCGCCAAGGTGGTCAAGGACGAGGGGATCGACCTGATGGTGGTCGGTGCCTATGGCCATTCCCGCATCCGTCATCTGATCATCGGCAGCACCACCACCACTCTGATCCGGTCTTGCCAGATTCCCCTGCTCATGGTCCGGTAGGGGGGTCTCTTCCCCGTCAGGACATTTGGTCATGCCCAAGCCGCCCCCCACCCCCCTCCGCAAGCGCCCTCCCAAGGGCGAGGAGGGGGAACGGGGCGGACAGGTGCGCTCCCTGGTCAAGGCGTTGAACATCCTCTCGGCCCTGGCCGAGGGGGAGGGTGGCCTGACCTTGACGGAGGTCGCCCAGTCCCAGGGCTTGCCCGCCTCCACCGCCCACCGCTTGTTGACCACCCTGCAACAGGAAAGCTTCGTCCGCTTCGATGGGGAGCGTGCTCTGTGGTCCGTGGGCGCCCGGGCTTTTACCGTGGGGTCGGCCTTCGCCCGGGACCGAGATCCCGTGCGGATCGCCCGGCCCATCATGCGCCGCCTGATGGAGGACGCCGGGGAAAGCGTGAACCTCGCCGTACGCGAGGGGGGGGAGGCCATCTTCCTGGCCCAGGTGGAATGCCGCCAGATGATGCGCGCCCACACCACCCCGGGCACGCGGGTGCCGCTCCATTGCTCCGGCGTGGGCAAGGCTCTGCTCTCGGCCCTGGGACGGGAGGATTTCGATCGCCTGATTGCCCGCCACGGCCTGCCTCAGGTCACCAACCGAACCCAAACCGACCCGGAGGCCCTTCGAAGGGACCTGATCGAAAGCACCAAGCGGGGCTATGCCATCGACGACGAGGAACATGCCGTGGGTCTGCGCTGCGCCGCCGCGGTCATCTTCGACGAGGCGGGAGAGCCCGTGGCCGCCCTTTCCCTCTCCGGACCCGCGGCGCGCATTTCCGACGACCGCCTGGACCGCATGGGGCGGATGGTACGGGACGCCGCGACCCTGATTACCCAGGATTTCGGTGGAAAGAAAACTGTTTAGATGATTGTTTTGTAAATTAAAATGATAAGATTCCGGATAGTGAAAACCCTTCCATTCGCACTTGTCTTCGCGTTTCGACCGTGGCTTCCTAAGGACACCAAAAGGCAACCCCCAAGATCAAGAGGAGCTGGGAACCGTGTCCGAGACCACCGCCACCCATGGTTTGAGCGTCGCCACCGTCCTGTATGATTTCATCAATACCGAGGTTCTGCCCGGCACGGGCGTGGACCAGGAAACCCTCTGGGCTGGTTTGGCCGGAATGCTGGCCGAGATGACGCCCCGGAACAGGGCACTGTTGGCGATCCGTGACGAGATGCAGGCCAAGCTGGACGGCTGGTTTGGCGCCCGCAAGGGCAAGGCCATCGACGTCACCGAACAGAAGGCGTTCCTGGAGGAGATCGGCTATCTCCTGCCTGAGGGGCCAGCGGTCGCCGTGTGCACGGAGAACGTCGATCCCGAGATCGCCACCCTGGCCGGTCCCCAACTCGTTGTGCCGGTGATGAACGCCCGCTATGCCCTGAACGCCGCCAATGCCCGTTGGGGCAGCCTTTACGACGCCCTCTATGGCACCGACGCCATCCCCGAAACCGACGGGCGCGAGAAAGGCCGGGGGTATAATCCGGCCCGGGGCGCCGCGGTGATCGCCGAGGCCCGCCGGGTCCTGGATCAAGCCGCGCCGCTGGCCAGAGGCTCCCATACGGATTCCGCGGGCTACGCGGTGGTGGGCGGGACCCTGGCGGTGACCCTGCCCGATGGCGCCACCACGGGACTGGCCGACCCCGCCACCTTCGCGGGTTATCTGGGGGAAGCCGCGGCGCCGACCGCCATTCTGCTGCGCCACAATGGGCTCCACCTGGAGATCGTCATTGATGGACGCCATCCCATTGGCAAGGACGATCCCGCCGGGGTCGCCGATCTGGTTGTCGAATCCGCTCTGACCACCATCCAGGACTTCGAGGATTCCGTCGCCGCCGTGGACGCCGAGGATAAGGTCCTGGCCTACCGGAACTGGCTGGGCTTGATGGACGGGTCCCTGACCGCGTCCTTCGACAAGGGAGGCAATACCCAGGTCCGGAGGTTGAACGCCGACCGGGTCTTCGCGACCCCCGATGGGGTCGGAAGCGTGACCCTGCCCGGACGGGCGGTGTTGCTGGCGCGCAACGTTGGTCATTTGATGACCAACCCCGCTGTCCTGATCGAGGACGGGTCCGAAGCCTTCGAGGGTCTGTTGGACGCGGTCTTCACCACGCTGATCGCCTTGAAGGACCTGAAGGGGCACCGGGGCAATTCCCGTATGGGGTCCATCTACGTGGTGAAGCCGAAGATGCACGGGCCGGACGAAGTCACCTTCGCCAGCGATGTCTTCGCCCGGGTGGAGGACCTGCTGGGCCTGACGCGAAATACCGTTAAAATGGGCATCATGGACGAGGAGCGGCGGACCACCGTCAACCTCAAGGAATGCATCCGGCGCGCCAAGGATCGGGTGGTCTTCATCAACACGGGATTCCTGGACCGCACGGGCGATGAGATCCACACCTGCATGGAAGCCGGTCCAGTGATCCGCAAGGGGGATATCAAGGGCGCGCCTTGGATCGCCGCCTATGAGGATTGGAACGTGGATATCGGCCTGGAATGCGGTCTGCGGGGCCATGCCCAGATTGGCAAGGGCATGTGGGCCATGCCCGACCTGATGGCCGATATGATGAAGGCCAAGATCGGCCACCCCCTGGCCGGGGCGAACACGGCCTGGGTGCCGTCACCAACCGCGGCGACCTTGCACGCCTTGCATTACCATGCGGTTTTCGTCCCCACCCGCCAGGAGGAATTGGCGAGTCGCACCCGGGCCTCCCTGGACGCCATCCTGACTCCGCCGCTGGCTGATCGGCCCAATTGGAGCGAGGCGGACATCCATGCCGAACTGGACAACAATTGCCAGGGCATTCTGGGCTATGTCTCCCGCTGGGTGGAACAGGGCGTCGGCTGCTCCAAGGTGCCCGACATCAACAACGTGGGCTTGATGGAGGACCGGGCGACCCTGCGCATCTCCAGCCAGCATATCGCCAACTGGCTCCACCATGGCGTGGTGAGCGAGGCCGAGGTCCTGGAGACGCTGAAGCGCATGGCCCAGGTGGTGGATGGCCAGAACGCGGGCGACCCGGCCTACCGGCCGATGGCCGCCGACTTCGCGGAGAGCGTCGCCTTCCAGGCGGCTTGCGACCTGGTCTTCAAGGGGCGGGAGCAGCCCTCGGGTTACACGGAGCCGGTGCTCCACCGCCGCCGCCGGGAAGCCAAGGCCAAATATGGTCAGTGAGACTTTTTTCGCGCATTGAGATTAGAGAGACATCCAACAGAGGAACCAAAATGTTCAAGAATTCCATCAGCCTCGCCGACGCCGAAACCATCGCGACGACCGCCTTGGCCGAGGGCTCCAGCAAGGGCTTCAATCCGCTGACCGTGGTGGTCCTGGACAATGCCGGTGTGATCAAGGTGATGAAGCGGGCCGACGGCTCCAGCCTGACCCGCCCGGAGATCGCCGTGGGCAAGGCCTATGGCTGCCTGACCCTGGGCTTTGGCGGCCGGGAAATGGCCCGCCGTGCCGAGAAGATGCCCGGTTTCATGAACGCTCTGACCGGTCTGGTCGAGGGCAAGGTGGTCCCCGTTCAGGGCGGCGTGCTGGTAAAGGATACCGAGGGGTATATCGTTGGTGCGGTGGGCGTGACGGGTGACCTGTCGGCCAATGACGAGCTTTGCGCCGTCGCGGGGATCGAGGCCGCCGGTCTGGTCGCCGATACCGGCGACGCTTAAGGATCCGTGGCGCATGGGCGGACGGGTTCCGCCCACGCGCCCTCTCACTTCCCTTCCGTCGCCGACCAACCGGGTCGCTCTTCCCAAACGGGACTTGCCATGAAACTGCCCGACCAGCCCTTTGTGGTTACCGACTGGAGCACTGTTCCGGTCACCGAACACCCCGGTGAGACAGGCAAGGCCTTTTGGCGGACCCTGACCATGGGGGATGCGCGGATCCGCCAAGTGGAATACACGGCGGGATATCTCGCGGACCATTGGTGTGATCGGGGCCATATTCTTTATGTCCTGGAGGGTGAACTGGAGACTGAACTCCGGGACGGCCGACGGTTCACGTTGAGCCCTGGCATGAGCTATCAGGTTTCGGATTTCGGTGATCCCGCCCACCGCTCCTCGACCAAGACCGGCGCCAAGTTGTTTATCGTTGATTGACGGGTTTCGACGCCTTCGGGGGTGAGGGAAGCTGGAAATGGAAGCCTTTCCGTCCATTTAAATTTCCTTTTCAGATGCCTGATCCAGGGTTCCCATGGTAAACGCCCTGTTTGATTTCCGACGTTTGAAAGCTGAGCCATGGTGCGTTTGACCCGGCCCCTGTCCGTGGGCGTTCTTGTGACCCTGGAGCTATCCCCCAGGGCGGGAGGGCATGTAAAGTGCTGGGAGCGCTTCGCCGAGGCCGCGACCAACCTTCCCGATGCCCTGGATCTGACCGTTTATTTCCTGGGCAAGCGAGAGACCACGACGGTTTTGGCCGAGAACGTCCGGTTCCGGCAGCTTCCCGCCGTCCTGGCCTCGGACCGCTTCTCCATTCTTAACCAGGGCGCGGGGAACACGGATCTGGCCGGGTACCACAAGGGCCTTGCCCACCATTTGATCCACCATGATGTCCTTCATGGGACGGATAGTTTTTCCTTCAGCCGTACCGCGCGAACCCTCGCGGTGAAACAGGGCAAGGCCCTGGTCCATTCCATCCACACCGACCTGCCCAAGTTCATTCGGGTCTATTCCCGGGAGATCATTGGGCGCGTCGTCGGCCAGGGAGCCTTGGGCAGCGCCGTCCTCGACGGGGTAAGGATACCCGAGATGCTGGGACGGAACGCGGAGCGGAAAATCAAGCGCCTGTTGCGTGGCGCCGACCGAATCCTGGTGTCCAAGGACGAGGATCGGGACCTGGTCCGGGACCTCGTACCACCGGAACACCTTTCAGGCCTACGCCGGGGGATCGACAAGACGCGGTTCAATCCCGCCAATCGAGACCGGCGTAAACTGCGCGAGACCCTGGGTGTCCCCGAGGACAAGCCGGTTCTGCTTTTTGTCGGACGGGCCGACGACAGCAAGAACGTCATGACCATGGTCAAGGCCGCGCGGGTCCTGCTTGACCGAGGGATCCCCCTCCATGTCCTTTGCCTGGGCGATGGCGCGCGGCTGAAGGAGCTCCGGACCCTGTTGGGGGAAAATGGTACCGCGCCGGGCAACCGCCCCCAGAAGGAGCTCTCCGGGATCTACGCGAGCGCCGACTTGTTCGTCTTCCCCTCGGAAAGCGAGGTCACGCCCAACGTGGTGCGGGAGGCCCGGGCCTCGGGCTTGCCGGTTTTCCTCTCGGCCAAGGATGGGGGGGCGCAGTTCGTGGTGGAGCGTGGTGTCGACGGCATGCTGCTCGACAGTCAGGATCCCACCCTGTGGGCCGATGCCCTGGAACCTTTCCTGACCGATGCCAATCGGCGGAAGGCCATGGGGGCCGCGGCACGGACCATCGTCGAGGCCGACGACCCCTCCTGGTTGGACGTGCTGGAGCTCGATTTGATGCCCGCCTGGACCGGCGCGGCCCTGGACAAGGGGTTGGGGACGGTCCACTGGGGGGCGCACGGCAATGGCTGAAAAGGCGCGTCTATCCTGGTTGGTCACCCTGCTTAAAGCGGCCGTGTCCCTGGGGATCCTGGGCTATATCTTCGCGGGCGTGGATTTCGCCGCCCTCTGGGCTCGCATGGATGGGGGCGTGGCCCTGACCGCACTGGGGGCGCTGGCCCTGTTGCAACTCCAGGCCATGGGCGGAGCCCTGCGCTGGACGTTGGTGTTGTCCGCCCATGAGACGGCCCTGGCCTATGGGGCGGCCTGGCGAAATGTCCTTTTGGGCCTGTTTTTCAACCAAGCGATGCCCTCGACCATCGGCGGGGATGCCGCGCGGGTTTGGAACGGCTATCGCCTGGGTCTGCCCTTGGGACTATCGACCCGATCCATCGTTGTCGACCGGGTCTGTAGTTTCCTTGGTCTTATCGCCCTCTGCGCCATTGGACTGCCCACCCTGTCCGAACAGGCCACCGACCCCCTGGTGGTCCACGGTCTGACCACCCTGGTCCTGGGTGGACTCGGATGTCTGTTGGTCCTTTTGTCCCTGCGCCACATGCCTCGGGCCTTGGCCACATGGAAGGGGGCGGCCCCCTTCGTCGCCCTGTCGAATTCGGCTTGGCTGGCGCTCTTATCCCGGCGGACCGCGGCGCCGGTTCTGGCCCTGCTCATCGCGCCCCATTTGATCGACATCACCGTGGTCTGGCTCTATGCCCGGGCTATCGGGTCGGAGGCCACCCTGGTCCAGATGGCCTTGGTCTTCCCCCCGGCCATCCTGGTGGCGGCGGTTCCCGTGTCCATCGCCGGATGGGGTCTGCGGGAGGGCGCGCTGGTCCTGGGGTTTGGCGTGGTCGGCTTGCCCGCCGATCAGGCGGTGGCCGTGTCCCTGCTCTACGGGTTCTCGGCGGTGATCACCGGGGTGATTGGCGGCGGACTCTGGGCCTGGCGGGATCCGGACGGCATGGCGGCCCTGTGGAAAGGTCGCGCCCGGCTGGACGGGGCCACCACGGCTATGCCAACCGACGGGGCCACCAAGGCCATCGGCCCCGACGGGGCCGCCAAGGCCATCGGCCCCGACGGGGCCGCCAAGGCCATCGGCCCCGACGGGGCCGCCTAGGATGAGGATCGGGCCAGTCCGGAGAAGGGCTGATCCTCAAAGACTTTACCGGCCTCTGAACATGGAGCCGAGCAGGCCACGGACGATTTCGCGGCCCAGGGTGCGACCAACGCTTCGGACGACACTTTTCATCGCCGTCTCCACGACGGTATCCGACCCACCGCGTCCACTGCTGGAGGAGCGCCGACTCGACGGTCCTTCCGTCGAGGGAACGCGGGACCGGCCTTTGCCTTTCCCCTTGCTCCGGCCACGGGTGGATGTGTCCTCCTCCTGCTCGTTCCCTTCCCCTTCCGGGACGCGGGCCTCGGCGCGGGCGGCGAGGATTTCATAGGCGGATTCCCGGTCCACGAATTTTGTGTAGTGGGCTCGGTCGGGATGGGCGGCGATCAGGCGGTCTCGGAGACGGTCGCTCACCGGGTCAAGGGAGCAGGCGGGGGGGCGGATCAGGGTGCGTTGGACCACCGTCGGCGCGCCCTTGGCGTCCAGGGTGGACACAAGGGCTTCTCCCGTGGCCAGTTCGGTGACAACGGTGCCCGTGTCAAAGGCTGGGTTGGGTCGGAATCCGTCGGCCACCGCCTTGATCGCGCTCCGTTCGCCGGGCGTATAGGCCCTGAGGCCGTGTTGAATCCGCGTGCCCAACTGGGCCAGCACGGGATCGGGAATGTCCCGGGGGCTTTGGGTGATGTAGTACACGCCCACGCCCTTGGATCGGATCAGGCGGGTGACCTGGGTGATCTTGTCCACGAGCGCTTTTGGGGTGTCCGTGAACAACAGGTGGGCCTCGTCCAGGAACAGGGCGAGGACCGGCTTGTCGGTATCACCGACCTCCGGCAAATCCTCATAGAGTTCGGACAGAATCCACAGCATGACCGTGGAATAGAGGAGCGGATTGGCGATCAGAGTGTCGGCCACCAACAGGTGGATGGGGCCTTCGCCATGCGGCCCTGGACGGGCAAGGTCGGCGACCTCGAGGGAGGGTTCTCCGAACAACCGGTCGCCTCCTTCGTTCTCCAAGGCGAGCAGGCGCCGCAGGATGGCCCCGACGGAGGCGGGGGACACCATGCCATAGGTGGTCCGCAACTCCTGGGCCGTGTTCCCGACATGGACCAACAGGGCGCGCAGATCCTTCAGGTCGAGGACCAACAGACCTTCCTCGTCGGCGAGGCGAAAGGCGATATGCAGAACCCCTTCCTGGGCATCCGTCAGATCCAGAAGGCGAGACAGGAGGACAGGCCCCAGTTCGGATACGGTGACCCGGGGTGGCATGCCTCGGGTTCCTTCCAGGTCCCAGAAAACGGTGGGACTGCCGTGGAAGAACAGATCCTCCAGGCCGACCTCCTGGGCACGCCGGGTCAGGAAATCCCTGGGAGACCCCGCTTCCGCCAAGCCCGACAGGTCCCCCTTCACATCGGCGACGAAGACGGGAATACCCGCTTCCGAATAAGCCTGGGCAAGGACCTTCAGGGTCACGGTCTTGCCCGTGCCGGTGGCGCCGGCGATCAGGCCGTGACGATTGATTTTGTCCAGCCGCTGGACAACGGGACCGTCGGCGGAAGCGCCGAGAAATGCCGAGGGAGTCATTGAAGTCACTTTCTCGATCACGCGATGGGACTGTGGAAGCGGGGGGAGGGGATCATGACACGCACGAGGGCAAGCGTCTCCCCTTTCAAGGTCGTGGGCGGGGAGGGTCGGAGAATGAAATGGGAGTTGAAATCCCGAGGCCTTCGCGCGGCGGCGATGCTTCGCTCCACCATCAGCGTGATTCTCGAGAACGGGCTATCATAAGAGATAAAAAAAATATTTAAAACCTTAAAATAGATTTTTCCCCTGGTAGGCTTTAATCCTCGAAAGCGGTTGGTATTGCCGTGGTCACCGCCTAGTCGCGGGGCTATTTTTTCGTGTCGGTTTGGGGATTTTGCGTGGATGGATTCTATTCATCCACGATAATATTGTGGTAATTGTGAAACTAGTTTTGTCACGATTCAATGACATTCGAGCTTTTCACTGCTCTCGTCACTCATAATTATTGATCCCCGAAAATACATATATTGGCGTGGCTGAGCCGTGGTCCAGAGGTTCGAGCCCTGGGCCGGTCTGCCCGACCAGGGCGTCGGTTTGCGCGCGTGGCGCGCCAATGGACTGAAGCGTGGTCGGGCGTCCGGCCACCGGAACATAAGCGTGAGCGGATCGCCAAGCGGATACGGGGGGGACCCCCTCTCTGGCCGCTCTTGGAACAAGAAGGAAAGGAAAACCATGTCCGAAAGCTACATCTTCACGTCGGAATCCGTGGGAGCGGGCCATCCGGACAAGTTGGCCGATAACATCTCCGACGCCATCCTCGACGCGATCCTGACTCAGGATCCGTCCGCCCGGGTGGCCTGTGAGACCATGGTCAACACCGGCATGGCCATCCTGTCGGGCGAGATCACGACCACCGCCCAGGTGGATTACACCGATGTGGTGCGCGCCACCATCAAGGACATCGGTTATAACGACCCGCGCATGGGCTACCACGGCGACAGCGTCGCGGTGTTGGTGGCCCTGGACAAGCAGTCCCCGGATATCGCCCAGGGCGTGGACGAGGGCGCGGGCCTGCACCTGGATCAGGGCGCGGGCGACCAGGGTCTGATGTTCGGATTCGCCTGCGATGAATCCCCTGAACTGATGCCCCTGCCCATCCAACTCGCGCACCGGCTGACCGCCAAACAGGCCGAGGCTCGCTCCTCCGGTCGTCTGAAGTGGTTGCGCCCCGACGTGAAGTCCCAGGTCTCCATCCGCTACGAGAATGACAAGCCGGTGGGGATCGATACCATCGTGTTGTCGACCCAGCACGACGAGGATGTGTCCCACGAAAACCTGCGCGAGGCGGTGATCGAGGAAGTCATCAAACCCGTTCTGCCCGCGGAATACGCCCAGGACAACATCACCTTCCACGTCAACCCGACCGGCCGCTTCGTCATCGGGGGCCCCGTCGGGGATTGCGGTTTGACCGGACGGAAGATCATCGTCGACACCTATGGCGGCATGGGGCGCCACGGGGGTGGGGCCTTCTCCGGCAAGGATCCCTCCAAGGTGGATCGGTCCGCGGCATATGCCGCCCGGTATGTGGCGAAGAACATCGTGGCCTCGGGCCTGGCCAGCAAGTGCGAGGTCCAGATTTCCTATGCCATCGGCGTGGCCCAGCCGACCAGCGTTTTCGTGAACACCTTCGGGACAGGCAAGGTGGACCACAAGGTTCTCGAAGGCCTGGTGCGCGAGCATTTCGACCTGCGCCCCAAGGGCATCGTGCGGATGCTGGACCTGCTGCGCCCCCTCTACCGGCCCACCGCGTCCAACGGTCACTTTGGCCGGACCGGGGAGAGCTTTTCCTGGGAAAAGGTCGACCGCGCCCAAGCCCTCGCCGCGTCCGCGGGGCGCGCCGCCGCCCAATAAGAGACCACTTCGATTTCCGTCCGCGAGGTGTTTTTCCCCTCACGGACGGGATCTCTTCGCCAACAGAGAGGACACCAACGGATGCCACGGGAACAGGCTATCGAGAATCATGAATTGATCGCCACCCGCCAGGACTACGGAGACGATCCCCTGGCGGTGCGCGAAACGAACCACTATAGACAGGAATACGTGAAGACCTTCGTCGAGAAATGGGATGAATTGATCGACTGGGACGCGAGGGTCGAGGCCGAGGGCCAATTCTTCATCGACATCCTCCGGGAGAGGGGATGCAAAAAAGTGCTGGATGTCGCCACGGGGACGGGGTTCAACTCGGTCCAGCTTCTCAAGGCGGGCTTCGACGTGACCAGCGCCGACGGCAATGCGGCCATGCTGGCCAAGGCTTTCGAAAACGGCAAGAAGCACCAATTCATCCTGAAGACCACCCAAGCCGATTGGCGATGGCTGAACAAGGATATTCGGGGCAAGTACGATGCCATCATCTGCCTGGGGAATTCCTTCACCCACCTGTTTGACGAGCACGACCGGCGCCGGGCCCTGGCGGAGTTCTATGCCGCCCTGAACCACGATGGCATTCTGATCATCGATCAGCGGAATTATGACGCCATCCTGGATGCCGGGTTCAGCAGCCAGCATAAATTCTACTACTGCGGGGACAGGGTTTCCGCGGAGCCGGAGCATATGGACGAGGGCTTGGCCCGGTTCAAGTATTCCTTCCCCGATGGGTCGGAATACCGGCTGAACATGTTCCCGCTGCGTCGGGCCTATATGAGCCGGCTGATCCATGAAGCGGGTTTCCAGAAGATCGACACCTATGGCGACTTCCAGGAAACGCACCCGGAACAGGACCCCGATTTCTTTGTTCACGTCGCGGAGAAGGCCCATCCCGATGCCGGATAGCAACGACAAGATTTCCCAGTTGAACGACGTGGCCGAGAGCTACTACGACAGCGGAGACGCCGATAGCTTCTACTTCCAGATCTGGGGGGGGGAGGATATCCACATCGGCCTTTATGACACCACCGACGACATCGGCCAGGCCAGCCGCCTGACCGTGACCGCCATGGGGACCATGCTCGACAAGGCCCTGAAGGGTCTGGGCGCGGCCCATAAGGTGCTGGACATCGGGGCCGGGTATGGAGGCGCGGCGCGCCATCTGGCCAAGCGGTTCGGTTGCGCCGTCGATTGCCTGAATATTTCCAAGGTCCAGAACGCCACCAATAAACGGCTGACCGCCGAGCAGGGCCTGTCCGACAAGGTCAGGATCGTCCATGGCAGTTTCGAGGAGATTCCCGAACCGGATGGCACCTTCGACGTGGTCTGGTCCCAGGACGCGATCCTCCATTCCGGGGATCGGCTTCAGGTGCTGAAGGAGGTCAAGCGGGTGCTCAAGCCCGGGGGGGTGTTTGTCTGGACCGATCCCATGCAGGCCGACGATTGCCCGGAAGGTGTGCTGCAGCCGGTCTATGACCGGATCCACCTGGACAGCCTCGCCTCATTCGCCTTCTACCGGCAGAGCCTGGGTGCGATGGGATTCACCGAGCTCGCGGTGCGTGACCTGACCGGTCAACTGCCCCGCCATTACGGTCGGGTGGCGGAGGTCATGGAAGCCAAGCGCGCTCTCTTGTCCTCTTCGGCGAGCGGTGACTACTTGGACCGGATGCTGGTCGGCTTGAACAATTGGGTGAAGGCGGGGACCGCGGGACACCTGGCCTGGGGCATCATGATGTTCCGCAAGGGATAACCCCAAAGGGCATAAGCCCGGGTGAGACAGCGGGAAGGGCCGGACTCCGCAGGGGTCTGGCCCTTCTTCCATCGGGGAAGCCCCCGAGGGGGCCCCGGGGAGAGGACCCGGGGGCAGAGGGGTGCCGCTCTGTTGGATTTTCCGACCCGTCGGGGTAAAAGAGTGGTCGTGGAGTCTGTACGGAAATCATCGTGGATTGCGTGTCGAGGCTCCACCGGACCCTTGGGAGTGCCATGGACAGGTTTGGGACCGAAGGCGGGGGGCGGCGGAGCCTGATCGGCACCTTGACCATGGCCATGAGCGGAGTCGCCGTGGCGCTGATCGCGCTCTTTTCCGTCCTGTGGCTCACCATCCGTGTCGTCGGGTTTACCGAGGAGACCCGAAATATCCGCGAAAGCCTGTTGTCCGAAAAGAAACTTTACCTGCGGGTTCTCGTGGACGAAGCGGTCGCTTACGTGGACTTCGCCACGGACCGGGCGGCGGAGGACATGCGCCAGGAGCTGCGAGATCGGGTCGATCGGGCCCATGCCCAGGTCGCGCATTTGGTTGCCACCCAGGGCGTCGGAAAAAGCCGGGAGGAGCTGGAAAACCTGGTGCGGGAAACCCTTCGCCCTTTGCGCTATGATGGTGGGCGGGGGTATTTCTTCGCTGTCGACATGACCGGTATCGCTCAGTTGAATGCCATCAATCCCGCCATGGAAGGGCGGGACGTGTCCCATCTGACAGGGGCCAAGGGCGAGTCCGTGGTGCCCGACATGATCGAACTGGTCCAGTTGGATGGCGCCGGGTTCCAAGGCTACTCGTGGAATCGGCCGAACCTCCCTCTGGACGATCGGATCCACGAGAAGATCTCCTATGTCCGCCATTTCGAACCCCTGGACTGGATCGTTGGGACCGGGGAGTACATGTCGGACCTGCGGGCCTCCGTAAAGGAGCGAGTCATCGAGCGGCTGGCCTCAATGCGGTCGGCCGACGGATCCTACGTCTTTGTGGGCGACTGGACCGGCGTATCCCTGGCCGGACCGGCGCGGGGCCGGAACATGATCAATGCCACCGATCTGGATGGTGTCAAAGTGGTCCAGTCCCTGATCAAGCAGGCCAGGGTGGGGTCGGGGTTTCTCACCTACCGCATGCCTGGGGTTGGCGATCACCCGACGGCCCGGAAGATGTCCTACGTGCGCGGTATCCCCGAATGGGAATGGTATGTGGGCGCGGGTCTTTATGTCGATGACCTGGATGCCCTTGTCACCCAGCGGAAAGAATACCTGTTCCGGACCCTGATGACCGAACTGGCGATGGGGGCCGCGGCGATCCTGTTCGCCGCCGGACTGATCCTGGTCATTCATCGCCGCGTGGCCACCCGGCTGCGGGCCTCCCACGACCGCTTCACCTCCTTTTTGACCCAAGCGGCCCATGGCAAAGGCCGTCTGGATCCCAATGCCTTGGCCTTCGACGAATACCGAGATCTGGCCGACTTCACCAATACCCTCGTCGAAGCCCGGTCCGAGGCCGAACATCGCCTCGCCGAGCGGGGCGACGAACTGGAGCGTTCGAACCGGGATTTGGAACGCTTTGCTTTCGTCGCGTCCCACGACCTGCAGGAACCCCTGCGGAATATCAATGGGTTCATCCAATTGATCGACCGGCGATTGGGTGACCTATTGGATGGGGAAAGCCGGGAGTTTTTCGGCTATGTGCAGGACAATGTCCGGCGCATGCGGGCGCAGATCCTGGGGCTGCTGGAATACTCCCGCTTGGACCGTATGCCCCTGAACCGGGAGGTAACGTCCCTGGATCGCCTGGTGAGCGCGACGATTCGGGAAATGGGAGCCGTGATCGAGGAAAAGGGAGCGGACGTGATCGTCGGTGACCTACCCGCAATGGCCGTTGATATCCACCAGACCCGCATTTTGTTTCACCATCTGATCGACAACGCCCTGACTTTCGGGGTGGAGGGGCGGCCCAACCGGATCGAAATCTCAGCCCGCCGGGAAGGGGATGATCGCTGGTGGATGGAGGTGTCCGATAGGGGGCGGGGCATCGACGAGGCCAACCGGGAGAAGATTTTTGAGATCTTTAAGCGGATCGATGGTTCCGCCGGCGGGGCCGGTGCTGGTCTAGGACTGTCCATTTGCCGCCGGATCGTCGAGCGCCATGGCGGGGAGATTTTTGTGGAGTCCACCAAGGGCGAGGGGGTTCGGATCCGCTTCACCTTGACCGCCAGTTTCCGGGGACAAAGGCTATGGGATGGTCGATAGGGGCATTGAAAAGCCGTATTGACGCGGTATCGGACAGCTTCGGGCTCCCCGCGGACGCGGATTTAGGAAACAGACCGGAAATCGTCTCTGTTCAAGGGCGCCCCGGTTGGGTATCAGAGGCCTCAAGAAGGCCACCCCTTCTGGATCGAATCCTGGACGGATGGATCACCGTGCCTCCGGATCCGCTTTGGATGAAATTGCATCAAATCTGAATGGGTTTCATGTAATTTGACCTTGAATCAATAGGTTGAGTGATTTGTGGAAGCGGAACACCGGGTCCACTTTTCCGCGAACCGCTCTGGGAGCAAAGAAGCTTGGAAGACGATATCAAATCCTATTGTCAGGAAGCCGCCTCGGGATTCACCCGTCTGGCGGATCTCGCGCCGGACATTCAACGGGCCGCGGAGTGCATGATCGAGGCCGTGAGAGGTGGCGGCAAGATCATGTTTTGCGGCAATGGCGGGTCGGCGGCCGACGCCCAGCACTTGGCCGCGGAACTGGAAGGCCGCTATCTGCTGGATCGTCCGCCCCTGCCAGGCATGGCCCTGACGGTCAATACCTCCTCCCTGACGGCGATCGGCAACGATTACGGATTCGTGGATGTGTTCGCCCGCCAGCTCCAAGCCCATGGCCGCCGAGGGGACGTGCTGGTGGCCCTGTCGACCAGCGGCAATAGCCCCAATGTGGTGAAGGCCATCACCGTCGCCCGGGAGATGGGCGTGGTTGTCGTCGGTCTTACCGGGGAACGTGGAGGGGAAATGGATGGCCTGTGTAGTGTCTGTTTGAAGGTGCCGTCCGGCTTCACGCCGATGATCCAGCAAATGCATATCGCTGTTGGGCATATGCTGTGTGGGTTTGTCGAGGAGGCCCTCGCGAAATAAGGTGAGGAGGCCCTCGCGAAATAAGGTGAGGAGGCCCTCGCGAAATACAGTGCGGGGGGCTTAGCGAAATAAGATGAGTGAGCCTTCGCGAAGGACAAAAACGCGGATTTCCAGCGGACGATTGAAAATCGTAAAGGCTTGACTGCCATGATCCTTCTGTTTGCATTACACTCCGGTCCCGATCCCAAATCCTGTATTCGGAGGAATGGGGGCAAGGGGCACCTATCGCGCGTCTCCAGGGCAATGTGAGAGAGGGTACGGCGCCAGTGTTTGGGTCTTTCCTGGCGGTACAACAGGCATGGCGGGTGGTCGTTGCCAGTTTGATGGCGGCGCTGCTGGTGCTTGGTGTCCAATCCTTTTGGCTTGCCACCGTGGCCGAGCGGGACCATCAAGCGTTGCGGGAACGGGTTGGCCTCTCGTTGGAATCCGGTCTGGCCAAGGCCCTGTGGAACTATGACGAGGACACCGCCCGGGCGATTATTTCCGATGGTTTGCGGTCCAACCCCATCCGGGTGATCGAGGTTCGCGACGCCGATGGCGCGGTCTTTGCCCGGGTCGAGGGGCCGACACAGGTGGCGGACCTGTCGCTCTGGCAGGACTATCTGGGGTGGTTGGTGAGGCTGGAGGGGGAGCAGACCCTCGATTTGACCTTTTCCAGCACCATCGATAACCGGCATCACAATGTGACCGTCGGGCAGGCTCAAATCCTGTACGACAAGGACCATTTCCTGCGGATGATCTCCGACCGGCTGGCCAGTCAAGCCCTGGGCATCCTGTTCGTGGTCCTGGTGGTCGCCCTTTCAACCAGCGCCGTGTTCCATTGGTTCGTGTCTCGCCATATCATCCGGGTGTCCAAGGACTTGTCCACGGTGGATCCAGAGGATCCCGCGGCGACGATTCTGGGTGTTCCGTGGGTTCACCGGCGCAACGAATTTGGCCGGATGATCGACCGGTTGAACCGGTTGCTTCGCCAATTGGCCCGGGTTCAGTCCGAATTGCGGCGCTTGGCCACCCGCGACACCCTGACCAATCTGCCAAACCGGGGGCTGGTCCTGGAAATGCTTGACCGGGCCATCGATGACGCCCGGTTGGAGGACACCCGCTGCGCGGTCATGTTCCTGGATCTGGATATGTTCAAGCATGTGAATGACAGCCTGGGCCACGGGGCCGGGGACGACGTGCTCAAGGAAGTGGGAAAGCGGTTGGGCGCGGAACTGTCCGGCTTGGGCGCCGTGGGGCGGCTGGGTGGCGACGAATTCGTCGTCATGATTCCCGAATACGACCGGGAGGAAGACCTCGCCCGCCTCGCCCGACGGTTGATCGCGTCGGTGAAGCGGCCCGTCAGCCTTTTGGGGACCCTGGTTCATCCCAGTACCTGCGTTGGGATCGCCTGTCACCCCCTGGATGGATCCAGCGCCCAGGCCTTGCTGCGTAGCGCGGACACCGCGCTCTACGCCGCCAAGGCCGGCGGGCCGGGCCAATGGGCCTTTTTCAACCGCTCCATGACCGAAGGTGCCCTGGACCGCCTGCGAACCGAAGCCAAGTTGAGGACCGCGGTCGAGGCCGAAGACCTCGTGCTTCACTATCAACCCAAGCTGGATCTGTCCACGGGCCGGATCACGGGTTGCGAGGCCCTGGTCCGCTGGAACAGCGAGGGGAAGATGATCCCCCCTGGCCGGTTCATCCCCATCGCCGAGGAAACAGGCCTGATCTACGATATCGGGTTGTGGGTCCTGCGCGAGGCTTGCCAGGCCCATAGACGATGGATGGCTTGCCTGGGCGAGGTCACCGTGGCGGTGAACGTCTCGGCCCAGCAGTTGAAAGAGGACCGCTTTTTGGCGGATTTCCTGTCGATCCTGGGTGAATTTGGCATCGATCCCCGTCACCTTGAGCTTGAAGTCACCGAAAGCGTCATCATGAGCCGTATCGACGTCAGCTCCCAATTGCTCGGCGAGATCAAGGCCCATGGGGTCCGCCTTTCGGTGGACGACTTCGGGACGGGGTATTCCTCCCTGGCTTACCTGAAGAAGCTGCCCATCGACATCCTGAAAATCGACAGGGCCTTCGTGAAGGATCTGCCCCAAGATACATCCATTCCGCGCATGATCATCAGTCTGGCCGACCAATTGGGCTTGCGCACGGTGGCCGAGGGCATTGAGAGCCAAGCCCAATTGGACTGGCTTCGGGAGAATGGATGTCAGATGGCTCAAGGCTTCCTGATTGGCCGGCCCATGCCAGAGGCGGACTTCGTTTCCTTCGTTCCCCGCTACAACACACGAGTCATGCCCGGAAACACCTGAAGGCTGACACTGCTTTCCCCCACTTTGGAGGCGTTCTCATCTTGACCAACCACCCGCGGCCAAGGGATCATCGTCGAGCTGGGTCTGATTTGGAGCGCGCGACGGGACATGGAGGGATGGAGCGGAGGATCGCGGGATTTGTGCGGGCCGTTCAAAGCCCTGGTCCTGACACTGCTCTGCTTGCTGGGTTGTTCACCGCTTTTGACCGCCGCCGAGGCCAGGGCGGACGAGATCGTTTTGGTGGCCGACCCCTGGTGTCCCTTCAACTGCGTCCCCGAGTCCGGTCGGGAAGGATATATGGTGGATGTCGCTCGAGCGATCCTGGAAGCGGATGGACATCACCACCTGATTTATCGAACGGTCAATTGGTCGCGGGCCATTCGCGGGGCACGGGACGGTACTTGGGCGGGGATTATCGGCGCGCTTCCCAGCGAGGCTCCTGATTTCGCGTTTCCCAGAATTCCCCAAGGTCGTTCCCTCATGGTTCTGTTCGCGAGGGCGGGGGATTCCGAGACCTTCCGGAAATGGGAGGCTCTGGATGGCAAGGTGGTGGCGACGGTCAAGGACTATGACTATGGGAGTGAGATCAGGGACCTCTGGCGGCATGCCAGCGCGGATGAGCAAACGGGAGCCGACGCCTTACGACAGAATTTCTTGAAGCTTTGGTCGGGTCGGGTGGACTTGGTTCTGGCCGAAGAGTCGGTGGCCCGTCAGTTGCTAATCGACATGGCGCGGGAGGGGCAGGGCCAACCCGTCCGCGTTGTCGAACCTCCATGGCCTCCGCTCTCGCTGTCCCTGTACGTCGCCTTTTCGCCAGCCCGGAAAGATGCCCAATCCCTGGCGGACCTGATGGACCGGGGCATGGTCCGGCTGCGGGCGAATGGAGGGCTGGACGTCATTCTGGCGCGCTATGGCATCGCAGATTGGGAACTGGCCACGGCGTCTAAATAGGGCTGGTCCATGTGCTCGAGACGGGGGCGTTACCTGGTGGTCAGGCCACGAGCCAGAAGAACGGCCTGGGTTCGATTGTCGACGTCCAGGGCCTTCAGGATGCCGGTGACATGGGTCTTGACCGTTGACAGGTTCAAGCCCAGGCGATTGCCGATTTCCATGTTCGACAGACCCTGGCTCATAAGGGCCAGGACCTCCCGTTGGCGGCGGGTCAAACCCGCCAACCTTGGATCCTCGGGCATTTCCATGCCCATGGACCGGTCAAGCCCCGGGGCGATGCTGGCGTCCAGTGTGGCGGGTTGGGCGGTTCCGGCCTTGCCATCGCTCAATCCGCTGATTTGGGCCGGAACGTAGGTCCCTCCCCCCGCCACGAGTTTGAGCAGGGTACCGATCAGGGCCTCGTCGGTGGATTTGGGGATGAAGGCACGGATGCCTTGGCGAAGGACCGCGCGCATGTCATCGACGTTTTCCATCATGGAAAAGACGGCGACCGGAATGGGACCCGCGGAATCAGCAATGCGGCGAATCTGCCCCAGACCTTCGTATCCGGGCATTTGTAGGTCCATGACCACCATGTCCAGGGCCGGTTCGACGCGAGTCAAACGCTCCTCCAACTGGGGATAGCTCCGGACTTCCTCGACCATCGCGCCTTCCTCCAGATCCTGGAGAATGAATTTCAAGGCGTTGCGAATGATTGAATGATCGTCTGCGAGCAGGACACGCATGGGTCTGGGGCTCCGGTTTCACGGGCGGCCCACCGGGGGGAAGCGGTGTTCCGGGGCGGTGGCGGTCGGTCTCGATCGGTTCGCGGAAGAGTGTCCCCGGAAGGTCATTCCCCGACTCGCTCCAGACCAGGCATCGCTCACCAATCTTGGCAAGCGTCTCCTTAAATAGGAGATTCGGTGGTGTAGATCAATTCGTCTGGAGGGGCGACGTCAATTGGCCGAGTGGCGTCCGGTGGGCTTGAGTGATCCGTGGATAGGGAGAGCCCTCATGGAAACTCCGTGTCCACGGGGCTTTTCTTGAAATAGGCGTGGTCAAGCCCCCCTTCCAGCCATTCCGGGGTGCTTGTCAACCGGTCCCCCAGGGCCTTCGGGGAGAGGGGGTGGCCGTGCAGGTAGCCCTGTTGCATGTGGCAGCCCATTTTCACCAGCCAATCGGCTTGGTCCTGACGCTCCACCCCTTCGGCCAGCACATCTAGGTCCAGTTCCCTTGCCAGGGCCAGGACCGCTCGGACAATGGCGGTATCATCCGTGTTGCCGGGTAGTTCGCCGATGAAGGTCTTGTCGATCTTCAACCGATCCAAGGGAAATTCCCGCAGGTAGCTGAGGGAGGCGAACCCCGTGCCGAAATCATCGATGACCACTTGGAAGCCGAGCCTCCGCAGGCGCTTCAGCAGGGTTTTCGTGCGCTCGGATGTGCGCATCATCACCGTTTCGGTGATCTCGATGGCGAGATCCTCGGGCCGGGCGCCCGTGGCGTCCAACGTTCCGGAAATGAAGTCGTAGAGGTCATCAGCCTCGAAATGGCGGGCGGAGAGATTGACCGCCACCGGGGGCACGGGAAGGCCCTGGTCCCGCCAAGCCCGGGACTGGCGGCATGCGGTTTCAAGGACCCATCGATCCAGGGTGGCGTGCAGGCCGGATTGCTCGACGAAGGGGAGAAAGTCTTCCGCGGCGACCAATCCCCGGGTGGGATGGTTCCAGCGGACGAGGGCCTCCAGTCCGATCAGGCGGCCAGTGCTGGCGTCCACCTGAGGCTGATAGCGCAGTTCCAGCCGATCCTCCGTCAGTGCCTGGCGGAGCGAGCCTTCCATGGCCAGGATTTCCCGGGCGCGGGTGTTCACCTCGCCATCGAAGAATTGGAAATTGTTTCGACCGAGGGCCTTGGCGTGGTTCATGGCGGCGTTGGCGTGGCTGATCAGCGTCGCCAGGTCGTCGCTGTCCCGGGGGAACAGACCCAGGCCCAGGCTCGCGGTGACGTAGATGCTCTGGTCGCCGATGGAGAAGGGGTGTTCGAAGGCGCCGATCAGACGGCTGGCCATATCCCGGGCCGAGAGGGGGGTTTCCAACCCGCAGAGGAGCATGAGGAACTCATCCCCACCGTAGCGGGCGACCAGATCGCTCTTTCCGGCGATGGCGGAAAGGCGGCGGGCGACGGTGGACAGCAAGGCATCACCGCTTTCCTGGCCCAGGCTGTCATTGATGGTCTTGAACCGATCGATGTCGATGAAGGCGACGGCCACCAATCCGCCATCTTCCCGGGCCAGGGTCAGGGAGCGTTCGGCCAGGGTCAGGAACAGGTCCCTATTCGGGAGGCCCGTCAAGGGGTCGTTGTGAACGAGGTAGCGGATTCGCCCGCGCATCGTCTCGAAGGACCGGGCCAAGGCGCCGATTTCATCGGAACGATCCAGAATCAGGGGCGTGTTCAGGTCGCCGGTCCGGGTAATGTCGGTGATATGCCGCTCCAGGAGTCCGAGGGGATCCAGGATAATGCGCTTTGTCGCGTACCAAAATGCCAGAATGATCACCAAACCCCCGACCAGGGCGACCAGGATGGCCAGATGGATGGCGTTCATGCCCGGTGGCTCGACCCGTTTCGCCAAGGTGACCAACGCGACGGCCAAGGGCGCGCCATCCAGACCGTTCAGGCGGGTCGCCACGGTAACATCCCTGGCCGTGCCGCCGATGCCTTCGACGATTTGTCCCTTGGAGCCGGGCGCCATCAAGGCGAGCACTTGTCCGCCCAGAGTCGTCTGATCACCTCCGGGGCTTACTCCGGCCTCGCCGGTCAGCCGCAGATCGACAGCAACCCCGGAGTACCGGGGAATGTGGTCGCTCATGATGTAGTCCAGCCGCCGGGCCATGATCAGAACACCCCGGGCGGGACCTTCATCCTCACTGGTCAAAATGGGCTGGGCCGAGGCCAGGAGCGGTCCCTGGGGCGAGGGAACCAAGCCCGTAATTCCCCCGGAGGTGGTGAGCGCACGCATCAGAAGGGAGGTCGGAGGCAGGTCGCCGGTCACGCTGTCCAGGCCAGTGTCCAGGGAACTTTTCAGGGTTTGGTCCAGGGTGATCGACCAAATGGTTCGCCCCTCCGTGTCCAGGATGGCGACGTAATGCAGTTCCGAGTCCGCGAACGTGGAAAGAACCAGATTGGAAGTCTTGAATTCGGTGTCGCGGGTCAGGACGTAATCATACATGTCGTCCCAGCTTGCCCAATTCACGGCCAACCGTTGCAGACTTTCTCTCTCGCCCGCCAGGGATGCCTGGACCGTCGCCATGCGTTCCAAGGCATGGACCTGCTCGATATTCTCGAATGTGGGGCGGACGACCACCCAGAGAACACCGGCGAGAACCGCCGTGAGGCAGGCAAGAAGGGCGGCGGAGAGGAATGCGACCTTCAAGCGAAGCGACATGGATGGATCCGAGTAAGGGGCGGGCAGATATATCGTCGTTAGACTGGCATGGACGGTCTCGTTTCGCAATTGTCTCAGGTTGGACACAATCCCCATTTCGGCAAAAGGCGCGCCCGGTCCAATGGGCCGGGCGCGTGGGGATTTGATGATGGGGGATGGATCGATTTAATCAAATGGCGGGTCTTCGGATGGTGGCCAGGGATCAGGCGCCATACGGAAGGCCGATTTTATACCGAGGTCCGAAAGGCCCGCCTCATCGTCCTTAGGTGTTACTTGCTGATCTGGGTGACCGGACCCAGGCGCAGCAACTGGCTTTCGCCGCTGGAGTCGTCCACGCCATCGTTATCGGTCAGGGCGATCATCTGGCCGTCCTTGGTGATGGCCAGACTTTCCACCTTGTCCGGGGTATAGCCCATGGTCGCGGCCATGGCGGGCAACAGGTCGAGGGCGACGACCTTCTTGACCACCGGCAATTCCGACCCGGCGGGGGCCGGGGTGACGGTGTCCAGGGAAATCACGGTGACTTGCTTCAGGACCGCGTCGGGACCGCCCTTGTTGTCCCGTTCGATCACGGCGAAGGTGGTGCCACCGATCAGGGTGATTTCCGACAGGCCAAGCCAGCCTCCGGCCTTGTTCTCGGGGGTGTCCAGGGGATAGTGGACGAAGCCCCAGTTTCCGGAGGCCGGATCGTAGACGCCGATCTTAACCATGCCCTTGGGGTCATCCCGCCATTCCCGCTGGAAGGCCACGACGACTTTTTCCTTGTCGCCGTCCATGTAGCTGGCCACGCCCTCGAAGCCGAAGCGCTTGATCTGGGAGGCGACGGCCTCGGGCAGCTTGATCTCCTGTTCGATGGCGCCATCCTTGGCGACCGCGATCAGCAGGTTGTCCATTTTCTTTTCGTCGTTGCCTTCGGACACCACCCAGTAGCCGCCCCCCTTCCGCATGGTGATGCCTTCCAGGTCGTATTTCGGGGCGGCGCCGCCGCTCAGCTCGACGAAGTCGGTGATCACCGCGGGGGACTTGGAGATGTCCATGGTGAAGATCCGCGCGGTGTCATAGAAGCTGTCGGATACCACATGCAGGATCGTGGCGTCCGTGGGGTCGCCCACGGCGCCGGACAGGGCGCCCCAGCCGATGGGGGCGCCGGTGGCGGCGTCATCGGCGGAGACAATCATGGGGTAGGCCGCTTCCGCGGCGCCACGCTCGAAGATGCCGATGGTGGCACGCACGCCATCCTCGGCGTTGTCATTCTCCGTGGCGGCGACGAACAGGTTCCGCGAGGGAATGGCCAGGGTGCCTTCCGGGTTGGGGTTGGTGGGCAGGACCTGCAGGTAGGTGGGGGCTTTGCCCGGACCCATATCCTTGAAAACGGCCACGAAGTTGGCCCGCTCGGCGTTCACGAAGAACAGCGGGGTGTCGCCGAACAGGCCGAATTCGGCGCCTTCGATCTCGACCCCTTTCTTGCTGGCGCGCTTGGCCGGATAGTGGCCGACGCGCATGCCCAGGTGTTCCATGGACGCACCGCTGTCGTATTCGATCTCGCCCTCCATGTTCCAGATGGTGAAGCCCCGGGTACCGCCCTTGTAGTCCCCTTCGTTGGCGGTGACGAAACGCGTGTTGTCGATCCAGGCAACCGAGTCGGGTTCGCGGGGCAGGTCGGTGATCTCGCCGTCACCGTTGATCAGCCGGGCCTTATTGGAGGGGATCCCCTTGACCGAGGAGGTGCCCGCCGAGAAGTGTTTGATGACCTCGCCCGTGGCCAGGTCGATCAGGGCCAAGTGGTTGTTCTCCTGCAGGGTCACCACGGCGACGTTCTTGGCGTTGATGTCCACGAACTCGGGCTCGGGATCGGTGGGGGCGATCTCCGCCAGTCCGGTCATCTCGACCTTGCGCGCGGCGTCGCAATTGGTGGGCATGCCCTTGTCGTCCAGGTCCAGGATGTCGACGTGACCGGCGGGCATTTGGGGAATCTCGCCGTCGTTCAGCTCTTCGTCCCGCTCGTTCTCGATGGCCACGGCCAGGAAGGCGCCGTCGGGGCTGGCGGCCACGGAGTCCGGCTGGCCAGCCATGTCACAGGTGGCGACGATCTTTTGGTCCTTGACGTCGACCACGGCCACATGGCCCGAGGGCTTCACATAGCTCTCGGAGGTGTTCACGCCGACCAGGGCATACCCCCCGACCACGGTAACGGAGGTGGGTTCGCCCCCCAGGTCGACCCGGCCCTTGCCCTGGGGCTTGGCGGGATCGGTGATGTCGACGAAACCCAGGGCCTCGCCCGGGCTGTCGGTGTGAATTAGGGTCATGCCGTCCTTGGTGACGGTGATGATCTCGGCCACGGTTTCCGTGGCGGGGTCGGTGCCCTCGGGCAGGTTGGCGTACACGGGATAGGTGGCGACGCGGTTGAAATAGGGACCGTCGGCGGCCTGGGCGGCGCCAGCGGCCATCAGGCCGACCGCGACCGAACCTAGAAGCGTGGACCGAATCTGTCGCATGGAATGGGGCTCCGGTTGATGGGACGAAAAGGGGAGGCACCAAAGGTACCCTCCAGAGGAAGGCACAAGGTACAGGTGGGTGATAACCATCTCGTGACGGTTCCGTTGTGGTTTGGTGACAATCTGGAGCCTCTTGAAACGCGGGCCTGCCGGGGAACCCTGTCGAAGACGGGGTGGGATTGGCGGTTTCCCGAGGGTGGTGTACTGTCACGGTCTGCGAGGAACGGGGGGAAGAGGGTGTCCCAGGGGGCCAGCACTGTTACCGTGGATTTGACGGCGGTCATCGTCGCGGTGACCGCCGCGGACCCGCGCGTGCTGGTGGTCCGGCGGCCCGATGTGGCCGCGGATTGGTTTCCCTCCGGCCCCCTGCGCGAGGAGCACCGGACCCTGCAAGCGGGCCTGCGGTCCTGGGTGGAGCATCAAACCCGCCTGCGCCTGGGCCATGTGGAGCAGCTGTACACCTTCGGCGACCGGGACCGCACCCTGGTGGAGGACCGGCGCCCCGATGCGCGCGCGCTGTCCCTGGCCTATCTGGCCCTGACCCGGGAGGCGGGTCTTGTTGGCGGAAAAGGAGATGGTGGAAAAGGGGGCGGCGGGAACGCGGAGGAGGCGGGCGCCATGGAGGCCATTTGGCGCTCCTGGTACGACTACCTCCCCTGGGAGGACCGGCGTGACCAGGACGCCGCGGAACGCTCGGTTTTGGCGACCCGCCTGGGGGCCTGGGCGCGGGGAGAGTCCGACCGCCATGCCCGCAAGGACCGCCTGAGTCGGGTCGCTCTGGCTTTTGGTTTGGAGGGTCAGCCCTGGGACGAGGAACGCTGTCTTGAGCGCTATGAACTGCTGTACGAGGCGCGGGTCATTCCCGAAGCCTGGGCCGACGCCCATCTGCCCGTGCCCGAGGCGGTGCGGGAACTGGGCGGACGGCCCATGGCCGCGGACCACCGGCGGATCCTGGCGACGGCGGCGGGGCGGTTGCGGGCCAAGATCAAGTATCGGCCGGTGCTGTTCGAACTGATGCCGGAGAGTTTTACCCTGTTGCACCTCCAACGCACGGCGGAGGCCCTGGCGGGGGCGGGGCTGCACAAGCAGAATTTCCGGCGGCTGGTGGAGCAGAACCAATTGGTGGAGGAAACCGGCGAGGTTTTTTCCGAGACCGGAGGCCGCCCGGCGAAATTGATGCGCTTTCGGCCCGAGATCCGCCAGGAGCGGCCCTCGTCCGGGGTGCGGCTGAAGGCCCGACCAGGGGCGTGAGGAGGGATCGCTCCAAGGCGGCTATAGAGCGCTTCCGACATCCGCTCTGGAAAAATCCTCGCCAGCGAAGAGCAGGGGGCAATTGAGCCCCTTCGCCAGGGTGTAGGCGAAGCAATCGCCACGGTTCCCGCTGAAATGACGAGCCACGCCACGGAAGACAGCCGGGCAATGCGAACAATTGCCAAGGGTTCGTCGAGGAGGATCACCATGGGGGCCCAGGTGTCCACCGCGATCATTCGGGCAAACCACCCCGATCGTAAGCATGTCCTGGCTGCGGGCCGCGCTCGGTCCAGGGGGGACCTTTCGCGCCGCGGAAGCGCGACCCCTGTCCATCAAGGCCCGGCGAGCCGTCCCGTCGGCCGCGGCTTTCACGGGGAGCAGGCGAGTCACGGCCTGCCCGTGTCTGGTCAGACCGACATCCTCTCCAGCTTCGGCCCGGCGTACCAGATCGGTCAGTCGCCCTTTCGCATCGGCTGCGGATATCTCCCTTGGAATTTTCCTATCCTTGGGGACTGTCATGAGGAGTCTGGACCAGTCTCTGGACCAAGAATGGCCTGTCAGGCTCTCGATGTCCTCCCTTGACAGCACCCTCTATTTATACTCACATTGTGCATAACGGGCGGGCAAGTGTTCCGCCTCATTTTGACCTTATAAATGCTCTAAAAGAGCATAAGGAGACGGCGATGGGTTTCGAGGGACGCTTTGGACCGGGCAGGGACGGGGATCGTCTGGCCGCCCCGCGCGAGCGGGTCACGGCGCTGGAATGGCCCGCCCTTTCGGCGGAAATCGCCGAGATCGAGCGCCTCAAGGCAGTCCGGGACGCGGTCATCCTCGCCCATAACTACCAGACGCCGGACATCTACCATGGTGTCTCCGACATCGTCGGTGACTCCCTGGCGCTCGCCCGCAAGGCCCAGGCGGTCGACGCCAAGGTGATCGTCATGGCCGGGGTCCACTTCATGGCCGAAACCGCCAAGCTCGTGAACCCGGACAAGACGGTCCTGATGCCCGACATGGAGGCCGGATGCTCCCTGGCCGAATCGATCACGGCGGCGGATATCCGCCAGCTCCGCGCCCAATACCCCGGCGTGCCCGTCGTCACCTATGTGAACACCTCCGCCGAAGTGAAGGCCGAATCCGACATTTGCTGCACCTCGGGCAACGCCGTGAAGGTGGTGGAGAGCCTGGGTGTCGACCGGGTCCTCATGCTGCCCGATGAATATCTGGCGGCCTATGTCCAGACCCAAACCAAGGTGGAGATCATCCCCTGGACCGGCCATTGCGAGGTCCACGAGCGCTTCACCGGCGATGAAATCACCCAGTTCCGCGCGGCCCACGACGGTCTGGTGGTCATCGCCCACCCGGAATGCCCCCCGGATGTGATCGAGGCCTCGGACTTCGTTGGCTCCACCGAGCAGATGATCACCCGGGCCAAGGGCCTCTCGGGTCGCAAGGTGTTGATGGTCACCGAATGCTCCATGAGCGACAACGTCGCCGCCCAGGCGCCCGAAGTGGAGTTTGTCCGCCCCTGCAACCTTTGCCCCCACATGAAGCGGATCACGCTCGCCAAGATCCGCAAGGCCCTGGAGACCCTGGCGCCGGAAGTCACCATCGACCCCACCGTCGCCGACCGCGCCCGTCTGGCCGTCGAGCGCATGCTCGCGGTGGGGCGCTGACATGCCCGGACCGCGAGAGAGGACCCGGCGTCCTCTCACCCAAGGGGGCAAGGATCGGGTGTTGGTCGTGGGCGGCGGCATCGCCGGTCTCGCCACGGCCCTGTCCCTGGCGCCCCTGCCGGTCACCCTTCTGAGCGCCTCCCCCCTGGGGACCGGAGGCTCGACGGAATGGGCGCAAGGGGGGATCGCCGCGGCCATGGGCGCCGATGACGCCCCGGCCCTCCATGCCCGGGACACCCTGGCGGTGGGAGGCGGTCTGACCGACGCCGATGTCGCCCGCTTGATCACCCAAGGCGCGCCCGGGGCCATCGCCGCCCTGGAAGCCTGGGGCACCGTCTTTGACCGGGGAAGCGACGGGCGGTTTGCCCTGGCCCTGGAGGCTGGACATTCCCGCCGTCGGGTCCTCCACGCGGGGGGAGACGGCTCCGGCGCGCGGATTCTCGCCGCCCTTGGCCGGATAGTGGTCGACGCGCCCTGGATCACCCCGCGGGATGGCGTCTCCGTCGTTGGCCTGACCCGTGACGGCGAGCGGGTGACCGGCGCCGTGGTCCGCGACGGGAGCGGGCGGACGGAAACCGTGGCCGCTCGGGCCGTCGTTCTGGCCACGGGCGGGGTCGGGGGGCTCTTCGCCTCCACCACCAATCCGATTTCCTCCCGGGGGGCGGGGTTGATGCTCGGCGCCCGGGCCGGGGCGGTCCTGCGGGATATTGAGTTCGTCCAGTTCCACCCCACCGCCATCGCCGTGGGGACCGAGGGGCCGGGGTCCGAAACCCTCCGCTTCGAAGCCTTGGGCCCCGGCTCCCTGCCCCTGGCGTCGGAGGCCCTGCGCGGCGAGGGCGCGACCCTGATCACCGCGGAGGGCTCTCCCCTGATGGCGGGAACGCCCGGCGGGGATCTGGCGCCCCGTGATGTGGTGGCCCGGGCCGTGGGGGCGGAGATCGCCCGGGGCGGCCAAGTGTTCCTTGACGCCCGCGCCGCCCTGGGAGACCGCTTTGCTCTCCATTTCCCGACGGTCCATGGCCATTGCCAAGCCCATGGCCTGGACCCGGCCCGCGAGCCTATCCCCGTGCGCCCGGCGGCCCACTACCACATGGGCGGTCTGGCCGTGGACGACCGGGGGCGGACTTCGGTCCCGGGCCTTTGGGCCTGTGGCGAGGTCGCGGCCACCGGCCTCCACGGCGCCAATCGCCTGGCGAGCAACTCCCTGATCGAGGCCGTGGTGCTCGCCCGGCGCTTGTCCGAGGCCCTGCGCGCCACCTCCGCGCCCCGCTCCGCCCGCTCCGCCGGGCTGGTGGATGCCGCGGTGGAAGAGCCCGCTCCGGCGCCGGTCCGCCATCTGATGGACGCCCACCTGGGCGTGGTCCGCGAGGCCCGGGGGCTGGAAACGGCCCGGGAGGCGCTGCTCGCCCGGATCGCCGAACAGGGGGGGAGTGATCTGTCGCTGCTCGCCCTGATGATCACCCAGGCCGCCCTGGAGCGGCGGGAGAGCCGGGGCGCCCACCTGCGCCTGGATTTCCCGGACACCGCTCCCGAGGCCCGCTCCTCCCGCCTGACCCTGACCGGGGTGCTCGACAGCCTGGGCGCGCCGACCCACTCCCCCATGAAAGCGCGGGAAGCATGACCTCCTCCTCTCCTCTTCTCCCCTTGGCGCCCTTTCCCGCCCTGCTGCTCGAGCCCATCGTCCGCGCCGCCCTGGCCGAGGACCTGGGCCGCCGGGGCGACATCACGACCGAGGCCGTGATCCCCGCCGACGCCCAGGCGACCGCCGTCATGCGCGCGAGAAAACCCGGCGTCGCCGCGGGGGTGGAGGCCGCCGTCCTGGCCTTCCGCCTGATGGACCCCTCGGTGACCTACGTGGTCCACAAGGGGGAGGGGGCGGTGCTGGCGCCGGGAGACGACGTGATGACCCTGTCCGGCCCGGCCCGGGCGATCCTCTCGGCGGAGCGGGTGGCGCTGAACTTCGCCGGTCACCTATCGGGCATCGCCACGGCGACCGCCGAACTGGTGGCGGCGGTGCGGCCCCATCCGGTGCGCATCACCTGCACGCGCAAGACTACGCCGGGCCTGCGCGGTCTGGAGAAATACGCCGTGCGCGCGGGGGGCGGATCCAGCCACCGGTATGGGCTGGATGACGCGGTGTTGATCAAGGACAACCACATCGCGGTGGCCGGATCCGTGACCGAGGCCATCGCCCGCGCCCGGGCCTTCGTCGGTCATCTTGTGAAGGTGGAAGTGGAGGTCGACACCCTGGCCCAACTCGCCGAGGCCCTGGCGGCCGGGCCGGATGTGGTCCTGCTCGACAACATGGCCCCGGACCTGCTGCGCGAGGCCGTGGCCCTGACCCGGACGACGGCCAAGGCGCCGGTGATCTTGGAGGCCTCCGGCGGCGTGACGCGCGAGACCGCTCCGGCCATCGCGGCGACGGGGGTGGACGTGATCAGCGTGGGCTGGCTGACCCACAGCGCGCCGAGCTTGGACCTGGGGTTGGATATCGACGTTCGGTAAGGGGAGGCTGGCGACAGGCGGCATTGGGGGCGCCGCCCCCATTCCCCCGCTGGGAGGCCGAGGCCTCCCAGGTCCTCCGTTCGATTTTTGTAGGTGAGGGGGGGGGGCTGCTTGGCGCCCATTTCGGACGTTCGAGAACATTGCGACGAACGTCAGCTTAGAGCCCAACGCGGTCGGACGCAGCGAGATCGTGAATGACGTGGTGGCAACAATAGTTTGCCATTCAGCCAACTTTCTTTATGGTTGGCCACATGGAAAACTATCAAGCGGCACTCGATACAGCCTTCCACGCTCTTGCCGATCCGACCCGCCGCGCCGTGATCGCGCGGCTGATTGAAGGATCTGCCTCCGTCAAGGAACTCGCGGAGCCGTTCGATATGGGCCTCCCGTCGTTCCTGAAGCATGTGAAGGTGCTGGAAGCCAGTGGATTGATCGGTTCGGAGAAGATCGGACGGGTTCGGATCTGTCGCCTCGTACCGGCACGGCTGATTGCCGCCGAGGATTGGCTAAGCGAACAGCGTGCTGTCTGGCAGGGCCGGACGGACCGCTTGGCCGCCTTTGTCGAACGACAGCACTTAATCGGAGATGAGCAATGACGGCGAGTAACGAACTGACTGTTTCCAGACTGATTAATGCCCCGCGCTCCGCAGTCTGGCAGGCATGGGCGGATCCCAGGAAATTCGAGCAATGGTGGATACCCGCCCCGATCGTTTGTCGGGTGGAGAAGATGGACCTCAAGCCCGGTGGTGGCTTCGAAACCCTGATGAGCGAAGACGGCGGCCCATTCAAGCCCCACGTGGAAGGGTGCTTTCTCGAAATTCTTCAGGAGGAGCGGATCGTGTTCACGACAGCGCTGAAAGAAGGTTGGGAGCCCGCCGAACCCT
Source organism: Rhodospirillum sp. (assembly GCA_021741145.1). GTDB lineage: Bacteria > Pseudomonadota > Alphaproteobacteria > Rhodospirillales > Rhodospirillaceae > Rhodospirillum. The sequence continues at coordinate 115,210 of JAIOYK010000001.1, read as the reverse complement.
GGCTGACGTTGACCTCGATCATCACAATGGAAGACGAAGGCGGCGGCACGCGATACATCGCCCGAGCTCTTCACAAGAACCCTGAAGATAGTCGAAAGCACGAGGAAATGGGCTTCGACGAAGGCTGGGGCAGTACCCTGGACCAACTCGCCAAGCTGGCCGAAAAACTCTGAGGCGGAGACATCGAAGCGATTAATCGCGACATTGAGATGACTTGCAATTCGCGAAGTGGAACGACCGCTAGGTCCGCATGGGCGACGTTGACGTAAATCAACGTCAACGTCCCCTCCCGGCCCAAGGCAGTCACCCACCACCTTAATCAGCGGGTGGTGATCAGAAAGCGTTCGACCGCGATCTGGCCAATGCTTGCTCTCCGGTCGGAGCGGCGGGATTGTCTCCCCCGCCAGGGGTCCGGAGGACGGGTCGTCCCCCGGGCGGGTGTGGGCCGCGGCCCACCGGCCAATGGCCGGTTTCCCTCCCGACCCCCCGGGTTAACCGCGAGAGGCCGCTTTCAGTCTTCACAGGATGTACGCCTTCGGCTAGGGTGGGTATCTCAAGTTGTAACGGTATCGTTATGTGGGGCTAATCCGTGGATGCTTTCCGGTGGAAGGGAGTCGTTCCCCTCCAGATCACCATCTTCCTTTTGTTCCTGGCGGTCCTGGCGGCGCTCACCGGGGTCATCGTCTGGTACAACTACCAGAGCAACGCCGAGGCGGCCCTCGTCCAGGCGGAGGTTCTGCTGACCGAGGTCAGCGGCAAGGTCATCGAACGCGCCCAGCTTATCAACGAACCCCTCTATGCCCTGGGGCGCATGTCCCCCTATCTGGAAAGCCTCGCCGACAAGCCCGACCTGGGTCCCCATCCGGCGACGGCCCTGTTGACCCGCTCCTTGGAAGTCCATCCCCAGATCTCGGCGGTCTATATGGGGTATGGGGATGGCGACACCTATATCATCTTCTCCCTGCCCCCCGGCGATGAGCGCAAGCGGGTCGCCCTGGCGGCACCGGAGGGGGCGCGCTTCGCCATCTTCCGCCTGATCCGGGACCGCGCCGGGAAAGCGGTGGGCCTGTGGCGCTACCTGAATGGCGACCGGGTGACCGTGGGATCGCGGGTGGAGCGGGATCCAGACTTCGATCCCCGGACCCGGGTCTGGTTCCGCAATGCCCGCGAATCCGAAGGTCTGGTGCGCAGCCCCCTCTACTACTTCGCCTATGTCAATGAATTGGGGTACACCCTGTCCCAGCGGTTCGACGGTCCCATCCCCGGAGTCTTCGGCGCGGATGTCACCCTTGGATCCATGTCCCGCTTCCTCGCCGCCCAATCCTTCAGCGCGAACAGCAAGGTGGTGATGTTTACCGAAGGGGGCATCCTGACCGGCCATCCCGACGCGGACCTCGTGGCCTCGGGCATTCGGCGCCGGGGGTCGGGGGAGGTCATGCCCCTCCACCTGAATCAGATCGGCGATCCGGCCCTCAAGGCCCTGTACATGGCCGTGAAGACGAACCCCGCCCGGGAGCCCCGAACCCTGCGTCTGCATACGGACGAGGGGGAGTATTTGGCCCGGGTGGCGCCCCTGCCCCAGGCCTTCGATCGGCCCGAATACATGGCCGCCCTGGTTCCCGTGGACGAGATCCTCGGCCCCATCGCCCGCAATGGCCGGAACGCGGCCCTCGTCTCCCTGGTGCTCTTCGTCCTGTCCGTGCCGATCATCCTGTGGATGTCCCGCCGGGTCAGCCGCCCCATCGAGGCCCTGATCGGCGAGACCGAGACGATCCAGCGGTTCGATTTGGCAAATCCCGTGGTGGTCCGCTCCCGCATCAAGGAAATTCGGGCGCTCGCCCAGTCGCTGGACACCATGAAGACCAGCCTGCGCAGCTTTGGCCGGTTCGTACCCCGGGCCATGGTCCGACGCATCGTCCAGAGCGGATTGGCGCCGGAACTGGGGGGAGAACGCCGGGAACTGACCCTGTTCTTCAGTGATATCGCCGGATTCACGGACTTTTCCGAAACCCTTGATCCAGAGGTGCTGACCCGACGGATCTCGGACTACTTCCAGGCGGTTGGCGCGGTTCTTGAGGAGTGCGGAGGCACCATCGACAAGTATATCGGTGATGCCGTCATGGCCTTCTGGAACGCGCCCACGGCCGACCAAGAGCACGCCCGCCGCGCCTGCTTCGCCGCCCTGGAGGTGACGTTTGTCGTGGCCCGCCTCAACGCCACCCTGGAGGAGGAGGGGGAAACGCCCATGGTCACCCGGATCGGCCTCCACACGGGCGAGGCCGTGGTGGGCTATGTGGGATCGGTCGACCGCATGGATTATACCGCCATGGGGGCCGCGGTGAATCTGGCCTCCCGCCTGGAGGGGCTGAACAAGATCTACGGGACACGCATTCTGATCAGTCAAGACACCCTGGACCGGGCGGGCGAGGGGTTCGTGACCCGGCCCCTGGATTTGGTTCGGCCCAAGGGCGTGTCGCGACCCACCCGGGTCCATGCCTTGATTGGACTGAGCGACCCCCGAGCCGGTGTCGGGGGGGATCCCCTGATGGCCGATGCCGAGTCCCTGGCCCTGATCGCCGATTGGCGGGAGGCCCGGGTGCCCTTTGATGGGCAGGATTGGGCGCGGGCGGTTCCGGCCCTGGAAACCTTTTTGGCGGCCCATCCGGGGGACCGGCCGGGTGCGCTGTTGCTGGAGCGCGCCCAGGTGTTCCTGGACAAGCCGCCATCGCATGATTGGGACGGGGTGTTGGATGTCACGACGAAGTAGTCTGGAAAGAAATAGGGGGGGGCGCGCCGGAGTCCGGGGGATGCTGGTGGGGGGCCTGCTGGGGTTGGGCTGCCTGCTTTGGCCCACCGCCAGTCTTCGGGCGGAAACCCTGACCTTCTGGGTCTCGGAAACCGCCCCGGACTTCGTCGCGGGAACGGCGTACCTGCTCAATGCCTTCATGGCCCTCAATCCGGATCTGACGGTCCAATTGGTCTCCATGGACGAAAGCGGGGTGGTCGACCGGTTGCGCGCCGCCTGGCGGGCCGGGGAGGAGCCCCAACTGCTCCTGGCGCCGACCGAGGCCCTGCTGGCTCTGGGTCGGGAGGGGATCCTTGATGGCTTCATGGCGGGACAACTCATCGATCGGATAGGCCGGGATCGATTCTATCGGGGACCTCTGAGGCTGTTGGACGATGCCCGGGGGCAAGGGCAGGTCGCCATTCCCTATTACGCCTGGCTCCAGGGGGTATGGTACCGCGCCGATTGGTTCGCCGAGGCGGGGCTCGCGCCGCCGGACAATCTGGTCGACCTGCTGGCCGCGGCCCAGGCCCTCGGGGATCCGGACAGGGGTCGGTATGGGTTGCTGCTGGGAACCGCGGGCGACGCCTACACGACCCAGGTTTTCTCCCAGATCGCCCTGGTCATGGGCGTCGCCCTGATCGACGGGAAAAAGGGAGTGACCATCGATACGCCGGAAATGGCCCGCGCCCTTACCTTTTACCGGGATCTGGCCCGGACCGGGCCGCCGGGACATATGACGCCGACGGGGCGGGACTACTATTTCCAGGACCGCTTGGCGATGATGTTTTATTCCACGCACATCATGGACGACTTGGCCCTGTCCAGCGCCGCGGCTGGGTCCTTGACCAACCGGAATTTCCCGGAGCTGCCCGGAGCGGTCTTCAATCCGGAGCTGTTGCCCAACACCGGGATGATTCCCTCCTTGCACGAGTCCTCCGTCGCGGCCTTTGGCGTCACCATGGCGCTGGGGATCCCCTATCCCGCGACCCGGGCCAAGGCCGCGGCGGTGACACGGCTGGTGCGCTTCCTGTTCCGGGACGATGTTCTGATCAATTGGATGCACAAGGCCCCGGGTGGCATGATGCCAGTCTTGCGGGACATGGCGGTCCAGGAGGCTTTCCTGCGGGATCCCATGGGGGTCTTCGCCCGCTGGGGGCGCGCGACCGTGGACCATATCGTGGTCGCCCTGGACAACATGCGTTCCCTGGCCCAGGTGGAGGGCCGCCCCAACGACGAGGCCGCGCGGATCCTGACGTCGGGCTTGATCGGCGAGATGGTCCGTCAGGTGGTTGACGGGGTGCGTGGCCCGGCCGAGGCCGCCGCCTGGGGCCAACGCGCCGCCCTGCGGCTGGGCAATGGGGAATCCTTCGCCCGAAAATAGGACCGTTTCGCCTTGACGGCACGGAGCCGAGGGGCCATGTGGGGCTCCTCCGGTCCTCCCCCTTTTTTTCTGCTCTAGGCTCCTCCGCCCATGGCCATCGAAACGCCGCTGTTCTGGCTTGATACCTTCGGTCTCGTCGTCTTCGCCATTTCCGGCGCCCTGGTGGCCGCCCGCAAGGGCATGGACATCGTCGGTTTCGCCCTGATGGCCACGGTCACGGGCATTGGCGGAGGAACCTTTCGCGACCTGGTGTTGGGCCTGTCGCCGGTCTTTTGGGTGCGCGAACCCCGCTATCTGGTGGTCTGCGTCGTCGTGGGCATGGCCACCTGGCTGGTGGCCCACCGCCTCAACTCCCGCCTGACCGCCCTGTTGTGGGCCGATGCCGTGGGGGTGGCTTTCTACACCGCGGTGGGAACCAAGGTGGGGCTGGATGCCGGGGCCAGCGTCTCCGTCGCCGTGCTCATGGGGGTGATGACTTCCAGTTTCGGCGGGATCGTCCGCGATGTGATCGCCAACGAACCCAGCCTGATCCTCCAGCGGGAAATCTATATCACCGCCTGCGTGGCCGGGGCGTTCGCCTACCTGGGGGTCGACGCCCTGGGACTTTCGCAGTTGGTGGCCATGACCGTTTCCTTCCTGGTCACCTTCGCCGTCCGAGGCTCGGCCCTGGCCTTCGGGTTGAGCTTGCCCGGCTACCGGGCAAAGATCGAAAAGGCCCGGGATGCCCAGTCCTGACCCAAAACCATCAATCGTCCTTGACCTGGGACGGGCCGAATGCAAAAGTAAACGCATGCGCACCAACATTCGACAGGCCATTCGGCGAATTACAAACCCGGTCCTCTAAGGAGGGTCGGGCTTATGCCGTTTGGTGCCGGTCAGGAGGGAGGGACTCCCGCCGCCGGATTTCGGATGATGGATCTCGGGCCGAGATGCCCGGGCTTGGACCCCGGTGAAACCGTAAGGGCGTACCCCGCCCCAACCGGCCGGTCCAGGGAAAGGAGCGTATCCCATGACCGGCTTTTCCATGACCAACCCCTCGCCAACCGAGGCCCATACCCCTGTCCGCCCCCTTATCGGAGCGGCGGAAGACGAGCCCTCTTCGCGGAACGGGGGGACCCATTGTCTGGCGATCCAAGCCGACGCGGAGCCGGGCCTGCTGGAGCGGGTGGTCGGGCAGTTGTCCAAGCGGGGATTAGTGCCCAGCCGCATGGTGTCGATCCTGGAGGGTGACCAGCTTGTTCTGGATGTCCAGGTGGTCGGGTTGGGCGATGGAACGGCGCGCCATCTGGCCCAACGGCTGCGCTCCATGCCCGGGGTCGATTCGGTCCTGCTCTGTTTGCGGAACGGGGGGCCGGCCGAATAATCGATGGGTCGGAGGGACCGAAACCGGGACTTTTGTTCGATTTGAATGCGGATTTGTCGGGGTCGATGTTGCGTTGCCTACAAAATACGCTAGTGTGGGTGGATCAAGGACATCGTCGAATGTCCAATCAGGAAACGTCCATGAAATCGGGCCATCAATGGCACCCGGCTTGACCGCTCAGGCGGAAGCCAGGGAATAGCCGCTCTCCGGACGGGGGAGAGGGGGCGGCTCGGATGACACTCCTTTTCGCCGAGGAGGTCGACCAGCTCTAGGGACTCGAGGACAACCGAAATGCCCGAAACGGTGAACATCACGAACAGCCGGTCCCAGACCCGGGAAGGGAGTGTCGATAACTCCCTGCCCTTGATCACCATCTACGAGATCAGCAAGATCCTGGGGTCCACGCTCAATCTCGAAAAGTCCATTCATGATGTCCTGAACATCCTGTCGTCCTACCTGCAGATGCGCCGGGGGGGCGTGACCCTGCGCGAGGACCATGGCGACCTGGAAGTGATCGCGGTGGCGGGCATGTCCCTGCGCCGCGCCCAGGAGGGGGACGAAAGCTTCCCCCTGGCCCTGGCCCAGCAGGTGATCGGTACGGCCATGCCGGTGATCATCCACTCCCTGGCCGATGATCCCCAGTTCACCCGCTACGCCGCTGGCGCCGATGTGATGGAGGACGAGGTCCAGTCCCTGATCTGCGTGCCCCTGAAGACCATCGGCAAGCCCTTCGGAACCCTGTCCATCGAACGCCATCGGGACGGAACCAACAGCTTCAAGTTCGAACATGATGTCCGCTTCCTGACAATGGTGGCCAACCTGATCGGCCAGGCGGTGAGCTTGGAACACAAGGTGGCGGCCGACCGGGAACGCCTGATTCTGGAAAAGGCCCGCCTGGAAAAGGCCATCCCCCGTCCGGAAACCGGCAAGTTCGCCGCGGCGGGTCTGGACAACGTGATCGGTCATTCCGGCGCCATGATGAAAGTGTCCGCCCAGGTGCGGCAGGTGGCGCCATCCCGCGCCACGGTCCTGCTGCGTGGGGAAAGCGGTACGGGCAAGGAATTGATCGCCAAGGCCGTCCACTTCCTCAGCCCCCGGGCCGACAAGCCTTTCGTGAAGGTCAATTGCGCGGCGCTGACGGAAACCTTGCTGGAATCCGAACTGTTCGGCCATGAAAAGGGTGCTTTCACCGGCGCCACATCCGACCGCAAGGGGCGGTTCGAGATGGCCACGGGGGGGACGCTCTTCCTTGATGAAATCGGCGAGGTCTCCCCCCAGTTCCAGGCCAAGCTGCTGCGCGTTCTACAGGAAGGGGAGTTGGAGCGGGTTGGCGGGAACAAGACCATCAAGGTGGATGTCCGCCTGATCGCGGCCACCAATAAGGACCTTGAAGACGCCGTGGCCCGCGGGGAATTCCGGGCCGACCTCTATTTCCGGATCAACGTGGTCCCCATCTTCCTGCCGGCCCTGCGCGAGCGGAAGGAAGACGTTCCCCTTCTCGCCCAGTTCTTCCTCGACAAATTCAACGAGGAGAATGCCCGGGGACTGCGCTTCTCCGACGGCGCGCTCGAGGTCATGAGCTGCTGCAAGTTCCCCGGCAATGTCCGGGAGCTTGAAAACTGCGTCTTCCGGGCGGCGACCCTGGCCCAGAATGATGTCATTCAGGAACTGGGTCTGTCCTGCCACAACGACCAATGCCTGTCGGCGACTCTCTGGTCCCGACGGGGTCCCGGGAAATCCATCGGAGGATTGGCGCCGGTGACGGAACTGGATGTGCCCGACAATTTTGGCTCCGCCTGGGAAAATCCGCCTCCGGGGGCGCCCCAATCCGCGGCCCGGCCTCCAGCCTCCCGACCCTCCATGCCCCCACCCGTTTACCCCGCGCCGTCGGCGCCGCTCGCCGACCCGATGGACGATTGGGGCGGCTTCCAAGACCAGGGCGCGGCCGCTGGAGACGTGAATGATCCCGGCTTGAATGAAAAGGATCGGCTGCTCCTGGCCATGGAAAGGGCCGGATGGGTCCAGGCCAAGGCGGGGCGCTTGCTGGGGATGACCCCGCGGCAGATTGGCTATGCCCTGAAGAAATACGACATTCCGCTGAAGCGCATGTGAACTCGGGGCTCGTTCTCTAGATACTTGATCTAAAACGCCGCCTTTTCGGAAGGGCGGCGTTGTCGTATTCCAGCGGTCAAGTCATCCGGCAAGAGGGAACGTCGAACCAAGCCTGATGTCGACAAGCGCACAATTGTCGGAAGTCCGACAGAGGCGACAAATCCATAGGCCTCTGATTTTAAAGAAAATATAGTTTGGCATCATCCTTGCTTATCCTCTTCCCAGTCAGCCGCCTCGCGGGGCGCCAACGGAAGAAGGAGAGGGATCGTGTCGCAACAGGTCATTTCCCTGGACAGCATTTCCAGCGTCTCGGATACCGCCGAACTGCGCGATATCGCCGCCTCCGGCGGATGTTCCACCGAGGGACGTTGCGGTGACTCCTCCGGTCCCGACGACATGCCTCCCGAGGTCTGGGAGAAGGTCAAGGACCACCCCTGCTATTCGGAAGAAGCACACCATTTCTTCGCCCGCATGCACGTGTCCGTCGCTCCGGCCTGTAACATTCAGTGCAACTATTGCAACCGGAAGTACGACTGCGCCAACGAGAGCCGTCCCGGCGTGGTCTCCGAGCGCCTGACGCCGGAGCAGGCCGCCCGCAAGGTCATCGCCGTCTCCAACGAGGTCCCCCAGCTTTCCGTTCTGGGCATCGCTGGCCCCGGTGACAGCCTGTTCGACTGGCGCAAGACCTTCGAGACCTTCAAGCTGGTCGAGGAGCACCTGCCGGACCTGAAGTACTGCATTTCGACCAACGGTTTGGCTCTGCCCGACCACCTGGACGAACTGGCCAAGCACAATATCGACCATGTCACCATCACCCTGAACTGCCTGGACCCGGAGATCGGCGCGAAGATCTACCCCTGGGTCTATTTCAACGGCACCCGCTACACCGGTGTCGAAGGCGCCAAGATCCTGTTGGACCGTCAGATGGAAGGCCTTGAGGGGTTGGTGGCCCGGGGGATCCTGGTGAAGATCAACTCGGTGATGATCCCCGGCGTCAACGACGCGCACCTGAAGGACGTGAATAAGGTCGTCAAGGCCAAGGGCGCGTTCCTCCACAACATCATGCCGCTGATTTCCGAAGCCGAGCATGGCACCCAATATGGTCTGACCGGACAGCGTGGCCCCACCCCGGCCGAGTTGAAGGACCTGCAGGACGAACTGTCCGGCGGCGCCAACCTGATGAAGCACTGCCGCCAGTGCCGCGCCGACGCCGTCGGTCTGCTGGGCGAGGATCGCGGGCAGGAATTCACCATGGATAAACTTCCGGAGCAGATCACCGTCGACACCTCCAAGCGGGAGGAATACCGGACCTATGTGGAGGCCGAACGGGCCGACCGTCAGGCCGCGGCCCGCAAGGCCAAGGAAGGCCTGGCCCAGGCCGTGGCCGATGTCGCTCCGACCCGCTTCGTGGCGATCACCACCAAGGGGGCCGCGCGGATCAACGCTCACTTCGGCAAGGTCACCGAATTCCAGGTCTACGAAGTCGACGCCAAGGGTGTTCGCTTCTCCGGCCACCGGCGCCTGCCGGACAAATACTGCGTCGGCGGCTTTGACAACAAGGAGGTCTGGCCCGCCATCGTGGATGCTCTCCAGGGCGTGCATGTGGTGATGACCGCCAAGGTCGGCGGCGGTCCCCGCAAGGTTCTGGAAGATGCCGGCCTGGACGTCCGCGAGGACTACAAGCTTGAGTACATCGAGACCGCCATCGGTGCTTGGTATGCCGAATGGGCCGGGATCGACGCCTTCGCGCCGTCGGAGGGGAAGGCCATCGCCTAACCCCATCACGGACACCCCGGGGCGGTGTGGGTCCGACCCGGCATCACCCTTGATCCATCTAAAGACACTGAGTTGAAGGAGTAAGAGACATGGCCCTGAAGATCGAAGCTGGTTCCTGCACCGTCTGTGGCGCTTGCGAATTCGAGTGCCCCAATGCCGCCATTTCCATGAAGGGCGACACCTACATCATCAATCCGAAGATGTGCACCGAATGCGACGGTGACTCGCCGAAATGCGTGGGTGTGTGCCCGACCGACGCCTGCGTTCCGGCTTAATTGGCGCGCGGGTTCCCGGGGCCGACTGGAGCTTGGGGGAGACCAGTCGGTTCCGGACCTTCTCGATCACACGCGGAAATCCGCGGCAGGCTTATGTCCAATCCCGCGTGCTCGGAAACAAGGGGGAGCCCGGACGGATGAGAAGCCTGACAGGGGGGAAGTCCCATGGGAGTGACGTGCGATACAAGGGGCGGTGACCGCCTTGATTGGCAAGGACGCGCCATTGACTGCGCGACCTGCCCCCACGCGGACCTGAAGGTCGAGGGCGATTGCGTCAAGGGGCGCGTCTGCGTCCAGGACCGGCGAGCCCGGATCATCGACGCCTTTTTCCGAACCAACCCGGACCTGTCCGATGGCTACCTGAGCCATCCCTATTTCGAGGCGCGGGCCCTGGCCGCCCGCTACGCCAATGTCTTCAAGCTGCCCGCGATGATCGAGGATATCGATCCGGAAGTGCGTTGGATGGTGTCCCAACGCTTGCCCCGGGCGCAGATCCTCAAGCTGCGCGCCGACCCCGACCCCAAGGTTCGGGTGGGGGTGGCCAACCGTCTGGAAGACGGGGACTTGGTGCCGCTCACCGACGACCCCGACTACTACGTCCGTGTCACGGTGGCCCGTCGGTTGAACCCCGGCATGTTGGCCCTGATGATCCGCGATCCCGATCCCCAGGTGCGCCGACAGGTGGCCCGGCGCATCGGCAACGATTGGCTGCTGACCATGGTCTGGGACGAGGACCCGGATGTGCGGATCGAGGTGGCCCGTCGTCTGGAACCCGAACAATTGGGCGCTCTGGCCCGAGATCCGGATATCCGGGTCCGACATCAGGTCGCCGAACGCATCGACGCCGGACTTTTGGCGATGATGCAAGACGATACCGAGGACCTGGTGCGCGAGGTCGTGCGGACACGCGGTCCCCAGGCTTCGATCATCCCCCTCAAGCAGCCGGAGTGATCCCCCATGTCCGATGTCGCGCCTCCCGCCATGTTCGATTTGACCGAGCTGGATCGTGATCCGGTCTTTGACTACGGAACCAAGGTCCGCTCCACCAAACATATCAAGAATGACGGAACCTACCCCGGCGCCGAGATCGGCGAAGTGCTGGTTCGAAAGGGCGACGTGGGATACGTGAACTCCATCGGGACGTTCCTGCAGCGCTATTACATTTTCGGTGTCGATTTCGTTGATACCGGAAAACTGGTTGGCATGCGCTCCCGGGAACTCGAGAAAGTGGAGGACGAAGACCAATGAAAGTGATGATCCGCAAGAAGCCCGATGGCTATGAAGCTTATGTCGCGAAGAAGGACATGGAGGAAATGATCGTCGAGATGGAAAACGAGAGTCTATGGGGCGGTTGGGCCAAGCTGGCCAACGGCTGGGTCTTCCAAATGCCCGAAATGGACGCCGATACCCGTCTTCCCATTACCGTCGAAGCCCGGAAGATCTCCAGCGGAGAGGATTGATTCTGATGACCTCCTTGTCCATGACGTCCCTTACCGAAGCAACGTCCCTCCTGGGGACCGTGGCCAAGGGCATCACCGGTGGGGTGCTGATCCCCTACCTCGGTCCCGGTGTTCTGGAGGTCGGCGAGGCGGAATGCCCCGTTCCCACCTCCACGCGGGGTCTTGTGGAGCGGCTGACCCAGAAGGTTGGCGTGCCCGGACGCATCCGCAATAATCTCTGGGCCTCGGCCCAATACATCGAGACCAACCGCCACCGGATCACCCTGGTGCGCATGATGGAGGAGATTTTCAGGCCGGTTCCGGCCCCGGGTGCCCTGCAAACCTGGCTGGCCAGCCTGCAAGACCTGCCGATGATCGTCGACACGTGGTACGACGCCACCCAGTCCGAAGCCCTGAAGGGGCGGAATGATTGGGGACAGCTCCAGGGCGGCACCCGCAACGCCATTGGCGAGGATCGCTACTACAAGGCCTTCGACGCCACCGGCACCGAGGTGGGTGTGGATGCGGTCAACGGTTGGAAGACGGTGCTGTACAAACCCCACGGCGCGTCCTGGCCCTCCTGCGACCTGTTGGTCAGTGACAGTGATTACGTCGAGGTGCTGACGGAGATCGACATCCAAACGCCGATTCCCCAGCGGGTGAAGGACATCCGGGAGGACCGGGGCTTTGTCTTCCTTGGCTGTCGCTTCTACGACCAGATGTTGCGGACCTATGCCAAGCAGATCATGAAGCGGTCCAAGGGACCCCATTACGCGGTCATCACCGACGACCTGACCCGCAACGAACTGCGGTTCCTGGATGATAACGAGATCGTGGCGATCACTGTTCCCTTGGAGGAAGCGATCACCGAGATGGTGGGCGCGCCTTAAGAACTTCCTGGTGCACCGGCGCCTTGGATGACGTCATGGCTCCGTGCACCAAGGCGGGTCGGGATCAAACGGGGAGAGGTCGGGGCCCCATTTGATCACCACGTCGCGCTCTAGAAAGTTGATTTTATGCGTATTCTTTCGATTCAAAGAATGCTCTAAACGTTCCTTTATATTGGCGGGAATCGAGGGGAATCGGGGGAGACGCCATCGACGCGAATGGGGAAGTTTTTCCTAAAAATGTATTTGTATCGGAATGATGTGGACGGGGGGGGCTGTCTCGCCAAAGGAAATTTCTTTCTCGGCCAAGGAGTGAGTTTTTGGGTGTCTAACGGGAACTATCGTTTTCTATCAATGACATAAGTCTGTGTTTCCCGTCCGTCGTGCCTCGCGGTCGCTGCTGAAACCCCCCTCTCTCCCGACACGAAACAGAATATTTCAAAGTCGCGTGCTAGCTATCCGTTGGGGGGCACCCTTATATCGGCATCCTATTTTGGAGATGTCGACCATGCAAACATCAAGCACCTCGAGCATTCAGACCCGGGTCGCGGCGGGGTTCGCGATTTTGTTCGCTCTCATGATCCTGTTGTCGGGGATCGGAGTCGTCCAGGTGCGTCAGATCGACCAGGATCTCAACGTGATCAATGACGTCAATAGCGTGAGACAACGCTATGCGATCAACTTCAGGGGCAGTGTCCACGACAGGGGTATCGCCCTGCGGGATGTCGTCCTTCTGCCGGATGGTCCCGAATTGACCGCGACCCTGACCTTGATCGAAAAGCTGGCCAAGGACTATGTCGACTCGGCCACGCGCATGGACGCGATGCTGTCCGATCCCACGACCGTCGAGCCGGAGGAGCGCAGGATCCTTCGCTCCATCAAGGAGATCGAGGGAATTGCGCTGCCCCATATGAAGCAGGTCATCGACCTGCGTCAAAAGGGGGATGGCGACGGGGCTCGGACTCTCTTGCTGGAAAAGGCGCGTCCAGAGATTGTCGAGTGGCTGAAGCGGATTAATGCCTTCATCGACTACGAGGAAGAGCGCAATGGGGCGCTGACGGACCATGCGCGGAGCATCTCCACGGATTTCCAACTGCAAATGATCCTGTTGACGGCCCTGGCCCTGCTGCTCGGCGGCGGGTTCGTGTTGTGGATCATGCGGGCGATCGCGCCTCTCCGCCCCCTTACCGAAAGCATCCAGCGGCTGGCCGACGGGGATCTGGATGTGGAGGTCAAGGAAACGGGCAAACGGGACGAGGTCGGGATGATCAGCGGCGCGGTCCGCGTGTTCCGCGACAATGCCCGGCAAGTGGAAAGCCTGCGCCGGGAGGCCGCCGAGGCGGAGGAACGGGCCAGGACGAGGCGGCGGGAGGAAATGAACCGGTTGGCCGATGGCTTCGAGGCCTCGGTGACCACGGTGGTCGCGTCCGTGTCCTCCTCGGCGGAGGATTTGCAGGGCGCGGCGCGCGGGGTGTCGGGGTCGGCGGCGAAGACGTCCCACAATGCCGAATTGGTTGCGTCTTCGGCTCTTTCCGCGAAAGACAACGCTCGGGGCGTGTCCGAGGCGGCGGCGGCCCTGTCGGATTCCATCCGGGATATCGCCAGCCAGACGGCCCAATCCCTGCGATCGGCCCGGGAGGCCGTGAGCCGAACCAGCAAGGCGAACGAGGATATCGTTCACCTGAACGGGTCGGCCCAGAACATCGGCGAGGTGGTGCGGTTGATCAACGATATCGCCTCCCAGACCAACCTGCTGGCCCTGAACGCGACGATCGAGGCGGCGCGGGCTGGCGAGGCGGGCAAGGGTTTCGCGGTGGTGGCCAACGAGGTCAAGACCTTGGCCAATCAGACGGCCCGCGCCACCCAGGAAATCAGTGATCAGATTGGCGAGATGCAGCAAGCCACGACCGCGGCGGTGGATGTGATCCAGGGTGTCGAGACCATCATCCGGGAGATCGAGGCCATCGCCGAACGGGTCGCCCAGTCCGTGGAGGCCCAGGACCAATCCACCCAAAACATCGTCCAGCGCATCGCGGAAGTCTCCGACGGAACCGACGCGGACAGCCGTCGGCTTGACGAGGTGAACAGCGAAGCCAAGGAAACGGGAGGAACGGCCGATCGACTTCTGACAACAGCGGAAACACTGGTCCGGCAGGCCAGCGACATGCGCAAGCAGGTGGACTCGTTCCTGCGGACCGTCCGGCAGTCTGAATAGGGGGGCGGAGTAGGGCGGGCCTGTCGGGCGGGCTGGTGGACTTCCCTGTTCAGGCTCGGGCCTGGAATTGGGTGAGACCACGGGCTAGGAAAATGCCCTCCGACCACTGGGGCCGGAGGGCAAAAGGACCGATGTGGGGTCCCCCCTTCGTCAGTGCGCCAATATCTGACTGAGGAACAGCTTGGTCCGCTCGTTCTGGGGGGTATTGAAGAATGCGTGGGGTTCGTTCTCCTCCACGATCTGGCCCCGGTCCATGAAGATCACCCGGTCCGCCACGGTCTTCGCGAAGCCCATTTCGTGGGTCACGCAGAGCATGGTCATGCCTTCCTCGGCCAGGGTCACCATGGTGTCCAGCACTTCCTTGATCATTTCCGGATCCAAGGCACTGGTCGGCTCGTCGAACAGCATGATCTTGGGCTGCATGCACAGTGACCGAGCAATGGCCACCCGCTGCTGCTGACCGCCGGACAGCTGCCCCGGGTACTTCTTGGCCTGGTCGGGGATCTTCACCCGCTCGAGCAATTGCATGGCCCGCTCCTCGGCCTCCTTACGGGGCTCCTTGCGGACCCAGATGGGGGCGAGCACGCAGTTCTCGAGGACGGTCAAGTGGGGGAACAGGTTGAAGTGCTGGAAGACCATGCCAACCTCGCGGCGGATGGCTTCAATGTTCTTCACATCGTTGTTCAGTTCCACCCCATCGACCAGGATACGACCCTGCTGGTGCTCTTCCAGCCGGTTGATGCAGCGGATGGTCGTGGACTTGCCCGACCCCGAAGGGCCGCAGATGACAATCCGCTCACCCCGGTGCACGGTCAGGTCCACGTCGCGCAGCACGTGGAAATCCCCGTACCATTTGTTCATCTGTTCGATCTGGATAACCACGTCCCGGCCAACCTCGTGTCCGAGGTGGTCATGGTGGGAGCGGATTTCGTCTTCGGTGACGGTTTCGGACATGGCTTACCTCTTGTGGCCGGTGTGCAGCTTGCGTTCCAGGGCCTGGCTGTAGCGGGACATACTGAAACAGAAGACCCAGAAGCTGAAGGCGGCGAAAACATACCCTTCCGTGGCGACGTTGTTCCACGAGGGGTCGACGATGGAGGAGTTCACGGTCTGCAGGATGTCGAACAGACCGATGATGAGCACCAGGGTGGTGTCCTTGAACAGGGAGATGAAGGTGTTCACGATGCCCGGGATCACCAGCTTCAACGCCTGGGGCAGGATGATCAACCCCATCGAGCGCCAATAGCCGAGACCCAAGGCCGAAGCGGCTTCGTACTGACCTCGGGGGATGGCTTGAAGTCCTCCCCGGATCACTTCGGCCATATAGGCCGACTGGAACATGGTGATACCGATCAGGGCCCGAAGCAGCTTGTCGAAGCTCACGCCTTCCGGCAAGAACAGGGGCAGCATCACCGAGGCCATGAACAGCACCGAGATCAGCGGCACGCCTCGCCATAGCTCGATGAAGGTGGTGCAGACGATGCGGACAATGGGCATCTGCGAGCGCCGCCCCAGGGCGAGCACGACCCCGATGGGCAGGGCCCCGACGATGCCCACAAAGGCCAGAACCAGGGTCAGCATCAGGCCGCCCCACTTGTCGGTGGGCACGGACTCGAGCCCGAAAATCCCGCCGCTTAGTAGGATCGCGACAAGGATCGGCAGGCCTGTCAGCCCAAAAAGGCCGATCCACTGCTTGCCCGGGATCTTTTCGATGAACTGCGGGATCATCACCGCGGCGAGCAGAAGGAACCCGATGTTCACCCTCCAGCGCTCGGGTTCCGGATAGAAGCCGTAGGTGAAGAAAGGCAGGCGGTTGGTGATAAAGGTCCAACAGGCGCCCCCCGACACGCAGGCGTCCTGGGTTTCCCCGGTGAAATCGGCGCTGAAGATCGCCCAGTCCAGAAGGGGGGGCAGGAAGGTGAGGATCAGATAGGCACCCAGCAGGGTCAGGGCGATGTTGAGGGGCGAGGACAGCAGGTTGGCGCGGATCCAGCCCGTCGCCCCGGCGCTGCGCGCGGGCGGTGGCAGGGCTTCCTTGAGTTCGAAAACGGCCATGGGTTCAGCGCTCCTTCAAGGCCATGGACTTGTTGTACCAGTTCATCAGACCCGAGATGATCAGGCTGATGGCAAGGTAAACGGCCATGGTCATGGCGACGATCTCGACGGCCTGGCCGGTCTGGTTCAGGGTCGTGCCCATGAACACGCTGACAAGGTCGGGGTAGCCGATGGCGGTCGCCAGGGACGAGTTCTTGGTCAGGTTCAGATACTGGCTGGTCAGGGGCGGGATGATCACCCGCATGGCCTGGGGAATGACAATCAGGCGCAGGGTGGTGCCCGTCTTCAGGCCCAGGGAATTGGCCGCCTCCGTCTGGCCATGGCTGACCGCCTGAATGCCCGAACGCACGATTTCGGCGATGAAGGTCGCGGTGTACATGGTCAAGGCGGTCAACAGGGCCATCAGTTCCGGAATGATCCGGGTGCCGCCGATGAAGTTGAACCCCTTCAACGCGGGATAATCCAGGCTCATGGGCACGCCCAGGACCAGGAAAGTCAGAAGCGGCGCGCCGATGATGATCCCAAGGCCCGCCAGAAACGTGGGGAAGGGCTGGCCCGTGGCCATCTGCCGGGCCTTGGCCCATCGCGCCATGAACCAGACGCCAACGATGGCCGCGGCCAAGACCAGAAGAACCACGCCGAAGCCGCTTTCCGTCACCGGGGCCGGGATATAAAGACCCCGGTTGTTCAGGAAAGCCGACGTGCCGATCCCCAGGCTCTGCTTGGGCGAGGGCAGGCTGCGCAGGACGGCGATGTACCAGAAGAAGATCTGCAGCAGCAGGGGGATGTTGCGCAGGGTCTCGACGTAAACCAGGGCGATCTTGGCGATCAGCCAGTTCTTGGACAGGCGGGCAATGCCCAACAGGAAGCCCAGAATGGTGGCCAGGATGATGCCCAGGATGGAAACCATCAAGGTGTTGAGCAAGCCGACGATGAAGGTTCGCCCGTAGGTCATCGTTTCATCGTAGGGGATCAGGCTCATCAGGATCCCGAAGCCGGCCGCCCGGTCCAGGAATCCGAAGCCGGTTGTGATCCCTCGGCTTTCCATGTTGTGCAAGGTGTTCTGGAAAATCATCCAGAAGAACCAGACCAGGACCACGACGGTCAGCACCTGAAAGGCGATGGCCCGCACGCGTGGATCCCGGTAAGCGGGCGGTTTGACCACGGGGGCGCCGCCGCCACTCCCCTCGGGTGTTTTGCTCACCGGATTCTCCTTCGGTGAAAAATTAACTTAAACTAAATCCGCTTAAACGGAAAACGGGGGGCCGATGATCTGGCCCCCCGCATCCCTAAAGTCCCTTAGCGGGCGGGCGGGGCATACATGATGCCGCCGTTGCTCCACAGCGCGTTCAGACCCCGGGCGATTTCCAGCGGAGACCCCATGCCGACCGTGCGCTCGAACATTTCGCTGTAGTTGCCGACCTGCTTGACGATGTTGTAGGCCCATTCCTTGTCCAGACCCATCTGGGGACCCAACTCGTCCTGGGTGCCCAACAGACGACCGACGTTGGGATCCTTGCTGTCCTTCATCTCGTCCACGTTGGCCGAGGTGATGCCGAATTCCTCGGCGTTGACCATGGCGAACAGGGACCACTTCACGATGTTGAACCACTCATCATCACCCTGACGGACCACGGGACCGAGGGGCTCCTTGGAGATGACTTCCGGCAGGACCATGGCGGCGGAGGGATCGGGCAGCTTGGTGCGCAGGGAGTAGAGCTGGGACTGGTCGGAGGTCAGCATATCGCAGCGCCCGGCTTCGAAGCCCTGGATGGTCTGGTCGGAGGTGTCGAACACGACCGAGCTGTATTCCATGCCATTCAGACGGAAGTAGTCGGCCAGGTTCAGCTCGGTGGTGGTGCCTGATTGGATACAGACCGATGCGCCGGACAATTCTTTCGCGCTTTTCACGCCCAGGCTTTTCATGACCATGAAGCCCTGGCCGTCGTAGTAGTTCACGCCCGCGAAGTTCAGGCCCAGGGAGGTGTCGCGGGTGGCGGTCCAGGTGGTGTTCCGGGACAGCATGTCGATTTCGCCGGACTGCAGGGCGGTGAAGCGCTCCTTGGCGGTCAGCGGAACGAACTTGACCTTGTTGGCGTCGCCCAGGACGGCGGCGGCGACGGCGCGGCAGGTGTCGACATCGATACCGGTCCAGGCGCCCTTGTCATCGGGGACAGAAAAACCGGGCAGACCGGTGGACACACCACAGACCAGCTCGCCGCGGCCCTTCACGGCGTCCAGGGTCTCGGCGGCCTGGGCCGAACCGGTTGCGAAAATACCGGCGGCGGCGACGCCCGCCAGGGCCGCAATCATCTTATTCATCGAGGTACTCCCCATTATCGTCTGAAATATGCCTAATCAGGCTGTCTCTTCGGTCGCGAGCCCCGTTCGCGGGACGTGCGGATTGGCATATGGGGACGATTTCCGATAAGAAAACAGGCAACGAAAATTTGGATGCAATTTTTATATGCATCGCAGCATAAAAGGCCGAAATCATGGGACAATTAGAGAATGCATGGTCTTCATCCCAGGAGGATGTTTCCCTTCCCAGGGTGAAAATCCTGTCTTTGGGGGGGACGATCGCCTGCATTGACCGGGGGGATGGGCGGGGGGCCAAGCCGACCATGGGGGCGGAGGATTTGGTCCGCTCCGCTCCGGCCCTGGCGACCTTGGCGCGGATCGAGACGGCCTCTCCCTTCATCCTATCCAGTGCCGAGATGTCGCTCGCCAGCCGGGTCGAGGTGGCCAAGGCCATCGGCCAAGCCATGGCCGACGGCGTCGACGCCGTGGTGGTGACTCAGGGCACCGACACCCTGGAAGACACGGCCTTCGCCCTGGACCTGTTGGGGGCGGCCCAAGGGATTCCGGTGGTCGTCACGGGGGCGATGCGCAATGCGTCCCTGCCTGGCGCGGACGGCCCGGTCAATCTGGTTGACTCGGTTCGCGTCGCCGTGGATCCCCAGGCCCGGGGCCAGGGCGTCCTGGTGGTCATGGCCGGGGTGATCCATGGGGCCCGATTCGTTCGCAAGGTGCACACCCGCTCCATCGGGGGGTTCGCCTCCAGACCTCGGGGGGCCTTGGGGTGGATCGGAGAGGAGGGGGTGACCCTGTGCGGAAGCGCGGAGCCTCCCCTCGTCCTGCGCTCCGTTCCCCCGGAGACTCCCTTGCCCCGGGTGGTGGCTTTGCCTGGCGATGATCCCGACCTCCTCGACCGGGTGGCGGCGGGCCCCCTGGACGGCCTGGTGTTGGAAGGCGTGGGCGGAGGTCATGTCCCGGTCCTGGTGGCCGACCGGGTCGAGTCTCTGATCGAGCGGATTCCGGTGATTGTCACAACCCGGGTGGAGGATGGGGGGACCCTGAGTCGGACCTATGGCTATCCGGGCAGTGAATTGGACCTGATCGCCCGGGGGGCGATCATGGGCGGGTGGTTGACCACCGCCAAGGCGCGAACCCTTCTGACCCTGGCCCTCCGTGCCGGAGCGAGGGATACGGATCTGGCCCGAGCTTTCTCCGCCTATTGTGTGGGGTAGGGCTATTGTGCGGGGCAGGGTGCTTGCCCGGACTTCTCCTTTGGATTAGAAGCGACACACCACGCGCGGAGCCGAGGAATCGGATCCGACGCCCCCCAGCTATCGCCCCCGCGGATCCGCGGGGGCGTGTTCAGGTTTCAAATAAGGTGAATGGAGAGCCGTGACCATGGCCGACGCCGTAGGACCCTCCATCGTTCCCGTCATCCTGTCCGGAGGATCGGGTACGCGGCTGTGGCCCATGTCCCGCAGCGCCTATCCCAAGCAGTTCCTGCCTCTCGCAAGTGGTGACAGCCTGCTGCAAGACACATTGACGCGCATGTCCGGGGTGCCCTTTACCGGGCCAATGGTGATCTGCAACGAAGCGCATCGCTTCGTGGTGGCCGAACAGGCCCGGGCCATCGGCCTGGAGCCGGAAGCCATCGTCCTGGAGCCCGTCGGCCGAAACACCGCCCCCGCCGCCGCCGCCGCCGCCCTGCTGGCGCGCGAGGCCCATCCCGGTGCCTTGGTGCTGCTTGCCCCGTCGGACCATGTGATCGCCAAGCCGGAGGTCTTCCGCCAGGCGGTGATGGACGCGGTTCCCGCGGCCCTGGATGGGCGCATCGTCACGTTCGGCATTGTCCCGGACAAACCGGAAACGGGCTTTGGTTACATCAAGATGGGCGAAGCCGTGGTCGAGGGAAGCAAGGTGCACAGGGTCGAGCGCTTCCTGGAAAAGCCCGATCTCGCGACCGCTGAAAGGATGCTCGCCCAGGGAGGTTACCTTTGGAATGGGGGTTTGTTCCTGTTCCAGGTGGACAGCTTCCTCGTTGAAATGGAACGCCATGCCCCGGAAATCCTCGAAGGGACCCGGGCGGCCCTGGAGGCGGCGACGACGGACATTGACTTCACCCGGCTGGACCGCGCTCTGTTCGAGGCGATCAAGGGGGATTCCCTCGACTACGCGGTGATGGAGCGCACCGATAAGGCCGCGGTCATCGCCTCGGATATCGGATGGAGCGACCTGGGCGCCTGGTCCGCCCTCTGGGAGATCGGCGAGAAGGATGGGGCGGGCAATGTCACCCGGGGGGATGTCCTGCTCCATGATGTGTCCGGATCTTACGTGCGGTCCGAGGGTCCCCTGGTCGCCGTGGCCGGCATGGATGACGTGCTGGTCATCGCCACCGACGACGCCACCCTGGTCGCTCCCCTGGATCGTGCCCAGGATGTGAAAGCCTTGGTGGAGATCCTAAAGGCCCAAGGCCGAACCGAACAGGCCCACCACACGCTGGTTTTCCGCCCATGGGGCAGCTACCAGGGGATCCATATGGGGGACCGGCATCAGGTGAAGCACATCGTGGTCAAGCCGGGCGCCTGTCTGTCCCTGCAAATGCACCACCACCGGGCCGAACATTGGATTGTCGTGCGGGGGACGGCCAAGGTCACCCGCGGCGAGGACAGCTTCCTGCTGCGGGAAAATGAATCCACCTATATCCCCCTTGGCACGACCCACCGTCTGGAGAATCCGGGCATCCTGCCCTTGCATCTGATCGAAGTGCAATCGGGTGCCTATCTGGGCGAGGATGACATCGTGCGTTTCGTGGACAATTACGGACGTCAGGAACAGGAACAATGACCACCCCTTCGCCCACCACGGCGGCCGCCGACAGCCTGCTCTCGGTCGTCATCCCTCTGTACAACGAGGAGGACAACGTCCAGCCCCTCTGCGAGGCCGTGTTTCCGGCCCTGCGCGACCTGGATCGTCCTTTCGAGGTCATCATGGTCGACGATGGCAGCCGCGACCGCACCGTCGAGCGCCTTGAATCCCTCCTGCCTCAATACCCGGAGCTGATGCTGGTCACGTTTAAGCGCAACGCGGGGCAGACCGCGGCGATCATGGCTGGGATTGACCATTCCAAGGGGGATGTCATCATTCCCATGGATGGAGACTTGCAGAATGACCCCCGGGATATCGGCGCCCTGCTGGCGAAACTGGACGAAGGCTATGACGTGGTCTCGGGCTGGCGCAAGGATCGCCAGGACGACGCCCTGACCCGCAACCTGCCCAGCGCCGTGGCCAATTGGCTCATCTCGAAGGTCTCCGGTGTCGAACTCAATGACTATGGGTGCACCCTGAAGGCCTACCGGCGGGAGGTGTTGTCCGACTTCCGCCTCTATGGGGAAATGCATCGGTTCGTGCCGATTTATGCGCGCTGGCAGGGGGCGCGGATCACGGAAATGCCGGTCCGCCACCACGCCCGGACCGCGGGGACCTCGAAATATGGCCTGAACCGTATCTTCAAGGTGATGCTCGACCTGATGGTGGTGAAGTTTCTGACCCAGTATGAGACCAAACCCATCTACATTTTCGGGGGCATGGGGTTTCTGCTGTTCCTGATATCCTTCCTGTCCCTAGGGGGGGGGCTCTATCTGAAGATCTTCGAGGAGATCAACCTCAACCGGACGCCATTGCCGCTTCTGAGCGCCATGTGCGTGATCACCGGGCTGATGTGCATCCTTCTGGGGTTGGTGGCGGAACTGTTGGTGCGCATCTACTTCGAAAGCCAGGGCAAGACCAACTACACCGTGAAATCCGTGAGCAAGGCAAAATCAGCCGTGGTCGAGGATTGATACCAAGGGGCATGGGGTGAAACGCATGCCCCATTCAGATCAAGTTTTCTCAAAAAGTTTCCTCATATACTGGGAGAAGTCTTTTGGTGGCAAGGGGCGGCCGTACAGGAAGCCCTGGTAGTTGTCGCAGGCCCGCGAGGTCAGGAAAGCGGCCTGCCCCTGGGTCTCCACCCCTTCGGCCACCACTTCGAAGCCCAGATTTTGGGCCAGGGTGATGATCGTCGACACGATGGCCGCGTCCTTCCCGCTTTCCAAGACGTCGCGGATGAAGGTTTGGTCGATCTTCAGGGTGTCGATGGGAAAAGTTTTCAGGTAGTTGAGAGAGGAATAGCCGGTTCCGAAGTCGTCGATGGACAAGGTGATGCCCAGGTCCTTCAGGGCACGCAGGGTGCCCACGGCGTGTTCCACGTCCCCGGTCATGACGGTTTCGGTGATTTCCAGGTCCAGGCTGGAGGGGTCCATGCCCGTTTCCAGAAGGGTCTGCCGCACGGTGTCGACCAGGGTGTGGTCCTGGAACTGGCGGGGGCTGACATTCACCGACACGCTGGGCAGGTGAAGCCCCTCGCTCCGCCATTCCATCAGGCGCACGCAGGCCTCCCGCAGGGTCCAGCGACCCATGGGGATGATCAGTCCAGACTCCTCGGCCAGCGGAATGAAATCGGCGGGGTTGATCAGGCCAACCTCCGGATGGTTCCAGCGGATCAGGGCCTCGGCCCCGATCAATTTCCCGTCGGAGCGGACCTTGGGCTGGAAATAGAGTACGAACTCCTCCCGCGCGAGGGCATGGCGCAGGTCGTTTTCCATGGTCAGGAGGGCGAGTGATCGCTGGGCCATGTCCGGGGTGAAAATGGCGTAGCGGAGATCTCCGCCGGATTTGGCGTGATACATGGCCACATCGGCGTTGCGCAGCAGGTCCGCGGCCGTGTCGCCATGGTCCGGGTAGTAGGTGATGCCGATGGAGGGGATGCAAAAGACCTCCGTCCCACCAACGGGGAACGGTTCCGAGAGGACCGCGAGGATCTTATCGGCGACCTGGGATCCAGCATCCGCGTCTTCCTGGTTCGACAGGACGATGATGAATTCATCCCCACCCAGACGGCCGACCGAATCGGATATCCGCACGCAGTTGCGCAGACGCCGGGCCGTCAGCTTCAGCACCTCGTCCCCCGCGGCATGGCCGTAGGAGTCGTTAATGTTCTTGAAGCGATCCAGGTCCAGGAACATGACGCAGACCCGATTGTCGTTCCGCTGGGCCAGAAGCATGGCCTGTTCCAGCCGGTCCATGATCAGGTGTCGGTTGGGCAGGTGGGTCAACATGTCGAAATTGGCCTGAAAGCGGATATGCTCCTCGTCCCGCTTGCGCTGGGTGATGTCGGTAATGGCCACGACGTAATGGGTGGGAGCGCCCGACCGCTCGCGGACAGCGGTGACGGTCATTTCCCCGTTATAGGGTGGCCCTTCCTTGCGTTGACCCCAGATCTCCCCCCGCCAAATGCCCGAGGCGTTCACCTCCCCGATGATCGTATTGAGAAAGTGCGAGTCGTGTAGGCCACTGGCGAACAGCGGCGCGGGTTTCCCTGCCAGGGCTTTCCGTTCCAGGCCGGTCAGGGTTTCGAAGGCCGGGTTGACCGTCCGCACGCTGAGGTCCCGTTCCAGGATGACGATGCCCTCGGCGACGCTGTTGAAGACCCTGCCGAGCAGGCGGGTCATTTCCTGGGATTGGCGCCATTCGGTGATGTCCTCCACCGTGCCTTCGTAGTACAGAGCTTCCCCTTCGGGGCCGCGAATGCAACGGGCGTTCTCGGTGATCCAGATGGATGTGCCATCCCGACGTTGAACCGCGGCGGTGAAGTCCAGGACCTCGCCGTCCTCTTGCATCAAGCGTTTGAATTCGATCCGACGAGAGGGGTCGACGTAAAGCTGGCTGCCAATGTCGGTGAAATGGGCGATCATCTCGGCGGGTGAGGAAAAACCATAGATCCGAGCCAGGGAAGGATTGACATTCAGGTAGGTGCCATCTGGCGTGGTCTGGTAGATGCCTTCCACGGCGTTTTCAAAAATGCCCCGGTATTTGGCTTCCGCGGCCTTCAGGTTCCGTTCGGCCTGGTGCTGGCTGGTAATGTCGCGCGCCGTCACCACAAGCAGGGGATGGTCTTCCTTGCTGATCGGCGAGAACCGGAGGCTGAGCACCCGCGTGACGTCGTCCGTGTCGGTGATCCGGACGACCCGACGCACGGGGACACCCCCATGCAATTCGTTGGCCCCGGCGATCACCCGTTGGATGGCCTGGGCGTCCCCGGGGGTTAATAGGTTGGTGAACTCCGCGCCAAGCAAGCTCTCCAGGGGACGACCGAATTGGCGGGAAAGGGCCGGGTTGGCGTGAATGATGCGGCCTTCGCGGAGGGTCGCCGCGCCGATGGGCAGGGCCTCGACAATGGTTTTGAAGAGAGTCTCGGAGGCGCCCCCGTCAATTGGGCCCAAGGGTAAGTCCATACATGCTCCGCTTGTCCGTCCGTCCGGGAAAATTCCCGCTTGGCCTGCAGTCTAAACCGAGGGGGAAGGGATGGGCAACGCGATGATTCGACAGCCTGTATAAGGAGCGGCCGTGGGCTGTACAAGGAGCCGCCGCGGGTGGATTTGTCACATGACAGACGCAATATGTGCGCTTATAGTCCTTGATATGTTCGTAATCGCAATCGCCAACACCAAGGGCGGCAGCGGAAAAACCACCGTCGCCACCCACCTCGCCGCCAACTTCGCCTCCCGGGGATTTACCACGGGTCTCGCGGATTTGGACCGCCAACAAAGCGCCCTCTCTTGGTTGGAGAGGCGGCCCTTGGGTGCCGCCCCCATAACGGGGATCAACCTATCGAAAGATGATGCCATTCCTAAGTCCATTGACCGGTTGGTGGTCGACGTGGCCGCGGCCATGGGCAAGGGGGTCGTGAAGGAGATCGTGGACCGGGCGGACATGGTGGTGGTGCCGGTCTTGCCCGGTGCTTTCGACGAGGACGGAACCCGGCGGTTCATTGGTCATCTGGAAAAGATCAAGGAGATCCGCAAGAACAAGCGGGAAGTCGCCTTCATCGCCAACCGGGTGCGGTTGAACACCAAGGCCCTGTCCCGCTTGGAGACGTTTCTGGAGGACCTGAGTTTTCCGGTGATCACCCGTCTGCGCGACACGCAGCACTATAACAATACCGCGGCCGATGGGATCAGTCTGTTCGACATACCGGGCGCCCGATTGGAGCCCTATCGGGCCGAATGGGCGCCACTGTTGGATTTTATCGAGTCGAAGGCTCGCGGATAAAATTATGTCGAAGGCTCGCGGATAAAAATTCACTTAATTTTTGTGGATATAGATCCATCGAAGGGTCTTGGATCGAGGATCCGTCGCGAACGCGCCGCTGATTTCTGGTCGCGGTTCACGCGACGGAGCAAGTCAATGCGCGGGTTGTATTTCCCGGTGAATTTTCACCCTCTAATGGCCTGGGACTCGGCGAGAAAGCGTGGTTCGCACAATGTTTTCCCCAAGGTTATCCACAGGTAGGGAGGCTATGGATGTCCGAGTTTTCTTGAGTTTTTAGAAAAATTTTAAGAAGAAGAACCGTGTTTTTCCACGGCGTGCCCTTTCTTCACGAAGAACCGGACAAAATTGACGATTCGGACTTGGTATACGGGCTGGACCAGAACGAATGACGCGCCGCCTCCAAGGGAAAGCGGCGCGTCTTTTCATCCTGGTCCGTTCAAGGACGGCCCGTAAATTCCGTCACCCCATCGGGTGATGGGACCCATTAACCGTCGGTCTTGGCGTTTGTCACGGCCAAAATAATCACGAACAGCAGCGCGGTCAGGGCCAGGCCAGCGAAGCCCATGATGGTCAAGAAAGTTGGCGCGACAGTGATGCCCACCACGTAAATGCTGAGATAGAACAGCAGGCCAACGACGGCGATGGCCAGAATACCCAAGAGCTTGCCGGTAACGTTCATTGTGGGTCTCTCCCCCTAGAGCGGCGAGCGGGAAACGGATCCCTGTCACGGGAATGTCTCCGCTCAATTGGACATGTTCGGACTCCGTGACCCGCGCCCCAATCCTTCGGGGTGTGGCCGGTCCGATTCCGTTCGCCGCGACACGGGTCCTAGGACCAGGGGGGGAACGGAAAATGCGGTGTGAGATTGCGTATACCCCCCTGGCTCCGACCTGTCCACCCCGCGGGAAAGTCAACTATTCCAAGACTCTCTTTACGACCTTTCGGGGGATCTGTCCGCGACTTGGGTTGGTTGTGGCGCCACTGGGGCCGAGGTGTTCTGGTATTTTCCGGAAAATGCGATAATTTTCAAAACATCGAAAATCGTCGATCCGGTGGAGCCAGCCTGGCCTTTACCGCGATCCCACGAATGTTAAGGAGACACCACCATGCCCCTGGTCGAAGTGACGATCATGGAAGGACGCCCCCGGGAGAAGAAGGATGCCATGATGAAGGAGGTCGCCGAGGCGGTGAACCGCACCTTGGACGCCCCCATGGAGACCATTCGGGTGGTCATCCGCGAGGTCCCCCCCTCCCATTGGTCCGTGGGCGGTGTTCCCAAGGGATAAACCCTTGGGTGTGCCCCCTCCAACGAGGCCCCGATGGGAGCTTGCAAGATGGGGACCGGGATTTGGGCGCCCGCCGGTTCGGGGAGCGTTACCAGCGCGGGGGCATCAAGGGCTTTTCAAGGTGTTCGGCGATTTCCATCAAGCTGTCTCCTTGGGCCAGACGCTGGGGGCCGGCATGGAGGCTGTAGGAATGGATCGGGTCCAGGCCGCCCTTGATTCGCTTTTTGACGATGGAGAACAGGGGGCGTTCGCCCGCGTGGCGGAAGACATGGAACAGGGCCGTGGTATCCCCATGGTCGATGGCGTAGTCCCGCCAGACCCCCTTGGCCACCTGTCGGCTATAAAGGGTCAGAAGCTGGCCCAATTCCCGGCGGTCGAAATGGACGAACGGGTTGGCCCGCCGTTGTTCGATCAGCCTGAGAACCTTGTTCATGCGGCCCCCTGATAGGGTTCAGGACAGGTTCAGCAATCCCACGACCGCCCTAAGGGCCCGAATCTTTCGCTTCGATCCGATAGGTTTCTAGTTTTCCAGTCGTTGGGTCCGCGCACCGACCTTGATCAGGGACGGCGCCACCTGTTGGTTGCGTTGGTAGGGTTGTGGTTGATCGTAGCAGGTAATATCGGCCAAAGTCCGATAGCAGTACAACCGTGTATCGACGACCTGATTGCTGGGCAGTTGTTCCCGACAGTAATAGTTTCCCTCCAGGTACCGGATGGTGTTGCAGTCCTTGCCGGACGCGAGGGAGTAGGCATTGTCCACCATGGTCTTGCCGGTCAGGGACATGGTGGTAATTTCCGCGGCGATCAGGGGCGTGGGGAACCAACCGATCGCGCTGGACGCGGTGACCAGGGGATTCGTCTCCATGCCGCACCCGGACAGCAGACACAGGGCCACACCCGCCGCCGCGAATCGCGCGTGGGACCGGAGGGGGAAGAGGATATTCGAGCCCCTAGTCGGGTGGATCATGGGAGGCATCCTTTCCATGCCGGGATAGTCGGAGCCGGCCATTCTGGCCAGCTTGGCGAGGGCGGGTCGATCACCCGAAGGGACATCCTAACCCAAAAAGCATTAACAGGCACTAAAGGCCGTTGAGGTTTCGCCGCCATGATCCCGCCACGGACCCACGCCATACGATTGCCATTCCCGCGCCCCCTGGCTATGGTGGCCCGCGCGAGACTATCATTGATCCGTGCTCAGGTCCGCGCCGGGGCGGAGCACCCCCCCAAGCCCCTTCACCCGTTTCAGGGTGAAGGGGGTGGATTTCAGAACGCAACGTAGGAGAGACGCGTGGCCCAGCCGCCTTCCGAGCCCAATCCCCAAGAGGAAGCCCTGTTCCGCGAGGTCGACGAGGACCTGCGCCACGAAAAAATGGTCGCGTTCTGGAAACAGTTCGGTGGCCTTGTCATCGGCGCCGCGATTTTAGTCGTGGCCATCGTCGCGGGTGCCCAAGGGTGGAAGGCCTATCAGGCCTCCGCGCGGGCGGCCGCGGCGGAACAGTACGAGGCCGCCCAGGTCTTGCTCGCCAAGGGAGATACGGAGGGCGCCCTTTCCGCCCTCGAGGCCGTGGCCGGGAACGGAGCCTCGGGCTACGCGCCCCTGGCCGCCCTGCGCCGGGCGGAGGTTCAGGCCAAGGACGGCAAGGTCGAGGACGCGGTGGCCGCCTACAAGAAGATCGCCAACGATGAAAACCTCGAGCCCGTGTTCCGTGACGCCGGTCGGGTTCTGGCCGTGATGCGGGGGATGGAGATCCTTGACCCCGCGGAAGTGGACAGCCTGCTGAGTTCGGCCCGGGCCGGAACCGGCCCCTGGCGTGCCCTGGCGGAAGAGATGGCGGCGATTTCCACCCTGAAGCGGGGCGACAAGGCGACCGCGGTTGATTTGCTGCGCGGCTTGGCCAACGATCCCCAGGGACCGGGAAACTCCCGGCGGCGGGCCGTTCAGATCCTGTCCGCCCTGGGCGAGTCCCCCAAGGCGCCGACTTCGGACTCCGATGGCGGAGCGGGAACGGAAACGACCGGGCAAGGCGAAAAGGGTTAGGGCATGACGGTGTCGGTGACGGTAGTGAAGCGGCGTGGCTCGCGGCGATTGGCCAGGGGTGTCCTTGGGCTTGGTTTGGCGTTGAGCCTGGGCGGTTGTGGCATTGATTCCTGGTTTGGATCCGAGGAAGCACCGCCGCTTCCCGGGCAACGGGACGCGGTGCTGAGCCAGGAGCGGGGCCTCGCCCAAGCCACTCGCGACCAGGAAGAGGTCGTTCTTCCGGCCCCCGAGCCCAACGCCGATTGGCCCCAGAATGGGGGGTATTCCCACCACGCCATGCAGCACATGGTGGTGGGCGATGCGCTGCAACGGGTCTGGCGCGCCGATATCGGCGCGGGCAAGGCGTCGCGTGATCGCTTGCTGAATGGGCCGGTCCTGGCCGACGGGCGGATTTTCACCATGGACCGGGAAGCCACGGTTCGTGGTTTCAACGCGGAAACCGGGGAACGCCTCTGGTCCGTGGCGTTGCCCGATTCCAACGAGGAGGAAGACGACGGCGCCCTGTTGGGTGGCGGTCTGGCCTTCGACCGGGGACGGGTATTCGCCACCACCGGCTTCGCCAAGGTCGTCGCCCTACGGGCCGACACGGGGCAGGAGCTGTGGCGGGTGGCCGTCGACGCTCCCATGCGGGCCGCTCCCGCGGTTAATTCGGGCCGGGTGATCGTCCAGACCGTGGACAATCAGACCGTCGCGCTTTCGGCGGTGGATGGTCACGCCCTCTGGTCCCATTCGGGCGCGCCGGAAACGGCCAGTCTGCTGGGCGCGCCGACCGCGGCCGTGGACCAGGGAATCGTCGTGGTGCCCTATTCCTCGGGCGAGCTGTTCGCCCTGCGGCTGGAAAGCGGGGCGGAAGTGTGGACCGATTCCGTTACCGCGGCCCGGCGGACCGACGCCGTGGGAACCCTGCGCGACATCCGCGCCAATCCGGTCATTGATGGCAACCGCCTTTATGTCATCGGCAACAGCGGCCTGATGACGGCCATGGATCTGCGCGCCGGTGGCCGCGCCTGGACCCTGAAGGTGGCGGGAACCCAGCAGCCTTGGTTGGCGGGGAACGTGCTGTTCCTGGTCAGCGAGGAAGCGGAGGTCGCGGCCATCAATGCCACCACCGGCGGTGTCCTTTGGACCACGCCCCTGCCGCGCTGGGAGAATCCGGAGGCGTTGTCCGATCCCATCGTCTGGACGGGGCCGGTGCTCGCCTCCGACCGATTGATCGTGGGATCTTCCGACGGCTACGTCTATGCGATTTCACCCTATACGGGACGGGTCTTGGGTCGTATCGAATTGCCCGATCCCATGGCCTCGGCGCCGATCGTGGCCAATGGGACCCTGTATTTTCTGACCACCGATGGAGATCTGGTCGCCTATCGCTGACCTGTCTTTTCCATCGGCGTATTCCCTCTCTGGGCGGCGGACGTCGATCCGCCGCCTTCGTGCATCGACCCAAGCGAAGGCTTCAGCCGGAGGTTGGAGAGTTGATGCATAAACTAAAGACCTCGCGCACCCGCGGATAACTCTTTTGACGGAGGTGGCGCACGAGGCTGTTTTTGGAACTGAGAAAATCGCATGCTGACCGTCGCCATCATCGGACGTCCCAATGTGGGCAAGTCCACCCTGTTCAACCGCCTGGTGGGGCGGCGGTTGGCCATTGTCCATGACATGCCCGGGGTGACCCGGGACCGGCGCGAAGGCAAGGGGACCATCGCCGACATGACCATCCGAGTGGTCGATACCGCCGGATTGGAAGAAGCCGGGCCGGAGATGCTGGAAGGACGCATGCGTCAGCAGACCAACCGCGCACTTGGCGAGGCGGACGTGGCCCTGATGCTGATCGACTCCCGGGCCGGGGTTACGCCGCTTGATGCCCATTTCGCCGATCTGCTGCGCAAGGCTCCCATTCCGGTCATCCTGATCGCCAACAAATGCGAGGGCGGAGCCGGGAAGCCGGGCCTGTATGAAGCCTATGGTCTGGGACTGGGGACTCCCGTTCCCTTCTCCGCGGAACATGGGGAAGGGCTTTCCCTGCTTTACGAGGCCCTGTTGCCGTTCTACGACGCCCATATGGCCGAGGAGGCCAAGCAGGAGGCCGACGCCGCCCGGGTCCAAGTCCTGGCTGAGCAGGAAGAGGCCGAGATCCGGGCCCAGGTCCGGGCGTCCGCCCTCGCCGAAGCCGATATCGACGCGCTGGAACCCGAGGATTTCGACCTGGACGCGCTGGTCGCCGAAGGGGAGGGCGAGGAGGAGGATTTCGCCGTCGAGGCGGTGGATCCCCGGGGGGAACGGCCGATCCAGTTGGCCATTATCGGTCGTCCGAACACCGGCAAGTCGACCCTGATCAACCGTCTGTTGGGCGAGGAGCGGGTGGTCACCGGGCCGGAGGCGGGGGTGACCCGCGACGCCATCGAGGTGGATTGGCAGTGGGGCGGGCGCCGCTTCCGTCTGGTGGATACCGCGGGGATGCGTCGGCGGGCCCGGGTGGAAAACAGCCTTGAAAAGCTGATGGTCGCCGACACGCTGAACGCTATTCGGCTCGCCGAGGTCTGCGTTTTGATGCTCGATTCCAACATGGTCCTGGACAAGCAGGACTTGACCATCGCCCGGTTGGTGATCGAGGAAGGCCGTGCCCTGGTCATCGCCTTGAACAAATGGGATGTCTGTGAGGACCGCAAGGCGTCCCTCCAGCGTCTGTCGGACCGTTTGCAGACGTCGCTCGCCCAGGTGCGGGGCATTCCCACGGTGACGATTTCCGCCCTGGAAGGGAAGGGGATGGACCGATTGATGGAGGGGGTTCTGACGGTTCATGGCAAGTGGAACCGCCGGGTTGCCACCAGTCGTCTCAATCGGTGGCTTCAGGCCATGGTGGAACGCCATCCGCCCCCCATGGGCAAGCATGGCCGCCGTCTGCGGATTCGCTTCGCCACCCAGGCCAAGATCCGACCGCCCACCTTCGCGTTGTTCATGACCCGGCCAGACGACCTGCCCGAATCCTACCGACGCTACCTCATCACCGGTCTCCGGGAGGACTTCGATATGGACGGAACACCCATTCGGCTGCTGTTCCGGGCCACCAAGAACCCCTACGCGAACCGCTCCTGACGGCGGCGCCCCTTCGGTCCCGGTCCCGGTCTCGAGGAACCACGGGCCATGGGGGCATTCGCGGATCGCTGGTATGAAGAGGGATCCACCCGTCACCCTCCGGGCGATTGATTGGTGTCGGATCTCCGTTGGAATCCCGCTCCGTGATGGGGCGCGCTGGGGGTAAGCGGGGATGTATCCCGTCCTGGGGAAAAATGGCTTCTGTTCGTAAACTGGGTGGCCGCAAGGCGGTTTCCTTTTTCTTCGGATCCACGTCTCTTTAGCTTCTTTCCAAGTCCCACCTTATCCGACAGCGCGTTCAGTCGGCTGTATCCACGGGACGTTACCGATTCGGCGAAAAGACCCTAAAGTTTCTTTCTAATTCCATCCTTTAGGTTGGATGGAGACCGATCTTTCTCTTACCATGGGCAATTTTTCATCCGTGCAATATTTTGTTGTATAAATTTTCGCTTTATCAGCGATCAAACAGGCTATTTGATCAAATCTCTTGAGGTTTTTTTTTAATTAAATAGAACAGTTTCCGATTATCAATTCTTCGCGCGCCGGGAACGTGGTCTCTTCAACAAGAGGTGGACTTTTTTTTCACTACTCCCGTGGCCCAATGTTGGACTTTTTTGATGCTTGCCTTTGATCGCATCTCCGTGAAAATGAAAGCCATGCTGGCCGCTGGGCTGGTCTTGGTGGCCTTGGCCGTTTCCGTCCCCGTCAATCTTTCCCAAATTCAAAACCAGCGGATCGAGTTGGATATCGTCGATGCCGCTCAAAAGGCCGTGGGCGAGATTGTCATCCCCTTGAGCCTGACCCTGGAAGGCATGCGGTTCGATGTCGCCCAGGTTCAACAATGGTTCACCGACATATCCGCGACCCGGGGTCGGGATGGGTTGAACGACGGGATCGACTTGGCTTTGAAATACGCCGATGCATTTAGGACGAAGCGGGCGGAGGCCTCTCGACTGGCCAGCGTGATCGGCGCGGTGGACATTGTCCACTCCCTGGCGGCTCTGGACGACCCCTTCAGCGCTTATGTGGATGCGGGACAGGTGATGGCGAAGGCGTACATCAAAGGGGGACCGGAAGAGGGCAACCGTTTGATGGGACACTTCGATGAAACGGCCACCCGCATGTCGGACGCCCTAAGCGCGGTCCAAGCCTTGGTCGGAGACCGTGCTAAAAGCGATTTGGGTGCCTTAAGTCAGGCGGTGATGCTGGCCCGAGACAGGGCGCGTGACATGGTCATGGTGTTGATTGGGGTAACCTTGGTTCTCATCGTATTGGCCCTGTTCAACGTGTTGATGCTTCACACGCAGGTCTTGCGACCCCTCATCCATATCCGGACCGTCATGGGTCGCCTGGCCAATGGCGACGTGACCCTTGAGATCGGAATGCGGAACCGGGCCGACGAAATTGGGGGCATGGCGGACGCGGTTCGTGTCTTCCGAACCTCCGCCCAGGAAAATGAGGCGATGCGGGTAAGGCAACAGGCCGAGAGGGAGGAAAATGAGGTCCGTCGCCGCGCCAGCCTTCTGTCCATGGCGCGAAAGGTCGAGGGAGAGTCCGAGCGCGCCGTCGCGGACGTGTCCCTACGGACCGGCGAGATGGCCGACAATGCCAAGGATATGGAGGAGTCGGCACGGGTGGTGAGCGCGGACGCCGCGACCGTCGCGTCCGCAGCCCATCAAGCCCTGGCCAGCGCCCAATCGGTAACGCGGGCGACGGAGGAACTCAGTCTTTCTTTTTCGGAAATTGGCAAACGGGTGGAGAAATCCACCTTGGCCACGGGCCTGGCGCGGGAGCGGAGTGTCGAGGCCAGCGATGTGATCAAGCAACTCTCCGGCGCGGTGGACCGGATTGGCGACGCGGCGACCATGATTGGCACCGTGGCCGCCCAGACCAACCTTTTGGCCTTGAATGCCACGATCGAGGCTGCCCGCGCGGGTGATGCTGGCAAGGGCTTCGCCGTGGTGGCGAACGAGGTCAAGACCCTCGCCAACCTGACGGCCCGGTCCACCGACGAGATCAACACCTTAAT
The DNA here is from genome assembly GCA_021741145.1 of Rhodospirillum sp. Lineage (GTDB taxonomy): Bacteria > Pseudomonadota > Alphaproteobacteria > Rhodospirillales > Rhodospirillaceae > Rhodospirillum. The sequence continues at coordinate 81,023 of JAIOYK010000001.1, read as the reverse complement.
CGCGAATGTGGCCACGGCGACCCGAACGGCCGTGGAGCGCGTGGCCTTGATCGACCACACGATCGCCGAAGTGGACGAGATCTCGGCCATGGTGGCCTCCGCCATCAATGAGCAGATCGCGGTGACGGAGCATATCGCTTCGAATGTTGGGGAGAATACCCAAGCGATCCAGGACGTGTCCCGTCGGATCAACCGGGTGTCCGAGCAAGCCGTTAAAAGCCAGGCGATGGCCAGCAGCGTGAGGCACCTCGCCGGTGAGGTCGTCGACGGCATCCAGACTCTTCGCGGATCCCTGGTCTCCACGGTGCGCGACGCCGTGGGGTCGGACGCGGCTTAGATTGATTTGCGTGACGCGGCGGTCACGCAAATCAATCTGTCTGTTCTCGCGCCGGACATCGCGTCTCCAGAGGAGCCTCGCCATCCAGCCCATCACTCACACTGTCAGGTCACGACCGTGAGGAAGGTCTCGTGGAGCTTCCTCTGGGGATAGTCCAGGCCCTGACCGAAGTTGTCGAAGGTCCAGGTGATGGTTTCGTAGTCGGGATAGGGTTGGTAGCCGCCCATGAAGGTCTCGAAGCGATTGCCCGAGGGATCCCAGGCGTAGATCGTGCTGCCCCGGGTAATGCCGTGGCGGGTAGGGCCGATGTCCACGGAGACCGCGTTCATGGACATGATATCGCCCGCCCGCTGTACTTTTTCCCAGCTGTCCAGCAGGAAGGAGCAGTGGTGAAGCCTGCCCGGCTCCGGATATTCGGCGAAGGCGATGTCGTGCACCTTGTGGGAACAGGACAGCCAGATGGCGGCGTTGGCGTCCCCCTCGGGGGTCAGGACCCGCTCCACCAGAAAGAAACCCAGGACCTCCATGAAAATCTTGCGGACCCCCTCGATATTCGGCCCGTAAAGCAGGGAATGGTCCAGGCGTACCGGGGCGATCCCGTGTTCCGCGTCTTTCGACCAAGGGCCGGGGTTGGTCAGGCCCAAGCCATTGCCCACGGCGGTTTTCTCGGCGTAAAGCTCGATCAAATGGCCGGAGGGCAACTCAAAGCGGACCCGCTCGCCCGTCTCCATCAGGTCTCCCGCGGGGACCCGCTCCGTGGCCAGGCCGTAAGCCTTCAGGTCGGACTCCAGGCGGTCCAGGGTCGCGCTGTCGAGCACCTTGAAGGCGAAGAAATCAATCCCGGCCCTGTCATCCTGGCGAATGATATAGCTGTGGTGGTCCCGTTCGTCCCAGCACTTGAAATAGACACGCCCTTGTTTGTCTCGGCCGGTTTCCACCAGACCCAACACGTCGCGGTAAAAGGTGATGCTCTTTTCCAGGTCGAGCACCCGAACCTGTGCGTGCCCTGGACGCAGAACGCCTGTCATTGCCATGGATTATACTCCTCCCATCCATATTTTGTTTTCTCTTGGTCTTGGCCTTCGGATCGACGTCCGCTCTCCCTCCCCCGCGACCGCGGGGCCGAACTGGCCTCGCGGTCGCGAGGCGCGGTCACCATCCATGGATCAGCCTAGGAGAAAAAAACATACTGTCTAATACCATTGCGGACTAAATTTGATACCTTGTCGGTATGAATATTCCAGCGAGAATGAGGCTCGGACCCATGGACTTCCGTCAAATCAAGTATTTTATCGCGGTCGCCGAGGAAGAAAACATCGGCAGGGCGGCGAAACGCCTGAACATCTCCCAACCTCCCTTGACCCGTCAGATCAAGCAGATCGAGGAGGAGTTGAACGTCTCCCTGTTCACCCGCACCCCCAAGGGCATGGAGATCACGCCGGTGGGCGCTCTCTTCCTTGAGGAAGCGCGCAATATCCTCAGCACCTTCGAACTGGCCACGGAACGGGCCATCCGGGCCTCCCGGGGCGAGGTGGGACGCTTCGACATCGCCATTTTCGGCTCCGCCATCCTGGACACCATCCCCAAGATCCTGTTGGCCTTCAAGGACCGGTTTCCCGACGTCACCCTGGTCTTCCATCAGATGACCAAGGGCGAGCAATTGGACGCCCTGCGGCAGAGGCGTATCAACGTGGGCTTCAACCGCTTTCTGTCCCCCGCCCCGGGGATCCGCGCCGAACGCATTCTCCAAGAGCGGCTGTATATCGCCATGTCCACGACCCATCCCCTGGCCCACCTGGACCGGGTGCCCTTGAAGGTCATTTCCGAAAGTCCTCTGATCGTCTTTCCCACCGCCGGGCGGCCAAATTTCATCGACAAGGTGATCAGCATCTGCCACGGCCTGGGCTTCCTGCCCAACATCCGACAGGAAGTGGGCGACGGCGTCACCGCGGTGGCCCTGGCGGCCAGCGGGTTCGGCCTATGCCTTGTCCCGAATTCCCTGACCACCCTGACCCTACCCGGGGTCACCTTCCGGCCCATTTCCGATTACCAGGACAGTTGGTCGGTGGACTTGAGCTGCATCTACCGGGAAAACGACCCGTCCCCCATCCTCCGGGCCTTCCTAGAAACCGCTCGTATCATCGGCGAGTCTCAAACCCAGAGTCATGATGATACCTATTAGGTATTAAATGACTGCTACGTTGGTATTGGACGGGTATGTCACTTCGTTTCTAGCCTGGGTCCCACTTTGGGTGGAAACGACGAGGGTGGCATGCGAACGATCCAGAATTTCATCGACGGCGCCTTTACCGGGGATCCGGATGGAAAGACCTTCACCAAGAGGTCGCCGGTCACCGGTCAGGTGATCGCCACCGTGACGGAAGCCGGGGCGGCCGAGGTGGACGCCGCGGTTTCCGCGGCCCGGCGCGCGCTCAAGGGGGATTGGGGCAAGCTGACCACGGACCAGCGGGTGGATCTGCTCCATGCCCTGGCCGACGGAATCACCCAACGCTTCGAGGATTTCGTGGAGGCGGAAATGGCCGACACGGGCCAGCCCCGCCATGTGATGACCCACGCCTTCATTCCCCGGGGGGCGGCGAACTTCAAGGTCTTCGCCGACACGGTCAAGACCGCCGCCACCGAAGCCTTCGAGATGGTCACCCCCGACGGAGCCGGGGCACTCAATTACGCCATCCGCCGTCCCAAGGGCGTGATCGGGGTCATCGCCCCCTGGAACGCCCCCTTCCTGCTGATGACCTGGAAGGTCGGCCCGGCGCTGGCTTGTGGGAACACGGTGGTGGTCAAGCCGTCCGAGGAGACCCCCCAGACCACCACCTTGCTTGGCGAGGTGATGAACGCCGTCGGCATTCCGAAGGGTGTCTTCAACGTGGTCCATGGCTTCGGTCCGGACAGCGCCGGGGCATTCCTGACCCAACATCCGGACGTGGACGCGATCACCTTCACCGGCGAGACCCTCACCGGCACGGCCATCATGAAGGCTGCGGCCGAGGGCGTGCGCGATGTGTCCTTTGAAATGGGGGGCAAGAACGCGGGCATCGTCTTCGCCGATTGCGACCTGGACGCCGCCGTGGACGGCATCTTCCGGTCGGCCTTCCTGAACACCGGGCAGGTCTGCTTGGGCACCGAGCGGGTCTATGTGGAGCGCCCCATTTTCGAGGCGTTCACCAACAGACTGAAGACCAAGGCCGAATCCGTTTCCCTCGGGCGCCCCGATGACCCAAAGGCCGATTACGGTCCTTTGATCAGCCTCGACCATCGGGAGAAGGTGCTGTCCTACTACAAGCTGGCCGTGGAGGAAGGGGCCACCGTGGTGACGGGCGGCGGGGTGCCCGACATGCCGGAAGACCTGGCCGGGGGCAACTGGATCCAACCCACCATTTGGACCGGCCTGCCCGACCACGCCCGGGTGGTGCGCGAGGAGATCTTCGGCCCCTGCTGCCACATCCGCCCCTTCGACGGCGAGGAGGAGGTGGTCGCTCTGGCCAATGACACCGATTACGGCCTGTCCACCTCCCTGTGGACCCGGGACCTGTCACGCGCCCATCGGCTGGCCGGCGAGATCGAGGTCGGCATCACCTGGGTCAACAGTTGGTTCCTCCGGGACCTGCGCACCGCCTTCGGTGGTTCCAAGCAATCCGGCATCGGCCGGGAGGGCGGTGCGCACTCCCTGGAGTTCTACACCGAAACCCGCAACGTCTGCGTCAAGCTGTAAGGAAGCGGACACCATGGATACCCAAGCCATCACCCGGTTCGGGGATGCGTTGTACGACGCCTTCCTTGGACGGAGCACCATAACGCCCCTCATCGAACAGGACCCCTCCATCACCCTGGAGGAGGCCTATCGGATCCAGTCGCGCTTCGTCGCGCGTCGGGTCGCCGCGGGGGACAGCGTCATCGGCAAGAAAATCGGCGTCACCAGCAAGGCCGTTCAGGACATGCTGGGGGTGTACCAACCGGATTTCGGCCAATTGACCGCGGCCATGAAAGTGGACGCGGCCAGGGGCGTGGATCTCTCCGGCCTGATCCAACCGAAGGCGGAGGCCGAATTGGCCTTTGTCCTGAAGCAAGACCTGACCGGTCCCGGTGTCACCGCCATGGACGTCATCCGGGCCACGGACTACGTGGTGCCCTGTTTCGAGATCGTCGATTCCCGGATCACCGATTGGCGCATCGGCATCATGGACACCGTGGCGGACAACGCCTCCTGCGGGGTCTTCGTGCTTTCGGACATGTGGGCCGATCCCCGGGATATCGACATCACGCTGGCTGGCATGGTCGTGGAGAAGAACGGCGCTTTGTTCTCGACCGGCGTTGGTGCCGCGGTCCAGGGTTCTCCGGCCAATGCCGTGGCCTGGCTGGCCAATACCCTGGGGCCGCTGGGCATCCCCTTCACGGCGGGCGAGGTGATCCTGTCCGGATCCCAATCCTCCCTGATCCCCGTCACCGATGGGGACGAGCTTGTCTGCACCATTGGCGGCCTGGGCACCTGTCAGACCCGCTTCTTCGGCCAGTCCGCCGTTTCCGGGAGGATCACCCCATGACCGTGACCCTGACCCCCCAGGACATCGCCCTGCTGCGCGAGCGGGTGGAGCGCGCCCAGACCACCGGCGTGGCCATCCCGAAGCTCACCGATGACTACCCGGACATGACCATCGACGATGGCTATGCCGTGCAGATGGCCCTGCGCCAAAGCTACCTGTCCCAAGGCCAACGGCAAGTGGGCTGGAAGGCGGGGCTGACGTCGAAGGCGAAGATGGAGCAAATGGGCGTTTCCGTTCCCTCCATCGGTTTCCTCACCCACACCATGGCGCGGCCGGAGAACTCGGCGATTTCCGTCAAGGGTCTGATCCACCCCCGGGTGGAATGCGAGGTCGCCTTCGTCATGGCCCGGGAGCTCTCGGGTCCGTCGGTCGGCCGGGCGGAGGTCCTGGAGGCCACCGACTACATCCTGCCCGCCATCGAGATTATCGACAGCCGGTTCTCCGGGTTCAAATTCGACCTGGAAAGCGTGGTGGCCGACAACGGCTCCTCGGCGCTCTTCGTTGGGGGGGGGCGGGCCCGGCGGACCACCGACGTCGATCCGCGCACGCTTGGCGTGGTCATGGAAATCAACGGCGAAATCGTCGCCATGGGCGCCTCGGCCGCGGTGATGGGCCATCCGGCGGATGCTGTCGCCCTGCTCGTTCAGATTCTCCATGGCCTTGGCGAAACCTTGCCCGCGGGCAGTCTGGTTCTCAGTGGCGGCATCACCGCGGCCCTGCCCGTGACCCCTGGAGACCACGTCATCGCCCGCTTCCAGGACCTGGGCGACGTCTCCATCCGCTTCGTCGAATAAGCCAAGGCAAATTCAGGGAGGGCTCCCATGCCCATCATGGAAATACACCTGCTGGAAGGCCGGACCACGGACCAGAAGGACCGCATGGCCCGGGCCGTGACCCAGGCCCTCGTGGACAGCCTCGATGTGCCCGTGGAGTCGGTCCGCATCCTTGTCACCGAACATCACGCGACGGAGGGGTTTTACGTGGGGGGCATGCCTCCGCATAAGCGCCGCCAGACCCTGACTCCCCCCGCGCCCGCTCTCGCCCGCGAGGAGACCTTGGCATGACGAAAATCAAATGCGCCCTGATCGGGTCGGGCAACATCGGCACGGACCTGATCCATAAAATCAAGCGCAGCCCCGTGCTGGACCCGGTCTGGATGGTCGGCATCGATCCCAATTCGGAGGGCTTGGCCCGCGCCCGGGACATGGGCCTGAAGACCACGGCGGAGGGGGTCGACGGCCTGCTTCCCCATGTGGACGCCGATGGCATCCAGATCGCCTTCGACGCCACCAGCGCCTATGTCCACGCCGAGAACAGCGCCAAGCTGAACGCACTGGGCGTGCTGATGATCGACCTGACGCCCGCGGCCATCGGCCCGCTTTGCGTGCCGCCTGTGAACCTGCGCAAATACGCCGACGAACGGGTGATGAACGTCAACATGATCTCCTGCGCCGGTCAGGCGACGATCCCCATCGTCCATGCCGTGTCCCAGGTCCAGCCCGTGCGCTACGCCGAAATCATCGCCAGTCTGGCCTCCAAGTCCATCGGTCCGGGGACGCGCGCGAACCTGGACGAGTTCACCTATACCACCTCGAACGCCATCGAGGTGGTGGGAGGCGCCAAGAAGGGCAAGGCCCTGGCCATCATCAACCCGGCCGAACCGCCCATGATCATGCGCAACACCATCTATTGCCTGACCGAGGGCGAGCCGGACCGAGACACGATCACGGACTCCATTCTGGGCATGATCGGCGAGGTCCAGAAATACGTGCCCGGCTACAGGCTGGTGAATGGCCCGGCCTTCGAGGGCGACAAGGTCGCGGTCTTCATGGAGGTCGCGGGCCTGGGCGACTACCTGCCCACCTATGCCGGAAACCTGGACATCATGACCGCCGCGGCCACCCGGACCGCGGAACTCTTCGCCGAGGAGATCCTCGCCGGAACCTTGACCCTCTCCGCCACGGAGGCCGCCCAATGACCGATTTCGATCCGATATCCCCCTCGGCGCGCCCCCTCGCGGGCAAGGAGATCATCCTCCACGACATGTGTCTGCGCGACGGCATGCATGCCAAGCGTGAACAGATCACCATCGCGCAGATGGTGACCCTGGCCACGGCGCTGGACGACGCGGGCGTTCCCTACCTCCAGGTTACCCACGGGGCGGGCCTGGGGGGCAACTCCCTGCAACATGGCTTCGCCCTCGCCAGCAACGAGGAATACATCTCCGCGGTCGCCTCCCGCATGAAACGGGCCAAGGTCTCCGTCCTGCTGCTGCCCGGCCTGGGCACCATGAAGGACCTCCACGCCGCCTTCGACGCCGGGGCCCGGAGTGTCCATGTGGCCACCCATTGCACCGAGGCCGATACGGCGCCCCAGCACATCGCCTATGCGCGCAAGCTGGGCATGGACACCACCGGATTCCTGATGATGGCCCATCTGAACGACCCCAAGGGCATCGCCGAGCAGGGCAAGACGTTCGAGGACTACGGCGCCCACACGGTCTACGTGACCGACAGCGCGGGGTACATGCTCCCCGAGGACGTCAAGGCCCGTATCGGTGCCCTGCGCGAGGTTCTGAAGCCGGAAACGGAAATAGGCTTCCATGGCCATCACAACATGGGCATGGGCATCGCCAACTCGCTGGTGGCCATCGAGGCCGGAGCGACCCGCATCGACGCCTCCGTCGCCGGTTTGGGCGCGGGGGCGGGCAACACGCCACTGGAGGTCCTGGCCGCGGTCTGTGACCGGATGGGCATCAAGACCGGCGTCGACCTGTTCAAGCTGATGGATATCGCCGAGGAGATCGTCACGCCGATGATGGACCACATGGTCCGCGTCGATCGGGACAGCCTGACCCTGGGATACGCCGGGGTCTATTCCACCTTTCTGCTGCACGCCAAGCACGCCGCCCGGGAATTCGGCGTCCCCGCCCGGGATATCCTGGTCGAACTGGGCCGCAAGAAAATGATCGGCGGGCAGGAGGACATGATCCAGGACACCGCCATGACCATGGCCAAGGCCAGGGCCGAAGCCAAGGAGTCGGGGTTGCTCCCCGCGTCGTCCCAACCCGAAAGGCAGGTCGGATGAGCGCGTCCCGTGGATCGGACTTGGCCGTCCTGGTGGGCGCCACCGGAGATTTCGGGCGCGCCATCGCCCGACGGCTGACCGGCAAGGGGCTGACCCTGCTGGCCGTGGGTCGGACCGGCGCGGCCCTGGAGGCCCTGGCCGGGGAAATCCCCGGGGTGGTGCCCTGTGTCGCCGATATCGCCGAGGATGATGCCGTCCCGGCGATTCGGAGCGCCTTGACCGGCCCCGTGCGCATCGCCGTGCACGGCCCCGGCCTCGCCGCGCCCGGCGGGGTGCTGGAGGTGGATACCGGGGCCATGGCGGCCTCGGTCAACATCAAGGTTGGCGGCATGTTGCGTCTCGCCCGGGCCGTGGACGGCCACCTCGATCGGGGTTCCCGGCTGGTGGGGATCGGTGGCCACTACGGCTTGGAGCCCACCGCCTATGCCGCCGCCGCCGGGGTGGCCAATGCCGCTTTGTTCAATGTCGTCCGTCAACTCGCCCTGGCCTTGGGGCCAAGGGGGATTACCGCCCATTCCATCGCCCCGGGTCCCGCGGACACGGCGCGGCTGAGTCGGGTCGTGGCCAATCAGGCGGAGCGGAGGGGCGTGTCCATTAAAACCGTGATCGACGAATTGGGGGAAGAGTCCGCCATCGGTGGGTTGGTCGACCCGGCCCAGGTGGCCTGGGCCATCGCCATGCTGTTGGATCCGGAAGCCGAGGCCATGACCGGTTCGACCTTGATGATCGACGGCGGACGACGGAAAGGACTGCCCTGACACCACCGATCAACCAATCCATCAATAGGGACCGGGATCCAAGGGCGCGAACCGTAAAAAAAAATCGCTCAATCCCAGGCCTTGTTCCAGGGAGGAAACAATGCCGATCGTTCACTTTCACCTTGTCGAGGGCGCCGCGTCGCCGGACCAGGAACGGTGCCTGCTCGAGGAGGCGTCCCGGCTCTACGCCGACGTCCTGAGCAGTCCCATGGACCGGGTCAGGGTCCTCATCCAAACCTATCCCCCCAGCCGCGTCGCCCTGGCGGGAAAGGTCCAGGCCATGGGGGACAAGGGCGCACCCTATTTCGAGTTCCTGGTTCTGGAGGGGCGGTCCCTGGATCAACGCCAGGCCTTGCTTGCCGGGTTCACGGACCTGCTGGTCCACCTTCTTGGCGTGGACCGGGGCTTGATCCGGGGTCATTGCAGGCGGGTCCAGCCCGAGGAATGGGCCATCGGCGGTGTTCCCGCCGCCCTTGCCCGGGCCGACCACCTCCGCGCCCTGACGGGGGGAAGTCAGCCATGACCCCGCCGAATCCCGCGTTTCACGCCATCATCTTCCTGGACGATAACGGCGTCGAGGTCGACCGCTTCACCTGCGACGGCGGCCAATCGGTTCTCCACGCCATGGCGGCGAAGGGCCGCAAGGGCATTCCCCTGGGCTGCCGAGGGGGCGGGTGCGGCGTCTGCAAAATCAAGGTCCTCTCGGGTCAGTACGCCGGAGAGATCATGAGCCGCGCCCATGTGGGCGAGGAGGATGAGCGGGACGGCGTTGGTCTCGCCTGCCGGATCCGTCCCCGGAGCGACCTGATGGTCAGGGTCCTGGGGAAAATCAACAAGGCCTGGGGTCAATCCGCTCCGGCCATTCAAAAAGCAAACAAAGGGAGGTTACAGCATGGGTAAACATGTCATGGCCGCGTTGGTGGCGGTCGCGCTGGGGGGCGCGCTGGCGGGAAGCGGACGCTTGGCCCTCGCCAAGGAGGGGACGGACCAGTATCCACAGGGGGCCGAAGGCTTCATGGCCGGGGCCTTGCCACCGCCGGGATTCTACCTGTTGGGGTATGGCGTGGACTACCGGGGCGACCTGGTGGACGGCCAGGGCGACAAGGTGATCACGCCCACCGGAGAGTCCATATCCGTGCGCGCCAACGCCGTCGCCGCCCGCGTCCTTTATATGTCCGACTTCCAGTTCTTGGGTGGGAATTGGGGCGCCCATATGGTCATCCCGGTCTTCGACGTGACAATGGAGGCGGGCAGCGCGTCCCAGCACAAGACGGGGCTGGGCGACATCACCTTCGATCCCTTCATCCTGGCCTGGCATTGGAAGGACTGGCATCTGGCGACGGGTCTGGATATCACGGCGCCGACGGGCCGCTACGATGCCGGGGATCTGGCTAATATCGGGGCCAACTATTGGAGCTTCGAACCCCTGGTGACGGCGACCTATCGGAACGAGGACGGCTGGGAAGCCTCCGCCAAGTTGATGTACAACATCAAAACCGAGAATACGGCGACCAATTACCAGTCGGGTGACGAGTTCCACATGGACTACGCCCTGGTGAAGAACTTCGAGGATTGGTCCGTCGGACTGGGTGGTTATTTCGTCCACCAAATCCAGCGGGACGAGGTCAACGGGGTCGAGGTCGCCGACAGCATCCGCCAGACCTTCGCCATCGGTCCGCAGATTCAATACCGCTACCAGAACATGGCCTTTTCCGCGAAGTGGCAGAACGAGGTCTACAGTCGCAACACCTTCGACGGCAATCGCTTCAATCTGAAGGTCATCTACGCCTTTTAAGGGCGCGATCCGGAATCCCCGGACGATCCCGTTTATCCGTGCTTCCTGGGTTCGCGGCGACGACTTAATACCAGCCTGTGATGAGCTTGACTCATCGCGGGCTGGAAGCGGCTGACCGGCCGCCGCGCCTCCTGGCGTGTAAAGCCCGCGTGGTGGTTGAACGCGATACAAGGGACATGGGGGTCGACCCATGCCCCTTGGGATTAGCGGCTACGACGCGGCGTGATCGCCTTGGGCGCCGCGGGCAGATGGACGGCCTGGACCGTTGTACCGTCCCGTGCCGTGGATCGGTTCAGGTATCCACCAGCGTGGCGCAGGATCTCGCCACAAAGGGCCAAACCCACCCCAACCTTGGGTCTGGGGGGCGGCGCGCCGAAATCCCCCTCCCCCGGGGACGGAGGACCACCGCCCCCGTCGGTCACCGTCAGGGTAACCATGTCATCCAGTTCCGTTCCGTCAACCCGGATCTTGGCCGTTTGGCCGGCGGCGGCCCGCTCGATGGCGTCGCCAACCAGGATGCGCAGGAGAGAGGCCAATTGGGCCTCGCCACAGCGGACCGGCGGGAGAATGCCACTTCGGATATCCGCGCCTGACTCCTTGATGTCCGGCCCCAATTCCACCAAGGCCTTCTCCAGGGCGGCGTTGCTGTCCACCCCGGTCCGGGGCGGCGCCGTCAGGGCCACCTTGGCGTAATCCAGGATATCGTCGATGAGCACGCGCATGTGCTCGCCTTCGGCGATGGCTTGGTGGACCGCGGACCGGGAGTCCGGGTCCAGGTCGTTCCCCTGGCGCCGGTCGAGCAGGGTCATGCGGCCGATCATGTCCCCCAATGGAGCGCGGAGGTCCTCGGCGATGGCCTGGGCGAAGGTGCGCAGGGTCGATTTGGCCCGGGTCAGGTCTTCCGCCAGGGAGACGCCGTCGGTCAGATCCAGGAAGGCGACGATCTTGGCCACGGGCCGATCCGCCTTGCGGGGAGAGCGGTCTCCGGACAAGCCTTGCGTTTGCTGCCCTCCCAGGGCTCGGGCGTTCGCCTGGACGCGGCGGGCGCGGCCATCGGCCTGGCGCCAGATGAGTTGCCGGGTTTCCCCGGCGCGGCCATCCAGGGGGGCGGTCAACAGGTCCGCGGGGTCATCGGGCAAAATCTCCCGAGGATCGACACCGCGCAGGCTCGCCGCGGGGCGGCCAACCCAGTTTGCGAAGGCGTCGTTGGCTTGAAGGATACGCCCTCGGGCGTCGATCACCACCACGGGGGAGGGAAGTGTTCCAAGCAGGGCTCTTTGGAGCCGTGTTTGGGCCAACAAGAGGGTATGGCGTTGGCTGGCGAAGCGGCGGGCCCGATCCCGTTCGTCCAGGCGCGCCAGCGCAAGGCCCATGAGAACCAGGATCACCAGGGCGGTGAGTCCCCCGGCGACGAGCCAGGGCATGGGCGTCCGCCACCATCCGTCCAGCACCGGTTCCCTGGGTAGGGAGACGGTGACCCAAAGCGGCATTCCAGGGACTTGCCGATAGGCCAGGGTGGGCGGGCTGCCCGCCACCCCCTCTCGAGAGGCCTGGATAACCGAGCCGTCGACCGGATGGCCGCCGGGAGGAAATCCGGGAACACGATAGCCCGTGGGGTGCTCCATGGGCGGTTGGTGGAGGAGGATCTGGCCGTCCCCCAGGACCAGGGTGGCCTGGGCGCCGGGGATGTCGGCCACCGTCGTGGAGAAGGCCGCGTCCAGGCTGCTCAGCGCCAGATCGGCGAAGATCCACCCCCCCACGTTGGTCCCTGGCGTTGTGATGGATTCGGCGGGGCTGGCAAGGGAGGTGTCCCGCAACTCCGCGGGATTCTCCTCCCCGGGCGTCGGGTCAAGGGGGCGGATCAGGCGGAGGATGCGCGTGCCCGTGGCGGGATCCAAGAGGATCGGTCCCTCGATCAGAAGGCCGTCACGACTGTCCAGGTCCTTGGGATAGATGCCGGGCAAGGGACCATCGCCCGCTGCGATGACGCGACCGTCCTCCCAGCGGACGGCGAGGCCGGTGAGGTTCGGCGCATAGTCCATGGTCTCGCGCAGAACCCGGCGGAGTCCCGTGCGTCGGGTGGCGGTGTCCGCCTGCCTCGCCCTATCCCGCGCCAGACGCAAGCGGGCATCGGTCTGGATCAAGGCATCCCCGGTCTGAAGCGAAAGGCTGGTCGCCAGCGAAAGCGCTGGCGCCCGATCATGTCGGGTAACGGACCGCCGCGTCGTTTCCAGGGCGTGAAAAAAAAGACCGTTGGCCAGGATAATGGCCCCAAGGCCAAGGACCATGATGAGGATCCGTCCTTGCCCTTGCTTTTTACTCATACAATCCGCCGGTCATCCGAATCGCCTGCTCCGAAACCACGAAAACACCTGACTCCAAGGGCCTTTCATGGCGATGGCCCCGATCGGAGCATAGACCGCCCGGTGGACGCTGTCACGGTTCGACGGGGCGTTCCGGAGCTTCGCCGACCCCAGGAAAAGCCCGCTTGGATAAATAGTTGAAAAAGACGTCATTTCCCCCAACTATTCAGACTGAGAATGGTAGCGACTGGAGACGGGCTATGATTTCCATGAATCCGGTGATCGCCTTGAAGGCGGTAAATGACAATAAGCGGCTTGGGGAGGGCTACGCCCGTTTGATGCGTTCCCTGGATGGCTTGCTCGCGGCCCTGGATCGCCAGTCGGCCGCGGTGGCGGACTTCAAGGGGAACTGCGAATCCCTGGAAACCTCGGTGGACCAGTGCTCCGAGGGGTTGAAGCGCTACAAGGACAAACTTGATGCCATCGATACCAAGGGTCTGAAAAAGGCTTCCGAGGATCTGTATCGGACCGCCGGAACCTGGATTGAAGCGGAGGAAACCCCGGCCAAGTAGACCGGATCGGCCGAAGCCGACCCGATTTCCCCGCGTCCGGGCGTCCCACGAAGGTTTCTCTTGGGACGGTTTCTCTCGGGGTGTCGTCCCGTGGAACTGTTTCCGGCGCGTTCCGCGCCCTAGCCCATCCCGGCGCGTTCCGCGCCCTAGCCCATCCCGGCGCGTTCCGCGCCCTAGCCCATGATGTGGTAGCCGCCATCCACGAAGAAGGTGGAGCCGGTCATGGCCTTGGCGCCGTCGCTGACCAGGAAGGCGGCCAGGGCACCACAGTCGTCGATGGTCACCAGATGGCGTTGGGGCGCGCGTTTGGCGGCGGCCTCCAGCAACTCGTCAAAGCGATCGATACCCGAAGCCGCCCGGGTTTGCAGGGGACCCGGGGAAATGGCATGGACCCGAATGCCCCTTTCCCCAAGGTCGGCGGCCATGTATTTGGTGGCCGATTCCAGGGCGGCCTTCACCGGACCCATCATGTTGTAGTGTTCCACCACCTTGCGGCCCCCATAGAAGGAAACGGTCAGCATGGTGCCCCCTTCGGTCATCAGGGGAGCGGCGTATTGGGCCATGCGCAGGAAGGAATGACAGGACACGTCCATGGCCATGGAAAACCCCTCCCGGGAACAGTCGACAACCGGGGCATGCAGGTCCGCCATGGGCGCATAGGCGATGGAATGCAGGCAGAAATCCAGTTTGTCCCAGTCTTCGGCCAACCGGTCGTAGACCCCTTTCAACTGGCCAGACTCGCGGACGTCGCAGGGGCCGAGCAGCAGGGCGTCCAGTTCCGTGGCCAGGGGCTCCACATGGGGTTTGGCCTTGTCGTTCAAATAGGTGATCGCGAGCTCCGCCCCCATGCGCCTGAAATAGCGCGCGCAGCCATAGGCGATGCTGTTGTCGTTCGCGATGCCGACGATCAGGCCCTTCTTGCCCGCGAGGCTGAACGGATTGTCCATGGTCTTGTCCTTAACGTGGGAGGTGTTTGGAAGCCCGGAGGGCGTCGCCCCGGAGAGTCCCAATCTTCTGGATGTAATGTTGCGGTGCACTATAGTGAACCCCACCCTTGGAGGAACAGTGAAGGAAATTTGATGACCGGCGCCTCCTCACGGATGCGTGAGAAGCTGGGTTTTCCCTTTTCTCCAGGGGATTGGAGGCCTATTGAGGACTTGGGTTTCAATTCAATGGAGGTGTCGGTCCGATGGTGTCGATCCTGGTCCGCATGACCACGGCCGTCCTTGTGGTGGGCGCTTTTCTGGTGGGGGGCGCGTCCAGTCGGGCGGCCGAGGATTGGGATCAGGTGCTGGCCGCGGCGAGGGGGCGGACGGTGACCTTCAACGCCTGGGGTGGCGACGAAAAGGTCAATGCCTATATCGCTTGGGTGGGAGAACGGGTCGCCCGGGACCATGGGGTAACCCTGCGCCACGTGAAGGTGGGCGATATCGCCGAGGTCGTCTCGCGAATCCTGGCGGAAAAATCCGCCGGACGGGACAGCGGTGGCGGGACGGACCTGATGTGGGTGAACGGCGAGAACTTCCTGGCCCTGAAGGAAAATGGTCTGCTGTATGGGCCGTTTCTCGAGCGGTTGCCCAACGCGGCCCTTCTGGACCTCACGGGGGTGCCCACCCTGACCACGGACTTCACCGTTCCGACGGAGGGGTTGGAAAGCCCCTGGGGCATGGCCCAGTTCGTCTTCATGGTGGACACCGCGCGGGTCCCGAACCCGCCGCGGACCCTGACCGCCCTCGCGGACTGGATCCAGGCCCATCCGGGGCGCTTCACCTATCCCGCGCCGCCGGATTTCACGGGCTCGACCTTTCTGAAGCAGGCCCTGCATGACCTGACGCCGGATCCCTCGATTCTCCAGTCACCGGCGACGGACGCCAATTTCACCGAAGGGACCGCCCCCCTGTGGCGTTGGCTGGACAGGATCCACCCCTTCCTCTGGCGGAAGGGAGAGGCCTTCCCGGCCAGTGCCCCAGCCCTGCGCCAGATGCTCGACGACGCGGCGGTGGATTTCGCCATGACGTTCCGAACGGGGGAGGCCTCCTCGGCCATTGCCCAGGGGCTCCTGCCCGATACCGTGCGGACCTTTGTCCTGGAGGGCGGCACCATCGGGAATACCCATTTCGTGGCCATCCCCTTTAACGCCGCGGACAAGGAAGGCGCCATGGTGGTGGCCAACTTTCTTCTCTCCGCCGAGGCGCAACTGCGCAAGCAGGATCCGGCCCACTGGGGAGACGACACCGTGCTTGCCATGGGGCGGCTGGATCCCGAGGAGCGGAGCCGTTTCGATTCTCTACCGTTAGGAGAGGCGACTCTGTCTTCGGACGCGCGTGGCGTGCCTCTGCCCGAACCCCACCCCAGTTGGATGTCGCGGATCGAGGGGGAATGGCTCCGGCGGTTTGGACATTGAAAGATCGTGAAATATCTTCGATTTCCGTTGCTTAAGGGGATCCGGAAACCTGTTCCAGGATGTGTCTTCCTGTTCGGACGGAATTTAGGGTTGGCGATAAGCCGTTGTGTTTCCTAGGCTTGGGGTGTTCGTGAAGGGAGATCCCATGGAAATGCGATCCTTTGACCCGCGACCTCAAACGGAAATGCACGCGTTCTGGCTTCGCCTCTCCGAGGAGCGGCGAAGCAGGGAGGGGATCGCCATTCCTTCCTTCGCGGACTTCCGCCTGTTGGATTTGCCCAGCCATTTGATCCGAGGCACGGTCCTGATCGACCTGGGGAGTGCCAGGGCCCGGTCTGGCGAAGAGGGGCGCCCCTATTTCCGGTTCGCGGGGGAAACCCACTACAACATTCTGGGGTTTGAATGCACCCGCCACTTCCTTGATGAATTGCCTTTGGGGTTCGATCTTGCGTTTTGGCGGAACATCCTGGCCCATGTCGCCTCCCAAAAGGCTCCCGTCGCGGGGGAGCACGCGTTCCGGGATGCGGCGGAACGGGATCTGCTCATCCACTGGCTGCGCCTTCCCCTGTCCCTGGATGGGCGCGTGGTCGACATGGTCCTTGGCCATGACATCTACAGTGGGACGGGCGGACTGCCGGAGTGACGGGGCGGATCCTTCGATTCGCGGCACAACCTCGTGTGCCCCTGTGCCCCTGTGCCTGTGATCGAGTCTCAGATTGGGAAACCCAGGTCGGATAGCAGTCCGTTCCGGCGGTCCGCCTGGTCTTTTCGATCCAATCTGGCGCGGTCCACGACATGTTGCTCGTGGGCGAGGGCGCGCAACATCTCCTGATTTTCCGGACTGATCTCCAGGTCCCGGGCCACTTCGTCGATGACCATGGCTTCGCCCCGACAGATGGTGTCATCGGCCTCGGCCACCAGATAGAGCTCGAAGACGAGCAGGTTCCGGACCGCTTGCCCATGGAAGGGAGACAGGTCCACTTTGCCCCAAAGGGACTTCGCGTCCACCGTCACTGTCGATCCAAGTTCGCGGGCCAGATCCATCAGCATGGTTTCCTCGTCCGGGGGGACGAGCCAGTCGGCCAGGATCACCCTGTTGGCCAGGTTGAGGAAGCAGCGCTTCTGGGTTTCTGTCATCCGGTCGAGAAACATGGGAGTCCAATGAATGTCTGAGGGCTGTGAAAGCAGGTCGAGGCATGTCGGCACATTTTTTTCCATCATCCGGGGTCGAGCCGCCTTCGTCCAGGCCTTTGCGGATATTTGGGGGTGGTGTCGCCGCTGGCAAAATCAGGGACACGAAACGACTTAGTTGCATTGCCCCGGGGGGAGCCTATCCTGAAGACAATTAAAAAAAGGAAATATGCCATGTGAGGGATTGGGGCGCGATGGTTGGGCGGGCGTGATGGGCCGCCCGTCGCGCCGATGACAAGGGGATGCGATGCAGAGCGATCGGAAGCGATGGGGAATGCGGCGTATCTCCCTTTCGTTGAACCTGTTCACGATTCTGGTCACGGTCACCACCGTGGTCGCTCTGACCTTGGCGGCCTATGCTCACATGGAAGCGAGCCGGGCGGCGGAAAAAACCGCCAGCCAATTGCTAAGCGAGGTGTCGGACAAGACCGCGGGGCGGGTGGCCGCTGTTTTGACGCCAGCGGTCCTCGTCGCCGAATTGGGGGCCGCTGTCCCCACCGTGGACCAGCCGCCCGGCAACCAGGGCATTCTTCCGATTCGCCGGTTCATGATGTCCGCTCTGGATCGGGCGCCGGAGATCTATTCCACCTATGTTGGATTCGCCGACGGGCGGTTCTATCAAATGATCGACCTGAACGAGCCAACCGGTCGGGTCCGTGCCACCCATGATGCGCCCGAGGGCGCGCGCTTTATCGAGCGGTCTATCACGGGGTTGGACCAGAACCGTCGCCAGAATTGGGCTTTTCTGGATGCCACGGGGCGGCGGATCGCCTTCCGGGTGGATGAAACTTTCTCCTACGACCCCCGCCAGCGCCCTTGGTACGGGGAGGCTCTGCACCGGAAAGGGGTGATCGTCACCGACCTCTATGTCTTTTCCAGCCTCCGGGAACCGGGGATCACCATGGCCAAGGCCTTGGATCCCGGACCCGACGGTGCCCCTCGGGGGGTTTTCGGGGTTGATATTACCCTCGGTGGCCTGTCCCGCTTTCTGGGGCGGCAGTCGGTGTCCGCCAACGCGCGCATCGCGGTTTTTACACCCGAGGGCACCGTGGTCGCCACGCCGGATATGGAACGCTTGCTGGAGAAGGCCCAGGCGGCGGGTGCCGGGATGGAACCCCTGCTGGCCGACGAAACCGGTGACCCTGTGATGGGGGAGCTTTTCCGGGCGGTGACCACCATGGGCGGAACCGTCTCTCGGTTCACGCCGCCAGACGGCACGCCTTTCCTTGCCCGGGCGGCCCTGGTGGCGGTCAGCGAAGGGCGCAACCTCTATATTGGCGTCGCCGCGCCCATGAGCGATTTCACGGCCTATCTGGACGTCATGCGGCGCAATAGCCTGTTGTTCGCCCTGGCTGTTCTGATCCTTGGGATTCCCTTGTCCTATGTCATCTCCCGCCGGATGTCCCGGGCGTTGGCCCTATTGGCGGAGGATGCCGATCGGATTCGCGGCCTGGACTTGGAAGGCCGCCCCAGGGTGCGGACCTTCGTCCGGGAAATCCACTCCCTGGCCGAGGCGATGGAAGCCATGAAAGGCTCCCTACGGACCTTCGGCCTCTATGTGCCCAAAACCCTGGTCCGGCAAATCATCGCCGGGCGGGGAGCGATTACACTTGGGGGGGAGCGGCGGGAGCTTTCGGTCCTGTTCTCCGACGTGCGGGACTACACCTCCCTGGCCGACACCCTGGCGCCAGAGGATTTGATGCGCCTGACCTCCACCTATTTCGAGCAGGTCACGGCCGCGGTGGTGGACCACGGCGGGGTGGTGGACAAGTTCATTGGCGACGGCTCCATGGCTTTCTGGAACGCCCCCCAGGACCAGCCCGACCACCCCCTGTACGCCTGCCTGGCCGCCCTCGAGATCCAGGATCGGATTGCCCGCTTCAACCGCGTTTTGGTGGCCAAGGGGGAACGACCCATGCCCACCCGGATCGGTCTGCATGTGGGCGAAGCCGTGGTCGGGAACCTTGGCAGTTCGGACCGGGTCAGCTATTCCGCGGTGGGCGCCACGGTCAACGCCGCGGCCCGGATGGAACGGGTCAACAAGCTCTATGGCACCAGCTTGATGATCAGTGGCACGATGGCCGAGCGGGTCTCCTCTCACTTGGTGGTCCGTCTGGTCGATCGCTTCTGCCCCATGGCCCTGAACACGCCGGTTCCCCTGTACCTCTTGGAGGGGCCGCGTCCCGGCCTGGGCCTGCCCGGCGTGGCTCTGTCCGAGGCGGACAGGGCCTGGGTCGCACGCTGGAATGCCGTGGTCGAGGGGCTGGCGGAGGGGCCGCCGGCCAGAGCCGTCCTGGAAAAGGTCACGATCCTGGAACGGGAGCGCCCGGGCGACGTCCTGGCCAGGTACTATGCCACCCAATTGGCGATCTTGGGCGAAAGGACCGTGCCCCGGGACAAGGCCGTGCCGGATTGGGTGGTCGAATCGGAGACAGACCTGTCTTGAATGCCCCGCGAAAGGGCTTGGAAGACGGACCTGGCCAAGGCAAGATACCTTCGCTTCGGGGGTGACCTTGAGCGGATAACGGATTGAGGAAGGATGTGGGCGTGGTTGAAACAGAGTGTCCCCGGAACGGTCCCCAGGTGGGGGTACTCGCCGTGGTTTGGCGGGATGGGGAGGTTCTTTTGGCCCGTCGCAAGAATCCCCCCCAGGCGGGAGCCTGGGGCTTCCCTGGCGGTGGCGTGCATTGGGGGGAGGGTCTCGCGGAGGCCGCCGAACGGGAATTGATGGAGGAAACGGGCGTCCACGCCCGGGCGGTTCACCTGCTCCCTCCCCTGGAGCAGGTCTCCAAGGAGGAAGACGGCGCCCCGAACGCCCATTGGATCCTCGTCCCCGTGGCCTGCGCTTATGAGTCCGGCGAGCCCACGGCCGCGGATGACGCCCTGGACGCGGGGTGGTTCGACCCGGAGTCCCTGCCTCAACCCATATGCCAAGGCCTGGACCGTGTGGTCGGGGAGACCATGCCGTCAATTGGTGGGATAGTGTTTTGAACCGGGCTGATTGAACCGGGTTGAAGCAGTTTTACGCCCCCTTCGACCCTCAAACGTCGGGCGCTGTCTTGACTTCATTGGCGGGACGTGGCCTTCTTGGCGGGTCGATGGTTTCCAAGCGCAAAGCGTAGGGAATTAAAAGGGAACACGGTGAGGCGTACCCAACAGGGACCCATTCCGTGGCTGCCCCCGCAACTGTGAACGGCGAGACCGCGCCAAAGCGCCACTGGGATATCCCGGGAAGGCGGCGCGCGTACCAAGACCCGTGAGCCAGGAGACCTGCCGTCGATGGGGTCCGAGGGAATGTCTCCCTGGGACTCTTCCGACCGGACGCCGGGGTGAGCGTCTGGCGTCACGGAACCCGGCGGCTCCCTTTGATCCCCACCCCGTTCCAACACGCCAAATCCCCGTCCGTCCTTTCAACCGGTTCGCCCGAGGCGTTGCCCGGCGTTCCCCTTGGGAGAGACGACTTGAAGAAAACACTGACTCACCAAAGCGTGATGAGTTTGGCTCATCACGCTTTGGAAGCGGCCAAGTGGCCGTCGCGTCCCCTGGCGCGTAAAGCCCGTGTGGCGGCTGAACGCAATAGGACCCGCATGGGTGTGAACCCATGCGGGGTGGTCGCCTTTCTGGCTGTCCTGGCCACCGGGCTGTTCGCGTCACGGGCCGAGGCCCATTTCCAACTGATCCATACCCCGGAGGTGAATCCCTCCAAACCTGGAGACCTGCCTCTCGGGCTGATCTTCTGGCATCCCTTCGAGAACGGCCATGCCATGGACATGGGGCCGCTTCTTGACCTGTACGCCGTGCATCGGGGTAAGAAGATCGACCTGAAGGACAGCCTGGAGCCGATGACCTTCCAGGGGGCATCGAACACGGCCCAGGCCTTTCGGGCGACCCTGCCTGTCCGCCGGGCGGGCGATTATGTCCTGGTCGCGGTGCCCACGCCCTATCTGGAGCCAAGCGAGGACCTCTATATCCAGCAGATCACCAAGGCTTATGTGAACCTGAGTGAACTGCCGACGGATTGGGCGGATATCCAGGGACTCAAAACGGAAATCCGGCCCTTGAACAAGCCCACCAATATCCTGGCCGGATCCACCTTCACCGGACAGGTCCTGAGCGAGGGGAAGCCCGTCGCGGGGGCCGAAATCGAGGTGGAGTTCATGGCCGCCGAACCCCTGCCGGGAGAAAACAAGGCGGGCACCCCCGTCGCGGCTCCGCCGCCCGGGGGATCCGTGGTGGCGTTGAGCGATGACCAGGGATATTTCACCTTTGGCATCCCAACGGCCGGGTTCTGGGGCTTCGCCGCGCTTGGAACGGGGCCGGATAAGGAATACGAGGGCAAGGAGCTGTCCCAGGACGCCGTCCTGTGGATCCGGGCCCACGACTTCACGAATCCCACCGCGGAATAGGGAGAACAACCATGCATATCGTTGATGGAGCCCTGAGCAATCCGGTGGTGATCGGGGGCGCGGTGCTCGCCGCGGGAGGAGTGATCCGGGGCTTGAAGGAGCTGACCATGGAGAAGGTTCCCACCGCGGGTGTCCTGGCCGCGACCTTCTTCGTGGCCTCTCTGGTCAATGTTCCCATCGGGCCATCCAGCGTGCATCTGATCATGAATGGGCTCGCCGGGCTTGTCTTGGGATGGGTGGCCTTTCCCGCCCTGTTCGTCGGCCTGCTGCTTCAGGCCGTGTTCTTTGGGTTCGGGGGGTTGATGGTCTTGGGGGTGAACACCCTGAACATCGCGTTACCCGCGGTGATCGTTGGCCTGCTGTTCCGGCGCTGGGCCCTGTCGCCCAATCCCAAGGTGGCCATGGTGGCTGGCGCCGCGGCCGGGGCGGGGGCGATTCTGCTCACCGCGCTCATGGTGGCGCTGGTCCTGTTGGCGTCCGGGCAGGAGTTCCTGACCGCGGCCAGGTTGGTGGTGCTCGCCCATCTTCCGGTGATGATCATTGAAGGCTTGATTTGCGGGGCCGCGGTGCTGTTGATCGGGCGGGTGAAACCGGACTTGTTCCAGACTCTTGTCGGGGTGTCGACCCTGGAAAGGGTTTGAAATGAGGCGCTTCTTTTCGATATTGGCGGGGATCTGCCTGATCTTCGTCCTCGCCGTGACCCCCGCCCGGGCCCATAAGGTCATCGCGTCCGCCTATGCCTCTGGCCAGAACCTGGAAGGCGAGGTGGGCTTTTCCAACGGCGAGATGGCCAAGGACACCTTGGTCGAGGTTTTCGATCCGTCGGGCCGCAAGCTGGGGGAAACCCAGACCGATGGCGAGGGGTTCTTTTCCTTCACTCCGACCGAGGCCGTTGATCACCTTTTCGTCGCTGACCTGGGGGCCGGGCACGTGGCCCGGTTTACCGTGCCGATCTCCGACCTACCCAAGAGTTTGACCGGTGGGGGGAAAGTCCCCGCGACCGCGACCGGAGCACCATTGGAAACCCCGGTGGCGTCCAGAGGCGCGATCCCCTCGGCGGAGATCGCGGCCCTGGTGTCCGAGGCCGTCAAGCAGGAGGTCCGCCCCCTGCGCCGGGAAATCACGGCCTATAAGGAGAAGCACGACATCCAGTCCATCCTGGGAGGGCTGGGCTATATTCTGGGGCTCGTGGGCGTGGTGTTCTACCTGATGGCCCGGCGCCGCCTGTCGATGGCGCCGTGAGCGACCTTTTCGGCCAGGGCGGGGGAGGCCAGGGTGGGGGGAAAGGGGGGCTTGGCACCCTCGATCCCCGCGTCCGCGTCTTGGCGGCGCCCGCCTTCGCCTTGGTGATCCTGTCGCTCTCCTCCCTGTCCGCCCTGTCAGCGGGGGTGGGGCTCGCCCTGATCCTCCTTTCGCTGTCGGGGCTGCCGCCCCTGCGCACCCTCAAGCGCATGGTGATGATGGACAGTTTCATCATCTTCATGCTTGTTCTTCTGCCCTTCACCCTGCCGGGGGAGCCGGTGTTTTCGGTCTTCGGTCTGTCCGCGTCCTGGGAGGGGTTGCTGCGCACCGCGGAGATCGGCTTGAAGGCCAATGCCGTTGTCCTGGCCCTGATGGCCTTGGTGGGGGGGATGGATCCCACCACCCTGGGTCATGCCTTGGCCCGCCTGAAAGTCCCCGCGACCCTGGTCCACCTGTTGCTGTTCACGGTCCGCTATATCGACGTCATTCAGGACGAATACGCCCGGATGCGCGCGGCCATGAAATGCCGGGGGTTTCGTCCGAGCAATTCCCGCCACACCTATCGGACCTTCGGCTATCTGATCGGTATGCTCCTGGTGCGCTCCCTGGAGCGCTCCGAGCGGATCCTGGAGGCCATGAAATGCCGGGGATTCACGGGACGTTTCGTTCTCTTGGACCGTTTCGCCTTCCGGCTCCGGGACGCCTGTTTCGCCCTGGGGTTCGGGGTACTCTTGTTTGTCCTCGTCCTCTGGGAGCTGCGCCTTGTCCCCCTCTGAGCCTCTGATCGAAACAATCGACCTTCAGGTTGCCTATCCGGGCCGTCCCGTGGTGCTGAAGGGGGCGACCTTCGCTCTGTCCCGGGGGGAGCGGTTGGCCCTGGCCGGACCAAACGGCGCGGGCAAGTCCACCCTGATGCGGTGTCTGGTGGGGCTGATCCGCCCGCTGGAGGGGACCATCCGCGCCTTCGGCCAGGATCGACGGGAGGAGGCTGATTTCCACGAGGTGCGCCGCCGGGCGGGCTACGTCTTCCAGGATCCCGACGACCAACTGTTCTGTCCCACCGTGGCCGAGGACGTCGCTTTCGGTCCCCTGAACCTGGGCAAGTCCCGGGCGGAAGCTTTGGCGGTCGTGGACCGCACCCTGTCCCTGCTGCGGCTGGAATCCTTCCGCGATCGGGTCACCCACCACCTCTCTGGTGGCGAGAAGCGGCTGGTGTCCCTGGCCACGGTGCTGGCCATGGAGCCCGATGTGCTGTTGCTGGATGAACCCACAACGGCGCTGGACGAGGCCACGACGGAGCGCCTGCGGGAGATCCTGTTGGATCTGCCCCAAGCCATGATCCTGGTTTCCCACGATCCGCTGTTTCGCGGAGCCATCGCCACACGCACCCTCCACCTGCGCGAGGGTCTGCTGGTCGAAGGGGAGTAAACACCATGTCTTCCCCGTCCTCTCCCTTCGCCAATGCCACCTACCGGCGGCTTTTCACCGCCCAGGTGATCGCCCTGATGGGCACGGGGTTGACCACCATCGCGCTCGCCTTGCTGGCCCATGATCTGGCCGGGGAGCGGGCGGGCGTCGTGCTGGGCACGGCGCTGGCGCTGAAGATGGTGGCCTATGTGACCCTGGCTCCGGTGGTCGGGGCCTTCGCCCACCGTTTGCCGAGGAAGGGGTTTTTGGTGGCGCTCGACCTGGGGCGGGCGGTCCTGGTGCTCTGCTTGCCCTTCGTCGACGCGATCTGGCAGGTCTATCTGCTGGTCTTCCTGGTCAACGCCTGTTCCGCGGGCTTCACCCCCACCTTCCAGGCCACGATCCCCGACATCCTGATCGAGGAGGAGACCTATACCAAGGCGCTCACCTGGTCCCGTTTGGCCCAGGACCTGGAAGCGCTCGCCAGCCCCCTTCTCGCCGGATTGGCCCTGCTGGTCCTGGCGTCTTCCGACCTGTTTTTGCTGAATGGCGTTGCTTTCCTCGGCTCCGCGGCTCTGGTCGCCAGTCTGAGCCTGCCCCGCGCTCGGACACCGGAGCGGACGGGCGGCTGGCGGGCCAATCTGACCTTCGGCCTGGCGACCTTTGGTCGCACGCCCCGCTTGCGGGGGCTCATGGCCCTGAATGTCACCGTGGCCAGCGCCAGCGCCATGGTCATCGTCAACACCGTGGTCATCGTTCAGGATCGCTTGGGCCTGGGGGAGGGGCAAACGGCTCTGGCCTATGGCTGCGCCGGGATTGGCTCCATGGCCCTGGCCCTGGCCTTGCCTCGTCTGTTGGAGAGCGTCACGGAGAGGCGGATCATGCTTATGGGCGGTTTGCTTCTGGTCGCGGGGCTGGCGCTGGCGCCCCTTGCCCTGGGGTCCTTGGTGACCCTGGGCGCGGTCTGGATGTTGCTGGGCGCGGGCTTGTCCCTGGCGCAGACCCCGGCGGGTCGGCTCCTCCGCCGGTCCTGCGCGGCTGGGGACCGCCCGGCGGTCTTTTCCGCCCAATTCGCCCTATCCCACCTCTGCTGGTTGGTGCTCTATCCCCTGGGCGGATGGCTCGGCGAAGCTCTGGGGTTGGACATCGCCTTCTGGCTTGTCGGAGGCCTCGCCTTGGTGGGGTTGGGGACCGCGACCCTGCTGTGGCCGCGGGAGGATCGTCTGGTCCTGGAACACGTCCACGCCGCCCAGGACCACGAGCACCCCCATGTGCACGATGACCACCATCCGCATGACCACGAGGGTTGGGAGGGGCCGGAGCCCCATGTGCATCCCCACCGCCATGGGGCGGTGCGCCACGCCCATCCCTTCGTGATCGACGGGCACCATCCGGTCTGGCCGACCTGAGAGCGCCCCCCCGCGGCTATGCTCCCGCGGCGTCCAGGGCCTGGGCGATATCCTCGGCCAGATCCTCGGGGTCCTCCAGTCCAACGGAGAAGCGCACCAGGCCCGCGTCGATACCCTGGGCCAGTTTGTCCTCGGGCGTCAGCCGCTGGTGAGTGGTGGTCCAGGGGTGGCAGGCCAGGGACTTGGCATCGCCCAGATTGTTGGAGATATCGACGATGGAGAGCGCATTGAGGAACCGGTAGGCCGCGGCCTGTCCGCCCGCCAGGGATAGGGCGATGATACCGCCGCCCGCCGACATCTGGGACATGGCCAGGGCATGACGGGGGTGGCTTTCCAGACCCGGATAGAGGGTCTTGGCGACGGCGGGATGAGCTTCGATCACCTTGGCCAGCTTGAGGGCGGTGGCGCAATGGCGCTCCATGCGCAGGCCTAGGGTTTCCAAGCCTTTCAAGGCTACCCAGGCGTTGAAGGGCGAGAGGCAGGGACCCGTATGGCGCAGGAAGGGACCCAGGAAATCGTCGTTGAAGGCACTGTCGCAGAGGATCGCGCCGCCCATGGTGCGCCCTTGGCCGTCGATCCACTTGGTGGTGGAGTGGAAGACGATATCCGCTCCCTGCTCCAGGGGCCGTTGCAGGATGGGGGTGGCGAAGGCGTTGTCGACGATCACCCGGGCGCCCGCGGCATGGGCCAACGCCGAGACGGCTTTCAAGTCCACGATCCGAAGGGATGGGTTCGAGGGCGTCTCCAGGAAGACCGCCTTGGTCGGCTGGGACAGGGCGACCGTCCAGGCCTCCAGGTCCTCGGCGTCGACGAATTCCGTGCTCACGCCGTATTGGGGCAGCAACTCCGAAAGGACCCAGGAGCAGGAGCCGAACAGCTCCCGCGCCGCCACCACCCGATCACCCGCGCGGACCTGACAGAGCAGCGCGGCGGTTACCGCGGCCATGCCGCTGGCGGTCGACTTGCAGACCTCGGCCCCTTCCAGGGCGGCGAGGCGCTCCTCGAACACGTTTACAGTGGGATTGCGGAAACGGGAATAGACATAGCGTTCGACGGAGCCGTCGAAGGCGGCCTCGGCCTCCTCGGCGGTGTCGTAGACATAGCCGGAATTCAGGTACAGGGCTTCGCTGGTTTCGAAGAAGCCCGAACGCTCCAGGCCGCCGCGGACCGCCAGGGTGTCGGCGCGCCAAGTGGGGGGGGTGATTTTGGTGGACATGGAAAGGATACCTCCGTGACAAAAACAAAAATCCCGGCGTAGTGAGGCCGGGACGATTCGTCACACGACCCTTTTAGCGGTGTTTTTAACGTGGGCGCAAGCCGGTCTCAAATCCCCACGAAACGGAGTCAACCTAGCGGCGGCTTTCCCCAGGGTCAAGCATCGGATTGACGGGGGATATACCTTGCCCATCCCTAATATTCGTCGGGGGGAATGGATGGGGGATCCAGGGTCACGACCCGCCCGTGGGCGTCCTCCGGGTCATGGGTGACCAACAGGGTGGGCAGACCCCGGGCGGTGACGTGATCCAGCACGAAGGCACGGATGCGCGCCCGCGCCGTGGCGTCCAACTTGGAGAAGGGTTCGTCCAACAGCACCGCCCGCGGTTGGGAGAGTAGGGTGCGCATCAGCGCCGCCCGGGCGCGCTGTCCCCCCGACAGGGTGGCCGGATCGCGGGATCCCTGTCCCGCGAGGCCGGCTTCGGCGAGGGCCGCCTCCACCTTGGTCCAGCGGGCGGCTTGGCGGTTGCCCCCCCCCTCGCCCCCCCCCTCGCCCCGAGGCACACCGAAGGCGAGGTTCTCCGCGAGGGTCAGGTGGGGGAACAGCATGTCGTCCTGGAATAGGATACCAATGCCCCGGCGTTCCGGCGGCAGGTCCGCCAGATCCCGCCCCTCCAGGGTCACCCGTCCCCGGGGGGTAAAGGCCCGGTCCAGGGTGCCGGTCAGCAGGGCGAGCAGGGTGGATTTACCAACACCACTGGGACCCATGAGGGTGACGACTTCTCCCGCTTCCACGGTCAGGGACAGGGGGGCGAAAAGGGGGCCGCCGCCCAGCAGGACCGTCAGGTCGTCCAGGATTAGCGCCATGGGTCCCCCATGCCCGCGCGGTCGCGGTACATCCAGGCGGGCAAGGCCACGGCCAGGGCGAAGGCGGCCAGGGGCAGGGCCGCCTGGAGGATGGCGTAGACGCCGATGATCCGCCGGTTGGCGCCGCTGGCCAGGGCCACGGCCTCGGTCGTCAGGGTGGGCCAATGGCCCGCGCCAACCAGGATCGTCGGCAGGTAGAGCCCCAAACCCACGGCGAAGCCCACCGCCAGCGCCGCCAGGATTGGCCGTGCGAGCAGGGGCAGGACAATCACCAGGAACACCCGGAGCGGCCCGGCTCCCAGACAGGCGGCCACGGTGGCGTGGCGCGGGTCCAGCCGTCGGTAGGGTCCCGCGAGGGTCAGGAAGACATAGGGCAGGACGAACAGCAGATGGCTCCAGGCCACGCCGATCCAGGTGCCGTCCAGCCGGACGGCCAGCAGCAGGATCTGCACCCCGAAGAGAAATCCCACCTGGGGCACCAGAAGGGGGGCGTAGACCAGCCAATCCACCACCCGACCGGGACGCCGACCGCTCCGTCGCTCCGCCTCCAGGCACCCTAGGGACAGGAGCAGGGCGAATAGGGCCACGGCGAGCCCCAGGCTCAGGCTGTTGGCCAGGGGCCAGGCGAGGGCGTCCGCTTGGCGGGACCAGGTGGTCGTCGACAGGGTTCGGGGCAGGGCGTCGGGCCAGCGCCACTGACCGGTCACCGACCAGAGTCCCATACCCACGAGGCCGCCCAGCCCCAGGGGGAGCACGAGGGCCGGACCGAGCCGCGCGGCAAGGCGGAGCGCGGGGGCATCCCGACCCCGGGGACCGGCGGACAGCCAGGGGCGGGCCAGCCGGACGAGGATCCGCTCCCCCAAGGCCCAAAGGCCAATTCCACCGACAACCAAGCCAAGTTGGAGCAAGGCCCCCGCGGCCGCGGGCAAGCGCCGGGACAAGTCTGGATCGAGGAACTCCCGGGTGACCAGGACGGAGAGGGGCGGCGGCGTCGTGGGGCCAAGAACCAGGGCGACCTCCACCGTCGAAAGACCGTAGGCGAGCACGGCGTAGACCGGGAGGCGAAGGCGGGGATAGAGCCGGGGCAGGACGGTCCGGAGCCAAGCCTCCCCCGGGGCGTGGCCCAGGCTCCGGGCCAGGGCCCCGCTTCGGACACTGTCGAGGGAGCTCTCGACGGCCAGCGCCATGAGCAGCAGAAAGGCGCTTTCCTTGACCAAAAGGGCCGCGACCATGGCGAACCCCCAAGGATCCTGGATGGTTGGCCAGTCCGGTGGCAGGACCCAACCCGTCGCCCAGGGAGAGACCATGCGCGCCACCCAACCGGAGGAGGAGAGGAGGAAGGCCAGTCCCAAGGCCACCGCGGCATGGGGCATGGCCAGCAGGAGCGCCATGGTCCGTCGGGCGGCGGAGAGCCACAGGGTGTCCCGGGCCAGGGCGAGCAACCCGATGACCAGGATCAAGGCCAGGGCCGTAGACAGAAACCCCACGGTCAAGGAAGTGAGAACCGCGCGCTCAAGGCCCGGCAGGGCGAAGAGGAGGCGCCAGGGCGCGAGGGTCCAGTCCCGGGCGCCAATCACCGGCATCCACCCCAGGGAGGGCAGGACCGTTCCCAGAATTCCAGCGGCCACGGGGGCGAGGACCAGGGCCTGGGTCAGCCGGGGGATGGGGTGGAGCTTGGGGCGGAACTTGGGGTCGAACACGGGGGCGGGCCTGGGTTTGGGGCGGGAGGATGGACCGGATTGCCCGTTTATAGCATGATCCCCGGGCCACGCCGCTTCTTCCCCCGACACAATTCCGTGAGGTCTCGCCGTGACCGTGACACGCCGCCCGCAAACCGTCGTCCCCTCGGAAAGCGACACCAACGACACGGATCGTCGCGCCTCTTGGATGGCCGCGAACCATCATCCGGCGACCCAGGCCCTGCTGGACCGGGACGCCCGGGTCTTTCTCCACCAGTCCGTCTCCACGCCCTGCCTGAGCGCCCTGAAAGGGGCCGAGGGGATCTGGCTGGAAGATACCGCCGGGCGCCGATACATGGATTTCCATGGAAACAATGTCCACCACATCGGCCATGGGCATCCCCGCCTGAAGGAAGCCCTGATCGCCCAGATGGCGGCTCTGCCCTTCGCGCCCCGTCGGTTCACCAACGACCCCGCCGTGGACTTGGCCGAAAGTCTGGTGGCGCGCGCGCCCGGCGATCTGTCACGCGTGCTGCTCGCCCCCAGTGGCAGCGACGCCGTGGACATGGCCTTGAAGCTGGCCCGGGTGGCCACGGGCCGATTCAAGACCGTTAGTTTCTGGGACGCCTTCCATGGGGCGGGGCTGGGACCCAGCTCCGTGGGGGGAGAAGCCCTCTTCCGCTCGGGTGGCGTGGGGCCGCTTCTACCGGGAACGGAGCATGTCGCGCCCTTCGCCTGTTACCGCTGTCCCTACGGTCACCCGGCGCCCGATGGAATCCCCAACCTTGATGTCTGCAAGCTGACCTGCGCCAATATGGTCCGTTACGTGCTGGAGAAGGAAGGCGACGTGGCCGCGGTCATCGCCGAGACGGTGCGAGTCGTGCCCTACACCCCCCCGCCCGGCTTCTGGAAAGCCGTTCGCCAAGCCTGTGACGACATGGGGGCCTTGTTGATCCTGGACGAGATCCCCTGCGGCTTGGGCAAGACTGGCTCCTTCTTCGCCTGCGCCGAGGAGGGGGTGGCGCCCGACATGGTGGTTCTGGGCAAGGCCCTGGGGGGCGGCATGCTGCCCACCGCGGCCTTGATCGCCCGGGAAGGCCTGAACGACTCCGCCCGCCCCTTGGCCCTGGGCCATTTTACCCACGAGAAAAATCCCCTGATGGCCCGGGCGGCCCTGACCACCCTGTCCATCATCGACGACGAGGGGTTGGTCGAAAACGCCCGAAACCTTGGCGCCCATGCCCTGGAGCGCCTCCGCGCCATGAAGGCGCGGGACCCGGGGATCGGCGACGTCCGCGGACGGGGCCTGCTTCTGGGGATCGAGATGGTCTCCGAACCAGAGAGCCGCGCGCCCGATTCTCGCCGAGCGGAGGAGATTCTCTACCGCTGTCTTGACCAAGGGTTGTCCTTTAAGACGACCATGGGCAACGTCATCACGCTCACTCCGCCGATGATGATCGACCGGCAACACCTTGATCGAGCGTTGGATATTGTCGAAGACGCGTTATATGCCACTTTCGTGAATATATAACGTTATGAAAACAATAGTGTTGTTCCTCTCATTCAGTGTTTAAAATTGATTCGAATTGGTTTGATGGTGTGCCGAAGGCGGAAAATCCGGCGATGCTGGATTGTCGCTTCCAGTGACAGAACGGTCCAATGCCAATGGTGCTTTTCTTCCTCGATTGGGAGGGGATTGGGCCATGGTTCATGCGAGGGCGGTGAATCGATGATAAAAAGACGAAACGAGAGCTTTTCTCCGGGGAGCGCGGTGAAATCAGAAGGCGCGCGCCCCTCTTATTTCGCCCCTGATCTGGTGGTCTATGGCCAGGTGGTCAGTGGATCACCGCTTTATGTCGCGGGGCGCGTCGAAGGCGATGTGGAATGCGCCGTTTTGACGTTAACCAGTGCCGGGGTGGTCGACGGGGTGGTTCGGGCTTCCGCGGTGCACCTTGAATCCGGTGCCAGGCTGTCAGGAAGCGTGGAAGCCGACATTATTGGTGTGAAGGGGGATGCCTCTATCAGCGGGCGTATCATTTGCCGGGCCAAACAGCAAATGGAAGCGGTCCGCGATCTGGTTCGCCCATCCGGCGCCACGCGAGAGCTGTCCTCTGGCGGGGTGGAGCTGGCGCCCGCGGAATAGCGTGGTCGGTGGGGCTTTTCCTTTCGGGCGCCGTGGGGGTGATCGATCGGGGTAATCGAAGATCGGACTTTTTTTAATCCGGGCATTCCGTGTCTGGGCATTCCGTGTCTGGTGCGATGTGGGGTATCGGATGCTCCCAAGGATCATCGTGTGGTCCGGGGCGGGCCTTGATGGTGACCGGGTGTCGATCTGGGGTGGAGGATCTTCAAGGTCTTGGTATGACTTTGGACATATGTCAGTGACTTTGGACATATGTAGACGATGGGCTGCTCCCGGGATCCGGGAACGAAATATGTGCATATCCAGGAAAAAATAGGGTCTTTCCTCACCGAGCTCGAAGACTTATAGTTTTGGTGGTTGGGAGAGAGCGGCACGAAGTCAAGCGTGACTTTCGTTATATGTGAAGCCGTATATGTGAAGCCGTCGCGCCTGGGAAAGAATACTCCTTGTCTCGGTTGTGTGCTCCATCCCGTGATTCGGTGGCGGAGCGAGGGACTGTATTTTTTCGAAGG
The DNA here is from genome assembly GCA_021741145.1 of Rhodospirillum sp. Lineage (GTDB taxonomy): Bacteria > Pseudomonadota > Alphaproteobacteria > Rhodospirillales > Rhodospirillaceae > Rhodospirillum. Next base: position 49,134 of record JAIOYK010000001.1, on the reverse strand, counting down.
CGGGACACCCATGAGCAGAGCTACCCAAGGGACACAGTCCAAGATGCACCAGTCCGACACGACCCAGGCCCAACCATCCTATCTCGCGCCAGATCTCGTGATTCGGGGTCGAGTGTCCAGCGGTGCCGAGTTGTTCGTCGCCGGGCGGATTGAAGGGGAGGTCGACTGCGCCACCGTTTCGGTCACAAAGGGTGGCACCATTGATGGTTTTATCCGTGCCCAACGGGTCAATCTTGAGCCTGGCTCCAATGTTACCGGTGAAATTCGGGTCGAAACCATGGGGGTCAAGGGCGACGCGCGGGTGCACGCCCGGATCATCTGCCAGGGCAGCCAGCGCCGGGAGCCCGCCAGGGATATGTCCACGCGCAGCGGCAAGGCCCGCGACACGATGTCTTCCCTGGCTCAGCCCATCCCAGCGGAGTAGGGGTACCGCCCCAACGTCCCGAAAGATCCGGCTCTAAAAGGGATGGGGTGCTTTCCTCTCCCCTAAAAAGGGGCTACGATTCTCAGGGTTCGGTTCCGGCGGGGTGCTTTGGCATTCCGGGGTCCGGCCCCTGTCAATCACTGGCTTCTCCCAGGAGCCTCCGCCGGATAACCGTGTACCGCCTCCATGAGCGATTCCGCGTCGACGCCAGAGTCCTCTTCCCAGACCAAGGGTTCAGCCTTTGGTCCGTCCCTTCCCGTGGCCCTCCGCGGCCAGAGCGCCCGCATGGCCAAAGCCACCCGGCTTGCCCGCAGCAAGCGGCGTCAGGCCGCCTGGGTATCCGGCGTGGCTGGGATCGTGACCCTGGTTTGGCTGGGCCTTTTCGTTTTCTACATCTGGATCAACGTGGGCTGGGACAACATCCTGCTCTATCAGCCCCTGGAAGTGGGGGGACTGCTTTCCGGCGCCCTGGTGCCCGTGCTGCTGATTTGGTTGGCCGTGGCCTTCCATGACCGGGGGGCCCAGTTCCGGGCGGAAACGGAGATCCTGCAAAGCTACCTGGAACAGATCACCTACCCCGGAGAGACCTCCGTTGACCGGGTGGGGCAGATCACCAAGGCACTGGTCGCCCAAGCCCAGGCCCTGAACGAGGCCACGGCCAACGCCATGGCCCGGGGCACGGAAATGCGCGAGGCCCTGAAGCGGGAGACCGAGGCCCTGGACATGGCCGCCGGGCGCATGGGAAGCCGGGCGACCGAGACGGTCAGCGCGCTTGGCCGTCGCATCGAGACCCTGAGCGCCACCCATGAGAAAGCCCAGGCCCAAGCCCAGGCCATGGCCAAGATCCTCGACGACATGGGCGGCCAATTCAGTGCCGCCACCCGCAAGGCCGCGGCCGAGGTGGAAGACTTCCGTTCCAGCCTGGAGGAGGATCTGGGGCAGGTCGACGCCCTGACCACCCGGGTTGGCGAGCAGACCCGGGCCCTGGGCTCCCTGTCGCGCAATATCGAGACCATGCTGGAGGCCAGTAAGGGGACGGCCGCCACCCTGGACAAACGGGCCAAGGATTTGGGGGGGCTCTACGACGCCCAGAACCAAATCCTGAACGAGGCCGGAGAGCGCTTCGCCGGGGAGGCGGCCCGGGTCGCCGATATCCTGGGCAAGCAGTCCTCCAGCCTGGAGACGGTGACGGAAACCATGCTCGGTCGGATCCGTCTGGTCGACGAGAGTCTGTCCGCCCAGATCCGCAATTTCACCGAGACCGGAGACGACACCCTGGCGCGCCTGAAGGCCGTCGAGGGCATTCTGGGACGCCGGTCCGAGGAACTGAGCCGCACGGTGGAGGAGGTCCTGGGCCGCCTGGATGACACCACGGATGCTTTCGGCCAGCGCGCCCAGGACCTGGTGGCGGCGGCCGATCAGGTCGGCACGAGCATGTCCGGGGCCACCGGCCAGACTTTGGATGCCATCAAGGCCCTGGGGTTGGCCGTGGGCAAAAGCCGGGAGAAGAGCGAAGATGCCGCCGAAGCGGTCCGGCAACATGCCCAATCCCTGGAGCGGTTGAGCGCCAAGACGGCGGAACAGACCGAGACGATCCGCGTGGGCCTGAAGGGGCAGACCGATGAATTGACCTCCGTGGTGGGCTCCATCAGGGGGCAGATTGACTTGGCCGCGGCCTCCATGGCCAAGCAGGCCCGGGAGATGAACCAAGCCGCGGAGGGGGCGGTCGCCTCGATCAAGGAGGTCTCGGGTCTGGTCAAGGAGAACGCCGGAGAGATCTCCCAGGTCGCGACCAAGATGTCCGTGGATCTGGAGGGCGCGGCCACCAGCCTGCGCCAGAACGCCACGGGTCTGACCCAGGCGGGCAAGGGGGCCATGGACACCCTGCGCGGCGCCGGTTTGGTTCTTAAGGAACAGGCCAGTCTGGTCAAGGACGCCGCCAAGACGGCCAGCGGTTCCATCACCGAGGCGGAGGCCGCCATGAAGGGCCGCGCCACCGTTGTCCGCGAGGCCGGGGAGGTGGTGGAAAAGACCATCACCGGCGCGGCGGATCGCTTCGCGGCGGAGGCCAAGGCCCTGCGGGAGTCCCTGGGCCAGGGCCAGATCAATTTGGACGGGGTTTTGTTGTCCCTGCGGAGCCAGTCCCAGGAAATGCACGATTTGGCCGGAGCCGCGGCCAAGCGGGTCCACGCCCTGTCCCAGGCCCTGCACGGCGCGGGCGCGGCCTTCGAGGACAGCACGGCCCGGGGGGCGGCCCATGTGACCCAGGCGAGCGACCGCTTGACCGGGGCGGTAGCCGAGACAGCCGTCAACGCCGAGCGTCTGACCGGCATGGTCCGGGCCGCCGCCGCGGAATTCCGCCGGGAAGTGGACGGGGTGAGCACGGGAACGGACGCGGCTTTCGGCCCCATCCGGGACGCGCTGTCCATCCTTCGGCGGGAGACCGAGCAACTGGGCATGGTGGCCGAAACGGCCTCCCAGGCGGCTCTGGAGCCCTATCGGGAGGCGTTGGAGGAACTGCGGCGGGAGACGGAGAACCTGGGGGTCTCGGGCCTGTTGGCCTCGACGGCGATTTTGACGCCCTTCCGCGAGGCCTTGGTCACCTTGAAGGACGACGCCCGGACTCTGGAGGAGTCGGGCAAGCGGGCCGCGGAGAACACGCTGGGACCCTTCCGCGAGGCCATCGCCACCCTTCAGGCCGACACCAAGGCCCTGGTGGGGGCGGGCGAGCATTTGGTGGGGGATGCCAAGGCGGCGTCCGTGGACTATGGCCGCCTGGTGGAGATGCTGTCCCGGGCGTCGGTGGAGGCGGAGAAGCGTCTGCGGGACCTGGAGAGTCGGAACGACCACCAGGACATCGAGCGCTTCCTCAATGCCTCGAGTTACGTGATCGAGAAGCTGGAGAGCGTCGCCGTCGACATCAGCCGGATTTTCGCCCCGTCCAAGGAAGAGGACATGTGGCGGCGCTACCACAAGGGGGACCAGGGTGTCTTCCTGCGCCATCTGGCCCGCAGCATCACCCCGGCCCACGCCGACGCCATCCAGAAGGCGACGGCCCGGGACAAGGGCTTCCGGGATTACGTGCAGAGCTATGTGAACGAATACGAGGCCCTGTTGGAAACGACGCGCAAGAGCCCCCGGGCCGACGTGCTCACCGCGCTGTTCGTGGGCTCGGACCTGGGTAAGGTCTACATGGTGCTCGCCAAGGCCATGGGACGGCTGGATTAGGGGGGCTTTTGGGGGCTTCCGCCTTGTTCTCCCGGAGGGAGATCCGCGAAACGGGCGGGGGCTTCCGCCCCCGCACCCCTGACCGGGAGGCCCGGGGCCTCCCTAACCCTCCGAGAGCTTGATTGTTTTGCGATACTCTTCTTTGGCTTGCCCACTCGGGAGCTCACTGGCGTGATCTGCTGGGGTGGTTTGGCTCCCATGAAGCCGTAAAGCAGCGATATGTCCGGGAGTGGGTAGCTGAGTTGGGCATGGTGAGGTCTATTGCGTCAGCAAAGTGAATAAGCAAAGAATCGACTTTGAAAAGGGCAATGTTTATACTCGTTCTTATCGACATATTTCCTCGAAGGGATCGGAAATGGCAGACGATAAGAAAAGTGATGTATCGGTTCCATTGCGTGAGAGCCTCAATCCAAATGGTTTGAAGCGAGAAAGCAGATCAATAAATCCTGATGGAATTGCGGGAAGCGTTAATCCGCCTGGGCGTCTGGAAACTACTGGAGAGCAGAAGCCTCAACCGAAACCGAAGCCTAGTCGGTAGCTTTTCCCTTTTGTGAAAATCGGATATCGATTCGTGAAATCTCGGATGCAGGTATGTAAGTAATTTGTGAGCACCCGATTTCATCATGTATTCTCTGATATCCAAACTCTACGGCCGTTTCTTGATTGGGGCGGGTTAGACTGGTTATGTATAGGGCGATAGCTCCAGACGAATCGACGTCCAACGGCCGAAATGGGAGATGTTTAGGTACTTGATCAAGATCGCTCTCAAGCATGTATCCATCTTTGAGTTGGACGATTATATATCGCCATAAAATATCTTTATGGCATATGATGTGGTCCCAGGAGGATGGGTAAAAATTTTCATTTGTTGTTCCTGATTTTTTTAATATTTTTTTTATCAGGTCCCATATCCATTTTCTCCAAAATATTGCAGTTAACAGTGATGATGCAGTTGCTATCGGCATAGACTGCCAATCATTCCAAGATGGAACGTTGTTCCGAATGAGGTTGTTTGTGATATAAGCAATCATCCCGAAAGAAAGTATTTGGAAAATCTCGTCGATTGTTCTGTGATTTTTGTTTAAGCTGGCCGAGCTTATTTTGTAAGAAAGGTATCCGGATGCTAAAATTAGTTGTATTTCGAAGGGTAGGTTTAATATGTCTGTGTTCATATTCTTTGTCCTCGCTCCCCTAAAAACCATATCCCTAAGGTAATCGATTGTGGGTGAATGAACAGAGAGTGTTTCCAGGCGGAGAGTTTTTGAGTTTAGAGGTTAAAATAAATCATTTCATATCAATGTTATAGTGATTTTGGGCTCGACTGTCCTATCAGAGGGCACTTTATGCTAGAGGAATTCGAGCGGGAACTCCTCCAGCATCGCATTGTTACGCCGCAAACTTGAAAATCGCCTTTTAAAATCTCGACGACCTTCATTGTCCGACCCTCATTTCGCGCTTCAGTGCATCACCGCGAATGGCAATCCCAGCTCAAGTCGCCCTCGCACAAACAAACGGAGGACTGGAGGCATCGCCTCCAGCCGGGTGTGGGCGGGAGCCCGCTTGCCGCGAAGCGGCAAAGTACCCCCCCACGGACCGTCAGGCCATCTCCCTATCCCCGCAAACGCGCGACGATCTTGTCGTGGTCCTCGACGTGGTCGAGGGGGCCGATCACCGCGATGGTGGGCACGCCCGAGAACAGGCGCCGCGCGCAGGCGGCCACCTGCTCGATGCTCACCGCGTCCAGCTTCGCCACCACCTCTTCCGTGGGGATGACACGGCCATAGACCTGGAGCTGGCGGGCCAGGTGCTCACAGCGCGAGGAGGTGCTCTCGAGCGACATCAGGATGCTCGACTTGAGCTGGGCCTTGGCCCGGGCGACCTCTTCCTCTGTCAGGCTGTCGGCGACGCTGACCGTTTCATGGCAGAGCACAGGAATCAGCTCGGCCACTTCCTTCTCGCCGCACCCGGCGTAAACGGCATAGAGGCCGGTGTCCTGGTAGCTCGAGGCGAAGCTGTAGACCGAATAGGCGAGACCCCGATTCTCCCGGATCTCCTGGAACAGGCGCGAGGACATGCCGCCCCCATGCAGGGTCGAGAGCACGCTCGACGCATAATAGTCGTCATCGGCGTGGGAGATCCCCTCGAAACCGACCAGGACGTGGACCTGCTCCAGATCCCGGCTTTCGCGGTAGGAGCCACCCCGATAGCGGCCCGGTTCCTCGACGGCCTTGCCTGTGCCGGGCAGGGCCGCGAATTGGCCCGCGACCATGTCGACGAAGGTGTCGTGGTCGATCTTGCCCGCGGCGGCGATGACCGTGCGCTCCGGCGCGTAATTGGCGCGCAGGTAGCCGTCCACGGCCTCGCGGTCCAGACCGCGGACCACGGATTCGGTCCCCAGAACCGGGCGCCCCAGTGGCTGGTCGGGAAAGGCGGTTTCCTGGAAGTGGTCGAAGATAATGTCGTCGGGGGTGTCGATGGCCTGAGAGATCTCCTGCACCACCACTTCCCGCTCCCGGTTCAACTCGGTCGTGTCGAAGGTGGAGTTCAACAGGATATCGCCCAGGATATCGACGGCGACGGCCCCGTCGTCCTTCAGCACGCGGGCGTAATAGGCGGTGTTCTCCCGGCTGGTGTAGGCGTTCAGGTGGCCACCGACGGCCTCGATCTCCTCGGCGATCTGGCGGGCGGTGCGCTTGCGCGTGCCCTTGAAGGCCATGTGTTCCAACAGGTGGGAGACACCGTTCAGCGCCTGGGTCTCGTGGCGCGAGCCGGAGCTGACCCAGGCTCCCAGCGTCAGGGTCTCGACCGTGGGAACACTGTCCGTGGCGATGGTCAGGCCGCCGGGCAGGGTGGTCAGGCGAATGCTCTCACTCATGCTTTCAGGCTCCCACGACGCGGGAGCGTTCGCGGACCAGGGCCTTCACGGCCTCCAGGTCGTTGGCGACGGAGACGGAGCGCTCCGGCCGCGTCATCAGGTCGGCCAGGTGGGGCGGCAGGGCCGGGGTGACCCCCGTCGCCTTCTCCACCACGGCGGCGAATTTGGCGGGATGGGCCGTGGCCAGGGCCACCATGGGCGTGCCCAGGTCGCGGTGTCCGGCCTCCGCCCCCGCGGCGACGCCAATGGCGCTATGGGGGTCGAGGAGCATGCCCGTGGTCTGGTAGACCTCGGCCATCACCCGTTCCGTCCCGGCGTCGTCCAGGCTGAACCCCCGGAACAGGCCCAGGATTTCGTTGAGCAGATCGGAGGGCACGTCATAGGAACCGGTTTCGGCGAAGCGGGTCATCAACTGCTCCACCTCGGCCCCATCGCGGCCCAGTTTCTCGAACAACAGGCGCTCGAAGTTGCTGGAGATCTGGATATCCATGGAGGGGCTGTGGGTCTGGGTCACGCCCTTTTGCTCCATGGTCCCGCTCTCCAGGAAGCGGGTGAGGATGTCGTTGCTGTTGGAGCCCACCACCAACCGGTCGATGGGCAGGCCCATTTGCTTGGCGCAATAGCCCGCCATTACATTGCCGAAGTTGCCCGTGGGCACGGAGAAGCCCATGGGGCGATCCGGCGCGCCCAGGCGCAGGGCGGCCCAGAAGTAATAGACGATCTGGGCCATGATTCGCGCCCAGTTGATGGAATTGACCGCCGAGAGGTTCATCTCCGCCCGGAAGGCGGCATCGTTGAACAGGGCCTTCACCAGGGCCTGACAGTCGTCGAAGGTGCCATCCACCTCCACGGCATGGACATTGGTGCTGGCCACCGTGGTCATCTGGCGGCGCTGGACTTCGGACACCCGGCCCTTGGGCAGCAGGATGATGATATCCACCGCGTCCCGGTCCCGGCAGGCCTCGATGGCCGCGGAGCCGGTGTCGCCGCTGGTGGCGCCAACCACGGTGATGCGCTTGCCCGTGCGCTTCAGGATCACGTCGAACAACCCGCCGACGACCTTCAGGGCATAATCCTTGAAGGCCAGGGTGGGGCCGTGGAACAGTTCCATCACCCAGTCGTCGGGGCCCAGTTGGATCAGGGGCGCGATGGCCGGGTGGGAGAAATCGGCGTAAGCGGTCTCCACCACCTCGGTCAGCTCGTCATCGGTGAGGGTGCCCGCGACGAAGGGACCCATCACCTGGACGGCCAGTTCCTGATAGGTCAGACCGCGCAGCGCCCGGATGTCGTCCTGGGTGAAGCTCGGCCAATGCTGGGGCATATACAGCCCGCCATCCGTGGCCAGACCGGCCAGCAGGACGTCGTCGAAGGACAGTTCGGGGGCGCGGCCCCGGGTGCTCACATATCTCACGCGATCGGACTCCACAACGCGGGGGAGGGTTTCTTTCCCGGACCCTAAACCTCCGCGGGGATGGGGGCAAGCGGCGTGGTGCGCGCTTGCCCGTCGTCCCTTACCCCTCCCCCAGATAACGCTGGCGCAAGTGCCGTTCGAAGACCGCGGCTTCCAAAGGCCGCCCGGTGGCCTGGGTCAGCAACTCGTCGGTGGTGAGCAGGCACCCCTTGTGGTGGACGTTCTCCCTCAGCCAACCGAGCAGGGGCGTGAAATCCCCCTTGCCGATGGCGTCCATCAGCTCCGGGACCTGGGTCCGGGCGGCGTCGAACAGCTGGGCCGCGGTCATGGCGCCCAAGGTATAGGTGGGGAAATAGCCCCAGGCCCCGTCGTACCAGTGGATGTCTTGAAGACATCCGACCGTGTCCGTGGGCGGGGTGACGCCCAACAGGCGCTCCATGGCGGCGTTCCAGGCCTCGGGGATGTGGTCGACCTCCATCTTGCCCTCGATCAGGTCCTTTTCCAGGCGGTAACGCAGGATCACATGGGCCGGATAGGTGACCTCGTCGGCATCGACGCGGATGAAGCCCCGGTTCACCCGGGTATAGAGGCGCTGGAGGTTCTCCACCTCCCAGGCCGGGCCGGAGCCGCCCAGGACCTCTTTCCAGACGGGGGTGGCGTAGGCGATGAACGCCGCCGAGCGGCAGGCCTGCATCTCGTGGAGCAGGGACTGGCTTTCGTGGACGCTCATGCCCCGGGCACGGCCCACGGGTTGATCCAGCCAAACCTCGGGCAGGCCCTGTTCATAAAGGGCATGGCCGGTCTCGTGGATCACGCCCATCAGGGCCTTGGTGAAGTCCGCTTCGTCGTAGCGGGTGGTCAGCCGGACGTCCCGGGGCGAGCCGCCACAGAAGGGGTGGGCGGAGACATCGAGCCGCCCATGGTTGAAATCGAAGCCCAGGGTTTCCATGGCCCGTCGGCCCAGCTCCCTTTGCCGGTCGACTGGGAAGGGGCCTTGGGGGATTTCGGGCGCTGGGCCTTGCCGGTCCAGGACCTCCTGAAGGACCCCGGGCAGGACGGTCTCCAGGTCACCGAAGATCGCGTCGACCCGGGCGGAGGATCCGCCGGGCTCGTATTCGTCGAGCAGGGCGTCGTAGAGGTCAACGCCCAGGGCCTCGGACTTGGCCTGGGCCGATTGGCGCACCAGGGAGAGCAGGGCGGCAAGGGGGGCCTTGACCGCGGCGAAGTCGTTGGCGGGCCGGGCCTTGCGCCAGACCCGCTCGCAGGCGTTCGAGGCGCGGGACAGGGCCTCCACCAAGTCGCCGGGCAGGGCGGTGGCATGGGCGTGGGTCCGCTTGATCTCCCGCAGGTTGGCCGCCAGCCAGGGGGCGTCGGGATGGTCGCCGAGGGTCTTCATCTCCTCCCCGGCGCCGGCGATCCAGTCGGCCACTTCCGGCGCGGTCAGCAACTCGTGATGGAGGCCGGTCAGGGTCGCCATTTGGGTGGACCGGGTCTCCGCTCCGCCGTCGGGCATCACCGCGGCCATGTCCCATTGCAGGAACGCCTGGGCGTCCTCCATGGCCGAGAGGCGGGAAAAGCGTTTGGTCAGGGCATTCAGGGCGGGAGGGAGAGGAGCGTCACTTGGCATTGGCGGTTCCGACTCTTAGGGTGGGAGGGATGAAGACAGGGCGGCTCCATGCCGGGACCGCCAAAGGGACGATCACGTCCGGAATATGGAGAGGAAAGACCATGACCGACAAGCCCAGGTTCGCCATTCTGTTGTCCGGCTGCGGCGTTTTCGACGGCGCGGAGATCCACGAAGCCGTTCTGACCCTGCTGGCGATCGACCGCCAAGGGGGGGTGTTCCAGTGCTTCGCCCCGGATATCCCTCAGATGCATGTGATTGACCACGGGACGGGCGAACCCACCAGCGAAACTCGAAATGTCCTGACCGAGGCCGCCCGCATCGCCCGGGGCGCCATCGCCGATCTGGCGACCTTCGACCCCGCGGCGTTCGATGCCCTGATCCTGCCCGGCGGCTTCGGCGCGGCGAAGAACCTGTGCACTTTCGCCGTGGATGGCCCGGAGTGTACCGTCGATCCCACGGTCGAGGCCGCTCTGACCAAGGCCCGGGCCGTCAATCTGCCGATCGGCGCGCTCTGCATCGCCCCCGTGGTGTTGGCCAAGGTCCTGGGCGCGGGCCGGTTGACCATCGGCTCCGACAAGGACGTGGCCGCGGGGATCGAGGCCATGGGCGCCACCCACCAGGAAACCACCCACGGGGAAATCGTCGTGGACGAAGGGCTCCGCGTGGTGACCTCCCCCTGTTACATGCTCGACGCGACTGTTTCCCAGATCGCCGAAGGCGCGGACAATACCGTCGCGGCCCTGATGGACATGATCAAGGAGGGCCAGCCCCGGGCCGCGGAATAGGCGTGGGACCCCGGTGGGGCCTGACCTTGGTTACGGGAACGTCTCCAAAGACCTATCGGTGAACGTTTCGAATTGGGAATGATAATCGGTAACCCTTTGCCTCTCCAGGCAAAGGGCCAAACAAGCAGGTGAAAGTTTTATGTCCGGGGATCTCCGGCGTTGACGCTCCGAGGGGGAACCGTCTGAATGCCGTGAAAGGAAGTCGAGTTTGACCGGTATGGAGTGGCCTATCCCTTCTTAAGGTTACATGGAGCACCGGAAATGGAAATGGAGGCGGCTCGTAAGACTGTGGAGAACGGGAAGTTCAGGGATGGAAGGTTGTCTGTCGTCGCCGACAAGCGGACCGCATCCGTGATCGCCGATTCCAGGCGTCAGGTCATGGAGTGGTATCGACCGATGTTCGCCTTGAGACGCTCAGATGTATTGGGTGACGCCGCGATTGAAGGGGAGGGCGTGCCGGCATGGGATTGGCCAACGGTTTTTGAATGCCTGACGGTGGCCCTGCAGCCTGTTGTCAGTCTGCGCGGAGGGCGTGTGATCGGCTATGAGGCCTTTGTGAGGGTGGCCGATGGCGGGCGTCCGGACTTGGCCGCTTTGTCGCCCCGGTTTCTGTTGGATACAGCGGCGCGAACTCCGGAGATCCGTTTGGGGGAGGGGGAGCTTTCCCCCTTGGTGTCGCTTGAATGCCGGATCTGGTCCCTGGCGGTGGACAGCTTCAGGCAGGTGCCGAGCCCCGGGGACATGCGTCTGTTCCTGAATCTGGATAACCGTCTCTTGGGGCAGTGGCGGGTTCTGTCCGACCATTTGATCAGGGATCTTTCCCGGGTGGGTCTGGATCCGGCAGTGGTCAGTATCGAAATCAATGAGCATCTGCCTCTGGCCGTCTGGGCCGAGGAGACGGCGCTCGGGGTGACGGTGGAGGACGGATTGGAGGCCATCGTCCAGGCATTGACCTCCCTGGGGCGGACCGTAGGCAAAGTCGCCCTGGACAATTTCGGCGCGGGCAACGCCAGTCTGCCCTTGCTGCATGCCCTTCAGCCCGATTATGTGAAATTCGATCGCTATTTCGTGGATGGCGTGCACGAGGACCAGACCAAGAAGCTCTTTCTCGCCAGTCTCGTTAATATTTGCCATTTGATGGGGATTCAAACCGTCGCCAAGGGTTTGGAAACCGCCGAGGATTATTACGCCTGCCGGGATGCCGGCGTGGATATGATTCAAGGAAATCTGCTGGCCCGACCGGAAACCGATCCGACCAAGGTCCGTGTCGATTTTCCCGAGGCCCGGGCCCTGAACGCCCAGGACCAACGCAGCGGGCAGGGAGACGAGCGGTTGGTCGCCGCCCAGATTCTGGACATCGCGCCCCTGGAACGGCTCGCGTCCATGACCGATGTCTTTAATCGGTTCCGCCGCGACAAGGAGCGAACCTTTTTCCCCGTGGTCGATGAAAGCGGGGAGCCCATCGGTTTGGTTCGGGAATCGGATCTAAAGGATTATACCTATTCGCCCTATGGCAAGGATTTGATTAATAATAAGCATCTGGGTCGCAACTTGGCGGCCTTTGTCAGCCGCTGTCCCACGGTGGATATTTCCACGCGAGCGGAAAAAATCCTGGAGGTTTTCTCCAACAATGCCCAAAGCGAGGGATTGATCATCACCGAGGACGGAAAATACCGGGGATTCCTGACCACGCCGTCGCTTTTGAAGATCATCAACGAAAAAAATCTTGTCGTGGCCCGGGATCAGAATCCACTGTCCAAGCTACCGGGCAACGCGGTCATTAACGAATATTTGGCCGATACCCTGGCCCAGCCCGATGATTGGTTGGCGCTTGCCTATATCGACTTCGATTTCTTCAAGCCCTTCAATGATAAATACGGATTTCGTCAGGGCGACCGGGCGATCCTTCTGTTCGCCGAACTGATGCGGGCCCATTTGGCCAATGAGGGACATTTCATCGGCCACGTTGGAGGGGATGATTTTTTCGCGGGTATGCGGGGCCTGTCGCCGGGCATCGCCGAGGCGCGGATCCGTGCCCTGGTGCGCCGCTTCGAGCAGGACGTGGCCAGCTTTTATGACGAAGAAACCCGGAGCCGGGGCTATATCGTGGCCAAGGACCGGGAAGGGGTGGAGCGGCGCATGCCCTTGCTTTCGGCCAGTTCGGCCATCGTTTTGGTGCCGCCGGGGCATGATCCCTTGGACGTGGACGCCATCAGCAGTCTTATCGCCCAGTTGAAAAAGGATGCCAAGCGGGCCGAAAGTAAAATTGCATCAGCCACCATTCCGACCCGACGGGAAACGGCGCCTGGGGGAGTGTTTCCCTGATTTTTCGTGTATGCTGGCCGAGCCATGGCTTACCGTCTTGGCGCTCCCGGACTCGCGCGTGGACAAAGCCGTTCGGGGGGGAAGGGGAAAATTGTCCCGACCAGGAACACGCGAAGGCCAGGACCGGCGACCGGTTCAGGCCGGGGAACCGGGTTTGGGTAGCCCCACCGGCGCCTTCCCCATCGGGAAGCTCGGGGGTGCTGGCGGAGAAGACCTGTGAGAATTTTGATCGCCGACGACCACGAGTTGTTCCGCGATGGTCTGCGGATGGTCCTGTCGGACCTGTCGACGGACCTCGACATTACCGAAGCCGCCACCTATGACGATGCCTTGGGGCTCGTGGGACAGGTCGATGATGGGGAAACGGTGCCCTTTGATCTGATCCTCGTGGATCTGGTGATGCCGGGGCTGCCCTGGACGGAAGGGCTCGCCGCCCTGCGGGCGACCGCCCCAAGGACTCCCGTGGTTGTCCTGTCCGCCAACGAGGATCGACGGCTGGTCCTGGAAGCCGTGCGCCTGGGGGCGGCGGGCTTCATCCCCAAGACCTCGTCAAGCAAGGTGATGATTCGCGCCTTGGATCTGGTTCTGTCCGGCGGGGTCTATCTGCCCACGACCCTGTTGGAGGATGCGCCCACCCCCGCCGCCGCGGCCATGGCCCTTGCCTTGGCCGAGCCCTCGCCCACGGCATCGTTCTCCTCCGCGGCGGATGGGGAGGCGGCGGCCGTCTCCCCGCTGACCCCCCGCCAGCGCGAGGTTCTTGCCTTGCTTGGCCTGGGAAAGTCCAATAAGGAAATCGCCCGGCACCTTGTCCTGTCCGAGGGGACGGTGAAACTGCATGTCACCGCCATCCTCAAGGCCCTGAATGTCAGCAATCGCACCGGGGCGGTGGTCGCCGCCCAACGTCTTGGGTTGACCAAGTAGGCTCCCTGGGCCTCGGTTCCCCTTCCCCTTTTGTTTCAGAGTCATCGACGAGACGCCATGACACAACATCACGCCGAACGGATCTTGCCCTTCAGTCGGCGCCAGATGTTCGATCTGGTGGCCGATGTGGAGCGCTATCCCGATTTCGTGCCCTGGTGGATCGCCGCCCGGGTCACGGGCAAGCGCCATCTGGTCTATCACACGGAACAGATCATGGGCATGGGGCCGGTCCGCCTGCGGTTCCAATCCGACACGACCCTGCATCCCCCCGACCGCATCTCGGTGGTCTCCCACGGAGACGCGGTTAAGGACATGTCCCTGATCTGGCGGTTCGAGGAGCATCCGAAGGGCTGTCGGACGACCTTGGACATGACCCTGGCCCTGGGGTCGCGAAACTTTGAAAAGCTGTTGGCCGGAATGACCGAGGAAGCCGCCGTGAAATTGATCGACGCCTTCGAAAAGCGGGCCCACGCCCTGTTTTCCCCCGGAACCTGAGGGCGCGGAGGCGAAACGCGCGCGCTGGAAATTGTACGCTGAATTCCTTTCGCGGTCGCGAAGGTCACGGTATGATCCAGGCTTCCGCCCGCCCAGACCGCATTTGCCCACCCCCAAGCTGATCGAGCCGAACCGGAGTGCGTCGCGTATGAACAAACCCCAAGGCCCCCTGTCCCGCCTGAACCCCGACGGGGCCGCGCTCGCCGAACCGGAGGCTCCCCTGTCCAAGGGCACGCTCCCGGGACCCGAGCCCGAGTATTTGCGCAAGACCTATACCTGGGCCTATCTCAATCCCCGGCACCTGCCTCTTTTTGACAGGGAAATCGTCGTTTCGCTCATCCTGTGGGGCAATGCCACCCGGCTGATGAACGCCGCCTTCCAGGAGTTCCAACCGGGGGAGGATATTCTTCAACCCGCGGCGGTCTATGGACCCTTTTCCAAAAGATTGGCCACCCACTTGGGGCCGGACGGACGGTTGGAGGTGCGCGATGTGGCGCCCGTCCAGGTCCGGTTCACCGAACGCAAGCTGGCCGGGTTACCGGGCGTGACGGTGCGCCAGGGCGATGCCGCCGATCCCGTGGGGCGGCAGGTGGACGGGGTCTGCTGCTTCTTCCTGCTGCACGAGGTGCCCGATGATTGGAAGCGGCGGATTATCGACTCTCTGCTGGACGCGGTGCGACCGGGGGGAAAGGCGGTCTTCGTCGACTACCACCAGCCCGTGGCCCTGCACCCCCTGCGCCCCATCATGTCAGGAGTGTTCCACTGGCTGGAGCCCTACGCCTTGGGGATGATGGGCAAGGAGATCCAGGACTTTACCGACCGGGCCGGGGCCTTTACCTGGCGCAAGGAAACCTACTTTGGCGGGCTTTATCAGAAAGTCGTGGCCGAGCACCGCGGATAGGGCCGGGCGGGGGCTCCCGCCCCCCCGCCCTTGAAGGGGGAACGAGGCTCCCCCGGGGTCTGTTGTTATACCAGCCTACGATGAGCTTGACTCATCGCGGGCTGGAAGTGGCTGACCAGCCGCCGCGCCTTATGGGGCGTAAAGCCCGCGCGGCGTTTGAACACGATACAAGGTGCATGGGTTTCAACCCATGCACCTTGGGATTACCTTTCCATCTTCTCCACGCCCCAGATGTCCTGGGCATAGGTGTGAATGGCGCGGTCGGAGGAGAACTTGCCGATCCGGGCCACGTTCAAGATGGCTTTTTCAGCCCAACTGCTCGGATCCTGGTAGAGCCTGTCAACCTCTTCCTGCGCCATCATGTAGCTCCGGAAATCGGCCAGCACCATATAGGGGTCACCGCCGTCCAGCAGGGCGTTGACCAGCGGGTGATAGCGATCCAGCTCCTCGGCGGAGAAAAAGCCGTCGCGGATCATCTCGATCACTTTCCGCAGTTCCCCGTCTCCATTGTACCAATGCCAGGGATTATAGCCTTCCGCCTTGGACTGGGCCACTTCCTGGGCGGTCATCCCGAAGATGAAGATATTGTCCTCGCCCACTTCCTCGCGGATTTCGATGTTCGCGCCGTCCAGGGTCCCGATGGTCATGCCGCCGTTCAGGGCGAATTTCATATTGCCCGTCCCCGAGGCTTCCGTCCCCGCGGTGGAAATCTGTTCGGACAGGTCACAGGAGGGGATCAAGACTTCCGCGGTGGAAACGTTGTAGTTGGGGACGAAGGCGACCTTCAACTGGCCCCGGGTGGCGGGGTCGTTGTTGATGGTCTCGGCCACGTCGTTGATCAGGCGGATGATTTTCTTGGCCATGAAATAACCGGGCGCGGCCTTGCCCCCGAAGATGATCGACCGGGGGAGCCAATCCTGGTTGGGATCGCGGCGGATACGATTATAGCGGGCAATCACCTGCAGGATATTCAGCAGTTGGCGCTTGTACTCGTGGATGCGTTTGATCTGGATATCGAACAGGGAGGCCGGGTCGAAGGCCACCCCGCACCGTTCGGCGACCAGGGCCGCGGCCTTGATCTTACGGTCGTGCTTGATGGCCATGAACTTCTTCTGGAAGGCCTTGTCCTTGGCCAGCTTCTCCAGACCCCGGAGCTTGTCCAGATCGGTCACCCAGCCATCGCCCACGGCCTCGGTCACCAGGGCCGAGAGGGCCGGGTTGGACTGGAGCAGCCAGCGCCGTTGGGTGATGCCATTGGTGACATTGACGAATTTTCCGGGGTACAGGGCATCGAAGTCCGGGAAGACTCGCTCCCGCAGCAGCGTGGTGTGCAGGGCGGCCACGCCATTGACCTTTTGGCTGCCGACCACGGCCAGATGGGCCATGCGGACCCGACGGGTGTTCTCGTCGACCAGGGAGAGGCGCCGCAGCATGCCCATGTCACCGGGGTAGGCGTGGCGGACATCCTGCAGGAAGCCATGGTTGATCTTGTAAATGATCTCCAGATGCCGGGGCAGGATGACCTCGAACATCTCCACGGGCCAGGTTTCCAGGGCCTCTGGCAGCAGGGTGTGGTTGGTATAGGCGAAGGTTTGACGGGTGATGTCCCAGGCCTCGGGCCAGGACAGGCCGTAATGGTCGATCAGCAGACGCATCATCTCGGGCACGGCGAGCGCCGGATGGGTGTCGTTGAGCTGGATAACGATCTTTTCCGGGATCAGGCTGGCGTTCTTGTGGACCTTCATGAAGCGGGAAATGATGTCCTGCAGGGACGCGGAGACGAAGAAATACTCCTGCTTCAGGCGCAGTTCCTGGCCCATCAACGTGGTGTCCATGGGGTAGAGCACCTTGGACAGGGTCTCGCTGACGGTCTTTTCCTTCACCGCCTCGATATAGTTGCCCTCGTTGAAATAGCGCAGGTCGAAGTCCTGGGTGGAGCGGGCGGACCACAGGCGCAGGTTGGTCGCGTAGTCCCCGCCAAAACCCGTTTCCTTCAGATCGTAGGCGACCGCGGTCACCTCCTCGGCGTCGACCCAACGGCAAAGCTCCTGTCCGTCCTCGTCCCGGAAGCAGACAATGCGACCGCCGAAACGAACGGGGTATTCCACGTTGTGGCGCAGGATCTCCCAGGGGCTACCATTGCGCAGCCAGCTTTCCGGGTGTTCCACCTGCTGGCCGTTCTCGATGGTCTGGGAGAACATGCCGAACTCGTAGCGGATGCCGTAGCCATAGCCGGGATAGCCGTGGGTCGCCATGGAATCCAGGAAGCAGGCGGCCAGGCGGCCCAGGCCACCATTTCCCAGGGCCGGATCGCTCTCCTCCTCGACCAGCACGTCCAGGTCCAGGTCCAACTCGGCCAAGGCGGCGCGCACGGTGGTTTCGATGCCCAGGTCCAGCAGGTGCTTCATCAGGCGCCGACCGGTCAGGAATTCCATGGAGAGGTAATAGACCCGCTTCATATCCTGGCCGTATTGGGTGCGGGAGGTCCGCATGCCCTGTTCGGACAGGTGGCCGCGCAACATGCTGGCCAAGGCCAAGTACCAGTCTTGTGGGGTGGCGCTGGATGGATCAAACCCCACGGATCGCACCATCGAGGCGACGAGTCCCCGCTTGATCTGCTCCACATCCGTGAAGTCGATGCCGGCTTCCAGCTCGAACCCGTCGGCGATCGCAGTATCCATGCACGAATCTCCTAGCGTTGAAATCGCCCGCTCGACATGACCGGGTGCATTTATCTTACCACACCTGAGACTTACCACACCTGGGGACCCCGCTTCGGCGTCAATCCCGCGCCATCAAGTCGGTGTAGAGTCCAAAGTACTCTTCGGCGGAGCGTTTCCAACTGAAATCCTGGGCCATGGCGGTGCGCCGGACGCGGGCCATTGCGTCCGGATCCCGGTACAAGGAGACAGCGCGGCCGATGGCCCATTCCACGGCGTCGATGAAGGCATGGTCGAAAACCACCCCCGTGCCGTCGGGCCCTTCGTCGACCGAGCGAACGGAATCCGCCAATCCACCGGTGCGGCGGACCACCGGCGCGGTGCCGTACCGCAGGGCGTAAAGCTGAGTCAGACCACAGGGTTCGAAGCGGGAGGGAACCAGCAGAAAATCACTGCCCGCTTGAAGCAGATGGGACAGGTGCTCATCGTAGCCAATGTGGACGCCAATCCGCCCGGGGTGGTGGGAGGCGGCCCGGTTCAATTCGTATTCCAGATTGCGGTCACCGGACCCGAGGACGGCCAGTTGCGCTCCTTCCCCCAACAAACGCCCGATGGCTCCCAGAACCAGATCGATGCCCTTCTGCTCGACAAAGCGGCTGACAATGCCGAACAGGGGGGTACTTCCATTGCCGTCCAGGCCCATCTGACGCTTCAGGGCGGCCTTGTTGGCGGCCTTGCCCGGCTCGGGATTGGTCGGATCGATAGGGGCGGCCAGATAGGGGTCGGTCAATGGGTTCCAGGCATCCACGTCGATGCCATTGAGGATGCCGTGTATGCTGTCCCCCCGTTGGCGGAGCAGGCCATCCAAGCCCCGCCCCTCCTGGGGACCCTGGATCTCCCGGGCGTAGGAGGGGCTGACCGTGGACACGGCTTGGGAATATTGGATGCCAGCCTTCAGCATCGATACCAGGCCGTGGTACTCCAACCCATTGATGGAGAACTGGTCCAGGGGCAGTCCGACGATTTCCAGGATTTCTTGGCCAAAAATGCCCATGTAGTGAAGGTTGTGGATGGTGAAGAGGACCGGTGGACGCCGCACGGACCACGCCTTCAAATAGGCGGGTACCAGGCCGGTTTGCCAGTCGTGGGCGTGGATGACGTCCGGCCGCCAGTCCATCAGGTCGCCCGCGGCGCCGATCATGGCCGCGGCCTTGGACAGCAGGGCGAAACGCTTGAAATTGTCCGGCCAGTCGTTCCCCGGATAAACCATATAGGGATCGCCCGACCGTTCGTACATCGGCGGACAATCCAGCAGCCAAAGGGGGCAACCCGTGTCGGGCATGGTGCCCTCCAGCAGGCGGGTCTCGCCGACCCCCAAGGGGTCTCCCAGGCCCAGGGTCCGACCGGTCAGGGTCGCCCGGCCCATGGCATCCGGATAGGCGGGCATGAGGATGCGGGCGTCCACGCCCATGGCGCGCAGGGCCGCGGGCAAGGCCCCGGCGACATCGCCCAGCCCACCGGTCTTAACCAGTGGGTAGACCTCGGAAGAGACGAACAGAATTTTCATTGTCGACGTCCAGCCCCCGGAGCGGTTCCCGGATAAAGGAGGGTGGGGATTCTCGCAATCCCGCATCGCCCAATCCCGCGCCGCCCTGTCATGTGTCGGGGGATCACCCCTCCCCCAAAATGCCCCGCTCCGGCTCGCCCGGGTACGGAAGGGTTATCCCTGCCAAGAATTCCCGCTCGGCACAAGCGACAAAATGATGGAACAGGCCCCTCCCACCCGCGGGCGGGTTTTTTATAAATTCCTCATTTGCCTCATGCATATAAGAACGGAGACATTTATAGTACGTTCAATAAAATCATACCGGGGGAAGTGGAATGGACCAGGTAACGGCATTTCAGTTGGACATCAACCGGGCCCTGAAGGACACCCTCGCCCTGGTGCTGGCCGGGGGGCGGGGATCGCGGCTTCGGGATCTGACAAATCGGGAATCCAAACCCGCCGTGCCCTTCGGTGGCAAGTACCGGATCATTGATTTTCCCCTGTCAAACTGCATGAATTCCGGCATCCGTCGCATATGCGTCCTGACCCAATACCGGTCCCACAATCTGATCCACCATATCCAGCGGGGATGGGGTTTCCTGAAAGCCGAGATCGGTGAGTTCGTGGAGCTCTGGCCCGCCCAGCAGCAGACCGTGAAGGAGAGCTGGTACTTGGGTACCGCGGATGCCGTGCACCAGAACCTGGATCTGATTCGCATGCACGCGCCCCGCTACGTGCTGATCCTTGCGGGGGATCACATCTATAAGCAGGATTACGCCAAGCTTCTGGCCCACCACATCGAAAGTAAGGCCGACTGCACCGTGGCCTGTGTCGATGTCCCCAGGGAGGAAGCTGTCGGTTTCGGTTGCGTGGACGTGGACGAGAAAGACCACATCACCCAATTCCTGGAAAAACCAGAACATCCCCCCTGTATCCCCGGGGATCCGAATCGGACTTTCGCCTCCATGGGGATTTACATCTTCAGTACGGAGTTTCTATACGAGGTGTTGGAACATGACGCCGAGGTCGAGGCCAGTGCCCATGATTTCGGTAAGGACATCATCCCCGGTTATGTGGGCAAGGCGCGCATCGTCGCCCATCGGTTCAGCCAGTCCTGTGTGTATTCCGTGGGGCGGCGCGAACCCTATTGGCGGGATGTGGGGACGGTGGACGCCTATTGGGCGGCCAATATCGATCTTGTGAACGTGACTCCGGCCCTCGACCTTTATGATACCGACTGGCCCATCTGGACCTACCAGATGCAGCGGCCCCCGGCGAAATTTGTCTTCGATACCGACGAGCGTCGGGGTTTGGCCACGGATAGCTTGGTGTCCGCCGGCTGTATCGTGTCGGGAGGTCAGGTTCGCGGGTCCCTTCTGTTCAATGACGTGCGGGTGAATTCCTTCAGCTTGGTGAAGGATACGGTGGTTCTGCCGATGGCCGACATCGGTCGCCATGCCCGCTTGACCAAGTGTATTGTAGGGACCGGATGCCGCGTGCCCGAGGGGCTGGTGGTGGGCGAGGATCCCTATCGGGATGCCCATCGCTTTCATGTGACGGAACAGGGGGTGACCCTGGTCACGCCGGACCGCTTGGCGCTCTTGTAGCGGCCGCGTCCCCTAGGGGTTTTTTGGGGAAACTTTACCCCCTTTGGGGGTATTCGGGAAGGGGGGCTCCCGGATTACCCTGAAGCCGACGACGTAACTCCAGGCATGACCGTCTCCCCTGGCCCGTCCCGTGGACGCCGAGAGCGGCGCGATATAATACCAGGCGCCGCCCCGCATGGTCTTGTCCCGGCAGTCCTCGGATCCCTGGGGCCCGGGTCCCCGGGCTGTTCCGTCCGTCGCCGCGCCCGCGTGCGTCTCGGACCAACAGTCCAGGGTCCACTCCCAGACATTGCCGTTCATGTCCAGAAGGCCCCAGGGATTGGGGGGATAGGATCCCACGGGCGCGCTGGCCCGGGCGTCCCAGGATGTGTCTGGATCGCAATGGCGGCAGTTTACCCTGCTCTGTTCCATGCTGGCGCCGAACCACCAGGGCGTTTCCGTGCCCGCCCGGGCGGCGTATTCCCATTCGGCTTCTGAGGGAAGGCGGTAGGTGGCGCCGGTCTTGGTGCTCAGCCAAGCCGCGTAGTCCCGGGCCTGGTCCCAGGTGATGTTCACCATGGGACGGAGGCCCCGGCCCCAGCCATGGTCGTCCTGACCACCCGCGCAGGCACCGTCGTTCACGCAGGCGGTCCATTGGTCCCAGGTGGTTTCCGTCCGGGCGATGGCGAAAGGGTGGGCGAGGGTGATGGAAACCGCGGGGCGCGAGGCGCGAGGTCCCTTGGCATCGCCCATGGTGAAGGATCCCGCGGGCAGGGGAACCATCTCCGGGCAGTTGTCGCATTCCCTGAATGGCGCCTTGAACGAGCCCTTGAAGGGCGAGGGCGGATCCTTCGAGAACCCGGGCGACGGGATCGCGGAGAGAACGCCTAGGGCGAGCGCGAGGACGAACGAACGGTCCGCGCGGCTTGGCCCGCGGCTTCTGGCGGGGTGTCCTCCCGCCGGGGCCCGTTCATGGTCAAAATCTGGGCCACGCGTATCCATAGGTCCCGTGCTCCGAAGGGTTTGCGGAGGAAGCCCTTGGCGCCCGCGACAAGGGCCGCGCGCGCCAGACGCTCATCGTTATGTCCGGAAACCAGGATCACCGGCAAGTCCCTCCGGGGACTTTCCGGATCGTGGACCAGCCAGCGGGTCCAGGCCAAGCCCGTTCGCGCGCCAAGCAGATGGTCGACAATCGCCACGTCCACATGGTGTGTCCACAACAGACGCGTCGCCTCGTCCGCGCTCTCAGCCTCAAGGACATTGTCCGCGCCGAAGGCGGACAGCAGACCGCGGATCAACCGCCTGAACTGTGGATTGTCGTCCACGACGAGAAACCACAGATCCCCCCATGCCAGTGCGGACATGCTCTCTCCCCCATTTGCTGCCGCGTTCCTGATCCCTGTCGCCCATCTTTTTTTTATCCCAACCTCCTTGGGCCGGGATCCGTGGTCGGTTGAGCGTCTTTTCACGCTCCCCTTTTCCGAAAGCTTCGCTAAATTTTCTGGGAGATACCAGAAAAACAGTCTTATCCTTTCGTATAAAGTTGGGTTGGAGTATTTTTGTTTCTTATTTTTTCAGCGATCCCGGTCGTGAATCGTCCTTCGTCGAAGATGGATTGTCAGGTTGCCCGGCTCGCTATAGGGTGCGCCGCCATGGCTTCTCCTCCTCTTGCCCTACGCGATATCACGCTCGGATTCGGTGGGCGTCCTTTGTTCCGCGGCGTTACCGCCGAGGTGGAGGCGGGCGCGCGCCTCTGCCTCGTTGGGCGCAACGGAAGCGGTAAATCCACCCTGCTGAAGGTGATGGCCGGACAGGTCGATGCCGACGGGGGCGAGGTTTTCGTCCAGCCGGGCGTCACCGTTTCCTACCTGCCCCAAGAGCCGGAACTGTCCGGTTGGCCCACCCTGCGCGAGGCGGTGGCGCAAGGCCTGCCACCAACCCAGCGGAGCGAGACCCACCGGGCCGATATCCTGCTCGAGGCCCTATCCATGGATCCGGATCGGGCGCCCGTGGGGCTTTCCGGTGGCGAGGCGCGCCGCGCGGCGTTGGCCCGGGCGCTGGTGGGGGAGCCGGAGATCCTGCTGCTCGACGAGCCGACCAACCACTTGGATCTGCCCGCCATCACTTGGCTGGAAAGCCATCTGGCGGGGTTTCGCGGCGCCCTGGTGTTGATTTCCCACGATCGGGCCTTCCTGTCGCGCCTGACCCGGGCCACCCTTTGGCTGGACCGGGGTGTCGTTCGCCGTCTGGATCAAGGGTTTTCCGCCTTCGAAGCCTGGCGGGACGAGACACTGGAGACCGAGTCCGAACAGGATCGCAAGTTCGATAAGCTGATCGCCGAGGAAACCCGCTGGTCGCGGCAGGGGATTTCCGCCCGGAGAAAGCGGAATCAAGGGCGCCTGGCGCGCCTGTACGACATGCGCAAGGAACGGTCCGAACGGGTGTCCGTCCAAGGCGCGGCCAAAATGGCGGCCGAGGCGGGACAGACCTCCGGCAAGCTGGTCATGGAAGCCGAAGGGATTTCCATCGACCTGGGGGGCCGGCCCATCCTCAAGGATTTTTCCGCCCGGGTGCAACGGGGGGACCGGCTGGGGATCGTTGGTCCCAATGGCGCGGGCAAATCCACCCTGTTGAAGATCCTGACCGGGGAACTGGTGCCCGATAGCGGTAAAATTCGTCTGGGCACCAACCTGAACATCACCTACCTGGATCAATCCCGGACGACCCTGGATCCAGAGAAATCCGTGAAAGAAACCCTCTGCGACATGGGGGGGGACATGGTTGACGTGCGCGGGACACCCCGCCATGTGCACGGCTATATGCGGGATTTCCTGTTCGAGGATCGTCAGGCCAAAAGCCCCGTGGGCAGCCTATCCGGGGGCGAGCGCAACCGCCTTCTGCTCGCCAAGGCCCTGGCCCGGGAATCCAACCTGATGATCCTGGACGAGCCCACCAACGACCTGGACATGGAAACCCTGGACCTGCTTCAGGATGTCCTGGCCGACTATGAGGGGACCTTGCTGCTTGTCAGTCACGACCGGGACTTCATCGACCGGGTCGTGACCTCCACCATCCTGATGGACGGTCGGGGGGGCGCCACGGAATACCCGGGAGGCTACTCGGATGCGGTTCGCCAAGCCCAGGGCGTGCCCTGGGATCAGGCACGGGGTAAATCAAAAGCCAAACCCAGAGCCGAAGAAAACCGGACCGGCGCGGAGGCGAGACCCAAGGCCAAACCCGCGGCGAAATTGAGCTATAAGGACCAGCGTCTGCTCGACCAACTGCCCGGAACCATGGACAGACTGCGGAGGGAAATCGCGTCCCTGGAAGGCGCTCTGTCCGGCCCGGTCCAGTTCACCAAGGATCCGGAAGGCTTTCAGTCCAAGGCCACCCGTCTGGAGGAGGTCCGACAGGCGCTGGAGGAGGCGGAAGAGAAATGGCTGGAGCTGGAAATGCTTCGGGAAGAATTGACTGGCGGATAGGGATCCGGAGACCCGGATCCCTATCCGTGATCGGGTCTTAAAGGGCGGAAAGGGCCTTATCCAACGCCTCGATCCGGTCCTGTCCCCAGAACCGTTCCCCGTTCAGGACATAGGTGGGCGCGCCGAACACGCCCAACGCGATGGCGGAAGTCGTGTCCTCGGCCAGGGTTTGGGAGGTTTCCGTGTCCTGAGCCTTGGCGAGAACGTCCCTGGCGCTCAGCCCGATCCCTTCGATCAACGCGGCGAGGGTTTCTGGATCCGCCAGGTCTCGTTCCTCGGCCCAAATCGCGGCCAGCATGGCTCGGACCAGGCCGTCGACCGGCAACCCCATGTCCCGCGCCGCGATCACGCAGGAGGCGGCCAAACGGTCGTCCACGGGAAAATGATGGGGGTGGAGGACGAGTGGTACCCCAAACTCCCGACTCCAGCGTTCGAGTTCCAGCAATCGATACGACTGGCGCGAGGTGTGCCGTTTGTTCAAGGGAGTTCCCCCCGTTGCGGGGAAAATATCCGACGGAAGGAGGGGGACATGGCGAACCGCGACCCCATGCCTGGAGGCAACCTCCAGGAGGCGGTCAAAGCCAAGATAGCTCCAGGGAGATTGGAGAAAGTGATAGTGGACGAGGTTCGTCCTGCCCATGTTTGCATTCCTGTCTGATCGATAAGGGAGGGGTTTTGGACGGGGCAAAGCCAATCTAAATGCGTCGGGAATACATTTCCAGCCAATAGAAACACTCCGCCACGGGTTCATGGCTCTCATTCGCGGAATAACTTCTTAGGGTTGCTTTTTTTGAATTTTGCTAGGAACTTGGCGTGGATGATGGTTCGAACCGGGTCATCCGCGTGTATAAAGACCCTTTCCTTTGTTGTCCGTCTGGAGACCTCCATGCCTCGCCCCATGCCCCCCGCCGTGCTCATTCGGGAAGCGATTGAAGCCTTCCGTGATCGCCTGGAGGAGGGCAAGACCTTTTGTCCCTCCGACGTGGTGCGTCATTTGGTGACGGATCGGACCGAGTGGGAGGAGGACACGCACGCGTGGCGAAAGGTTCTCCCCGCGGTGCGTCGCACGGCCCTGGAGATGGCCCGGGATGGCCAGGTCACCATTTACCGCAAGGGAAAGCCGGTGGAACCCGATGGCGTGAAGGGGGTTATTCGGCTGGGAGGCATCCGGGACAGGCCCACGGAGCTCCAATGACCTGTCCGAGGTCACCTGTTCGAGACAGGGCCCAGGCCGATCGGGAGAGTTTCTTTCTTTTGACGTCGCGAAATGAGACCATGGCGCGGGGAATTCATTGGCCCCATATGCTTGACGTCCTTTGGTCAAGACAAGGAACAGGCGGTTCATGAGCAGTTGGTCACTTGACGATATCCCCTGGGACGCGTTCGATCTCGGGCGCGTGGACGCGGATTCCCTCAAAATAGCGAAAGCCGCCGCCCTGACGGAAAGCAATGGGCGCTTATATGGCCAGTACCTTTCGCGGGTGTTTCACGATGAGCCGACAGTCCTGGAGGCCATCGGTCAATGGGCGGAGGAGGAAGTGCGTCACGGCGAGGCCCTGGGCCGATGGGCCGAGATGGCCGATCCGACCTTCGACTACGCCGAGGTCCTGGCGCGTTTTCGCGCGGGGTACACCATCGACGTGGCGGTCGATATCAGCGTTCGGGGGTCCAAAACTTCGGAAATGGTGGCCCGGTGTATCGTCGAGGCGGGAACCTCCTCCTTTTACTCGGCCTTGAAAGACCGGGCGGAGGAGCCCGTGTTCAAGGAAATCTGCCGCCGCGTGGCCGCGGACGAATTCCGGCACTACAAGCTTTTCCTCGACACCTTGAATATTCTGCTAGAGCGGGAAGGGACGGGTGTCATTCGCCGCCTTCTCGTGGCCCTGGGGCGCATCCGGGAAACCGAGGACGATGAACTGCCCTTTGCCTATCATTGCGCGAACCATGCGGACCGTCCCTATATCCGGGCCGAGGCCTATCGGGAATACTCGGCTCGGGTCTTCGCCAATTACCAGCGCCACCATGCTCAAAGGGTGGCCAACATGATCCTGAAGGCAGCGGGCTTGTCACCCCAAGGCCGGATCGGCGATTTAGCCGGCAATGTCATGTGGTTCTTCATGCGCGGCAAGGCAAAATCCCTGGCGGTTTGAGCGGAGCCGAGACCCCGTGGCGTCTTTGCGCGGCGGGTTGGTCGTGCCTGTCTTCTGCGTCCTTAGCGTGTGAAGCGTTGAATTTCGAACGAGGCGCGGTATTGCGCGGGGCCTTCCGGTGGTGTGAGGGTTGAGGCCATGAAAGTCTTGGGTCCCTAAAGGGTATAATGTTCGGTGTCACCCCATTTTTGTATTGCGAGTAATTATCAAATCCAACACCATTCCGGGATTGTGGTTTTGCCGGGAATGGAAAGATGCACGTGGACCTCTTGGAGGATCGGCGGGACAGAGGGAAGGAGTGGGGCGAGGCGCGCCTGCTCGCGTTCCTGGATCGCGCCGATGCAATGGATGTGGAAGCCCTGTTGGAACATTTGCGCTGGCCGTCAGGACGGCGGCCCTGTGTCCATTGCGGTTTCCGTCGGTCTTATCGCATGGCCAATGCCGAAGCGGCTCGATTGCGGTTCAAGTGCGCGCGTTGCCGGAAGCAATTTACCGCCAGACAGGGGACGTTGTTGGAGCGGTCGAACCTGTCCACGGCGCGTTGGCTCCGGGCAATGAGCTTGTATCTGACCGCCCCCCGGGGCGGTTTGGCCGCCCGAGTGCGGAGGGAAACGGCCATGAGTTATAAATCCGCCTGGTCGGTGGTCGACCGCCTGCGAGACGCTCCCGAGGACCCGATCCTGGTGCAGGTCCGGGCCATTCTGGAGAGCGATCCGCCCGAGGGGGTCGGAGCCCTCCTCGAACGCAGTGGGCGAGACTGAAAGAGTACATTGAATCTGGACCACATCCTTCTTGCCAGGGGATGGACAAAAGGCGCAGTCTGCCGGCTTGGTAAGCGGGGCAGGGTCATGGTCATTTTTGAAGACGGCGAGGGTTGGAGGGACAGGGGCGCCTTTTTCCTTTCAATGCTTTACCTTGTCATCGGTTTGGCGATGGGATCGGCCCATGCCGCCGCGCCGTCCGAGCCGTTCACCGAACGGGAACGGGCCTGGATCGCCGAGCACCAACAGATCCGCCTGGGCGTTGTGTCGGACCACGCGCCCTATTCCTTTTTCCGCCATGGCCAGGTGATGGGCTGGTCCATCGACCTCTGGCGCCTGTTGGAGGCGCGGACCGGTTTGACCGTCCGGTTTCGCATGGGCAATTGGACCGAGATCTACAACGAATTCCTCGCCGGACGCCTTGACGCCATTGATGAAATCTCCCGGACCGAGGAGCGGGCCAGGGCGATCCTGTTCACGGATCCCTACCATCTGCGCCGGACCCATATGTTCCAGGACGCGAGCCGTCCCCTCGGACGGGTCCGTGGGGTGGGCGACCTGAAGGGCAATCGGATCGGCATCATTAAGGACATCTATTACGAATCGGCCCTGCGGAGTCAGGGAGTGATCCTGGAGGAATACGCCGGCTATCGGGACATGGTGGCGGCCCTGGCCTTCGGCTGGATCGACATGGCCCTGGCTCCAGAGCTGACCGGCAAGTTCTTTGCCCGGGAGAACGGCTTTTCCTCGGTTGTCTCCCTGGGGGCTCCGACCATCGCCGGTCTGGAGATGGAGGATTTCCGCATCGGGGTCCTCCAGACCAATCCAATCCTGCACGGTATCCTGTCAAAGGCTTTGGCCGCCATTCCGGATCGGGATCTGGCGGCGATCACGGACCGGTGGCGGGCCTATCGAGATGGCTTCGAGATGGGCGGTGGCCCCATGCGCCTGTTGCCCGCGGAACAGACTTTCATCGATGGCGCGCCGGTCATTCGCGTCGGCTTCATGCCCGACTATGAACCTTTCAGCTTCCTGGAGGACGGCCTGGGGCAGGGGTTTGCCCCGGCCCTCGCTCAGGACATCGCCGACAAGGTGGGGCTGACCATCGAGCCGGTGTTCGATAGTTGGCCGAACCTGCTCGACCGCTTCCGCGCCGGGGATATCCAGGTCATGGCCAATATCTCGCGCACCAAGGAGCGGGAAGCCTATACCCTGTTCACTCGGGAATATCACCGCATCCCAAACGCCGTTTTCCTGCGCGCGGGCCAAGGGGAATATAGGGGACCCGCCGACCTGGACGGGAAGCGAATCGCCATCGGGCAGGACATATTCTATCAGGATCGTTTGATCGAACGGTTCGGTGCCGGGGCGATCCAGACCTATGCGGATCAGGCCGCCATGATGAGCGCCCTGGCCAATGGTGATGTCGACGCCGTGGTCATGGCCTTGAACAACGGTACGGTCTGGATCCGCAAGCTTGGACTCATCAATATCACCATCGGCGGTGAGTTTCGCATGGAGGGGGTGGATCGGGAGGATCTGCGGTTCGGTGTCGCACCGACCTTGCCCTATCTGCGTTCTATCTTGGACCGGGGCATCGCCTCGACACCGCCCAGCCAATGGACGGCCCTGGAAACCCGCTGGCTGGGCCCGCCGCTGGCCGGACCCACCCGGCGGTTGGACCCCCTGACGCCGGAGGACCGGGCTCTGCTGACCAAGCGGGGTGTGATCCGCCTCTGCGTCGACCCGGCCATGCCCCCCTTTGAAATCCTGGAGGATGGCGGTGCCTATCGGGGTGTCGCCGCGGACGTGATGACCCTGCTGGCCAAGCGGGGAGGCTTCCGCTGGGCCGTTGTTCCCGGGGAGTCCTGGCGCGACAGTCTGGAGACCCTGAAGGCGGGGCGATGCGACATTGCCCCCTTCGTCATGGATTCCCCAAGCAACCGCTCGGCGATGACCTTCACCCGGCCCTATCTGCGCCTGTCCGCCGTGATCGTCACCCGGCTCCACCAACCCTATGTGGCGGGTATGGCCGATCTGGCGAGGAAGACCGTGGGCTACGTGGCGGGACGGGCCGCGCCGGAACTGTTGGCCAGTCGCTATCCCGACGTACCCTTCGAGGCCGTGGCCAACGAAGAGGAGGGCTTGCGTCGGGTCGGCGAGGGGTCCCTCCACGGCATGGTGGGACCCCTGGCGAGCCTGGGCCATCTGATCACCCGGGATGGGCTGAACGACTTGAAGATTTCCGGCCGTGTCCCCGAGGATTGGCGCATGGGCCTGGGCATCCGCGCCGATGATCCGGCCCTGGCGCGGGTCATGGACCATCTGGCCGATAGCCTGGACG
This sequence comes from Rhodospirillum sp., assembly GCA_021741145.1. Taxonomy (GTDB): domain Bacteria; phylum Pseudomonadota; class Alphaproteobacteria; order Rhodospirillales; family Rhodospirillaceae; genus Rhodospirillum. The sequence goes on along the minus strand of JAIOYK010000001.1, from coordinate 19,613 downwards.
AGGCCGAGGTCGAGGCCATCATGAACCGCTGGATCTCCGTCCGCTTCGACCAGCACGTGGACTATGGGGTGCTCTGGCGGGCCGCGCTTGTCGCCCTCCTGCTGTTAACCGCTTTCATCTATTGGAACCGAAAGCTCCAGCGACTGAACAGGGCCCTTGCCGAGGCCAATGACCGCCTTAAGGACCTGTCCCTGACCGATCCCCTGACGGGGCTTGCCAACCGCCAAGGTCTGGATCAACGGAGCGAGGAGCTGTTGGGGCTCTGCCAGCGGGCGGGTATCCCCTTGACCACGGTCATGATCGACGTGGACTCCTTCAAGGCGGTGAATGATACCGAGGGCCATGGATTTGGAGACGCGGTTTTGGTCCGGTTGGCGGCGATCCTCACGGATCACTTCCAGCGCCATGGGGAAGGCGTCGCCCGCTTCGGAGGCGAGGAATTCACCGCCCTGCAAGTCGGCGCCCGGGAGGAGGAGGTGGCGGCCCATCTGGAGGCCCTGCGGGCCGAAGTGGAACGCACCGTGGTGGAATGGAATGGGATGCGCCGCGCCGTGACCGTCAGCATCGGCTGGCACCACGCCATTCCCCGTCCGACCGATACGTCCGAGAGGCTCCGGGAAAGGGCGGACAAGGCACTCTACGCGGCCAAGGCCGCCGGACGAAACCGGGTGGTGCGCGGGTAGAGTGAAACTGGATCAGATTGATTTTGGAGCGTTCCGCGATCATGGGAGGGGGGAGCCTCGCTCTCCCCTCCTCGAAAGATCGACCTTAGAACCGCATGCTGCCGGTATCGATAAACCGCTGGTGCCAGGACAGGGCTTCCCGGGGCAGACCGGGGGCATGACCACCATAGCTGTCCTTTTCCGCCCGGGCCACGTAGTCCCGGAGGGCGGGACGGAAATCCGGATGGGCGCAGTTTTCGATGATCAGTTTGGACCGTTGGCGGGGAGCCAGGCCGCGCAGGTCGGCCAAGCCCTGTTCGGTAATGATCACCTGGACGTCCTGGGTGATGTGGTCCACATGGGCCACCTGGGGCACGATGGCGGAGATGGCGCCGCCCTTGGCCGTCGAGGGAGTCAGGAAGATCGAGACATAGGCGTTGCGGGCGAAGTCGCCGGACCCGCCGATGCCGTTCTGGATGCGTGAGCCCATCACGTGGGTGGAGTTTACATTCCCGTAAATGTCGGCTTCGATCAGGCCGTTCATGGCGATGCAGCCCAGGCGACGGATCAGCTCCGGATGGTTGCTGATCTCCTGGGGACGCAGGATCATCCGGTCCCTGTATCGCGCCATGTTGGTGTTCAGCCGGGCCGCGGCCTCGGGGCTGAGGGAGAAGGCGGTGGCCGAGGCCATGCGCAGTTTGCCCGCGTCGAGTAGGTCAATCATGCCATCCTGGATGACTTCCGTATAGGACGTCATGTCCTCGAAGGGGCTGTTCAGAAGGCCCGTCAGCACGGCGTTGGCCACATTGCCCACGCCGGACTGGAGGGGCAGCAGGGACGGAGGCATGCGGCCAACGCGAACCTCGTGCTCCAGGAAGTCCAGTAGATGGGCGGCGATGGCTTTGGCATTGGCGTCTGGCGCGGCGAAGGGCAGGTTGCGGTCGGGGGCCGCGGTCTCGACAATGGCGATGATCTTGTCCGGGTCGCAGCGGAAAGTGGACTCGCCGATGCGGTCATCGGGGTGAATCAGCGGAATGGGCTTGCGGTGGGGGGGCAAGGCCGTGCCGTAATAGATGTCGTGCATCCCCTCGAGCGCTGGGTTCTGCCAGGAATTAACCTCCAGGATGACCCGCTTGGCCCGGTCCAGCCAGGTTTTGTTATTGCCGACCGAGGACGAAGGGATCAGCGCGCCGTCGGGACGGATGCCCGAGACTTCGACAACGGCCACGTCCAAGTCTCCCAGAAAACCCTGCCAGGCCATGGGCGCCACTTGGCTGAGGTGCATGTCGAAGTAGTTCATCCGCCCGCTGTTGATCTTCTCCCGGGCGATGGGGTCGGAGTTGTAGGGCAGGCGGAATTCAATGCCATCGGCCTTGGCCAGCGCGCCGTCCAACTCGGGTCCCGTCGAGGCGCCGGTCCAGACTCGCACGCGGAAGGGGTTGCCCTTGGCGTGCTCGGCTTCCATATGGGCCGCGAGCGCCAGGGGGACGGCTTTCGGGTAGCCTGACCCGGTAAAGCCCGACAGGCCCAGGGTGTCGCCGGGCTGGATATGGGTAATGGCCTCTTCCGCTGTAACCACCTTGGCGGCGAGGGCGGCATTCTGGATACGGCTGGATTGGATCAGGGTCATGGGTTTCCTCCTGGATCTTATTTTGATTGGCCAGGGCAGGCGGGGGATGGCCACGACCCTGGGAGGGGCCCTCCCTCTCATCGGACGGATCCTCCCATTCACTTAATCCAGAACGAGCTATGAGTTAAATGCGTATCTTTGGATGACATACATGCGCAATTAGCATATCTATTCGTTTGGCTCGTCTGATGCGACGGGGCCTTCCCGATCATCCGTATCCTGATCCTGGGCCAGGGGTCGCGGCCCACGGACGGTTCGGGATCGGTGGGATATCGCACGCAAGGACAGATTTGAATGTCAAAATCTCTCTTCGGGTCTGTTACACCGGTTTGACGTAGGCCCCGAGGGCCGCGACAACATCGGTGTAGAGGGCGCGCTTGAAGGGGACGATCAACTCGATGAGTTGGTCCAGGGGAACCCATTTCCAGGCGTCGAATTCCGGATGGTCGGTCTCGATATCGATCAGCGCGTCCGGACCGGCCAGACGCATGACGTACCATTTTTGCTCTTGTCCCCGGTATTTTCCCTTCCAGACCTTTTTCTGAACATCGGGCGGCAGGTCGTAGCGCAGCCAGTCCTCGGTCTCGCCCAGCAGGTCCGCGGCATTGGTGCCGATTTCCTCCTCCAGTTCCCGATAGGCGGCGTCCTCCGGTTCCTCGCCGCGGTCGATGCCACCCTGGGGCATCTGCCAGGCACCGGGGGTATCGATGCGCTGGCCAACGAAGACCAAGCCCTCTTGGTTGATGAGCATGATACCCACGCCCTGGCGGTAGGGACGGTCGGTGGTGGCGGTCATTGGCGGGGGTCTCTTTCCTTGGTCAACATCACGGCGGAAACCGGGGCCAGGGCCAAGCCCTTGGTCCCCAAGGTTTCCAACCAACGGGTCAGGCGATAGAGGGCGACCGGGGTGGCGCCGGTGGCGCCGATGGCGAAACCCTGGGTCCGGGCTTCCTCCTCCAGATAGGTCAGGCGGGCGTCGATGGCCCGTTGGAAGGGGTCCTGGTCGAGGTCCACGGTCACCCGGTTGACTGGTGGGGCCAAGTCGTTGTTGGCGTTGACACCGACGACATCCCCCCGCTGGACGTAGAGCAGTCCCCGGGTCTTCAGGGATTGGAGCAAGGGGCGCATGGACGCGGGGGTTTCGGTGAAACGTCCCGCGGCCGTGGCGATGAGACCCACGTAGCCTCCGGCCCGGCCTAGAACGGCGTCCAGGCGTTTGCGGTTCTCCAACTCGGCGATTATCGACAGCAGGGCCAGGGGACCCGGATCCATGGAGGGGAAGCCCAAGGGCTCCACGGGGAGGTCCAAAAGGGTCTCATGCCCCGCCTCCCGGGCCCGACCCATCCAGATGGCCAGATTCTCGGCATAGGGGCTGAAGGAAAGGGTGACGTCGGGTGGGGTCTGGGCGATGGCCGCCTGGGTGGCGTCGTCCCGTAGGCCCAGACCATCGATGATGATGGCGACGCGGGGCAAGGTTGGATCCCCGGTGAAAGGCCGCGCATAGGTGCGCCAGGGCATGCGCCCATCCTCGGCGATCACCGGCAAGAGGCCGCTATCCGAGGCGCGCATCAGGTCCGTCAGGGGCGCGTCGGACAGCGGCGTTCCCCCCTGGCTGCCCGGTGCGGGCAGATCCGAATAACGGGGGATGCGGCCTGGTCGGAAGCCCTCTTCCACGGGGAAGGGCGGAGCCTCCGGGACGGCGGCCACGGGCTGGGGAAGAAGCTCGGCCGGGGGCCGCTGGAAGGCGCGTCCCTCGCCTCTCATTTCATCTTCCCGCTTCGCCCCCGTCTCTGGTCCCGTTCCCGGTGTCGGCGCGGTGGAGGGCGAGATCGCGGCTTGGCTGTCGGTTCCGGCTTTTGGCCCGGTTTCGGGCGTTGTCTGGGTCTGGGCTTCGGGCGTGGGATCAACCGGAGCCGGTTTCGTAGGGTCGGCCACGGCCGCGGCGGTGTCCGGAGCGCCGTCGGGGGAGGGGGATTCCGACGCGTTATCGCTCAACCAGGGGCGGCGCTGAGGAGAGCGGTCTGTTTCCGCGAGGTCCTGCCCCTCGGCTCCCCCTTGGAGAGGCGGTGTCATAAGACCATTCCGGGGGTCCGAACCGGCCTCGGGCAAGGGATGGAAGGTGGTCGCGGCGTAGGTGTCTTCCGCCGTCCCCTTGTCCGGTCCGGAGGTGACGGCGATGTATCCTCCGATCAGGGCGCCGCCGAGGACCAGGACGGCGAGGATATGGAGGAGCGTGCGCCCACGCCCCTCCCCATCGTCATCGCTATCCCGGAAATGGGGATCGTCGTCCTCGAAGGCTTCGCTCCGCCCCTTGAACAGGCCCTTCAGCTTGGCCAGAAAGCCCTCGCCGTCGTCCTCGGCGGACCTGTCGAACCCGGACAGGGGGTCCAGGTCGAAGTTGGCGCGCCTTCCGGGGGTTCCCAGGTCGTCGTCCACGTCTCCATCGGCAAGATCGTCGATGAAGGGCGCGGTGTCGTCTCCGCCCGACCCCTCCCGCCCATTCCGATGGCCGAACAGGGGAATGCCGTCGTCATCGTCCTCGTGGAACCCATCGAGTTCGAGTTCGAAGTCGTCGTCATCCTCGTCGTCCGGTCTATTCTTCTTGCCGAACTTGGGCAGGGAAGGGAGCTTGACCACGGTTGATCGCCGCGCGGAACCCCGCGCGTCCCCTATTCGTGCACGTCCTTCGACCGGTAAAGGGCGAGGCCGCGAATCAGATCCAGCGCACGGGACAACTGGTAGTCGGTCTTGGCCGCGGTGGCGTCGTCGCCCACGGCGTCGTCGTCGTCCTTGGCGCCATCCTTGGATTTGGTCTTCTGGTCCTTTTCCGTGTCCAATGCGTTGGGCAGATCCGCCTCGCTCCGCAAACCCGTGGGCCGGTCGATGGCCTCGATGCGCGCCGGTTCGACCAGGATGTCGGGCTCGATGCCCTTGGCCTGGATGGAACGGCCAGAGGGCGTGTAATAGCGTGCCGTGGTCAGACGCATGGCGCCATGACCGGGCAGGGGCATAATGGTCTGCACGGATCCCTTGCCGAAGGATTTGGTGCCCACCAGAAGGGCGCGGCGGTGATCCTGCAGGGCACCGGCCACGATCTCGCTGGCCGAGGCGGAGCCCCCATTGATCAACACCACAACCGGCAGGCCATCGGCCAGATCTCCGGCGCGGGCGGCGTACCGTTGGGTGTCCTTGCTGTCGCGGGAGCGGGTGGAGACGATCTCGCCCTTGTCCAGGAAGACATCCGACACGGCGATGGCCTGATCGAGCAGGCCGCCCGGGTTATTGCGCAGGTCCAGAACGTAGCCGGTCAACTTGTCGCCGAGTTCGTCCTTGATCTTCTCCATGGCGTCGCGCAGACCCGCTTCGGTCTGTTCGGAGAAGGTGGTGACGCGGACATAGCCGACGTCCCCTTCCAACCGGGACCGAACGGAACGGATCTTGATCACGTCGCGGGTGAGGGTAACGTCGAAGGGCTCCTTGCCCTCCCGGCGGATACCCAGGGTGATATCGGTGTTCACGGGGCCGCGCATCTTCTCCACGGCCTCGTTGAGGCTCAGGCCGAGAACCGGCTCTCCATCCAGGGTCGTGATGAAGTCACCGGGCTGCAGGCCCGCTTCCGCGGCGGGGGTTCCATCAATGGGAGAGACGACTTTGACGAAGCCATCCTCCATCGACACCTCGATGCCCAGGCCACCGAACTCCCCTCGGGTCTGGACCTGCATGTCCTCGAAGCTCTTCGCATTCATATAGCTGGAGTGGGGGTCGAGGGAGGTCAGCATGCCGTTGATGGCGGCTTCCACCAGATCCTCGTCGCTGACTTCTTCCACGTAGTCGCGCTTGACCCGTTCAAAGACGTCGGCGAACAGGTCGAGGAGTTGATAGGTATCCTCTCCCTTGGCGGCTTTCGCCGTGCCGTCGTATAGGGTTCCAACGGTGAAGGCCGTGAACGCAATGGCGCCGGCCGAAATCCATGTTTTCCAGGAGGTCATCCGCTCGCGTTGCCTTTGCTTGCCGTGAGCCAGGGGAGGGGATTGATGGGCTGGCCGTCGCGGCGCAACTCCACATAAAGAGAGGGTGACTCGTCGTCGTGGCCTCCGTTCGGAGGCATCAAACCGACGGGCTCACCCGCCGCGAGCCGTTGGCCGACGATGGCGTCGATCCGGCCAAGGCCCGCGAGTAGGGTATGGTATCCCCCGCCATGATCGATGATCAAGAGATTCCCATATCCTCGGAAGGGTCCGGCGAAGACCACGACCCCGTCATGGGGGCTGACCACCTGTCCGCCGGATCGGGTCTGGATGCGCATCCCCTTCAGGGTATCGCCCAGATCCGTCTTGTCCCCGTAGCGGCCAGCGAGGCGGCCCCGGGCGGGAAAAGGCATGGCCCCCCTGGCCCTTTCGAAATGGGCCGCGGTCAATTCCACATCCGGCGGGCGGGAGGCGGTCTCGGCCATGTTCTCCGCTGGGCGCACCGTGGCGGAGGTCGGGCTGGCGGTCTCCCATCCGTCCGAGGACGCGGTGGATGGGAGAGGGGGGACGATTGGCCCGGCCTTGCTTTCGGCTTCGATCGGAGTCTTGGGTTCGACCGGCGTCCCGGGTTTGGCACGGGGGGGGGGCTCCTCCGGCTTGGGGTGGGTGGCCAGCGCGGCGAGGCGTTCCGCTTCCCGCCGTTGGAGGCGCAGCCGTTCCTCCTGCTCCCGTTGGACCTTTTCCTCTTCCAGCCGCGCCATCAGGTCGCGGAGGTCCTTGGCGTCCCGGGTCAGTTTATCCATGCGGGCGGTGGCGGCGTCTCCCTGGGCGCGCAATTCGCGGACCAGATCCCGCTTTTCCACGGCCAGGTCGCGCAGTTGGGCGTGTTCGGCTCGAAGGGAGTCATTGGTCGCGCGGATTTGCGCCCGTTGGGCGCGCATGGCCGTGTCCAGATCCCGCAGGGTCTTGAGCTGGGCGACGATCTCCCGGGCGTTTTCCTCGATCCTGGGAATGGCGGACCGCAGGAGGATCGCCCCACGCACCGTATCGGCGGGGGAGGCGGGTTGGACCAACAGGGCCTCGGTCGGTCGCCATGCGAGGCGTTGGATGGCCGTCAGGACACGGACCACCTGACTGTCCCTGCGTGCCAGCGCGGTTCGAAGATCCTTGTCCCGCTGGCGGAGATCGGCCAATTGGCTTTCCAGGTTGGACAGGGTCTCCTCGTGGTCCTGGACCCGTTTGGCCGCCGCGACCAACTGATCGCTGAGATCGGCCAACTCCCGTTCCATGGTCGTGGCCTGGGCGTCGAGCCGTTCCCGCTCGCCCCGTTCCCGCTCCAGGGCCCGCTCAACGGCCTTCAGGTCCTTGGGTGAGGGATCCGCATCCCGGGCCCGGGATGCGGAGAGCGGCGCGCATAGGGTCACCGCGACCGCCCCAATCGCCAGGGCGGCCCGTAATGTCATGCCGGGGTGCTTAGCTCCGGGCACCGGAGGCCAGATCACCCGCGGACTCCAAAGGCTGGCCGATCAGGGAGAGACCGGTCATTTCCGCGGGTTGCCCCAGGCCCATGAGGGCGAGGACGGTGGGGGAGATGTCGGCCAGTCGTCCTTCGGCGAGGGTCGCGCCCTGTGGCCCGTTCACCAGCAGCAGGTCCACCTTGCCCACCGTATGGGCGGTGTGGGGCTCGCCCGTGATCGGGTCGCGCATCAGCTCGGCGTTGCCATGGTCGGCGGTGACCAGCATAACGCCCCCGGCCGCGGTAATGGCCTTTTCCAGGCGGCCCAGGCTGGTGTCGATGGTGACCGCGGCCTTCATGGCGGCCTCCAGGATGCCCGTATGGCCGACCATGTCGCCATTGGCGAAGTTCGCGATAATCACGTCGAAGGCCCCGGATTTGATGGCCCCGACCAGCTTGTCGGTGACCTCCGGCGCGCTCATTTCCGGCTGCAGGTCATAGGTGGCGACCTTGGGGCTGGGAACGAGGATCCGCTCCTCGCCCTCGAACTGGGTCTCCTCGCCACCGTTGAAGAAGAAGGTGACGTGGGCGTATTTCTCCGTCTCGGCGATGCGCAACTGCTTCAGCCCCGCCTTGGAAACCACCTCGCCCAGGATGTTGGTCAGGGTCTCGGGGGCGAAAAGCACGTCCATGAAGGCGTTATGAGCCTTGGAGTATTCGGTCATGGCCAGCGCCGCGGCCATCTTCGGCGCGGTCCGCGCGAAGCCGTCGAAGGTGGGATCCAGCAGGGCCTCGCTGATCTCTCTTGCCCGGTCGGCGCGGAAATTGATGAAGAAAATCCCGTCGCCCTCGGCCATGCCCGCATAGTCGCCGATGACCGTGGGCAGGACGAATTCGTCCCCCTTGTCCTTGGCCTCGTAGAACTGGCTGACGGCGGTCTTGGGGTCCGGCGCGTTTTCGCCCTTGCCCAGGGCCATGGCGTCATGGGCGAGTTGGACCCGGTCCCAGCGCTTGTCTCGGTCCATGGCGTAGTAGCGGCCAGAAACGGTTGCGATGGGAGCATCCGGTCCGGCGTCGGCGATGAACGTGTCAAGGAAGCCCAGGGCCGAGCGCGGCGGCGTGTCGCGGCCATCCAGGAAGGCATGGACCTTGGTCGGGACGCCGGCTTCGGCGATGGCCTTGGCGACGCAGGCCATGTGCTTCTGGTGGCTGTGCACGCCACCCGGCGAGAGGAGGCCCATCACATGGGCCGTGCCGCCGCTTTTTTTCAGGGCATCGATGAAGGCGGTCAGGCCGGGCATGGTCTTGATGGACCCATCGGCCACCGCGGCGTCGATCCGCGGCAGATCCTGCATGACCACCCGGCCCGCGCCCAGGTTCATATGTCCCACTTCCGAATTGCCCATCTGCCCGTCGGGCAGGCCGACGTCATGGCCACTGGTTTCCACCAGGGCGCGGGGGCATGTGGCCATCAGGCGATCCCAATTTGGGGTGTCGGCCTGGGCGATGGCGTTGTCGGTGGGGTCGTCCCGGTGTCCCCAGCCATCCAGGATGCAGAGAAGCACCGGGCGGGGCCGTTTCGGGGTGGCGGGAGTATGATGGGTCATCTGGGGTTCCTCGCTCGGGGACTGTTCAGTCTATCCGTCTTTCCCCCTGTATATAAAGGTCAAGGGGAACAAGTCAAAACAGGAACCTCCGGAGGGACGCGAGGGTTGCGAGAGGGAGGTTAAGCCATTGGTGTTACGATTACCTTAAGGCCTGGAAAACAGGAGGGGGATAGGAGCGATTTCGCCGCGAAGCGCGCCTCTTCCCTTTCCTTTCCCCGCGGGATCCGGTCAACATGAAGGGGCCATCGTGGGGGATATGCCCGAGGAAAAGGACCAACGGGGATGATGCGGAAATACGCTTACTTGCTGGCGCTGGCCCGGGAGCGGCATTTCGGCCGGGCGGCCCAGGCCTGTCACGTCTCCCAGCCGACCCTGTCCAATGCCATCCGCCAACTCGAGGAGGACTTGAATGTTCCCATCGTGGAGCGGGGCCGGACCTTCCAAGGATTTACGCGGGAGGGCCAGATGGTGCTGGAATACGCCCGACGTGTGCTGAGCGAGCAGGAAGCCCTCATCCAATCCTTGCGTCAGGGGAACCTGGGATTGGGAGGAACGGCCAAGCTGGGGGTGATCCCCACGGCCCTGCCCGCGGTCGCCCATATCCTGGCGCCCTTCGCCGAGCGTCACCCCAAGTTGCGGGTTTCCCTGCGGTCCATGAGTTCCCGAGAGATCCAGCGCGGCCTTTCGGCCTTCGAACTGGACGCGGGGATCACTTATGTCGATAATGAGCCGCTCTTGGGGGTTCGGTCCCGCCCGCTCTATATCGAACGGTACTTTCTGCTTACCCGACGGACGGGTCCCCTGGAGGGACGGACGGGCATCGGTTGGCGGGAGGCCGCGGAACTCCCCCTCTGCCTGCTCACCCCGGACATGCAAAATCGTCGGATCGCCGAGTCCGCCTTCGAGCGGGCGGGGGTGTGCGTTACCCCGGAGGTGGAAACCAATTCCCTGATGAACCTGTTCACCCTGGTTCGCCGGGGCCACTGGTCAAGCGTGGTTCCCGGTCAATTGTTGACCGTCGTCCGCGCCGATCCGAAGCTGGTCGCCCTCCCCCTGGAGTCCCCCGTCATCACCTATACCGTCGGTTTGGTGTCCATCGATCGGGATCCTCCCACGCCCCTGGTCAATGCCTTGCTCGAAATGATGGCCAGCCTCGACCTGGCCACCACCATCGGCGAGGAAGCGGAACGCGCCCGGGCCATGTCCGGTGGATCCTAAGGAGGGGGGGTATAAGGGGGGAGACTAAGGGGATTGCTATCTTCATTGGATTTTTTAATAGTATTTTGCTATCGCCGCATGGAAAATTAAAATTTGAACCTTCCATGACTTTCATCCCAAGTTGACCAAAGCCTAAGCAAAGGGCTGTAGTATTTTAAGGGGAGGAAACATGGCTGATCGCGCTCCGTGGTCCGAGGACCGCGCCCGATCCATTCTGTCCGAGTTCCAGGATATACGCGGCGCCTTGCTGCCCATGCTGCATGGGCTTCAGGAAGAGTTTGGCTGCATCGACGATCCGGCGATTCCCCTGCTGGCCGATGCCCTCAACCTGTCCCAGGCCGAGGTCCATGGGGTGGTCAGCTTTTACGAGGATTTTCGCAAGACCCGTCCGGGCCGCCATGTGCTGAAGGTCTGCCGGGCCGAGGCCTGCCAGTCGATGGGCGCCGAGGCCCTGTTGGCCCATGCCAAGTCCCACCTGTCCGTTGACCGGGGCGAGACCACCGCGGATGGCGCCTTCACGCTTGAAACCGTGTTCTGTCTGGGCAATTGCGCCCTCTCCCCCGCCGTGCTGATCGACGAGGACCTTTTTGGCCGGGTCAGCCCCGATCGTCTGGACGCTCTTCTGGCCGATTATCGAGAGGGAGTCCCCGCATGAGCGCCCAATCTGAACGCGCCCTCCGGGACGCCGTAACTGTTTACGTCCCCCGGGACGCCGCCGCCCTGTCCATGGGCGCCGACGCCGTGGCCCGGGAAATCGCCGGGGAGGCCGACCGCCGGGGTCTTTCCGTGAAGATCGTCCGCAATGGCTCCCGGGGCCTGCTCTGGCTGGAAACCCTGGTGGAAGTGGCCCTGCCCGAGGGCCGGGTGGCCTATGGTCCGGTGACCAAGGGTGATGTGGTCGGCTTGTTCGATGCCGGGTTCCTCGAGGGCAAGGACCACGCCCTGGCCCATGGCCTGACCGAGGAGATCCCCTACCTCAAGGGTCAGGAACGGTTGACCTTCCAGAACTGCGGCATCATTGATCCCCTCTCCGTGGCGGATTACCAGTCCCATGGCGGGTTCGTCGGGTTGGAGCGGGCGCTGTCCATGGCGCCCGCGGACATCTGCGCCGAGGTCACCGACAGTGGTCTGCGGGGCCGGGGCGGAGCCGGGTTCCCCACGGGCATCAAGTGGAAGACGGTGCTGGACGCCCAGGGTCCGCTCAAGTTCATCTGCTGCAACGCCGACGAGGGCGACAGTGGCACCTTCGCCGACCGCATGATCATGGAAGGCGACCCGTTCCGCTTGATCGAGGGCATGACCATCGCCGCCCTCGCCGTCGAGGCGACGGAGGGATATGTCTATATCCGCTCCGAATACCCCCATGCCGTGGCCACCATGCGCGAGGCCGTCCGTCTGGCCGAGGCCGAGGGCTGGCTGGGCAAGGGCATCCATGGCTCGAAGCGGGATTTCCATCTGGAGATCCGGATGGGCGCCGGGGCTTATATCTGTGGCGAGGAAACCTCCATGCTGGAAAGCCTGGAGGGCCGCCGGGGACAGGTCCGCGCCAAGCCGCCTTTACCAGCACTCGAAGGGTTTTTTGGCAAGCCGACGGTGGTGAACAACGTCCTCTCGCTCTGTTCCGTGCCGGTGGTGCTGTCCAAGGGCGCGGCCTATTACCGGGATTTCGGCGTGGGCCGCTCGCGGGGGACGCAACCCTTCCAGTTGGCGGGCAATATCCGCCATGGCGGGATCGTCGAAAAGGCTTTTGGCATCACCCTGCACGACCTGCTCTATGATTTTGGCGGGGGGACGGCTTCGGGCCGTCCGGTGCGCGCCGTCCAGAGTGGCGGTCCCCTGGGCGCCTATCTGCCCGCCAGCCTGTTCGATACGCCCAAGGACTACGAAGCCTTCGCCGCACGGGAAGCAATGGTGGGCCACGGCGGTATTGTCGTTTTCGATGACACCGTGGACATGGCCGCCCAAGCCCGTTTCGCCATGGAGTTTTGCGCGGCGGAAAGCTGCGGCAAATGCACTCCCTGCCGGGTGGGCTCCCAACGTGGGGTCGAGGTGATCGACCGCATCCGCGCCGGGATCGAACCCGCGGCCAATCTGGCCCTACTGGAAGATCTGTGCACGGTTCTGGCCGATGGCTCTCTTTGCGCCATGGGCGGTCTGACCCCCATGCCCGTGCGCAGCGCCCTGAAGCATTTCCCCGAGGACTTCGGTCCCTCGGCGATAACCACGGAGGCCGCGGAATGACCCGGCTTAAGGACACCGACTACGGAACCCCCGCCGTGGAGAACGGCGCCCCCGTTTCCCTGATGATCGACGGTCGCGCCGTCACCGTGCCCGAGGGCACGTCGATCCTGCGCGCCGCCGCCGAGGCGGGGATCTCCATTCCCAAACTCTGCGCGACCGATAGCTTGAAGTCCTTCGGCTCCTGTCGCCTCTGTCTGGTGGAGATCTCGGGCCGGCGGGGAACGCCCGCCTCCTGCACCACGCCGGTGGCCGAAGGCATGGAGGTCGTCACCCAGAACAAGCGTCTCGGTGATTTGCGCCGGGGGGTGATGGAGCTTTATATCTCCGACCATCCGCTGGATTGCCTGACCTGTTCCGCCAACGGCGATTGTGAGTTGCAGGACATGGCCGGGACCGTGGGTCTGCGCAAGGTGCGCTATGGCTACGAGGGGGAGAACCATCTGGAAGCCCCGACGGATGCCAGCAACCCCTATTTCTCCTTCGATGCCAGCAAGTGCATCGTCTGTTCCCGTTGCGTCCGGGCCTGCGAGGAAACCCAAGGGACCTTCGCCCTGACCATCGAGGGCAGGGGCTTCGAGTCCAAGGTGGCTCCGGGCGTGGGAAGTACCTTCATGGACAGTGATTGCGTCTCCTGCGGCGCCTGTGTCCAGGCTTGTCCCACGGCGACTTTGATGGAAAAGAGCGTCATCGAGCAGGGCCAGCCCGAGCATGTGGTGAAGACCACCTGTGCCTATTGCGGGGTGGGCTGCTCCTTCGACGCGGAAATGCAGGGCGAGACCGTGGTGCGCATGACGCCCTCCAAGGAAGGCGGCGCCAACGAGGGCCATTCCTGCGTGAAGGGCCGCTTTGCCTGGGGCTACGCGACCCATAAGGACCGCATCACCAGTCCGATGGTCCGGGACAAGATTTCCGACCCCTGGCGCCAAGTCTCCTGGGAGGAGGCCATCTCCTTCGCCGCGAATCGGATGATGGCCATCAAGGCCGAACATGGCCCCCTGGCCCTGGGGGGAATTACGTCTTCTCGTTGCACCAACGAGGAAGTCTTCGTGGTGCAGAAGATGATCCGCGCCGCCTTCGGCTCCAACAATGTTGATACCTGCGCCCGGGTCTGCCACAGCCCGACCGGCTACGGCCTGAAGGAAACCTTCGGCACCTCGGCGGGGACCCAGGACTTCAAAAGCGTGGAACTGGCCGACGTTATCCTGCTGATCGGCGCCAACCCGACCGATGCCCATCCGGTTTTCGGGTCGCGCATGAAAAAGCGGTTGCGCGCGGGTGCTCGGCTGATCGTCGCCGATCCCCGTCGGGTGGATCTGGTCAAGAGTCCCCATATCCGCGCCGAATACCATTTGCAGCTCCAGCCGGGCACCAACGTGGCCTTGGTCAACGCGCTCGCCCATGTGGTGCTGAGCGAGGGTCTCGAAGATCGGGCCTATATCGAGGAGCGCTGTGATCCAAAAGCCTTCGCCGCCTGGGAAGCCTTCATCCGCGAAGAGCGGAATTCCCCGGAGGCCTTGGAAGCCGTCACCGGTATTCCCGCGGACGATGTCCGGGCCGCCGCGCGGCTCTATGCCACGGCGGGCAACGGGGCGATCTACTACGGTTTGGGCGTGACCGAGCACAGCCAGGGCTCCACCATGGTCATGGGCATGGCCAATCTGGCCATGGCGACGGGCAATGTGGGCAAGGAAGGCGCCGGGGTGAACCCCCTGCGCGGCCAGAACAACGTCCAAGGCTCCTGCGACATGGGCTCTTTCCCCCATGAGCTGAGCGGCTATCGGTCTGTTTCCGACGACGCGGCCCGGGGGTTGTTCGAGGCCGATTGGGGCGCCAAGCTGCTGGCCGAGCCGGGGTTGCGTATCCCGAACATGTTCGATTCGGCCATCGGTGGGACCTATCGTGGCATGTTCGTCCAGGGCGAGGATATCGCCCAGTCCGACCCCAATACCCAGCATGTTCAGGCGGCCCTGAAGGCTCTGGATTGCCTGATCGTCCAGGACCTGTTCCTGAACGAAACGGCGGCCTTCGCCCATGTTTTCCTACCCGGCACCTCCTTCCTGGAGAAGGACGGAACCTTCACCAATGCCGAGCGGCGGATCAACCGGGTGCGCCCGGCCATGCGGCCCAAGAGCGGCAAGGACGAATGGCAGGTGGCCTGCGATCTGGCGACGGCCATGGGCTATCCCATGGCCTATGCCGCGTCCTCGGAGATCATGGACGAGATCGCCCGGTTGACCCCCACCTTCAGGGGGGTGAGCTTCGCCCGCCTGGACGCCGAGGGCAGTCTGCAATGGCCCTGTAACGACGCCGCGCCCCATGGCACCCGGACCATGCATGTGGGCGGTTTCGTTCGCGGCAAGGGCCAGTTCGTGGTGACCGAATTCGTCGCGACGACGGAACGGACCAGCCGCCACTACCCGTTGATCCTCACCACCGGGCGGATCCTGTCCCAGTACAATGTGGGCGCTCAGACCCGGCGGACGGAAAACTCCAGTTGGCATGCCGAGGACATTCTGGAGATCCATCCCCACGACGCGGAGAACCGGGGCATCGTCGACGGCGACATGGTGTCGCTCGCCAGCCGCATGGGCGCCACGGCGCTGCGGGCCAAGGTGTCCGGGCGCATGCCCCAGGGGGTGGTCTATACCACTTTCCACCATCCGGTGACGGGGGCCAACGTGGTGACCACCGACAATTCGGATTGGGCGACCAGTTGTCCCGAATACAAGGTGACCGCCGTTCAGGTGGCCAAATCCAACAGTCTGGCCAACTGGGCCAGGGAACAGGCGCCGGTCCGAACGCGGGATGACCTCAAGCAGCCCGCGGAATAACGCCATGGGCAAGATGATGGGAGAGAACGGGGAAGGTGGTGGTGGGGTCGGCCATTCCACCTTCGCCGCCGGGTCCGCTTTTCGGGGCGGAGAACGGCGGGAGGATGTGGCTTGGAATCTGGCCGAGGAAACCCCCGTGGCTTTCGTCTACAACACCGAACCCCACGCGGTGATGATGGCCACCCCCGCCGACCTGGACGACTTTGCCTTGGGGTTCTCCATCGCCGAGCAGGTGATTGCCCATCCCGGGGCCTTCTTGACCGTTCGGGTCGAGGAAGAAGGGATGGGGCATCGCCTGTGTATCGCGGTCGATCCCGACGAACTGGGACCGGGGGCGCTGACGGAGCGGACCTTGGCGGGGGGATCCGGCTGTGGTCTCTGTGGCGTGGCGGAGATCGGGCAGGCTCTCCGGCCCCTTCCGCCCGTTCCGGGCCTCAAGCGGCGGATTTCGGCGGAGGCCATTGCCCGGGCTTTCGAAGCATTTCGGGATCATCAGCCCATGAACCGATTGAACCATTCGGTCCATGGGGCGGCCTTCTGCGATCCCGGGGGACGGATCCTCCTCTGTCGGGAGGACGTGGGCCGCCACAATGCCTTGGACAAGGTCATTGGCGCCATGGCCCGGGGAGGGCTCGATCCATCGGAGGGCTTCGTGCTGCTGTCCAGCCGGTGCGGCGCCGAGTTGGTTCAAAAGGCCGTGGCCGGGGGCGTTTCCCTGCTGGCCACGCTGTCCGCCCCCACGGCCCTGGCCGTGGATCTGGCCCGGGGGGCGGGATTGATCCTCGCCGCCCGGGATCGGCCGGAAGGAGTCATCTTCTTTCAGTAGGATTTCGTCGCGAAGGACTGGGGTTCGGCCAGTTTTTTGGCACGAGGCCGATTTCTTAAAGAGACAAATCGGTCAGTATGCTGACAATTATGCGAGGTCGTTGTGCCTCGGATACCGCAAGAATAGAAGGAAAGGAGGCGAGATCAGAACGTTCTCTTCATGGAAAATCCGTGGAGAAAGGCACCCGATTCAGGTCGGGTGGAAAAAAAGAAGGACCAATCTGAGGACGACAAGTTCAACACAAAAAAAGCAAATCGGGAGGTCGTTACGTGAACATTATCGAGGGACTGAAAAAGGAACATATTGTCGCGGGGGAAGATTATAATCGATGGCTTGTGCCACCCGCGTCCATCGCGATTCATCTCTGTATTGGCTCCGTCTACGCCTGGAGCATTTTCAATCCGGCCCTGATCAAGGAATTGGGGGTCGTGACCAGCGCATCCGGTGACTGGTCGTTGGGTTCGGTGGTCTGGATTTTCTCCGTCGCCATCGTTTTCCTCGGTTTGTCCGCGGCCTTCGGTGGGAAATGGCTGGAGCAGGTGGGGCCGCGCATGGTGGGTTTCGTCGCGGCCTGCTGCTGGGGTGGCGGCTTCCTGATCGGCTCCGTGGGCATCGCCACGCACCAATTGTGGCTGATCTATCTGGGATACGGCGCGCTCGGCGGTTGTGGACTCGGGCTTGGCTATGTGTCGCCCGTCTCCACCCTGATCCGGTGGTTTCCAGACCGGCGGGGCATGGCCACGGGCATGGCGATCATGGGCTTTGGCGGCGGGGCCATGATTGGCGCGCCGCTCAAGGAATTCCTTCTGAAACTGTACTATCAGGCGCCGACCTTCCTGGGGCCGGTGGCGGATATCCCCATGACCACGGAGAATGGGGTTCGCTTCGCCGCGGTGAATGGGAGTCCGGTCGAGGTGGTTGTGGCCTCGGCCGCGGATATGGCCAAGGCGATCATGCCCGGACCCGAAGGGGTCTATGTGGTCGGCACCGGAAGCACCGGCGCCGCGGCGACCTTCTTTACCCTGGGTATTCTCTATACCATCGTGATGATCGCCGCGTCCTTCTCGTACCGCGTTCCCCGTGAGGGATGGCTGCCCAAGGGGTGGACGCCTCCCCAGGCGGATACCGCGGCCAAGAAGATGATCTCCTCGGCCCATGTTCACATTGACCAAGCCCTGAAGACGCCCCAGTTCTGGCTTCTTTGGGTCGTGCTCTGCGCCAACGTGACCGCCGGAATTGGTGTGATTGGCGTGGCCAAGACCATGATGACCGAGATCTTCGGCACCACCATGCCCTTGGTCGTCAACGGTGGCTTCGCGGCGACCTATGTGCTGATGATCAGTGTGTTCAACATGGTCGGACGCTTCTTCTGGGCCAGCACGTCGGATTTCCTGGGACGAAAGAACACCTACTTCGTCTTTTTCGTCCTGGGCATCATCCTCTACATGTCCATTCCCTATGCCGCCCAGCAGGTGAGCGCCAATCCGGCGGTTGTTTGGCTGGTCATGTTCTACGCGGCGACGATGATCATCTTCACCATGTATGGCGGCGGATTCGCCACCATCCCGGCCTTTCTCGCGGATATCTTCGGGACCAAATACGTCGGCGGGATCCATGGGCGGCTGTTGACCGCCTGGAGCACCGCGGGTGTTCTCGGCCCCCTGGCGATTACCCAACTGCGCCAGCACTCTCTGACCAATGCCCTTCATGATTTGGCTGGTGTGGTGAGCAATGAGGCCTTCATCACGGCTTTTGGCGCGGGGAAGGACAAACTGGATCAGTTGATCGCCACCAAGACGGTGACCATCGGTAAGCTCATGGAAATCGCCCCCGCGGGCACCTCGGATCCCACGCCGAGTCTGTACAATACGACGATGTACACCATGGCGGCGCTGTTGGTCGTGGGGTTGATCGCGAACATGATGGTCCGGCCGGTGCATGAAAAGCACCACATGGTCCATGACGAGGTGGAAGACCCCGTGATGTAAGGTAAAAAGACATCGAGATGTCTGTCCGGTCGATTCAAAGGGTCGGATAGAATGGCGACGCGCTTCCTTGTCGGGGAGCGCGTCGTTTTTTTTGATCCATGCGATGAAAAACTGGAGAGGTGGGGAAACGTCTCGTTTCAAAGCCCGGGACCCTGGGAAATGTCGCGAAGAATGATCCTTTTTGGTTGGGTCACAGTCCGATATTTCTAGGTTAGCATCCGTATTGAGATTGCGTCCCCGTCCTTCCCGAGCAGCCGGGGACGTTGGCCTCCCTGGGTCGAAGCGCCTGAAATCCGGCCCGATTTCAGGCAGCGCTTTCGCCCCGGAGCGGTACAGGAGAACGGCCTCTCCGCGAAGCACAGGTGAACCCTCCCGTGCTTTGTTCGCCACTCTCTTTTCCTGCCCCGCTGGTGAGGCCCTTTGGCGGCGCGTTCCCTCTTCACGGAACGCGCCGTCCTTTTTTGGGTCTTGATGGATAGTCGGGGTCCAGGGTTGATTTCGCTGGCGTTGGTGAAACGCGCCCGGGTCACGTCGACCGCTTCCATCACCTGTTCCTGCCCCGGGGTCCCGCGTTCGCGCCTTGGGCATCGGCCCAAACGAAGGCTTCAGCCGGAGTCTGGACCGGTGATGCGTAAACGCATGCGGGGATGACGGCAACAATACCCGCTAGAGTGAAACTGGATCAGCTTGGGCCAAGCTGGCCCCGTTTCACTCTTGTCTGTCGCATCTCTGGTATAAAGACCCTGTCACCGACCCTGGCCGGGATCGGTGACAGGGTGGGATACAACGCGTTTCACTCCGTGGCTTGATCACGTCTGTTAGCAGGCAGATCCCGCCTCTCTCTCCACCATCTCGAACAGTTGAAAGCGGCTCGTTTCCGAGACCGCGCATCACAAGAAAGAGAGAAGGACATGATACCAGCGATGACCGTGGTGGGAATAGATGTCTCCCGCGATTGGCTCGACGGCTTTTGTCTCCCGGATGAACGGCACTTCCAGCTTCCGAACACCGCGACAGGTCACGACGAACTCGTGGCGCGCATGAAACAACTACCCGGTCCGGTCACGGTTGGGTTCGAGGCGACCGGGGGGCTGGAGTGGCGTCTCTGGACCAAGTTGGAGGCCGCGGGGATTGATGCCGGGCAATTGCCCCCAGCCCAAATCAAGGCCTTCGCCAAGTCCTGTGG
>JAIOYK010000086.1 GCA_021741145.1 Rhodospirillum sp. | reverse complement strand
ACACCTTCGCCTTCTGCGCTTCCGTGAGGTGATCGATCTCGCATAGCCAGCGGTGAAAGCTCTTGTGGTCCATGGTGCCTAAACTCCTGCATTTCTCTCACTTTATAGCAATTCAATGCGATCTGCGAATAGAGCCAAACTAATAGTTTGACGAGGAATTGAGCGTGGCCCGCGCCTGTGCTTAATTGATGGGCGCGCCCGTGGCGCCCTTGGTGCCCGCGCGGGGACCACCGATCGGCGGGCCGGGTCCGGAACACCCGAACGCGGCCCGCCAAACAGGACGCGGATGGGTCCGAAAGGAGGAGAATCCGGATCCGCCCACAGCCACGAAGACCAAGGAGCCTTGAGATGCTCGATACCATCACCGACTACGACTCCCTATTTTCCTCCGGGGCCACGGTCGACGAGAAGGCCGATCTGGCATTGGATGCCGTCCGTGCCCTGGGGTTCACCTCCTTGGTTTACGACTACAGTCCCGTGGCCCTCTCCCCGACGGGCGACCTTTTGACGCCCTCGCACCTGACCCTGCGGGATGTTCCGGAGGATATGCGGACCCTGTGGTGCGACCATGGCTACTATCAACGGGATCCCGTTCAATCCATGGCCTCGCGCATGTGCACCCCCTTCATCTGGTCCTATCGCGAGGACGAGACCGCCAGCGTCCTGGCCGGATACATGACCGATAAGCACGCGCCGGTCGCGCGCTTTCTCCACGACGCGGACCTTACCCGGGGGGTCACCGTTCCCATTCATCTCGGCCGGGGGGATCTGGCGACCTTCACGGCGATCCGGCGAGGGGCCGGACGCGGCTTCGAGCGGGAGGCCCATTCCGCCCTGGCCGCCTGCTCCCTGGCCGGACAGATGTTCCACGACTCCCTTTTCCCCCTATTGGACGACAGGGAACGCCAGTGCGCCCATGTTTCCCTCAGTCCCCGGGAACGGGAATGCCTGCGCTATTCCGCCGATGGCTTGACCGCCAAGGAAATCGCCTATCGCCTCAACCGGTCCATTCCCACGGTCACGCTCCATATCAATTCGGCGATCCGCAAGCTGGGCGCCCGGAACCGGACCCACGCGGTGGTCCTCGCCCACCATTATCGCCTGCTGGACATCTGATCCAGGCACTTCCCTCCTGGTCCGAGCGCGACAGCCTATTAGTTTTGAGAGGGTTTCGGTTCCCCCCCTTCCCGGCTAGGCTTTTTCCCGTCAAAAGAGCGGAAAAGGAAGCCAACCGTGCCCCCCCTGATGTCTTTCGAGGGCTTCGTCCCCTTCGGCGAGCACAAAACCTGGTATCGCGTGACCGGAGATCTTGGCGCGGATAAAACACCCCTGGTGATCGCCCATGGTGGACCGGGATGCACCCATGACTATGTGGATTCCTTCCGCGACATCGCCGCGACGGGCCGCGCGGTCATTCATTATGACCAATTGGGCAATGGCAATTCGACTCACCTGCCCGACGCGCCGAAGGATTTTTGGACCATCGACCTGTTCCTTTCGGAACTCGATGCCCTGCTCGCGCACCTGAAAATCGCGGACACCTACATGTACCTCGGCCAGTCCTGGGGCGGCATGCTGGGCTCCGAACACGCGGTGCGCCGCCCAAAGGGCCTCAAGGCCCTGGTCCTCGCCAATTCGCCGCCCTCCATGCGCCTTTGGGTCAGCGAGGCCAATCGCCTGCGCCAAGCTCTCCCCCAAGAGGTTCAGGAAACCTTGCTCCGGCACGAAGCCGCGGGAACCTTGACCGATCCGGAATACAAGGCCGCGTCCCAGGTGTTCTACGACCGGCATGTCTGCCGCGTCGTACCCTGGCCCAAGGAGGTGGCGCGGACCTTCGCGCTGATGGACGCGGACTCCACGGTCTACGAGGCCATGAACGGCCCCACGGAATTCCACGTTATCGGGAGTCTCAGGGATTGGTCGGTGATTGACCGTCTCCATCGGATCGAAGCCCCGACTCTCCTGATTTCCGGGCGGTATGACGAAGCAACCCCCGCCGTTGTCCAACCCTTCGCGGACACCATTCCCGACAACCGTTGGGTCCTCTTCGAGGATTCCAGCCACATGCCCCATGTGGAGGAACGGGAGGCCTGCATGCGAACCGTGGCGGCCTTCCTCGACGAAATCGACAGCGGGCATGCCCGTTGAACCACCCGATCCAGCCAGCGAGTCCCGAGGCGGAGCGCATGACCGTGACCACGCCCTCGACTTGGGAGATCGCCGCCTCCTATGGCGCGCCTGGGCCGCGAAGCAAAGCCGCGGTTTGCCCGGCGGATCGGCGGGACGTCGAGCCCCGGATCAGGCAGCGTCCCGATAGAACCACCTGGCGGGTGGTGGTCCCTGAGTCCTTCAAACGCTCCGAGATCAGCGCCATGGCGGTCCGCCCGATCTCCCGGACCGGTTGCTCGTACACCGTCACGCCCGGGTCGACCAATTCGGTCCATTCATCGTTGTCGAAGCCAAGAAGCCCCAGATCATCGGGCATGGACACCCCGAGACGGCGAATGGCCCGAGCCGACCCCATCAAAAGGCGGCCATTGCTGTTCACTATCGCATCGGGCGGGTTGGGGCCGGTCAGCCAGTCGGTGACCACGGACTCGGCCATCGTCGCGGTCGGCGCCACGAAGCGAACATCGGGCGTGAGCCCCAAGGAGTCCATGCAGACCCGATAGGCCTCCGCCCGCTGTCGCCCGGTCGCGCTGGTGTTGCCAAAGAGCCCGCCAATCCGCCGATACCCCTGGTCATGGCAATGGGTCACGAGTTCCGTGCAGGCCCGGTGGTTGTCGATCACCACCGAATCATGCCCGCTGGCGGGGTCCGCCCGGTCGATCAGGACCACGGGAAAATCGAAGGTCAGCCGCCCCATCCCCAAGGTCGGCGCGAGAATCAGCCCCGTGACCCGCTCTTCCTGCATCAGCCGCAAATACATCGATTCCCGGTCCGGGTTTTCATCCGTGTTACACAGGATCACCCGCATACCCGCCGCGTAGGCCGCGTCCTCGACCCCCCGCGCGACCGCCGTGAAGAAGGGGTTGAGGATGTCGGACACGATCAGCCCGATGGTTTCCGATCGCCGAGTCCTCAAGCGTCGGGCGGACAAATCCGGCCGATACCCCGTGGCCCGAACAGCCTGTTCCACGCGCTGACGCAAACTCTCACTCACCGGCCCCCCAGCGAGAGCCCGCGACACCGTCGCGACGGACACACCCGCCACCTTGGCGACATCCTTGATTCTGACCGACATGATGTAATCGTTTCCATAGATTCAAAGGGATAATGGCACAGCCTAGAAAATTGTGCAATGCAAAACATTGGAAATAAACAGTTTTCCCGGAGAGTCCCATTGCGCGGCGAGATGTAATCGATTACAGTTCTTGAAAATGCCCTGGAGGATACCGACCATGCCCCAATCCCGCGCGAGCGACACACCCCTGACCTGCCTGGCACGCCTGGGCGCCCACCCTGGCGACAAGGACACCGCCATCCGGGAGGCCTGCCAGATGCTGGCCGCGGCCGGATGCGTGGACGCGACCTTCGAGGACAGCATGCTCCGGCGGGAAGCCGTAGCGGAGACCTACCTGGGCCATGGCGTCGCCATCCCCCATGGTATGGTCGAGGACCGGGGCCAGGTGCGCCGGGATGGGGTCGCCATCCTGCAAATCCCCGGGGGCGTGACCTGGAACGACGGGCAAACCGTTCACATGGTGGTCGCCATCGCCGCGGGGTCCGACGCTCATATCGCCATGCTCCGCCGCCTGACCGGCCTTCTGCAGGACGAGAACCGCCTGGGCGCGCTGTTCTCCACCACCGACCTCTCCGAGCTGCGGGACGCCTTCGGGGAACAAGCCATGACCGCGCCCGCGCCCACCGCGGAAGAGGCCCAGGATCTCGATGTCTCCTTCATCTGGCGGGTGGACTACCCCTCCGGTCTGCATGCCCGCCCGGCCTCCACCTGGGTGGACGCGGCCCGGGCGGCCCAGGGGCGGATCCGGGTCCGACACGGCGGCGAAGCGGCCGGCGCCAAGGCCCTGGTCGCCCTCCTTCGCCTCGGCCTGCGCGCCGGGGACGAGGTCACGATTTCCGCGGACGGGTCCGACGCCCAAACCGCGCTGGACCACATGCGATCCGTCATTACCGGATTGAGCGCCCAGGAAAAGGCCGACGCGGAAAGGGCCGCGGGACAGGCGCGCGTCCCCGCCGACGCCTGGGTCGCCCCCGCGAACGCGGCGGCCACCATCATCGACGGCCTGGGCGCCAGTCCCGGGCTGACCATTGGTCCCGTCCATGTCCTGTCGATCACCGAATTGGTTGTTCCCGACTTGCCCCTCCCCCTGGGAGACGGGGGCAACCGGTTGCACGAGGCCCTGGTGGTCACGCGCAAGCGCCTGGAGGTCCTGGCCGATGACACGGTTCGGCGCCTTGGCGAGGCGGAAGGCCGGATCTTCACGGCCCAGGCGGAACTCCTCAACGACATCGATCTCATCACCCTGACCTGCCAGTACATGGTCGAGGGCCATGGCGTGGCCAAGGCCTGGCGGGATGCCGTGGAAGAGATGGCCAAGCGCCTGGAGTCCGGAGACAACGCGCTCCTGGCGGCCCGGGCCGCCGACCTGCGGGACGTGGGGCGGCGCGTCTTGACCACCCTGCTCCCCGACCTGGCCTCGGGAACGCTCGACAGCCTGCCCGACAGCCCCTGTATCCTGCTCGCCGAGGACCTCGCGCCCTCGGATACGGCGGGCCTCGACCCCAACCGGATCCTCGGCTTCGCCACTGTCCAGGGCGGCCCCACCTCCCATTCGGCGATCCTCGCCCGGACCCTGGGCTTGCCCGCGGTCGTCGGATCCCGGGCCGACATGCTCGACAGCCCCTCGGGCACCCCGGCCATCCTCGACGGCATTGGCGGGCGGCTCTACCTCACCCCGACCGAGGACGCCCTGGCCTCCGCCCGGCTCTGGCTCGAGGAGCGGGCCAAGAGAGCGGAGCGGGACAAGGCGGAACGGGGCTTGCCCGCGACGACAGGGGACGGCCATTCCATCGAGGTTTCGGCCAACGTCAACCGTCCCGACCAAGTGGACCTCGCCCTGTCCCACGGCGCCGAGGGCGTCGGCCTGATGCGCACGGAATTCCTGTTCCTGGAACGGAGCACCTCCCCCACCGAGGATGAACAATACGAAACCTACCAGGGCATGCTCGACGCCCTGGATGGCCGCCCCCTGATCGTCCGCGCCCTGGATATCGGCGGCGACAAGCAGGTGCCGCACCTGGATCTTCCGCGGGAAGAGAACCCCTTCCTCGGCGTGCGCGGCGCCCGCCTGCTGCTTCGGCGCCCGGACCTGCTGGTCACCCAGTTGCGTGCCCTCTATCGAGCGGCGAAGAGCGGACGTCCCCTGTCGATCATGTTCCCCATGATCACCTCGGCGCCCGAGATGATCCGTCTGCGCGCCGTGGCCGAGCGGGTGCGGGCCGACCTGGACGCGCCCGAGGTCCCCCTGGGCGCCATGGTCGAGGTTCCCGCCGCCGCCGTGGCCGCCGACCTTCTGGCCCGGCATGTGGACTTCTTTTCCATCGGCACCAACGACTTGACCCAATACACCCTGGCCATCGACCGCCAGCACCCGGATCTGGCCCGGGAAGCCGACAGCCTCCACCCCGCCGTGCTGCGCCTGATCCGGGCGACGGTGGAGGGCGCGGCCAAGCATGGCCGTTGGGTCGGCGTATGCGGCGGCATCGCCGGAGATCCGTTCGGCGCGGCCCTGCTGACCGGCCTGGGGGTCAATGAACTGTCGATGACACCCCGCGACATTCCCGCCGTCAAGGCCCGGATCCGGGGCACGACCCTGGACGCCTTAAAGGCCCTGGCGGACGAGGCCCTGACCCTCGAAACCGCCGAGGAGGTCCGCGCCCTCGACAAAGGACAGAACCAATGACCGCCCCCGTGATCACGGTGACCCTCAATCCGGCCATCGATCTCACCGTGGTCGTTCCCAATCTGCGGCTGGGCGAGGTCCACCGGGCCCAGTCGGCCCGAAGCAACGCCGGAGGCAAGGGCGTGAACGTGGCCGGATGCCTCGCCGACTGGGGCGTTCCGGTGATCGCCACCGGGTTCCTCGGCGTGGACAATCAGGGGCCCTTCACCGACTTTTTCGCCACCAGGGGGATCACCGATCATTTCTTGCGGATCCCCGGTGAAACCCGGACCAATATCAAGATCGCCGACCCGGACCGGAACGAGACCACGGATGTGAACCTGCCCGGCCCTTGGGTGGACCACGACACCCTGTCCCGGCTGACCGAAGAAATCGAGGCCCTGGTCACCCCGGGAACCTCGGTCGTGCTGGCGGGAAGCCTGCCCTCGGGGCTTCCCGACGACAGCCTCGTCCCGATGATCCGGCGTCTGCGCGCCCGGAAAGCCTGGATCACCCTGGACAGCAGCGATGCCCCCCTGGCCGCGGTCCTGGCGGCGGGCGCCGCCGTCGCGCCCGATTGCATCAAACCCAACCGGCAAGAGCTGGAAAGCTGGATCGGCCACCCCCTTCCCGACACCGCGGCGCTGCTCGCGGCGGCGCGCGCCCTGGTCGCCCAGGGGATCGCGCTGGTGGTGGTCTCCCTGGGGGCGGAGGGTGCCCTGTTCGTGACCCGGGACCTGGCGCTGCGCGGCTGGTTGCCGCCGCGAAACGCCCTGAGCACGGTCGGCGCGGGGGATGCCATGGTCGCCGGATTGGTCTCCGCCCACCGGACCGGAGACTCCCTTGAGACCACCGCCCGACTCGGCCTCGCCTTCGCGACGGCCAAGCTGGAAACCGTCGGCCCCCACCTTCCCAAACCCGAAACCGTCCGGACCCTGGCCCAGGAGGCCCGGATCACACCCGTTCCCCCTTTGGCCTGATCGGCATTTCAATCCGGTCCAAGCTTGTAATCGATTACATACAAAACAAAATCAGGAGGATTCCATCATGTCACAGGTTCTCGCTGTTATCGCGGCGGGCGGTCAGAGCACGCAGGCCACCCTCGCGGCGGAAGCCCTGCGCAAGGCCGCGACCACCCTCGGGCAAAAGGTGAGCATCGAGGTGCGCACCACCCTGGGAATCCAGGGATCCCTGCCGGAGCCCCTTCCCGGGGACGTCACCACCGTCCTTTTGATCGGGGACGGGGACCATGCCTCGGACCGCTTCACCGGTCTGCGGACCGTTTCGGCGAGCCTGGCGGAGGCCCTCGACGACGCGGGCGCCGTCCTGAACAAGGCCTTCCCCCCCTCCCCGTCGCCCGGCGCCACATCGGCCGTGGCGCCCGGCGCCATATCGGATGGCCCGAAGCGGATCGTGGGCATCACCTCCTGTCCGACCGGCATCGCCCATACCTTCATGGCCGCGGAAGGGCTCGAACAGGCCGCCAAGGCCCTGGGGCATGAGGTCCGGGTCGAGACCCAGGGATCCGTCGGGTCCCAGAACCAATTGACCGAGGCGGAGATCGCGGCCGCGGATATCGTGCTAATCGCCGCCGACACCCAGGTCAATCTGGACCGCTTCGTCGGCAAGCGCGTTTACCAAAGCGACACCAAGGCCGCCATCGGCGCGGGCAAGGATCTGGTTCGCCGGGCCCTGGCCGAGGCCACTGTCCATGGCGGGGCCTCCCAGGGGGACAGTACGGTGCCCTTGAGCGAGCGCGTGAAGGCGGAGAAGGCGGCCGCGGCGGCCAACCGGACCGGCCCCTACAAGCACCTGATGACCGGCGTGTCCTTCATGCTGCCCTTCGTCGTCGCCGGTGGCCTGCTCATCGCCATCGCCTTCGCGCTGGGCGGCATCTATGTCTATGATGACGCCCATGCGGGGACCCTGGGGCAAGCCCTCTTCCAGATTGGCGCCAAGGGTGGGTTCGCCCTGATGGTTCCCGCTCTGGCCGGATACATCGCCTATTCCATCGCCGACCGTCCGGGGATCGCGCCGGGCATGATCGGCGGCATGATGGCCAGCACCCTGAACGCGGGCTTCCTGGGCGGTATCGTCGCGGGGTTCATCGCCGGTTATGTCACCGCCTTCCTCAATCGCCATATCAAGCTTCACCGCAACCTCGAGGGCCTGAAGCCAGTACTGATCCTGCCCCTTCTGGGCACCGCGGTGACCGGCCTGCTGATGATCTACGTGATCGGCACCCCCGTTGCGGAAATCATGGCCGTCTTGACCGAATGGTTGAAGAGCCTCCAAGGCGGCAGCGCCATCCTGCTGGGTCTGCTCATCGGCGCGATGATGGCCTTCGATATGGGCGGACCGGTGAACAAGGCGGCTTACGCCTTTTCCACGGGCATGATCGCCAGCGAAATCTACGCGCCCATGGCCGCGGCGATGGCCGCGGGCATGACCCCGCCCCTGGCGCTCGCCCTGGCCTGCAAGCTCTTTCCCAACCGCTTCCTGCCCGAGGAACGGGAGGCCGGTCCCGCCGCCGCGGTGCTGGGCATCTCCTTCATCACCGAAGGCGCCATTCCCTTCGCCGCCCGCGACCCCCTGCGGGTCATTCCCTCGCTGATGGCCGGATCCGCGGTGACCGGCGCCATCACCATGGCCCTGGGCGTGGGCCAGAAGGTGCCCCACGGCGGCATTTTCATCCTGCCCATCCCCAACGCGGTCACCAATGTCGGCGGCTACATCGTGGCCCTGCTCGTGGGCATCGTGGTGACGACCGTCTGCCTTCGTTTCCTGAAACGGCCGATCACCCCGGTCGCCGACGCCTGATCCCCAAGGGGCGGGGGTCCAGACTGGACCCCCCCCCCCGCCCTCTTCCCTTCCAGTCCTTGAATGTGTTGTTTCCCAGGTCGAACCTCACTGAAATTCCTTGCATTTTTCTTTTGTAGTTTTTATTGTAGCTTTACTACATTATCAGGCTGAGCAGGCGTCCTCCGCCGCTTTCGAGACCGGAGCGGAGCCTCTCCCAAAAGACACCAGCCATGTCACAGTCCCAGGAGACCGAGGACAATGACACAGGATCAATCCTTCGACCTCGATGCCCTCGTGGCGCGGGTCAAACTGGCCCAGAAGGCCTATGCCGACTATTCCCAGGAGCAGGTGGACGCCATTTTCCGCGCCGCCGCCCTGGCCGCGACCAATGCCCGGATCCCGCTGGCCCGCCTCGCGGTCGAGGAAACCGGCATGGGCGTGGTGGAGGACAAGGTGGTCAAGAACCACTTCGCCTCCGAATACATTTACAATCACTACAAGGACGAGAAGACCTGCGGAATCCTGTCGGAGGATCCCCAATTCGGGACCATGACCATCGCCGAACCCGTGGGCCTGATCTGCGCCATCGTCCCCACCACCAACCCGACCTCGACGGCGATTTTCAAGACACTGATCAGCCTGAAGACCCGCAACGGGGTGATCCTCTCGCCCCATCCCCGCGCCCGCCGCGCCACCTGTGAAGCCGCGCGGATCGTTCTGGAGGCCGCCGTCGCCGCCGGTGGGCCCCCGGACATTATCGGCTGGATCGAGGATCCCACCGTCGAGATGTCCAACGCCCTGATGCACCACCCCGACATCAACCTGATCCTCGCCACGGGTGGGCCGGGCATGGTGCGGGCGGCCTACTCGTCGGGCAAACCGGCCATCGGCGTGGGCGCGGGCAACACGCCCGCGGTGATCGACGAATACGCCGACATCAAACGGGCCGTCGCGTCAATTCTCATGTCCAAGACCTTCGATAACGGCGTGATCTGCGCCTCCGAGCAATCGGCGATCGTCGTCGACCCGATCTACGACGCGGTGCGCGCCCGGTTCGCCAAGCATGGCGGCTACATCCTCTCGGAGAGCGAGGCCCAGGCCGTGCGGGAGGTGATCATGCGCAACGGCACGCTCAACGCGGGCATCGTCGGCCAATCCGCCGCCCGCATCGCCGAGATGGCCGGTTTCCAGGTTCCGGACACCACCAAGGTCCTGATCGGCGAGGTCTCCGACGTCGGCGAGGCGGAAGTCTTCGCCCACGAGAAGCTCTCGCCGACGCTCGCGCTCTACCGGGCCAGGGATTTCTCGGACGCCTGCGACAAGGCCGCGGCGTTGATCGCCCTCGGCGGCATCGGACATACCTCCGTCCTTTACACGGACCAGGACCAACAGAACGCCCGCATTCGGGACTTCGGCGCACGCATGAAAACCGGGCGGATCCTGATCAACTCTCCCTCGTCGCAAGGGGGGATTGGCGATCTCTATAACTTCCGGCTGGCCCCCTCCCTGACCCTGGGCTGCGGATCCTGGGGCGGCAACTCCATTTCCGAAAACGTCGGTCCGCGCCATCTCATCAACCGGAAACTGGTCGCGAAACGGGCGGAAAACATGCTCTGGCACAAACTTCCCAGGTCCATCTACTTCCGCCGCGGCATCCTCCCCTTCGCCCTGGAGGATCTGCGCGGCAAGAAACGCTGCCTGATCGTCACCGACCGCACCCTGTTCGAAAACGGCCACATCAACGAAACCATCAAGATCCTCAAGGATCTCGGCATGGAGGTGGAAACCTTCCATGACGTCAGCGCCGACCCAACCCTCGCGGTGGTCCGCAAGGGCACGGAGATCGCCAGCCAGTTCAAGCCCGATGTGATCCTGGCCCAGGGGGGCGGATCGCCCATGGACGCGGCCAAGATCATGTGGGTGCTCTACGAGCATCCGGACGTGGCCTTCGAGGATCTGGCCATGCGCTTCATGGATATCCGCAAGCGCATCTACAAGTTCCCGAAACTGGGCGCGAAGGCCGACTTCATCGCCGTCCCGACCACGTCGGGCACCGGATCGGAGGTAACCCCCTTCGCGGTGGTGACCGACGAAAAGACGGGGATCAAATACCCCATCGCCGACTACGAACTGACCCCGACCATGGCCATCGTCGACGCGGATCTGGTCATGACCATGCCCAAGTCCCTGACGGCGGCGGGCGGCATCGACGCGGTCACCCACGCCCTGGAGGCCTATGTCTCCGTCCTCGCCAACGAATACAGCGACGGCCAGGCGCTCCAGGCCCTGAAACTGCTGAAGGCCCATCTCCCCTCGGCCTATGAGAACGGGGCGAAGGATCCCAAGGCCCGGGAACAGGTGCACAACGCCGCCACCCTGGCCGGTATCGCCTTCGCCAATGCCTTTTTGGGCGTCTGCCATTCCATGGCCCACAAGCTGGGCGCGGAATTCCACCTGCCCCACGGGCTGGCCAACGCCCTGTTGATCACCAATGTCATCCGTTACAACGCGGCGGACATCCCCACCAAGCAGACGGCCTTCAGCCAGTACGACCGACCCAAGAGCGTGGCCCGCTACGCCGAGATCGCCCGCCACCTGGACCTGGGGGGGACGCGGGACCACGAACGGGTCCAACGCCTGATCGATTGGGTCGAGGACATGAAGACGATCCTGGATATCCCGCCATCGATCCGGGCCGCGGGCGTGCCCGAGGCCGACTTCCTCGCCAAGGTCGACCTGCTGGCCGAGGAAGCCTTCGACGACCAATGCACCGGGGCCAACCCCCGCTTCCCCCTGATGAGTGAACTCAAGCAGCTGTTGCTCGACAGCTATTACGGCCGCGCCTACACCGACGACGCCTCCCGCGAGGACGGACCACCCGCCCCGGCCATCTCCTCCAAAAAGCTGGACAAAATGGACCGAAAGGCCGCCCCAGCCAAGTCGGCGTGAGGCTCAAGGGGAGGCGCCACGATGCCTCGGCGCCTCCCACCCTTCTTTCCCGTGACGGAGCGTTGACATGTCGAAAAGCCTGACCGGCCCCCGCGCGCGGCGGTATCGGCACACCAAGATCGTCGCCACCTTGGGGCCGGCGAGCGCCACCCCGGACCGCATCCGCGCCCTTTTCGAAGCGGGCGCCGATGTGTTCCGCCTGAATTTCAGCCATGGCACGCATGCCGACCACGGCGCCCGCATCGCCATGATCCGAACCTCGGAACGGGAAATGGGGCGGCCTATCGCCATCATGGCCGACCTTCAAGGTCCGAAACTGCGCGTCGGCGCCTTCGCCGACGGTGCCGTGGACCTGATGCCCGGTCAGTCGTTCCGCTTGGATCTGTCGACCACGCCCGGCGACGCCACCCGTGTCCACTTGCCCCATCCGGAGATCTTTTCGGCCCTGGAACCGGGCGCGGAGCTGCTTCTGGATGACGGCAAGGTGCGTCTCAAGGTCCTCTCCCACGGGGCGGACTGGGCCGAGACGGAGATCCTCTCCGGCACCCGCCTGTCGGACCGCAAGGGCGTCAACGTGCCGAGCGTCGCCCTGCCGGTCTCGGCGCTGACCCCGAAGGATCGCCGGGACCTCACCTTCGCCCTGGACCGGGGCGTGGACTGGATCGCACTCAGCTTCGTGCAGCGTTCGGAGGATGTGGGCGAGGCCCTCGACCTGATCAACGGACGGGCCGCCCTGCTGTCCAAACTCGAAAAGCCTCAGGCCATCGACGATCTGGAGGCGATCATCGCCCGATCCGATGGCGTGATGGTGGCCCGGGGCGACCTGGGCGTGGAAATGCCGCCCGAGGACGTGCCCTGTATCCAGAAGCGGATCGTCGCGGCCGCGCGCAGGGCGGGCAAACCGGTGATCGTCGCCACGCAGATGCTGGAATCCATGATCTCGGCCCCCACACCCACCCGGGCGGAGGCCTCGGACGTGGCGACGGCCCTTTTCGACGGCGCCGACGCGGTAATGCTGTCCGCGGAAACCGCGGCCGGAGCCCATCCCGTCGCGGCGGTCTCGATGATGGAGCGGATCGCCCGGCGCATCGAGGCCGACCCCCTCTATCGCTCCCTTGTCGACGCCCAGTACACCGAACCCAACCAGACCGCCTCAGACGCCATCACCGCCGCCGCCCGGCAGGTGGCCGAAACCCTGAACGCGGCGGCCATCGTCACCTATACGACGACCGGATCAACCACCCAACGGGCCTCGCGGGAACGCCCAGCGGTGCCGATTCTCTGTCTGACGGCGAGCGAAAGCGTGGCGCGGCGCATGGTCCTGTCCTACGGCGTCCACGCCATCCGCGCGCCCGACCTGCGCACCCTGACCGATATGGTCGCCATGGCTCGGTCCCAGGCCCTGGCCTATGGCTTCGCCGTGCCCGGACAGCATCTGGTTCTCACCGCGGGCGTTCCCTTTGGCACGCCAGGGTCAACCAATATCCTAAGGGTTGTTTCCGTCCGCGACCCAGAGGTCCCGGGGTCGATGGACCCCACCCTGGCGATCCCCGCCTGATGCGACGCCCAGGCCGCGCCGTCACCCGATCACCGCGCCTCCCCGGCACCCTTCCGACGGAGGCGTTCGCGCAGGCTGTCCCCCTTGTGCATGGCCACGGCGATGGACAGGGCGTCGCCGACGACCAGCAGGCTGATGCGGGAGGTCAGCGGCGTATACACATCGAAGTCCTCGGCCAAATCGGCGAGCAGGCTGATGGTCGCCAATCCCGTCAACGGGGAATCCGGCCGGGTCAGGGCCACCACGTCGGCGCCCACGGACAGGGCGTTGCGCGCCGCCTCCAACAGGTCGCGGGTGCGCCCGGAACTGGAAACGATGACCACCGCGTCACCCGGACCCAGGGACAGGGCCGAAATGAAATAAACGTGGGGATCACTGTAGGCCACCGTCGGCATGCCCAGACGGAAGAACCGCCGCTGGATGTCCTGGGCCACCGTTCCCGAATTGCCCGAACCGTAGAATTCGATGCGCTTGGCCTTCGCCAGCAGCCGCGCCGCCCGGTCGAGGATATCCCCCGAGAGGCTATTGCGGGTCTTCATCAAGGTATCGATGGTCCGGTCGAAGACCTTGCCGATGATCCCGGTGGTCTCCTCTCCGGGCAGGATATCGTGATTCAGGAAAGGCATGCCCCCGGCGATGTCCTGGGCCAGCTTGATCTTGAACTCGCGGAACCCGCTACATCCCAAGGCGGCGCAAAACCGGGCCACCGTCGGTTCGCTGACCTCCGCCCGGCGGGCGATCTCCGCCATGCTCAAGGAAATCGTCTCTCCGGGGTGGGCCAGAACATAGTCGGCCAGTTTCCGTTCCGAAGGCCGGATCTGGTCCTGAACCGATTGTATTCTCGCCAACACGCGCCCTGCCCTCCTTCGAACCGCCCAAACCCGATCCTGGTGCCCGATCCTGGTGCCCGATCCTGGTGCCCAATCCTGGTGATCGTGGCGACCCCACGATGATATCGGCACGGGCCGAAAGGACCTTCAATTTCACCACACTAGATCAAAGGGGCGCGCGAGGAAATCGTTTCACGGCTGGTCCGATTGGCGGTGGGGTCGCTTGCGTCAAAATTGTTGCAAAACTACATATCCCCCAGATTCACTAATTTCAATATTTACAACACATTAAATCACTTGTTCGCGAAAAACGCACAAGTCCTTTGCGTGAAATGAGCGAATTCCTCCCCCATTTCCCCCTTCACCACAGAAAAATTGTGTAGTAAAAATACAAGCACGAAAACGGACATCGCCGACGGCGCGCGAGCGCCTCCCTCCGGACCAACCGGTCGGGACCCGCGATCGGAAGTTAAGGAGAAGACCATGCTCGACAATCTGGCCCGCGACGAAGCCCTGGAACGGGACGTCCTGACCACCACCGTCGCCCCCCCCTGGCGGGGGTTCGCCCCGGGCGCCTGGAAGGACACCATCGACGTCAGGGACTTTATCACCCGCAATGTCACCCCCTACACGGGGGGAAGCGCCTTCCTTGCCGGGCCGTCCCGGAAAACCACGGCCCTGCGGACCAAGGTCTCCTCGTTGCTGGCCCGGGAACGCGCCGCCAAGGGGGGCGTCCTGGACGCCGACACGGAGACCTTCGCCTCCATCACCGCCCACGGCCCCGGGTATATCGACCGGGACCTGGAGGTCATTGTCGGCCTGCAGACCGACCGCCCGCTGAAACGGGCCCTGATGCCCTTCGGCGGTTGGCGGATGGTTCAGAAAGGCCTGGAGGCCTATGGCTTCAAGGCATCCGAGAAACTGGCGGACGCCTTTCCCGCCCTGCGCAAGACCCATAACGACGGTGTCTTCGACGTCTACGGCGAGGAAGCCCTGCGCTGCCGCAAGGCGGGCCTGATCACCGGCCTGCCCGATGCCTATGGGCGGGGCCGGATCATCGGGGACTATCGCCGCGTCGCCCTTTACGGCGTCGACCGGCTGATCGCCGACAAGCACGACCAGATGGCCTCCCTGGACACCCCGGTCCTGGACGCGGACACCCTGCGCCTGCGCGAGGAAATCGCCGAACAGATCAAGGCCCTGGATGAATTGAAGCGGATGGCAGAACGCTATGGCTTCGACATTAGCCTACCGGCCACCACCGCCCAGGAGGCGGTCCAATGGACCTATCTGGGCTATCTCGCCGCGGTCAAGGAAGCCAACGGGGCGGCCATGTCCCTGGGACGGGTCTCCACCTTCCTGGATATCTACATCGACCGGGACCGCGCCGAGGGCCGCCTGACCGAGGAAGAGGCCCAGGAGCTGATCGACCAGTTCGTGCTGAAGCTGCGGATGGTCCGCTTCCTGCGCACCCCAGACTACGACGAACTGTTCTCCGGCGACCCCACCTGGGTCACCGAAAGCATCGGCGGCATGGGCCTGGATGGCCGCCCCCTGGTCACCCGGACCAGCTTCCGCATGCTCCACACCCTGGACACCCTGGGCCCCGCGCCCGAACCCAACTTGACGGTTCTGTGGTCGGAAGCCCTGCCCGAGCCCTTCAAGCGCTATTGCGCCGATGTGTCGATCCGCAGCAGCTCCATTCAATACGAAAACGACGACCTGATGCGCCCCTATTGGGGGGATGATTACGGCATCGCCTGTTGTGTGTCCGCCATGCGCATCGGCAAGCAGATGCAGTTCTTCGGCGCCCGGGCCAACCTGGCCAAGACCCTGCTCTACGCCATCAACGGGGGGCGGGACGAGAAGTCCGGCGTCCAGGTGGCTCCCGCCTTCGCGCCAATCACCGACGACGTCCTGAACTACGATACGGTCGTCGAGAAGTTCGAGGTGATGATGGACTGGTTGGCGCGCGCCTATATCAACGCCCTGAACGCCATCCACTACATGCACGACAAATACATGTACGAGCGGTTGGAAATGGCCCTGCACGACCGCGATGTCCTGCGGACCATGGCCTGCGGCATCGCTGGCCTGTCGGTGGTCGCCGACAGCCTCTCGGCCATCAAACACGCCAAGGTCTCGGTTTTCCGTGACGGACGGGGGTTGGCCACGGATTTCGCCATCGAGGGGGACTACCCCGCCTTCGGCAACAACGACGACCGGGTCGACTCCATCGCCAGTTGGGTCATCGAAACCTTCATGGACAAGCTGCGGTGCCAGGAAACCTACCGGGACGCCCTGCCCACCCAGTCGGTTCTGACCATCACCTCCAACGTGGTCTACGGCAAGAAGACAGGATCCACCCCCGACGGCCGCAAGGCGGGTGAACCCTTCGCCCCGGGCGCGAACCCCATGCATGGTCGGGATTCCAAGGGCGCCCTGGCCTCCATGGCGAGCATGGCGAAGCTGCCCTACGCCCATTCCCAGGATGGGATTTCCTACACCTTCACCATTGTCCCCACGGCCCTGGGTCCGACAGAGACGGAACGGGTCTCGAACCTGGCGGGCATGCTGGACGGCTATTTCGCCGAGGGCGGCCACCACATGAACATCAACGTCTTCGACCGGGCCACCCTGCTCGAGGCCATGGACCACCCGGAACTCTATCCCCAGTTGACCATCCGGGTCTCCGGATACGCCGTGAACTTCGTCAAGCTGACCCGAGAGCAGCAACTGGATGTCATCGGACGCACCTTCCATGACAAACATTGACCGCCTCCTGTCTCCCGCTTCGATGACCGGAGCGGAGGGGGACTCCTCCTCTCCTTGCGGGGAGGGGTGGGTTCACTCAGTCGAGACCTGCGGGGCGGCCGACGGGCCGGGCCTGCGGTATGTGGTCTTCCTGTCGGGTTGCCCCCTGCGTTGCCGGTATTGCCACAACCCGGACACCTGGCACATGCGCGATGGCCACGGGGAAAGGGCCGATGCCCTGGTCGCGGACCTGGGCCGCTACGCCGGTTTCCTGAAACGCACCGGCGGTGGATTGACTCTGAGTGGCGGCGAGCCCCTGGTCCAGCCGGCGTTCTGCCGGGCCCTGTTCCGGGGCGCCAAGGGCCTCGGCCTGCATACCGCGCTGGACACCTCCGGTTTCCTGGGGACCCAGGCCGACACGGCCCTGCTGGCGGACATCGATCTGGTGTTGCTCGACATCAAGGCCTTCAACGAAGAGACCTACCAGGCGCTGACCGGCGGCTCGCTGGGTCCCACCCTGGCCTTCGCCGAACGTTTGGCCACCTTGGGAAAACCCGTCTGGCTGCGGTATGTCCTGGTCCCCGGGCTCACCGACGACCGGGCCGAAATCGCCGCCCTGGCCGCCTACGCGGCGGCTTTGGGCAACGTGGAGCGGGTGGATGTCCTCCCCTACCACGACCTTGGCGCCCACAAATGGGCGCTCCTGAACAAGACCTACCGGTTGGCCGACACAAACCCGCCGACGGAGGTGGAAACCCAACGGGTCCGGGACATTTTCGACCGCCATCTCCCACGCGCCGCGTGACCCCACACCCCAAACAAGACAAAGCCCTGTCCACCCAAGGAGGAAAACAATGACGATTCGCGTTGGTATCAACGGTTTTGGCCGTATCGGCCGCATGGTGTTTCGCGCTGTCGCCGCCGAATTCCCGACTATCGAGATCGTGGCCATCAACGACCTGCTCGACCCGGACTATCTCGCCTACATGCTCAAGTACGATTCGGTGCATGGCCGCTTCAAGGGGGACATTTCCGTCGACGGCGGCAATCTGGTCGTGGACGGCAAGACCATCCGCCTGACCGCCGAGCGGGATCCCGCCAACCTGAAGTGGGGCGAGGTGAACGCCGATCTGGTGATCGAATCCACCGGCCTGTTCCTGACCGGCGA
>JAIOYK010000026.1 GCA_021741145.1 Rhodospirillum sp. | reverse complement strand
GTGGCATCGCCACAAAATACCTGACCAGCTATCTGAAGTGGTTCCATCTCGTCGCTCTCAGCGCCAATCCAACCCCACGGCGATGCATCGCGGCTGCCATGGGCGCGTGATACACCTACGAAACGCGAATTGAGCCAAAGGATTTGATCGGCATGTACGCTTTCGTTTGCATTCCATCGGAGGGATAATCCCCCCTATAGAATAGGGCAAATCGAATGGAAGGAATAGGGCGGGGATCCGCGTATCTTTCCGTGGCTTACCGGCTTTCTGGTCCGGCTAGAAAGATTTGGCCGCGACCCGGTTCCGCCCCCCGCGTTTGGCGTCGTATAGGCCCGCATCGGCGAGCTTGAACAGGCTCCGGGCGTCGAGGGAAGAGGCCTCGTCCGTAGCCACACCTCCAGGCAATCCAGTAACCCCAGCGCTGAAGGAAAGGGTGAGCGGTCCATTTGGGGTCTCGATGGGGAGGGCATGGAAGGCCCGACGGAGGTCGTCGATGACTTCCACCGCCCGGTCCATGGGAGTATTGGGCAGGATTATCAGGAATTCCTCTCCCCCGCAGCGACCCAGAATGTCCGCCATCCGCAGGCGGCTTCGCATCAAGCGGGCCAAGGTCTGGATGACGTGATCTCCCGTGTGGTGACCCTGGGTGTCATTCACCTTCTTGAAATGGTCAAGGTCGATCAGGGCCGCGGACAGGGGGGTCCGCCCCCGTCGTGCCCGGGTGACTTCCCTGTCTAGGAAGTCGAGGCTGGCGGTGTGGTTGTACAGGTGAGTCAAAGGGTCACGCAGGGTCATGTTCCGCAGGGCGCGGCTCCGGTCGGCCCGGTCCAGGGCCACCGAAACCAGGAATTCAGGCAGAATCGGTTTGGGCAGGAAGAAGTCCGCGCCGGAGGCCAAGGCCGCGATCTGGAGTTTCAGATCCTGTTCCCGGGACAGGAAAACGATGGGCAGGGTCGCCCATTGACCCCCATGGCGGATGGCCGCGGCCACCTCCGTGCCCGAATAGCCGGGCATGTGCAGGTCCGAGATCAGCACGTCCGGCTCGAACGTGCTCAAATGGTCCAGGATAGGGGTGGGGTCCGTGAGGAATTCGGCTTCCATACCCGCCTCGGTCAGGATGGCGGTGTAGAGTGTCGCAAGGATCTCGTCGTCCTCCAGGATGAGAACCCGCGCCGGACCCATCCGGCTTTCGCCGACGATCCGGCTGATGTGGTCCAGCAGGTCCTTGGCGTCGTAATGGGGCAGGTAGGTCCGCGCCCCAAGGCGCGCGGCCCGCACCCGCCAGAGGAAGGTGTCCGATCCTCCCACCGCCAGGATGGTGGTTTCCCGGGGCAGGTCACGCAGGAATTGGATCAGCGTTGGCTCGCGATTGGCGAAATTCATATCAATCACCGCCACTACCGGTGGCAAGGGAACCCGCCCCGCCCAGTCCACCAGGGTCTCGACCTCCACCAGGATTATGTCGAGGAGGGATAGATCGGCGAGGAGGCCCGGTTCCAGACCGAGGGTTACCACTACCTTTGGATCGATTCGGGGACCGTCCGAACCCGGGCTTTCCAGCCTCTCCAGGTCGAGGGTGCTGTCTTCCGGCCGAGAGGATCGGATCCGGTCCACCAGGACGCGGGCCAGAAGGGCGGCTTGGGCCGTTCGTTCGGCGGCGCCGAGGCCCGTTTCCCCGTCACCCCGCCTTCGGACGATCAATCGGACGATCATTTCCAGGGCGCTTGCGTCCCGGCCCATGGTGGTAAACCCGAGGCTTCCCGCCGACCCGGCCAGCTTGTGGGCCAAGTGATCCAGTCGGGCCAGATCCTCCGCTTCGCGCCAGCCATCGGCGGACAGGCGGGTCTCCAGGGCGTCGATCTCGTCGCCTTGGAGGAGGGCATTGGCGTGGAAGGACTGGACGATGTTTCCCAGGCGGCCTCCCAGAAGATTAGCCCCCGGTAGAGGGGACGGAGAGGGGGTGCTCATGCCCGGGTGCCCCAGAAACGGCGGATGTCCTCGGCCAGTCCCATGGGGTTGAAGGGTTTGGAAACGAGGCCTAGGAAGCCTGGTTCTCTGTCCAAGTCGCTAACCTCCTCGGCCCGGGCGCCGGTCACGAAAATGACGTGGAGCGGACCCGGCGCCTGGGCTTTCAGGGCGCGCCAAACGTCCTTGCCCTCCTCCCGGTCCAGGCACAGATCCATAAGGACCAAATCGGCTCCGTGGGTGGCGCGGGCGACGAGAGCCTCTCCGCCGGTCTGGGCCGCGCAGGTCGCCAGTCCACCGATATCGGCCAGGGCGAGCTGGGCGATGGCGAGCATGTCGGGATCGTCATCGACGATCAGAACCTGCCTGGGATCTCCATCCATCGAATGTCTGACCTCGTTTCCAGTTCGGTTTTCGCGCATCCCACCGAGTGATGGATGGATCCCCTTATCGAGACATTTGAGTGGCTTTGATATCCATCCGCTGGTCGGGTGGTTGGGACTCTCACCCGACTTGGTCCTTTTGTCCACCCGCGGATTTTTCCGGAGATCGGAGAGTAGGATCGTCCCTCTTGCGCTTCGGGGCGGATTGGGAAAAATTGAACCTCCTTTCGAAGGGGGACCGGTTCGAGGTGCCGCGCCCCGGATCCTCGCGTTCTTCCAAACCTCGGGCCATCCACTGGATTTTCCTGCCCATGAAGCTTTTGTTCATTACCTCCACGCGGATCGGCGACGCCGTGCTGTCGACGGGGTTGCTTGATCACATGATCCGGACCCACCCGGGCGCGCGGGTCACCGTCGCCTGTGGCCCCGCGGCCGCGGGGCTGTTCGAGGGCGTGCCAGGTCTGGACCGGCTGCATGTGCTGCGTAAGGGGCCATGGGCCCGCCATTGGCGCGCCCTCTGGCGGGCCAGCGTCACCACGCGATGGGACGTCATCATCGATCTGCGCATGTCCGCGGTGACTTGGCTGCTGTCCGCCCGACGCCGATATGTCTACCGGGCCGCCGGATCCCGGGACCACAAGGTTATTCAGATGGCCAGGGTCCTGGGACTTGATCCGCCCCCCGCGCCCCGGATCTGGGTCGGGGAGGGCAACCACGCCTGGGCCGCGGCCCTCTTGCCCCCGTTGGGAGCGCCTTTGCTGGCACTCGCCCCCGTGGCCAACTGGGAGACCAAGACTTGGCCCGCCGATTATTTCGTGGCTCTGGCCCGACGTTTGACCGCCCTCGACGGTCCCTTGCCCGGGGCGCCCATTGTCCTGCTGGGTGGTCCGGGGGAGAAGGTCGCCATCCCGCCCATCCGCGACGCCCTGTCGGATTTGACCGTTCTCGATCTGGTGGGGGAGGGCTCCCTGCTCGACGCCCAGGCGGTTCTGGAGCGCTGTTCCCTCTTCGTGGGGAACGATTCGGGGCTGATGCACATGGCCGCGGCCTCGGGGATTCCGACCCTGGGTCTGTTCGGCCCCAGTCCGGATCACCTTTACGGGCCATGGGGCGCGAAAACGGCCTTCGTCCGCACGCCCCAATCCTTCCAGGAGATTATGCCTCCGGGCACCGCGCCGGAAACCGTGGCGCCGGTCATGCACAGCTTGACCGTCGACAGGGTGGAGGCGGCGGCTCGGGAATTATGGTCCCGCCATCGCTTGGCGGAGGCTATCGGCCAAGGCGGTTAGGGGACGTTCCCAGGGATCCAGGCCCCGGCGGAACAGTCGGGCCGTGGGATACCAGGGCGTGGTCTGGCCTCCCTGACCCCAGCGCCAGTCCGGACGGGACCCGAGCAGGATCCAGGTGGGTTTGCCCATGGCTCCGGCCAGATGGGCGACCACCGTGTCCACCGTAACCACCCCATCCAGCCCGGCGATCAGCTGGGCCGTGTCCATCAGGTCCCGAACCCGCGAGATCGGCCCGTCGTCGACTGGGAAGGGGGCCGGAGCGGCGGCCCATTGTAGGCTCGTCCAGTGGATGCCCGGGATGTCGGCCAGGGAGGCCAGGATTTCGGGGGGAGGGTCACGCTTCAGTTCCGGGCGGTCGCTGGACCGCCAAACCAGACCCAAGGTCATGCCGGGACCCGGGTCTTGCGCCAGGGTGGGGGGCTGGGAGGGCAGGGATGGGGAAACCGCCAGATAGGGCAGGGTCGCGCCCAGGGGGTCGCCTTGGGCGACCAGGGCGGGCAGGCTACCCAGGGCCACCCGCAGGTCCGTTTCCGGGACCAGACCCTCCGGCGTGAAATCGACCACCTGGTCGACGGCGCCGATGGTTTCCACAAGCCGCCGCAAGGGGGGGTGGCATTCCACCACCAGTCGACCGGCATCGGCGATATGGAGCAGGTAGCGCAGGAACTGCACGCCGTCCCCAAGGCCCTGTTCGGCGGTCACCAGCAGAGAGCGCCCCGCGAGGGGGGAACCATCCCAGTGGGGAGCGGGCAGGGGGGAGCGGTGCCATCCGGGCAGGGCGAGCCGAGCGTCGTAGAGGGCAAATCCCTCCGCCCATTCTTCCCGGGCCAATAGGGCATGGGCGAGGGCCAGACGGCTGTTCTGGCGCTCGGGAGAAAGGGTCAAGAGGTGGCGCAGCGCGGCTTCCGATCCCACGGGATCCCCCGCGTGGCGGCGGAGCAGGGCGAGGTTATGGAGAACCTCGCCATTGTTCGGGTGGCGCTGGACGAGGGCTTCCTGATCCCGCAGGGCCTCGTGGGGTCGGTCCTGGGCATCCAGGGCCCTGGCCCGGTGGAACAGGGCGCCATCATTATCCGGATCCAAGGAGAGGGCGCGGTCCAGGACCTCCAGGGCCTCGGCGGTTCTTCCCAGGGCCAGCAGTGTCTCGGCGAGGAGGTTCCAGGCTTGGGGTTCCCCGGGCTCGAGGTCCAGGTAGGCGCGCAAGTGGTTTACCGCCTCCCCGGGCGCGTGGGTTTTCACAGCCGCGATGGCGGCATCCAGATGGGCGGGGGCGCCGACCATGGCTTGGAGTCCTTGTCCCGGATACGACAGTACGACGCGGCCAAACAGGGTCGCTTTATATACTCCCACTCCTTGAAAACCCGAAAAACGCGGGGCTTTGCCCCGCCCCCCTTTGCCCCGCCCCCCACCGGGGCCTGAGGCCCCGGATCCCCATTCATTTTTTACCAATGGGATCAAAGGGTCCGTGACCCTTTGCGGGTTTGGGCAGAGCCCAGAAACTGCGCAGCAGATTTTCCGGATTTTCAAGAACACAGAGTATAACCTCTTTTAATCGCGAGGTGTTTGACCGCGACGTCGTGCTCTGAAAATCTGATTCAATGAGCAATATTCCGATCGGAATATTGCTCTGGTGCATGGACGCGCCCTGGCGCCCACGTCAGGTTACACGGATGAGGCGCCCAATAAAACTGGTCGGCCTAAAGTTTCTCGAAGAAGGCGTCCACTTCCCGCTTGGCTTCGTTCAGGGCGATGCCATAGCGCTCCTGAAGCTTGCCGACCAGATATTGGTGCTGGCCTCGCGCGGTTTCCAGGTCGTTGTCGGTCAGCTTGCCCCACTGTTCCTTGGCCTTGCCAACGAGTTGGTTCCAATTGCCTTCGATCTCGTCGCGGTTCATCGCGGGTCCTCCATGGTTTGGAAAAAGTGTGGTTTGGAAAAGGGCCGTCCTGAAGGCAACGGTGTGGGAAGGAGCGGAGTTCCAGACAAAAAAAACCCCTGGGCAAGCCCAGGGGTTAAGTCGGAACAGGGAGGTTTCACGTCTGGAAGACGTAGGACA
The DNA here is from genome assembly GCA_021741145.1 of Rhodospirillum sp. Lineage (GTDB taxonomy): Bacteria > Pseudomonadota > Alphaproteobacteria > Rhodospirillales > Rhodospirillaceae > Rhodospirillum. Next base: position 69,034 of record JAIOYK010000026.1, on the reverse strand, counting down.
CCGAAAAACGGCGCCCTGTGCCGGATCTCTCCGGCGGAATTGGCGGCACAAGGGAGGAGAGCCACCAAATCTGTCCGCATGTGCGATGCAACATGCCGTGACCCTTTTCTACGCCTCGGCCCCTCGAACCACCATGTGAATTTCGACAAATAGGCTATGCATCGGGTGCATGGCTTTGGAGGGCAGGCAAGCGTCATCGCTGGGGTTCCCAGTTTTTCAACGCGATATGAGGGCGTTGGGCTCTAGCGGTGGCCGTTGATGGTGGAGATTTCCTTGATGAGGAAGTCCCGGAAAACGGTCACCCGCTTGCTGTGCCGCAGTTCCTCGGCATAGACGAAGTAGATGTTGACGTCCGGGCCATGTTCCTCGGGCAGGATTTTCACCAGGTTGGAGGATTCGCTGGAGAAATATTCGGGCAATGCGGCGATGCCTAACCCACTTTCCACGGCGCGGAACATGCCGTAGATGTTATTCAGCTTCAGAATCGGCTTGCGGGGTCGCCCGTCCGCGGTGTCCGCGGTCAACAGCCAGTTCATTTCTTGGACGGGGGGTTTGAATTCCTCGCCGTAGATAATGATCTTGTGGTCGTCCAGGTCCCGCACATGCTTGGGCATGCCGTATTTTTTCAGATATTCCGGCGCGGCGAAGACGTGGTAGGGCATGCTGAGCAGATGGCGCTGGATCAGGTCCGGCTGTTTGGGAGGCACGAAGCGCAGGGCCACGTCGGCCTGACGCATGGCCAAGTCCAATTCCGTATCGTTCAGCGCGATGGTCACGTCGATGTCCGGGTAACGCTCCATGAACCGGCGGATGCGCGGAGTCAGCCAGAGCGACCCAAAGGCCAAGGTGGTCGTGATGGTCAAGGGTCCTTCGGGCCGCTCCTTGGATTCACCCAGCTTGGCCTCGACCGTGGCCAGTTTGCCAAAGACCTCGTGCACCGTTTCATAAAGCAGTTCGCCCTGCTCGGTGAGGATCAGTCCTCGCGCATGACGGTGAAACAGGGATACCTTCAAGCTCTCTTCCAGGGCGCTGATCTGGCGACTGACGGCCGATTGGCTGAGGTTCAATGTTTCCCCCGCGTGGGTGAAGCTGCCCGCTTCGGCCACGGCGTGAAAGACTCGCAATTTATCCCAATCCATATTGCCCGCTGCGTGCGGCATTGGCTTCTCCCCAAAGCCGGACTCTTCTTGTCCAGCGACACCCTTGGGCCTCCCCGCCCGCGGGTATCTATTCCGACAGTTTAACAGGCCCCTTTTTTTCTGGGGCTCCCCGCGAACCGCTCCACTTTTTCGTGGGGTCGCGAAGTCAGGTACTCAGCCCTCGGCGAGGGCCAGGAAGCGGTCTGCCTCCAGGGCGGCCATGCAGCCCGTTCCGGCCGCGGTCACGGCCTGACGGAACACATGGTCCTGTACGTCGCCCGCGGCGAAGACTCCGGCGACATTGGTCGCCGTACTGTCGGGTTTGGTGATCAGATAGCCGTTGGCGTCCTTGTCCAACTGGTCCTTGAAAATGTCCGTATTGGGTGCGTGGCCGATGGCCACGAAGACCCCTTCACAGGGCAGCAGGCTGGTTTCTCCGGTCTTGATGTTCTTCAGCGTCACGCCAGTGACTCCCGGGGGCGTGCCGCCGCCCTGGACTTCCTCCACGACGCTGTCCCAGACCACCGAAACCTTGGGGTTCTTGAACAGGCGGTCCTGCATGATCCGCTCGGCTCGCAGTTCGTCGCGGCGGTGGATCAGGGTGACCTTGCTGGCATGGTTGGTCAGATAGATGGCTTCCTCGACCGCGGTATTGCCACCACCGATGACCACCACCTCCTTGCCGCGGAAGAAGAACCCGTCGCAGGTGGCGCAGGCCGATACGCCCATGCCCGCCCACCGTTCCTCGCTTTCCAGGCCCAGCCAGCGGGCCGAGGCGCCGGTGGCGATGATCAGGGTCTCTCCGATATAGGTGTCGCCGGAGTCTCCCTTGCAGACGAAGGGGCGCTTGGATAGATCCACGTCCACGATCAGGTCATGGATCATGGCCGTTCCCACGTTCTCCGCCTGGGCCTGCATCTGCTCCATCAGCCAGGGGCCTTGGATGGCCTCGGCGAATCCGGGGAAGTTCTCCACGTCGGTGGTGATGGTCAGCTGGCCACCCGGCTGCAGGCCCGCCACCAGGATGGGCGACAGGTTGGCCCGCGCGGCGTAAATGGCGGCGGTGCATCCGGCGGCGCCGGATCCAAGGATAAGAACTTTCGTGTGGTGCTCGGCCATGGTGGTCCAGGACTAGGGTGTGATCGAAAAAGGCCGCGAAGGTCCCGGACCTCCGCGCGGAGGGTCGAGAAGAATAGGGGGCCTCGGGAGCCGGGTAAAGATGGCAGAGGCCAAAAACGGTCGGGAAAGTCAAAAAAGCGGGGTGCCCGGATTGGGGCCCCCGCTTTCCATGCTGGTCCGGCGGATCCTTACAGCTTATCGGCGTTCTCGGACAGGTAGGCCGCCACGCCCTCGGGGGTGGCGGTCATGCCCTTCTCGCCTTCCTTCCAACCGGCGGGGCAAACCTCGCCATGGGTGTCGTGGAAGGTCAGCGCGTCGACCATGCGCAGGGACTCATCGACGTTCCGGCCCAGCGGCAGGTCGTTGATCACCTGATGGCGGACATTGCCTTCCTTGTCGACCAGGAAGCTGCCACGCAGGGCCACGCCGCCGGGCAGAAGCACGCCGAAGGACTTGGCGATGTCCTTGGTGAGATCGGCGACCATCGGGAATTGGACGTTGCCCAGGCCACCCTCGGCCACGGGGGTCTTCTTCCAGGCCAAGTGGGTGAAGTGGGAGTCGACGGAGATGGCGACGACCTTGCAACCCTTGGCGGTGAAGGCATCCATGCGGTGGTCGTGGGCCAGGATCTCGGAGGGGCAGACGAAGGTGAAGTCCAGCGGGTAGAAGAACACCAAGCCATAGGATCCGGCCAGGTAGCTCTTCAGGTTGAAACCCTCGTCGATGGAGTTGTCGCCCATCACGGCCGGGGCGGTGAAATCGGGAACGGGCTTGCCGATCAGGTTGCCGACGCTATCGGTCATCGTCTCTGGTCTCCATTATCGTAAATTGCGGGGGTCCGGGAAGTGGACTCCGTCATGGGTTTCGTATGTGCTTCCGCCTGTCCCTTGTGTGACACCCCGAAAAAGGGGCACCTGCCCACGGGGGGACGAGGCGCGAAAGGATGGGGGCTTGCCAGAGCATTTTCCGGGCGGAAAATGCTCACTAAATCAAAATCCTAGAGCAGGAGCTCGCGATCAAACGAGGTTGCGACGCGACCCTTATTGATCTCGACGTACCCTAGCGCCCATTATGTCGGTCATGGGACCCCAGGGCGCAAGGCCCGGTGGGTGACTTTTCCACCCAAACGTCGGGGTTGCCCGCCGATTAACGGAACGACCTTTCCGAAGATTGCGTCAATTCGTATTGTCGTTGCGTAGCGGGTCAAGATACGTGTAATTTCCTTTCGTGAACCGGGGGGTCCCCGGGTTTGGATATGTGGGCCGGAGATCTGGCCTCCGTTCGATTTTTCGTGGCCACGGTCCCGCGGGGGGAGGAGGCCACGCTTCCATGAAATGGGCAGGGCTCCATGGCGACGCAGCGGGTCAAGCTGGACCGCATTGACCGAAAGATTCTCACCGACCTTCAAAACGATGGCCGGATGACCAACGTGGATTTAGCCAAAAGGGCTGGGATCTCCGCGCCCCCCTGTCTTCGGCGTGTCCGCGCCCTGGAGGAAGCCGGGTATATCCGCGGCTACCACGCGGAATTGGACCCGGTTTCCCTTGGCTTCAATGTCTCGGTCTTCGCCCATGTGGGACTGAACAGCCAGGCGGAATCGGACCTGAGGGCCTTCGAGGATCTTGTCGGTGTCTGGCCCGAGGTCCGGGAATGCCACATGCTCGCCGGGGACACGGACTTCCTGTTGAAGGTGGTCGCCCGGGACTGGGACGACTATCAGCGGTTCCTGACCGAACGCCTGACGTCGGCCCCGAACGTGGCCCATGTGAAATCGGCCCTGGCGATCCGAACCGGTAAACTACATCCGGGCGTGCCCGTCATGGATCCGGACGGCGGTTCGGGGCGAGACGCCCAGTAAATCCGCTTCCCGTCACGGCCGATCCATCACGGAAGCAGGCGAAGGGCGCCGGTGGTGGCGCCCGTTTCCAGATCCATCTGAGCCCGGGCGGCTTCGGCCAGGGGGTAGCTTCGCCCCTCGGCGACGCTCAATCCCTCTCCGAGGACGTCAAACCAAGCCTCCGCCGCCCGCTCGTATCCCGCCCGGTCGCCCAGGTGGGCCAGGATGCTGGGGCGGGAAAGGAATCGGTTGATCAGGCACGCGGGGTCAAGGACGGGCAGGGGGCCGCCGACCATGCCCACATTGGCCAGCAGGCCAAAGGGGGCGAGGCAGCCCAGGCTCCGGGTGAAGGTTTCGCCGCCGATCCCGTCGACGATGAAATCCACGCCTCGTCCATTGGTTTGGGCCAGGAGAGTTTCGGCGAAATCCTCCCGGTCCCGGCGAATCGCATGGTCCAGGCCATGGGCCTGGGCGAGGCATGCTTTCTCCTCGGACCCGACCACGCCAAATGTTTCCGCCCCCAGTCGCTTGGCCCATTGGACCAGGATCAGCCCCAACCCTCCGGCCGCGCCATGGATCAGCAGACGCTGGCCTGGCCGGACCTTGCCGACGGTATGGAGCAACAGATGGGCGGTTAGTCCCCGCAGAAAGGATCCCGCGACCCGCGCGTCGGGCAGGTCGTCCGGGAGACGGACCGCGGCGCTGGCCGGGACCACCCGGGCCTCGGCGTAGCTTCCGACAGGGGCGCCGGCCATGGCCACCCGGTCACCGGGGGCCAGTTCCGTTACGCCAGGGCCGACCTGGGCGACGATTCCCACGGCCTCGACGCCCAGGGCGGCGGGGAAGGTGGGGGGCTTGTGGAGGCCCTTGCGGTGGTAGATGTCGACGAAATTGACGCCGATGGCGGTCTGTTCGACGAGAAGGGCGCCCGGGCCGGGGCGACCGGGATCCATGTCCCGGACCGAAAGCTGATCGACGCCGCCCGGGGCGTCCATGCAAATCACCATGACCATGGGGAAAACTCCTTCTGCCGTTATGGCCTCTGTTAGGGGGTGGCGGAAGAATGGAGTCCCATCGCATGGGTGAGAATGCCTATGATCACCCAGCTCTTGGGGAAAAATGATCATGAACTGGGAAGACCTCCGTCACTTCCTCGCCCTGGCCGAAGGGGGCAGCCTGTCCGCGGCGGCGCGGACCTTGGGCGTGGAGCATTCGACCGTGGCCCGTCGGGTCGCCGCCCTGGAGCGAGACCTGGGGGCGCGGCTGGTCGACCGTCTGCCCCGCTCCATTCTCCTCACCGAAGCGGGACGGCGTGTGGCGCGACTGGGGGCGGGGGTTTCCGACGGGGTCGCCCGGGTGGTGCGAGGGGTGGATGCCCTGGAGGACAGCTTGGCCGGGGCGGTCACCGTCAGCGCGCCGCCCAGCCTCGCGGGATGGGTCATCGCCAAGGCCCTGGCGGATTTGCGGGCACGCCATCCGCGGCTTGTGGTGACTCTGTTGGGGGAGGTGGAGCGGGCGGATCTGGACCGGCGGCGGGCGGATATTGCCCTTCGTTTATCTCGGCCCGAACAGCCGGATCTGGTGGCCCGCAAGGTGGGGGAACTGGTCTTCCGCTTTTACGGGGCGCCAGGATTCGTTCCGCGGGAGAAAAACTGGCCGATCATTGGATACGAGGAAACAACCGCCCATTACCCCCAATGGCGCTGGCTGGAGCCACGTCTGGCGGGGCGACCGGTGGTATTCCGAAGCAACGATTTGACCGCCCACGCCGTGGCTGCCCGGGGTGGGTTGGGGGTGGCGCTCCTCCCCCGGTTCATGGGGGAGGAAGCCGGTTTGGTTGTTCTGGCCAGCCAGGAGAGTCCGCCTTCGCGGGATATCTGGATGGTCGTCCACGATGATTTGCGATCCGTGCCCCGCGTCCGCCTGGTTATGGATGAACTGGCGCGGATCGTGGGGGATGTGTGAGGGCATCTCCTCCGACGGGCTCCTCCAAAAGGAAGGAGAATATTCCAGACGCTCACTTAATGGGCGCGAGCAACTCGGGCGCGGTTACCAACTGGCGGACGCCATGGGAGTGCTCCTCATGGAAGACATTGCCGTCTTCCGCCCATTTGTATAGGGAATTGACGTCGATCTTCGCGCAGGTCGGGCGCACGCTCCAGGTCACCTGAAGGGGTGAGCAATGCTCTTCCGTGAATTTAGGTCCGGTGGTGGAACCGGCGAACACAACCGGGGTCCCGGTGCCGGTCGGAAGCGATTTTGGTTGGTGCAGACCGTTGACAATCGTGTTGCCGTAGGCGAAATCCGCGAAATTCAAGGCGTTCTTATCGTTCACGACGAGAAAAACCTGAGATTCGACGCGCAATTCCGGATTGGCGCAGCTATCACTCATGCACGACTCGAGCCCCTCGCCGGGCGGGACATCGCAGGATGTATAGACCCAATGCACTTCGATCGTGTCGCCGGGAACGATGCCGTGAAACGCGCCGTGCCCATGGGCCGGATCCTCGAGTTCTTCTTTCGACAGAGACGCGGTCTCGTTGCATTGATATCCGCCATGCTCCTGATCACCGGCGAATACCGTGAATCCCGGTCCCTTATGCTCGGCGTTCGTATGGGTGTGGATGTTGCACAGATTGAGCTGATCCGCGGGCGGGGCCTCGGAAAAAACCCGGGTATTGGTGCCTTCGACATTGGAAATGTCGCGTGGCGTCTGCGGGCCGAAGCCCTGGCACATCGCCGCCGCGGAGGCTGATCCGACCGAGCCAATCAATCCGCATACAGTCAATAGGACCAATTTCGAAAAAAAATGTGTCATGTAATCTGTCCCTTTGTCCCTAAAATACAGTTGAAGGGCTAGAATTACAACGGGACGGACTTTTGTCGAGAGAAATATCAGGCAGTGAACAGACCGGGGAAAGCCGTCCTCGCCACGGAGGCGGGGTTGGTGTTCTCCCACGGTCTGTCTTGGAACGGACGAGGGTCCGGGAACCCGGTCTCCCGCGTCCCCCCTTAGATCTGGAGCAGGGACAACAGGGCGTCCTCCAGGATATCCAGGCCCTCGTCCAATTGGGCGTCGGTGATGACCAGCGGGGAGAGGAAGCGGATCACATTGCCCCGGGTGCCGCAGGACAGCAGGATCAGACCATTTTCGGCGGCCTTCTGGACCAGGGCCTTGGTCAGCTCCGCATCGGGGCTGTTGGCGTCGCGATCCTTCACCAGTTCCATGGCCACCATGGCGCCCTGACCGCGGATGTCACCGATGCAGGAGACGTCGTTGCGGTTGGCGAGTGCCTTCAGGCGGGTGGTCATGCGGTCGCCGAGATGGATGGCCCGCTCGATCAGCTTTTCCTCCTCGATGACGTCGAGGACCGCCAGACCGGCGGCGCAGGCCAGGGGGCTGCCCGCATAGGTGCCGCCCAGGCCGCCGGGAACAGCGGAGTCCATGATGCTGGCCTTGCCGGTAACCGCGGAAAGGGGGAATCCGCCCGCCAGGGACTTGGCCATGGTCATCAGGTCCGGCTCGACGCCGCTATGTTCGATGGCGAACATCTTGCCGGTGCGGGCGAATCCGGTCTGGATTTCGTCGGCGATCAGCAGGATGCCGTATTTGTCGCAGATCTCGCGCAGGGCCGCGACCCATTCGGGCGGGGAGATGACAAAGCCGCCTTCCCCCTGGATCGGCTCCAGGATCAGGGCCGCGATCCGGTTCGGCTCGATGTCCGACTTGAAGCGGTCCTCCAGGGCGGTCAGGGAGTCGGCCACGGAGATCCCGTGATAGGCGTTGGGATAGGGGACATGGTAGACATCGCCGGGGAAGGGGCCGAAACCGATCTTGTAGGGGGCCACCTTGCCGGTCAACGCCATACCCATCATCGTGCGGCCATGGAACCCGCCGGAGAAGGCGATCACGCCGGGGCGGCCGGTGTGGGCCCGGGCGACCTTGATGGCGTTTTCGACGGCCTCGGCGCCGGTGGTCAGGAACAGGGTCTGGCAGGGTTCGGCGATGGGGACCAGGGCGTTGAGTCGCTCGGCCAGGGCGATGTAGCTCTCGTAGGGGACCACCTGGAAGCAGGTGTGGGAGAAGTTGTCGAGTTGCCCGGCGACGGCGGCCTTGACCTTGGGGTGGTTGTGACCGGTGTTGAGGACGGCGATGCCCCCGGCGAAATCGATGTAGCGTTTGCCCTCCACGTCCCACAACTCGGCGCCCTGGGCGCGGGCGGCGAAACGGGGGAGCATGGTCGCCACGCCCCGGGGAATGGCGGAGAGGCGACGGTCCTGCAAGGCGGCGTTGGTGGTCTTGGTCATGATGTTCGATCCATTGGATAGGAGGGGGACTCGGCTTATTTCACGCCGCCGAGGCAGAGGTATTTCATCTCGGTGAAGTCATCCAGGCCGTGGCGGGAGCCCTCCCGCCCGATGCCGGATTCCTTGACCCCGCCGAAGGGCGCGGATTCCGTGGAGATGATGCCCTCGTTGATGCCAACGATGCCGTATTCCAGGGCCTCGGCGACCCGCCAGACCCGGCCCACGTCGCGGGCGTAGAAATAGGCGGCCAAGCCGAAGGGCGTGTCATTGGCCATGTGAATGGCGTCTTCCTCGGTCTTGAAGCGGAAGAGGGGGGCGACGGGACCGAAGATCTCCTCGTTGGCCACCCGCATGGCCGGGGTGACTCCGGTCAGGATGGTGGGCTCGTAGAAGGTTCCGCCCAGGGCATGGGGCTTGCCGCCCAGGGTCGCGGTGGCGCCCTTGGACAGGGCGTCCTGGACCAGGGCGTCGACCTTCTCCAGGGCCGCGGTGTTGATCAATGGCCCCTGCTGGGTTTCGCCCTCCAGGCCCGGTCCGACGGCCATGGTTTTGACCGCTTCGGCCAGTTTGGCGGCGAAGGCCTCGTAGACCCCGTCCTGGACGAGCAGACGGTTGGCGCAGACGCAGGTCTGCCCGGTGTTGCGGTACTTGGAGGCCAGGGCGCCCTCGACCGCGGCGTCCAGGTCGGCGTCGTCGAAGACGATGAAGGGCGCGTTGCCCCCCAGCTCCAGGGAAACCTTTTTCACGGTTCCGGCGCATTGGGCCATCAGCAGCTTGCCCACCGGCGTGGAGCCGGTGAAGGAGAGCTTGCGGACGATGGGGCTGGATGTCAGGGCGCCACCGACCTCTGGTGCCTTGGGCTTGGAACAGGTCACCACATTGAACAGTCCCGCGGGCATGCCCGCCCGGACAGCCAGTTCGGCCAGGGCCAGGGCCGAGAGGGGAGTGTCCTCGCCGGGCTTGACCACCACGGCGCAGCCCGCGGCCAGGGCCGGGGAGACCTTGCGGGTGATCATGGCCATGGGGAAGTTCCAGGGGGTGATGGCCGCGACCACGCCGATGGGCTGGCGCAGGACCAGCAGGCGCTTGTCCGTGCCGTGGGCGGGGATGACCTCCCCATACATGCGCTTGCCTTCCTCGGCGAACCACTCGATGAAGCTGGCGCCATAGGCCACTTCACCCCGGGCCTCGGCGAGGGGCTTGCCCTGCTCGGCGGTCATCAGGACCGCCAAGTCTTCCTTGGCCGCGAGGATCAGGTCATGCCAACGGCGCAGAACGCCAGCCCGGTCCTTGGCGATGCGGGCTTTCCAGGCGGTCATGGCGGCATCGGCGTCGCGGATGGCCCGGTGGGTTTCCTGGGCGCCCATGTCGGGGACCTGGGCGATCTCCTCTCCATTGGCCGGGTTGGTCACGGGGAAGGTGGCGCCGTCATCGGCGTCGGTCCAGGCGCCGCCAATGAAAGCCTGGGTCTTGAGCAAACCGGGGTCGGAGAGGGTGGGCATCGTGGGGGGCACTCCCATGGGACGGTAGGGGAAAGGGCCGGGCTGACCCTCTGTTCGACAAAACCATACAGCCGTCTAAAATTATAAACAATATCACCGATGACTGTGCCATGATTTTAAACGGAAGGGGGAAATGCGTTTAAGGAGGTTGGCCTTGGTGCATGGGTGATCTAAAATCCTAAACAACTAAACAGCCCGCGCGTGGGTGTATGGGAGCCGAACGAATGGATGTGGATGTGGGGGCGCGCCTTCGGTCGATCCGCGAGGCCAATGGCCTGTCCCAGCGGGAGTTGGCGCGCCGGGCCGGGGTGACCAACGGCACCATTTCCCTGATCGAACAGAACCACAGCAGCCCCTCGGTGGCGTCGCTTCGCAAGGTGCTGCAGGGCATTCCCATGTCGCTGCAGGAGTTTTTCAGCCAGGAGATGCCCCCTCCGGATCGCATTGTTTTCCGGTCCGAGGACCTGACGGAGATCACCCACGAGCTTCAACGCAAGAGCAAGGGGGCCATCGCCTTCCGTCAGGTGGGCGACGCGCGCCAGCATGGCCTCCAGATCCTGCACGAGACCTACGACCCGGGCGCCGACACGGGGCGCACCCTGCTTCAACACGAGTCCGAGGAGGGGGGAATTATCATTTCCGGACGCATGGAACTGACGGTGGAAGATGAGCGCCACATCCTGGGTCCGGGGGATGCCTACCTCTTCGACAGCCGCCGCCCGCACCGCTTTCGGAACCCCTTCGACGAACCTTGCGTGCTGATCTCAGCCTGTACGCCGCCGTATTTGTAAGGGAGATAGTCCTAGTTGTTCCTTATGGACTGCGGGCGTAGCCCTGGGATACTGTCGACGGGTATGTGGCTCTCTTGGGGGAGTGGACCGGTGGCTTGTGAAAAGATGTGGTTGGTTTCCGGTGTAATGGCTGCGGTTTTTGCCATCGGGGGTTGTTCTGGAACCGCCAGGGTTGATCGGGCGGCGACCGTCCGTGAAACTGGTCTGAAGCCTGAGTTGGGCCTAGAGGCAACCGCGCGGGTGGGGGATACGATCTTCCAGGAATATTCCTACACTGCGGCGACGCGAGCCGTTCTGGTGGACGGCGTGTCCGAAACGATTGGTTTTGCGCGGGTAAACGCTCCCCAGGGGACGGTTTTGATTCCAGCGAAAGTTGGGGATAAGCAGGCTTACTGCACGACAACGAATGTCTATTTCAATCTTGGTGAACAACGGGGCATTTGCTTCTTCGACGACAACAATGATCAAAAATTCGACCGCTATTGGGTCGAGGCTACATTGGAATCTATCGATTTCGAGGTCCCATCCCTGGCCTATAATGTCGATAAATACGACTTGTCGGGCGGGGGATTTCGTAAGGAACTCATCTACCAGGGACGTGTGGCTTCCGAACTGCGGGTGACTTACCGAGAGTATGTGAACGACTTGGCTCGCCCGGCTTTCACCCAGGATTTGGTCTATGAAGTCGATCCGAAAACCCTCGGACACATTGACTTCAGGAACGTCTCCATAGCGGTGACCGAGATGGGCGAAAATAAGATCAGTTATATTGTCTACCAAGGCTTCTAGTGCATTCTTCTGGTCAAGATGAAACCTGATAAAATCGACTAAATTTCATTTTTATTATTTCCACTCATTTAGAGAGGAATGAGTACGGAGGAGTGGTTTCAACGTTTCACATAGAGTTCTACTAGGATGAAGAAGATGGATTTTTACCGTCATTTCTTGGAATGACGCTAGGGGATGTAATATTTCTATTGCTTCCTGAAATTAGGAAACGTATTTTTTTGTTTATTACTCCCGCGCACGCGGGAATCTAGGGTTTGTTTCGATGTCATGGGTGAAATGCGCGCCTGTCGCGTCGAACGCTTCCATCACCTGTTCCCACCCTGGATCCCCGTTTTCACGGGGATGACAAAAAGGACGGGATCTGATTTTTTCGTAGCTTTTAGAAGGGGTTCGGGGAGGCCCAGCCTCCCCGAGCGGGTCTGGGTGCTAGCCCAGCCTTGGTTTTACCCTCGGATCCCCCGCATCCGCTCATTCCGCCGCCGTAGCACTTCCAGCGAGACCAACAGGAGCGTCGAGAAGACAATCAGGATGGTCGCCACCGCGGTAATCGTCGGACTGATGTTCTCGCGGATACCGCTGAACATTTCCCGGGGGAGGGTGCGTTGTTCCGGCCCGGCGACGAGCAGGACCACCACCACCTCGTCGAAGGAGGTGGCGAAGGCGAACAGCGCGCCAGAGGCCACGCCCGGGGCGATCAGGGGCAGCATGACCCGGCGGAAGACGGTCACCGGATCGGCGCCCAGACCGGCCGCGGCCCGGGCGAGGTTCATGTCGAAGCCTTGCAGGGTGGCGCTGACCGCGATCACCACGAAGGGCGAGGCCAGGGCGGTATGGGCCAGGATCAGGCCCGTATAGCTGGCGGTCAGGCCATAGGGGGCGAAGAACAGGTAGAAGCCGACGGCGGTGATGACCAGGGGCACGATCATGGGCGACAGCAGGAGCGCCATCAGGAATCCCTTGCCCCGGAAAGTGGCCTTGATCAGCCCCAGGGAGGCCAGCGTGCCCAGCACCGTGGCCAACAGGGTCGAGGCGACGCCGATGATCACGCTGTTTTTCAGGGCGCGGATCCAGGACTCATCGGTGAAAAAGTCTTCGTACCAGCGTAGGGAAAAGCCCGAAAGGGGATAGGTCAGGAACTGCCCCTCATTGAAGGACAGGGGGATAATGGCCAGGATCGGGGCCATCAGGAAAAACAGGACGCCGCAGGCGGAGACCCAAAGGACGACCAGCCAGATCCATTCCTCGGTCGTGCGGTTGTGGGCGGAGCGCATGGTTCGGTCTCCCTTCCTAGCCGAGTTTCACTTGGTCGGCGCCGATCAGCCGGTTGTAGATGGTGTAGAGGATCAACGTCGCTGTCAGCAGGACCGTGCCGAGCGCCGAGGCCATGCCCCAGTTGACCGTGTCGGAGGTGTAGAAGGCGATGAAATAGCTGACCATCTGGTCGGCGGCGCCACCAATCAGGGCCGGGGTGATGTAGTACCCAAGGGCGATGATAAAGGTCAGCAGGGTGCCCGCGGCGATGCCCGGCAGGGTTTGGGGCAGGTAGATCCTCAGAAAGGCCACGGTCGGCGGCGCCCCCAGGGACCGGGCCGCGCGCATGTAGACCGGCGGGATTCCCTTCATCACCGAATAGAGCGGCAGGATCATGAAGGGCAGAAGGACGTGTGTCATGGCGATCAGAACGCCCGCCCGGTTGAAAATCAGGCGGATGGGGTGCTCGATGATCCCCATCCATTGCAGGGCGCCATTGACCAATCCTTGGTCCTGGAGAAGGACGATCCAGGCCGCGGTGCGCACCAGAAGGGAGGTCCAGAAGGGCAGCAACACCAGGATCATCAGGGGGTTGGCCTTGCTGGGCGGCAGGGTGGCCAGCAGGTAGGCGACGGGAAAGCCCAAGGCCAGACAGAGCAGGGTCACCGACAGGCTGACCCCGAAGGTGCGGGCCAGAACGTCCAGGTAAATGGACTCATCCTCCGGCGCGGCGCGCAGGTTACCCATGGGGTCCCGCTCCAGGTCCAGGGCCTGGAGGAGGAAAAAGGCCGTGATCGGGCCGCTCGCCCGGTCGATGGCCGCCCAGATTTCCGGGCTGGCCCATGTGTCGTTGGCCTCCAGGACCGCGGCTTTCCAGGAGGGGGCGTCCTCGGGTAGGGCACGGGCGGTGCCGAAGATCAGGCTCCGGGATCCGGAGAAATCGTAGTTCAGGCGCCGGGCGGCGGTGGCCAGCGTCCGGTTGGCCTGGGAATCCCGGATGTCCTGGGCCAGGGCGGCGAAGATCGGTTCGTCCGGCGCCTGGGTCCGGTCGGTCCACGCGCCGATGGCCTGGGTGGTTCGGGGCCAGACCTCCGATAAGTCCACGTCATGGACGGAGCGGCGAAGCATGTCGGCGATGGGCACCACGAAGATGACCACCAGGAACAGCAACATGGGGGCGATCAGCCCAAAAGCCCGCCATTGGCGCATGCGCTCGGCGCGTCGCAGTTTCACCTTGAGGGAAAGTCCATCATCCATGGTCGGTCCGCCCTGTCGGTCATCCGTGGGAAAAAAACAAAGGGGCTCTCCCCGGGGAGGGGAAGAGAGAGAGATGATTCCCCCCTCCGGAGAGGCGCTCCCGAGTGGGACGCGTGGCCAGGATTGGCGGGCCACGCGTCCATTCTTGGTCGGTTCGCCTTAGTTGACGGCGGCCCACTTGTTGAAGCGCTCGGTCAGGCGGTCGATGTTCTCCAGCCAGAACTCGGTGGAGATTTCCCGGGCGTTGGCGATGTTCTCGTCGGCCGTCGGCAGATCCTTGACCCGGGCCGGATCGATCAGGGCGTTGGCCCCCTTGGCGGGCACGCCATAGGCGATCTCGACGGGCAGTCGGGCCTCGACCTCGGGCTTGCCGACGTAGTCCAGGAACTTATAGGCGTCGGCCATGTTCTCGGACCCGGCCAGGATCACCCAGCTGTCGATGGTGAACAGGCTGCCGTCCCAGACGATGCCGAAGTTCCGGCCGTCATTGCGGTTGGCGGCGTCCACGCGGCCGTTATAGACGGAGGTCATCACCACCTCGCCGGAGGCCAGAAGCTGCGGCGGTTGGGCGCCCGCCTTCCAGAACACCAGGTCGCTCTTGATGGTGTCGAGCTTCTTGAAGGCCCGGTCCACGCCCTCGTCGGTGGCCAGGACCTCGTAGACCTTGGAGGGCGCCACGCCATCGGCGATCAGGGCGATTTCCAGGGTGGTCTTGGGACCGGCGCGCAGCGCGCGCTTGCCGGGGTATTTCATGCTGTCGAAGAAGTCGGCCCAACCGGTCGGGGCTTCAGACAGCTTGTCCTTGTCGTAGCCAAGGACGAAGTTGTAGACGATGGCGCCCACACCGCATTCGTTCACGGCTTCCTTCATATAGGCGTCCGTTCCGCCAATCTTGGTGAAGTCCAGAACCTCGAACAGGCCTTCCTCGCAGCCCAGGGCCAGCTCCTCGCTTTCCACCTGAACCACGTCCCAGGTGGATGCGCCGCCCTCGACCTTGGCGCGCAGCACACCGATGCCGCCGTCCCAGGACTCGTCGAGCATCTTGACGCCGGTCTCTTTCATGAACGGCTCGAAATAGACGGCCTTCTGGGCGTCCTGGTAAGCGCCGCCCCAGGACACGACGGTCAGATCACGGGCCTGGGCCGAAGACGCGGCCGCGACGGCGCAAAGCGCCAGCGCGGATCCGGTGAGCAGGCGGGACAGAATGGTCATGGTCTATGGACTCCCTTGATAGATGAGGTCTGCTTGGGACCAGAGGAGAGCGAGGCCGGGTCCCGGGGGATGGGTCGCTCGGAAAAGCTTGAAACGGGACCGGCTTCGATCCGCGGGTATCAGGCCGTGGGCATCAGGCCGTGGTCGTGGGTGCGACCGGATCCAGGGCGAGGCAATCCTCCGCGGCGAAGGCGACGAACAGATCGTCTCCGGCCTTGGGTTCCTCGCGACCGGACCGGTACCGCATCTTCACGGTGAAATCCTCGTTGCCGTCGACCTTGGCCCGGACCCGCATGTGGTCGCCGTGGTAGATGGTTTCCTCCACCAGGGCGGGCAGGTAGTTCTCGTGATCGGCGCCGATGCCCTCGATATGGACCTTCTCCGGTCGGAAGGACAGCGAGGTGCGGGCCCCAACACCCCCAACGTTGACGGCCCGGGCGCGGACATGGCCGCCCCCATCCAGGCGGACCCCGGCGAAGCCTTCGTCGAGGCTCTCCACGGTGCCGTTGAGGATATTGTTCTCGCCGATGAACTGGGCGACGAAGCTGTTGTTCGGACTTTCGTAAAGGTCCCGGGGGCTGTCGAGCTGTTGGATGATCCCGTCGTTGAACACGGCCACCCGGTCGGACATGGTCAGCGCCTCGGACTGGTCGTGGGTCACGTAGACCACGGTGATTCCCAGGCGGTCATGCAGGTGCTTGATTTCGATCTGCATGTGTTCGCGCAACTGCTTGTCCAGGGCGCCCAGGGGCTCGTCCATCAGCACCAGACGGGGTTCGAAAACCAGGGCCCGGGCCAGCGCGACGCGCTGCTGCTGGCCACCGGAAAGCTGGGCCGGGCGCCGGGCGCCCAGGCCACCCAGGCGGACCATGTCCAGGGCCTTTTCGGCGCGCTCTTCCCGCTCGCTTTTCCCGATGCCGCGCACCGACAGGGGGAAAGCCACGTTCTCGGCGACGGTCATATGGGGAAAGAGGGCATAGTTTTGGAACACCATGCCGATGTCGCGCTTGTGGGGTGGAGTGTTCTTCAGGGAGGCGCCAGCCAACAGGATTTCCCCATGGGTCGGGACTTCAAACCCGGCAAGCATCATCAAGGAGGTCGTCTTGCCCGACCCCGAGGGACCCAGCATGGTGAGGAATTCGCCATCTCCGATATCCAGGTTCAGGTTTTTCACAACCAGGGTATCGCCGTCATAGGTCTTTCGAACGTCCTTGAACCGGACCAGAGGTTCCGTCGCACCCATCCATGCTTGTCCTTACCCAAGAGGTTCGTCTTGACGCCCACCCGGCGCCCTCTTGGGAACGGACAATGGCACGTTTAAAAAAATCGACAAGAGTGGATGCACAAAAATGTCATTTTTGGGTGCGCCTGCGAAGGCGGCGCACAAAATCAAGGCATTTCCCCCATGCAAACCGCCTAAATAGGAGGTCGAAACCAATTGCTCGAATGGAGTTTAAAATATCGATCATGCATGGGTGTCATGCAAGGAACGCGAATCGGGTCGGTTGGTGCCGGAACCTCGGCAAGAAGCGGGTCGGGCGAAAGCGGCGCATTTCCGTCGGCGGCCTGTTCTATTTCGGACAAAAATGGTCCTGATTGTCGAAAAGCCGACAGACGCACTTGGCCTCGCGGCCAGCCGGGCTCCCGCCCGGATCCGGTTGGAGGCCATGCTTCCAAACTCCCTTTTTTCTTTTCGAAACAAAAGATTGAGGGGGCTTTGGGAGTTTGCTCCCACAGGGAGGGATCGGAGGCGTCAGTCCCCGCGGCATGGCCTTTGCTAACCCAGGTCTCGATCCACCCGCGTCGGGACCGAGGCCCGGCCAGTCATGAAGGAACGCCGCCATGGATGCCATCGAAAGCGCCGCCGAGTTCACGCTTCCCCAGGTCTACAAGCGCCATATCTTCGCTTGCTTCACCCAACGGCCCCCCAATCACCCCCGGGGGAGTTGCGGATCCCTGGGCGGCCAACCTTTGTGGGAGCGTTTGGGCGCCAAGTTGGAGACCGAGGGCCTGATGGGGCAGGTCGGTCTGACCGGTTCGGGTTGCCTGGGCTTCTGCTCCGCGGGGCCGTTGATGGTGGTCTATCCGGAAGGCGTCTGGTACCGCCCCAAAACCGCCGAGGACGTCGACGAGATCGTCGAGACCCACATGAAGACCGGCAAGCTGGTCGAGCGTTTGGTGATCGTGCCCCAGCGCTGATACTTGGCCGGTTCACGGTGGGGAGGACCGTCCTTTGACCGGCTCGTGATCCGGCCAACCACATTGATAGATCCCATGGGGGGGAGTAGAACGGCTTGTCTTGATCCTGTCGGTCGAGACCCGTTGAGGTGGTGTCGGGAGATCGCCATGGAAATCAAGCAAACAGCCGATATGTGGGTGGTGTCGCTGGAGCGGTGGTTGCGCATTCCCGATATTGGGGCCGCGGGACTGGACTGCGGTGCCTTGATCGAGGAGCGGGTGGCCAAGGATGGCCTTACCGCCTCCGGTCCCTGGATCTTCGTCTCCCACGACCTTCCCAAGGATGGGGAGACCCTCTTCCGATGGGAAATCTGCCGCCCCGTCCATCGCCCCTCCGAAACGGCCGTGGTTGACGGGGCCGCGCGGCCCCTCCCCCCCATTCGTGTCGCGACGCGGACCCATCGGGGTCCCCTTTCGTCCCTGTTCCCGGATTGCTATGGACCCCTGGTCCAGGAAATCGTGGCCTCGGGACTGGGGTTCTCCGGGGAAAGCCGAGAAGTCTACCATGTCTGGAAGGGGTCAGAGGATCCCGGGAACGAAGTGGAGATCCAGTTCGGTCTGGCGACGTGACTCGCGCGGGCGGCCTTGGAAGGGGGGGGACAGGGTGCCATAATGTGGCTTTGACATCGTCTCGGTAGAAAGCCCGCCAATGACCTCCTCCCCCTCCGCGCCTGTTCTGTTCCATGCCCCGAAGTTACCCCAGGATCCCTGGCTGACGGCCCTGCGCGCCGCGCTGGCTCCCCGGTCGGTGGTGACCTGGGAGGCGGTGGAGGACTCCACGGCCATCGAAACCTTGATTTCATGGCGTGGGGTCAAGGAGGTTCTCCCCCATCTGCCCAATTTACGCACCCTGGTGAACCTGGGCGCGGGGATTGACCATCTGGTCGCCTTGGACATTCCGGAAACCATCGCCGTGCACCGGCTTGTCGACGCGGGCATGGGGGCGCAGATGGCCGAATACGCCCTCCATTGGGCGATTCATTTCCAGCGGGATTTTGACCGGTACCTGACCATGACCCGGGCCGGGGCGTGGGGCGACCTGACCTATCGCCCGCCGGGGGAGGTGCGTTGTGGCGTGCTCGGCTTGGGGACGCTCGGGACCCAGGTGGCCGAGCGCTTGCGGGATGCGGGCTTCCCGGTCCGTGGCTGGTCCCGCTCCCCCCGGGTCGTCCCGGGGGTGGTTTGCCTCTCCGGGAAGGAAACCCTGGAGCGGTTCCTGGCGGAGGCGGAGATCCTGGTGAACCTGTTGCCCGGGACGGATGAGACGCGGGGCATCCTGAACGGCGCTCGCCTTGACGTCCTGTCCCGGGGAGCGGTCGTCATCAACCTGGGCCGGGGGTCGACCCTGCCCCTGGAGGACCTGCTTGACCGGCTGGACAGCGGGCATCTGCGCGCCGCGGTCCTTGATGTGACAGATCCGGAGCCGCCCCCATCCGGGCACCCGGTGTGGGCGCACCCTCGGATCTTTCTGACCCCCCATGTCTCCGCCCAGACCCAATGCGGTCCCGCGGCCGCGGTGGTGGCGGCCCTCCTCTCCGCCAAGGACCGGGGAGAGGAGGGGCTTGGTCGGGTCCGGGATTTGGCCCGGGGGTATTGATCGGCTACAGGGCCGCCGGATGACCTTCCGCCAGGAAGTCCAGGAGGAGGCGACAAAAGCGATCCCGGTGCTCGATTTGCACCCAATGACCGCATTGCCCGAAAACATGGAGTTGAGCCTTGGGAATAAGGTTCAGCATGGTGAGGGATGTGGCCAATGGAATCACCCGGTCGTCCCGTCCGTGGATCAGCAGGGTTTCGTGGGGAAGGGCCCTGATGGCCTCGGGGGCACTGGCCAGAGCCTCGACCCAGCGCTGGCGGGGGGCGGGGAACATGGCGGAGAAGGTCTCCTGGAACCCCGGGCGAATGCTCGCCCCATAGCGGAGTTCGGCCAGTTCGTCGGTCACCAGGGATCGGTCGAAGGCGAAAATGTCGAGCAGATCGCGCATGGCGTCCAGGGAGGGTTCATAGCCCCAGACCGCATCCAATTCAGGGGTGATGGGGAAGGGCACGCCGACACTGCCCATCAGCGCCAACCGGGTCACCCGATCCGGATGGGCGAGGGAGAAGGCAAGGGAGACGGCACCGCCGAAGGAGTTTCCAACCAGATTGACCTTTTCGAGCCCCAGGGAGTCGAGCAATTCGGTGATTTGGCGGACCCAGCTCTCCAGGGTATAGGCGAAACCCTGGGGCCTGTCGGTGAAGCCAAAGCCGACCATGTCCGGAGCCAGCACCCGGCCGTGGCGGGCCAACTCCGGCAGGACCAGACGCCAGTTCGCCCAGGCGGTCACACCCGGACCGGAACCGTGGATCAGCAAGGTGGGTAAGGGATTTCCCAGTCCATCACTTTCGTCCCAATCGTGCAGGTTGGTGAAAAAGGCGCCGGTCTGGACGCGGTCGCCGATCTCTGGATTTTCCGACGGGGTTTCACCGGGAGCCATGGGGGGAATCCTCTTTCCTTGGTGCGATTGCCACGACGCGCCGTTGGGTGGGGAAAAGGGCCAGATCCCATTTGCGGGATAGCAGGCCCCAAAGGCCATCGGGCCAGCGTACCATGACCAGCACGGCCACGGCGCCGAGAAGGATCAGGTACCAGGAGCCGAATCCCGACAGCAGGCCGCGTAGGGCGAAGAACAGGATGGTTCCCAGGATTGGCCCCTCCAGGGTGCCGATGCCGCCGATCACCACGATGAAGAACATGGTCGTGGTCCAGTCCAGGGAATAGGCGGCCTCCGGCGAGATGCGCAGTTTGCTGATGAAGATCAGCGCGCCCACCGCGCCGCAGCCCGCCGCGGCCAGCAGGTAGACCGTCCAGCGCATGCGGTCCACCCGGATCCCCAGACTCTCCGAGGCCGGCTCCGAATCCCGGATGGCTTGGAGCGCCAACCCGTTCCGCGACCGCAGGAACAGATATCCCAGGGCGATGGCCCCCAGGCCCAGGACAATGGCGATCCACAGGGTCAGGCTTTCCCGCCACCAGGCCGGGATGCCCTTGACAGCGGTGGTGATGGAGGTTCCAGAACCGCCTCCCACCGCGGTGGTATTGGCCGTCAACAGGCGCAGAACCTCGGCCACCACCCAGGTTCCCACGGCGAAATAGGCCCCCCGCAACCGAAACAACAGGACGCCCGCGGGGATGGCCACCAGGGCCGATACCGCCGCGGCGATGGGGATCACCAGGAAGATGTTCACCCCCATCTGGACGCCAAAAACCACCAGACAATAGCCTCCCAGACCGATGAAGGCCTGTTGGCCGATGGAGACCAAACCACCATATCCGGCGAGCAGGTTCCAGGTCTGGGCCAGCGCGAGGACGTAGAGGAACTCCGTGGCGGTGCGGATCAATCCCCGATCTCCCCACCAGGGCATCAGGCAAAGCGCGATGGCCACCAGGATCAGGGCGATCTCGCCCATGCGGCTGAACCGGGTCTGGGTGACCACGGAATAACGGGTGGAGGCCGGAGGGGCGGGCGGGTGCGGAAGACAGTCGGTCATGGGGCGCCTCACCGGTCACGGGTGCGGGGGAAGAGGCCGTTGGGGCGGACCACCAGCACGGCGAGGAAGGTCAGATGGCTGGCCAGGATGCCCCAGCCCGGATCCAGACGGAATCCGATGGCCTGGGACAGTCCAAGGATCAACCCACCCGCCAAGGTACCCCAAAGGGAGCCGAGACCGCCGATGATCACGGCCTCGAAGGCGAAGAGAAGGCGGCTCGGCCCGTTCAGGGGGTCGAAGCTGGTGCGGATGGCCGTATAGACTCCGGCGATGGCGACGATGGCCATGGCCAGTCCCATGGCGAGCGCATAAACCCGCTTGGGGTCGATGCCCATCAGGCTGGCGGTCTCTGGATCGTCGGATGTCGCCTTGAAGGACCGGCCGAGGCCCGTGTGGGAGAAAAGGAGTTGCAGTCCCCCGACGACGACCACGGCGCTGGCCAGGATCAGAAGGGGCAGGACTCCGACGGTAATGCCGTCCACCACCTCCAGGGACAGGGTCTCCAATAGGCCCGCCTGGACGCCCCGGCTGTCCGCGGAAAAGATCTCCAACATCAAGTTCTGGAGAATGATGGACAGGCCGAAGGTGACCAACAGCGGCGACAGCAACCCCTTGCCCACGGTATGGACCAAGAGGCCCCGTTGCAGGCCATAGCCGAACAGGGCCATGGCGGGGACGACCACCAACAGGGCCGCGAGCGCGGGCATGCCCGTCGCCTCCACGGCCACCAGGGCCAGATAGGCGGCCAGGATGATCAGGTCGCCATGGGCGATGTTGACCAGCCGCATGACGCCGAACGCCAGCGAGAGGCCCACCGCGAACAGGGCGTAGAGACCGCCGGTCAGCAGGCCTTGGATCAGGGTGTTTATCCAGTCGATCACGGGCTCACACTCCGAAATAGGCCGCGGAGATGTCCGCCATGGGAACCGCGCCGGGACGCCCCTTCAGGGAGACCCGGCCCTCCTGGAAGCAATAGAAGCGGGAAGACACTTTCAGGGCCTGGGCGATGTCCTGCTCGACGACGATGACGGAGGTTCCCTCGCCGATGACGGTTTCCAGGCCCCGGTAAATGTCCTTGATCACCGTTGGCGCCAGACCCAGGGAGATTTCGTCGCAAAGCAGCACCTCTGGATTGGCCATCAAGGCCCGGCCAATGGCCACCATCTGCTGCTGGCCTCCGGAGAGGGCCGTCCCGGGCTGCTTGCGCCGGGCGTGCAGGGCGGGAAATAGATCGTAAACCCGGGGAAGGGACCAGGGCCCGGGGCGGCCCGTTGTGGCGCCGATGCGCAAATTGTCCTCCACCGACAGGCTGGGGAAGAGGCGCCGCCCTTCCGGCACCAGGGCGATCCCGGCCTTGGCCACCTGATGGGCGGCCAGTCCGCCGATGGGCGCGCCCTTGAAGCGGATGGCTTCGACCGGGCGGGGGAGCAGGCCGCAAAGGCTTTTCAGAAAAGTGGACTTTCCGGCCCCGTTGGATCCGATGATGGACACCGTCTCGCCCTGGTCGAGGGAGAAATCGATGCCGAACAGGGCCTGGGAATCCCCGTACTGGGCGGTCAAGCCGGTCACGTCGAGCAGAGCGGTCATTCCACGTCGATCCCCATGTAGATCTCCTTCACGTCCGGGCTGTCCATGACCGCCCGGGGGGCGCCCTCGCGCAGCAGGGCGCCGAAGTTGATAACCATCAGCCGGTCGACCACGGCCATCAGGGCGTGGACAATGTGCTCGATCCAGATGAGGGAAACGCCACTTTCCCGGATCTCCTTGATCAGGGCGATCAGGTCATGGACCTCGTGTTCCGTCAGGCCTCCGGCGATTTCGTCGAGCAGCAGCAACCGGGGGCCACTGGCCAGCGCCCGGGCCAGTTCCAGCCGCTTGCGGTCCAACAGGGTAAGGCTGCCCGCCAACTGGTTGGCCTTGTCGATCAGGCCACAGCGGTCGAGGATGTCGATGGCCACCCGGTTCGCCGCGCTTTCGGAAATGTCCGCGCCAAAGGCCGCCCCCACCAGGACGTTCTCGAACACGGTCATACCCGTGAAGGGGTGGGGGATCTGGTAGGTACGCCCGATCCCCAGGCGGCAGCGGCCGGAGGGGGGGTGGGTGTCCAAGGGAGTTCCGGCGAAGCACAACGACCCGCCGTCCGGCTTCACGTCGCCGGTGATCAGGTTGAACAGGGTGGTTTTGCCCGCCCCATTGGGTCCGATCACGCCCAGGGCTTCACCCTCGGCGAGGGAAAAGGACAAATGTTGGGTGACGTGAAGACTGCCATAGGACTTGTCCACGGAATTCACGTCCAGCAGCACGGTCATGGCCGATGGCTCCCGGTTTTCTGGGGCTGGATGGCGGAGGAAAAAGGGGCGCCGGACGGAACCGCGGCGGCGAGAGAAGACCTCCGCCACGGGATCATGGGCAGTGTCCGGCGCCCGGAAGCACTCGAACCGTTACGGCAGAGGCTTCAATTCCGCCTGGACGGGAATGTCCTTGGCCATGGCGTTGTCCACGATCACCAGCTCCAGGGGCTTGCCCGCGGCCGGGCGTTGCCATTGGCCGGTGACCAGGGGAGTCTTGGAGATGTTGGGCACCGGTCCCGTCTGGAAGTTCACGGGACCGACGATGGACGCCAGGTTCGTCGCGGCGATGGCGTCGCGCAGGGCCTCGGGCTCGCCGGGGCCAGCGGAGCGCTTCATGGCGTCCAGGGCGACTTCAAACAGGGAATGCTTGAAGGCCAAAGGCATGGACCAGACCCGTCCCGTCGCCGCGGTATAGGCAGCGGCCAGTTCGGCGGAACTTTGACCCGTTAGGCTGGAGGAGAAGGGGTGGACCGGGGACCACCAGACTTCCACGGACAGCCCCTCGGCCCGGTCGCCGATAGCCTCGATGGCCGCCGGGAATTCGCTGGCCTTGGCGACCGTGGCGATCTTGGGCTTGAAGCCCTGTTGCCCGGCTTGAGCCCAGAAGTTGGCGAAATCGGGGGGCGGCGCCACGCCGGTGACGATCTCCACGCCCTTGGCCTTGAAATCGATCAGATAAGAGGTGAAGTCGTCCGCGGGGCTTTGGAAACGGCCCAGGTCGACCAGGGTATAGCCCTGCTCGGCGAGTACCGGTGGGAAGCCGATCTTGGGGTCGCCCCAGGCATTGCCGTCGGAATCATTGGGCCAGAGGGATCCAACGACTTTGTTGGTCTCCAGGTTGGACCACAGGCTGGTGAAGGATCCGATGATATCCTCCAGCCCCCAGAAGAAGTGGTAGGTCCACTCGAACCCCGTGGCGGGGTCGCCGCCCCGGCCGAAGAAATGGGGCTGCCAGGGGGTGTCGTTGGTAAT
This sequence comes from Rhodospirillum sp., assembly GCA_021741145.1. GTDB lineage: Bacteria > Pseudomonadota > Alphaproteobacteria > Rhodospirillales > Rhodospirillaceae > Rhodospirillum. Next base: position 44,737 of record JAIOYK010000026.1, on the reverse strand, counting down.
GCAGGGCACGCCGTTGACTTCGCACTGGTCGGCCACGGGATTGGTGGTGGCCGGGGTGCTGGCGGCGACGACCAGGTCCACCCCCTCGTCCAGGATCAATTCCGACGCCGCCTCGGCGGCCCGGTTGGAACTGGACTGGGAGTCCCTGTAGACGATCTCCACGGGGATCTGGGCGCCGTCCACGGTGATACCGGACCCGATCGCCTTCATCACCTGGGCCATGGTGAAATCGTCGGATTCCGCGAAGACGGCGAGGGGACCGGTCTTCGGGCTGACAAAACCGATCTTGAAGGTCTTGGCGGCGCGCACAAAAGGCGCGGGGAAAGCGCTGGCGGCGCCCAGGGCCGCGAGGCCCGCGCCGGTCTTCAACATGGTCCGGCGAGTCACGCCGGGTGGCATGCTCAACAAGGACGTCTTACGCATGGACAAATCCTCCTGTTCCTGGTGTCTCCCAACCCGGGACAGGGCGTTGCTTTGATCCGTCCCGGGCGTTCCGCCCTTATTGGGCCGGAATTTATTTTTCCGAAGGGTGCACGGGAAAATCGGCCAAAACAAGAAAAAACGATATTTATACAGAAAGTCGTAAAATTATTTCGAGTTCCGTCATTTGCCGTTTGATCCCGATCAGTGTTCGCACCCCAGGTTGGGGATATAGTCAGGGATCACCGCCGTTGAGCGCGCCAGCACGCGCGTCAAGGGACAGAGATTCGAGAGTCTTTTAAAGGACATGAACGCCATGAGCGCGCAAGACGAACTGATGGAAGCCTTCTCGGGGGAAAGCCAGGCGAACCGCCGGTATTTGGCCTATGGGGAGCAGGCCGCGAAGGATGGGTTCGAGCAGGTGGCCAAGCTATTCCGGGCCGTGGCCGCGGCCGAAACCATCCACGCCCTGTCTCACCTGCGGGCCGCGGACGGGGTGAAGGGCACCAGCGAGAATCTGGACGATGCCATGATGGGCGAGGAGCACGAATTCACCGAGATGTATCCCGCCATGGTCGCCATCGCCCATGCCGAGGGGCACAGGCGGGCGGAGCGCTCCATGAGCCTCGCCATGGAAGTGGAGAAGGTCCACTACGATCTGTTTAAGCAAGCCGCGCGGGCAGTGCGCGATGGCGCCGATCTCGTTGACGCGCCGATCCGGGTCTGTCCGGTCTGTGGCCATACGGTCATTGGGGACGCGCCGGACCATTGCCCGGTCTGCAATGCCAAGGGCGAGCGCTACGCGGAAATCTCCTGACCAGTTCGATCCGAAGGGAATCGGATAGGCGCAAAAAAGACCGGGCCGCTCTTCAGAAGCGGCCCGGTCCAATTTGTTCCAGTGGAGACTTAACCGGAGAGGATATCCCCGGCTGATTTCCGCTCTACTTGGCGGCCTCGCGGGCCTCGGCCAACCAGCCGTCGAAGGTGTCCTGGTTGGTTTTGATCCAGGCGTCGACGTGACGGGAGATGTCGGCTTCGGAGGCCTCGCCGTCGCGCATCCGCAGGTTCTGGGCGGAAATGTCGTTGGCCGACAGTTCCATGATCGCGAAGAGCTTGGCCGCGGCCGGGTTGGCTTCGGCGAAGGTCTTGTTGGCGATGATGCGCTGGTTGTTGGCCTGGAAGCCGTAGTTGCTGCCGTCCGGCAGGGAGGTGTCAACATTCTCGCGCTCGCCGGGCAGGGCGGAGAAGGGCACCTGCAGCCAAGTGACGTCCTTGCCCGGAACCAGCACGCCGGATACCCAGTAGGGGGTCCAGGTGTAGTACAGGATGGGCTCGCCCTGCTCGTACCGAGTGATGGTGTCGGCGATGATGGCCGAATAGGACCCCTGGTTATGGGTTACGGTGTCCCGCAGACCATAGGCGTCCAGGTGGTGCTCGATCACCTTCTCGCAGCCCCAGCCGGGGTTGCAGCCCGACAGGTCGGCCTTGCCGTCATCGTTGACGTCGAACAGGGCGGCGATTTTCGGATCCTTCAGCTGATCGATGCTCTTGATGCCGTATTTGTCGGCGGTTTTCTTGTCGATCAGGTAGCCCTGCAGGGCGCCCGGGGAATAAACCCCTTCCATGTAAAGCTTATCGGCCCCACCGGCGTTTTTATAGAAGTCAACGTGTAGGGGATCCCAGTAGTCGGCCATGAAGGTGCCGTCGCCGTTGGCCAGGGCCACGATCGCGGTGGCGTACTCGATTTCCTGGATCGGCTGAACGTCGTAGCCCAGCTCTTCCAGGGCCTTGTTCACGAGTTCGGTCTGGAAGGTTTCCTCGGCGATGGACGACTTCAGGGGGGTCACCGAGACTCCCTTACCCGGCATGTCCTCGGCCAGGGCCGTTCCCGTGACAAGGGTGGAAGAAAGGGCCAGGGTGGCGGCCAGGCGGCGCGCCGTCTTGGTGGTGAAAGCGATGGTCATTGTCCGTGCTCTCCTATTGGTTTCGCCGCTGGAGGGCGGAGGAACGGGATGGCCAAAGGACGGGCCATCCCGATGGGTGAAAAGGGTATGGGCGGGTCCGGTCAGGCCGCTGGCTTCTTGCCCAGCATCCGGCGGAGCAGGCCAACCGGACCGGTCTCGAACCATTCCAGATTCCCCCGGTCGCGCTTGGACACGCCCAGGGCCTGGGTCAAGCGGTCGATAATGATGGCGAGAAGGACGATGCCGACGCCGCCAATCGTCGCCAGCCCCATGTCCAGGCGGCCGATGCCGCGCAGCACCATCTGGCCCAGGCCACCCACGGCGATCATCGAGGCGATCACCACCATGGACAGGGACAGCATCAGAGTCTGGTTCACGCCAGCCATGATGGTGGGCATGGCCAGGGGCAATTGGACCTTGAACAGCAGTTGCCGGTTCGAGGCGCCGAAGCTGTGGGCCGCTTCGATCAGGTCCTCCGGCACTTGGCGGATGCCCAGGTTGGTCAGGCGGATCAGCGGTGGAAGGGCGAAGATGATGGTCACCACCACGCCGGGCACGTTGCCGATGCCGAACAGCATGACGATGGGCACCAGATAGACGAAGGCGGGCGTGGTCTGCATGGCGTCGAGGATGGGTCGGGTAATCTGGGTCGCCCGGTCGTTGCGGGCCAGCCAGATCCCGGTGGGGAGTCCAACAATCACGCAGAAGAAGACCGAGGTGAAGACAAGGGCCAAGGTCACCATGGCGGCGTTCCAGGCGCCAATGAGCCCGACGAACGTCATGGACAGAACCGCGCCGATGGCCATTTTGCGTCCGGCGATCTGCCAGGCGATCAGGCCGATCAGAACCAGCATGACCGGCGGGGCGACCCAGGTCAGGGTGGTTTCGATGCCCGTCAGAACCGTGTCGATTGGAGTGCGGACGGCCTGGAAAATGAACCTGAAGTTGTTCACCACCCAATCCAGTCCGTGCTCGACCCAGACGTCGAGAGGGATCACCGAATCCTTGAACGGATCCCAAAGGCTGAAGGCATCATGAGCGGGCGCTGGAAGGGCCTGACTCAGGAAATCGCTTCCGCCGGAGCTCGTGGCCGCATCCGCCGCGCCGCCACCGCTTCCCCAGGGGTTGGACGCCGCGGGCGCGGCGTCGGGAACCGAGGGGGCCGAGTCGGCTTGGGGCGTGGCCCAGGGATTGTTGGGTTGATCAGCCATTATTCCGAGCCCTCCCGGTCCAGGGTTTTAAGGAGGACGGCCCGGGAGATAACGCCCAGGTATTTGCCCTTTTCATCGACCACGGGCAATCCGCAGGGGGCATGGGCCACCAGGGTGATGATCTCGCCAATGGTGGTGTCTCCGGGAATGGGCGTGACGTCCGGCAGGAAAGCGCTGTGGATCTCGGGCTTGGGTTTCTTCAACTCCTCCTCGAGGGAGGCGATGGAGACCACGCCGTGGTACCGTTGGGCCTTGTCCACCACATAGGCGAAGTCCCGGTCGGCCTGGCTCAAACGGTTCAGGGCGGCCCGGACATTGCCTTCCCGGTCGAACATGGTCACCTGTTGTTTGCGGGCCACGTCCTTGGCCGACAGCACATTGGTGACGTCCACGCCCCGGAAAAAGGACTTCACGTAGTCGTCCGCCGGGTTGTTCAGAATTTCGTCGGGGCTCCCCACCTGCACGACGCGGCCGCCTTCCATGATGGCGATCCGATCTCCGATGCGCATGGCCTCGTCCAAGTCGTGGGAAATGAAAATGATGGTCCTCTTCTGCGCTTCCTGCAGGGTCAGAAGCTCATCTTGCATTTCCGCCCGGATCAACGGATCAAGCGCGCTGAAGGCTTCGTCCATCAACAGGATGTCGGGGTCATTGGCCAATGCGCGGGCCAGGCCGACGCGCTGTTGCATGCCGCCCGATAACTCGTTGGGGTAGCTGTTGGCCCAGGCCGCGAGGCCCACCTGTTCGAGGGCGGAGAGGGACCGCTGATCCCTTTCGCCTTTCTCCACGCCGGACAGTTCCAGCCCAAAGCCGGTGTTCTGTAGGACGGTCAGGTGGGGCATCAGCGCGAAGGACTGGAAGACCATGCTGATGTGCTTGCGGCGGAAGGCGAGCAGATCGTCTTCGTTCATCGCCGCGATGTCCACGCCATCGACCACGATTTCCCCGGAGCTGGGGCTGATCAGGCGGTTGAGCATGCGGACCAAGGTTGATTTGCCCGATCCGGACAGCCCCATGATCACGAAAATCTCGCCCTTGTGGACGGTGAAATTCGCGTCGCATACGCCAATGGTGAGGCCGGTTTTCTCGAAAACCGCCTCCTTGCTCAAGCCGTCCCGGTAGAGGGAGATAGCCTTTTTCGGTTCGTCGCCGAATACCTTGAAAAGATCGCGGACGACGAGTTGTTCGGTTCCGCTCAAATGGAATGTCCCAGGTCTATAATGAATGAAGATGACTACGCGAGATGGCTCCTAGGGTATGTGTGTCATTCCGATGAGTCAACCGTCTCCGGAAAATATTATGCGACATAAAAGAAAGGCATGTGAAAATATAGAATGCTACCTATCATTTGCAAGTATCATAAATATTAGCAAGTTATGGGGTGTATATTGTGTGAAGAGAGCGATCTTATTTATTTCCGAGCACTTATTTTTCTTTATTTTGGTTCGAATGCGGATTGGACGGTTGGCTTGATCATCCGAGGCCGTATCCCCCTCCCTCTCCCCCCTTCCCGCGATCGCTCTTTCGGGGCGGTGCTCCATGGGGTGGAGAAAATGAGGCTATTTAAGAATAAATAATAAGAAAATAATAAGAGACATGGTGAGGGGGGATCATTTTTCTATCGAATTTACTTAGCCTCGCGCTCCATGATTGAAAAATTCATACGAATGGCTGATTGCATGATGTGATTGATGGTCTGATACTTGGTGCCGCGATGATTTCCGTCTGGGCGGGGACGTCGCCATTGGCGCCGGAGCGCTCTTGTTTCGGCGAACAGAGTGAAGTTCTGAATGGGGAGGGTGCACATGACGGGAACGAGGGTACTGCTTTTGGCCCTTGCGGCGAGCCTGATCGCCGGTTCGGCTTCGGCCGCGCCACTTTGCGATAAATTGGGATTCGCGGGGCTGTTGGCCAAGTGCAATCGGGGGGAGGAAATTCACCTGACCTTGGCTTCCGGCAAGCCGTTGTACGATGGGGAAGGGCCGATCACACTGCAATCCGGAGCTTATTATAAGTTGCAAATAACCGCGGATGGGTCGGCTGAACTGGGGATCACCGGGCCAAGCTTTTTCCGAGCCATCTGGATGAACGAGATCGTTATCAATGATATCGAGGTCCGGCCCATGGCCGTCGACTCCCTGGAATTCGATGGAGAAGGGACCGCCGAATTGTCCTTTATCGCCATCAAGCCGGGAACCCACGATCTTTATATCCCCGGGACGTCCGGCGCGGATCAGCGGGTTGTCATTCAAATTCAGTAAGAGCAAGTCACAAAAAAGGAACAGGGATGTGATGAAAAAGACCATGCAAGGGATGGCGGTGTCCGTTGGGCTCCTCGTCTTGATGGTTTCTCCGGCTATGGCCGGGGAAGTCTCCGCGGAGACCCAGGCCGCGATTTCGGCCAAGCTCGCCGAGATGCACTGCGAGGTCGACCCCGACAATGTCGAGGCCGAGGGTGATGGCTATGAGTTGGATGATGTCTTTTGCGCCGATGGGCAATACGACATGGATCTGAATGCCACCTTCGATGTCGTGGAGAAGCGCAAGGAATAGGACCCAATCCCGCTTCCGGTGTTCATCGGAAGCGGGGATGTTTCGTCGGGTGGACGGTGGCCATGCGCGCCAGTCAGGCGGGAACGGGGGCGGTCTCGCGAAGGATGGCGCTAACGGTAAGGCGTGCATCCTGGAAGACCCTGGGATCCCGGTAAACCTGTGCCAGGAGAACGGCGCCGAACATGGTTACCACCAGTCGGTTGGACAGGTTCGCGGGTAAGCCAGCCTCGCTCACCGTGTCTTCCAGGATCGACGACAGGCCACGCACATGGGCGGCGACAGCGTCGTGAACCGGATGGCCCGGTTGACCGAATTCCGCCGCGGCATTGGTCAACATGCTGCCCTGGAAAGTCAGCTCCCTCAGGGTACTCGCCCCGAACCACGCGGACAGCTTATCGAACAGATCGAGGATTCGTTGATCCGGTGGCCGGTCCGAATGGCGTAATACCCCCTCCAACCATGCGCGGAAAATTGTCTCGTACCGGTCTAGGGCGGCGAGAATCAACTCATCCTTGGATCGGAAGTGCCTGTACAGGGTCATCTTCGCGACGCCAGCCTCCGCGAGGATGCGATCAATGCCCGTGGCGTGAAATCCATGCGTGGAAAAGAGACGGAGGGACGTCTCGATCAAACGTTCTCTTGGTTTCGACTGCACCGACTCGCTCCCATGGTCCGTGTGCGTGGCTCAAAGGCTATTGTCGCCTTTTCCAATATGCGCCACCTTTAGGTCTGTTTGTCATTGTGACATACTTTAAGCTAGAACAAACAGACAGGCTTTTCTAGCGCGAAGTATGGGGTGGGCGCGATCATTTTTGTCTGAATGGGGAGGAGCCTTCCCTTGGATCTCGACGAATGGACCGAACCGACGGGGATCACGTTGCTTTTGTCCACGGACGAGTCCGAGGGGGCCACGCGTGGATGGCGCGCTGGCCGCCGGGACCTTCGAACGGGTCGATCGTGGCGAGATCCCGTTTTCCTACGAAATAGCCCTGGTTCACCCATCGCGAGATCCGAGGAGGCTTGCCTGATGAGGACACCCGTCCGATGCGCTGGACGAGCGGGTTGGGACGTGGCATAAGCTTTAGTCGTTGATGGATTATGGAACGTCCAACTTGGATCCGCTTAGTGATGTCATAGCGTTGCTCCGACCGAATACCGCCATCTCCAAGCCCATTACCGGGCGGGGCCGTTGGGGTGTCGGCTACGCGGCCCACGACGCCCCCGGCTTCACGATTATTCTGAAGGGTGAATGCTGGATTTCCTTGGCGGGGCAAGAGCCGTTGAGCTTGCGGCAAGGTGCCTTCCTTCTCCTTCCGTCCACACCAGCATTCACGTTGAGCAGCCATTTGGATGTTGCATGTGAACCGCGCGATCCGATGGACAAGCCGGTCCGCCACGGTGAGCGGGAGGGAGAAGCGGATTTCGAATCATTGGGCGGAACCTTCCGTATCGAACCGGTGAACGCGCCGCTGCTACTCGCCTTGCTTCCACGCATGATCCACATCCCCGCCTCGGAGGGGCGTTCGACACGGCTCGGCCAAGTGATCGAACTCATCGTGGAGGAATGTGACGGCGACGAACCCGGTAGGGAAATGATCCTCCGGCGTATGCTCGAGGTCCTGCTTGTCGAAGCCCTTCGCTGGCGCGGCATGGCACCCGCCGACACCCAGGCCGGGCTTCTCAGGGGTATGCACGATCCGGCCCTCGCCCGTGTTCTTGGCGCGATGCACGCTGATGTCCGGGCCAATTGGACGGTCGCGGGCTTGGCGAAGGTCGCGGGGCAGTCCCGCTCTGCCTTCGCCGCGCGCTTCGGCGAGGTCCTCGGCTGCGGACCGATCGAGTATCTTGCCCGGTGGCGGATGGCGCTCGCGAAAGAGTCCCTATTGCGCGGGACGAAGACTCTGGATGGGATCGCCGACGAGATTGGCTATGAATCCGCGAGTGCCTTCAGTACGGCGTTTCGCAAGCGGTTGGGTTGCCCACCTGGAAAGTTCGCTCGGATGCATGCGGCTGCCGAACCCACGTAGAGCGGAATGAGGCAAGATGAGTACCGATTTTCCATACCCCTTTCCTCTCCAATACCAAGAGACATGGGCTGGACCCGATGCCTCTTGTCCCGTGGTGGCGCCTACGGCGCTGTCGCTCGTAAAATGCAGGATAATCGGGTCCGCGGGCTATCGGCCTCTTGGGCATGGCCAATCGAGATGGCGCCATCGGGCAGACGTTCGACGGCGAGGTCGCGATAGTCCCGTATCGCCGGATGCGGGATATCCACCGGCCTGTCGTGTGTCGCGGTGACAACCAGCACCGTCGCCCCGGCGCTTTCCGCGGCGGCGATTCCAGCCACGGAATCCTCTATCACGAGGCAGCGGTCTCCATGCGTTCCGAGTTTTTCGGCCGCGAGCAGGAAGCAGTCCGGTGCCGGCTTCCCGTGATCAACGTCTTCGGCAGCGATCAGCAGCGGTGGAGTTGGCAGTCCGGCGGCCCTGATCCGGCGCAGGGCCAACGCCCGGGGCGCCGACGTCACGATCCCCCATCGCTGGTCAGGAAGCGCGGCGAGGAACGCCGTCGCGCCGACGATCTCCTCGATCCCCTCGACATGCTCCATTTCAGCTTTCGTGATCGCGGCGGCTTCAATCCGCGGATCGATCCCCACAAGGCCAACCCGTCGGATCGTCTCTATCGATTGAACACCGTGGATCGTTGGCAGGAAGGCCTCGACGTCGAGGCCATGCCGTTCCGCCCACGCACGCCATATGCGCTCGGCCACCTTGATCGAGTTGAGGATCGTTCCGTCCATATCGAGCAGGACAGCATCGATTGGCCGCGTCCGTGACGTCGTTGGCATTGGGTCGCTCACCTCTTTAGAACGCGGTCGAAGCCAAGGGATGATCCTATCGCCATGGCGTCGATATGGATAGTTGGAAAGCAATATTGGACTGTGAATTATGGATCGTCCTGTCCATTGAGGTTAACAAGGGGCCTTCGGAAACAGATGGAGGTACCCATGCAAACGATCCTGATTACCGGCACATCCTCGGGCTACGGCCTGGAGACGGCGCGCCACTTCCTGGCCAAGGGTTGGACCGTGATCGCCACGATGCGCGGACCCAATGCCGACGTTCTCCCGAGTTCGGAGAATCTGCGCATCCTGCCGCTCGACGTGACAAGCGAGGAGAGCATCGCGGTGGCGGTCGAGGCCGCCGGCCCGATCGACGTATTGGTCAACAACGCGGGAATCGGTGTCGTCGGCGCGTTCGAAGCCACGCCGCTGTCGCACATTCGCAAGGTGTTCGACACCAACACCTTCGGGGTCATGGCGATGTGTCAGGCGGTCATTCCGCGGATGCGCGCGCGTCGATCAGGCGTTATCGTCAACGTGACATCCAGCGTCACGCTCGCGGCGATGCCGCTGGCGGCGGCCTATACCGCCAGCAAGCAGGCCATCGAAGGCTTCACCGGCTCGCTCGCCCATGAACTCGGCCCCTTCGATATTCGCGTGAAGCTGGTGGAGCCGGGATATGCGCCGACGACCCGCTTCGCGCGGAACACCACCCTCCGTGTCGAGGACTTGATTCCCTCGGCCTATGCCGCTTTCGCCGCGCCGATCTTTGAAACCTACGCCAACCCCGCGTTGACGACGAAGGAGACGGATGTCGCCGATGCTGTCTGGGCGGCCGTCAACGATCCGTCCGGCCAGCTCCATTTTCCGGGCGGGGCGGACGCGGTCGCCCTCCATCAGGCCCGCTTTGGAAGGGGTTCGACCGCGCTCGATCCCGCGGCGGGGTGACGATATCTTGGTATCGGTGAGTGGTTTGTATGATTGGGGATTTCGTCACCGGTGGCGAACCGCGCTGGATCAGGATTTGGGAGGGACCCAGGCCCGGGCGCGGGCGTCGTCGCTTGCCTTGGCCGCGACCCAGCGGTCCCCTTCGGGGGTCTCTTCCCGTTTCCAGAAAGGAGCCTTGGTTTTCAGCCAGTCCATGAGGAAGGCGCAGGCCTCGAAGGCCGATTCCCGGTGACTGGACGCGGCGCAGACCAAAACAATACGGGCGCCCGGTTCCAGGCGGCCATGGCGGTGGATAATCAGCGTCCCGGTCAGGGGCCAGCGGTCGCGGGCCTGGGCCTCGATGGCCTCGAGCTGGCGTTCGGTCATGCCCGGATAGTGCTCCAGGGTCATGGCGCCGATGGCCGGTCCATCGGCGCCGTCCCGTCCGCGGACCAGCCCGGTGAAGGTCGCCACCGCGCCCGCCCCCGCCAGGGCGGCGTCGCGTTCGAAGGCGGCGATTTCGGCGCCGCTGTCGAAGTCCTCGGCCTGAACGCGCACGACCATGGGATCAGCCTCCGGTCATGGGGGGGAAGAAGGCGACCTCGGCGACCCCGGTGACGGGGCTGTCGGGTTGGGCCAAATCCTGGTCCACCGCGGCCCGTAAGCGGGAGAGATCACTCAGTCCGTCCTTGTGTCCCGGGCTGCGCGTGGAAAGCCAGGCGGCGAGGTCACCCACCGTCAAGACGGTGTCGGGGGGTGAAACCTCCTCGATGTCCAGGCCGACCTTTTCTCGAACCCAGGCGAAATACAGCACCTTCATGGAGGAGTCCTTTTTATAAAATATCCCGCGGCGGATCGCTCCGGGTGGATCGCTCCGCTCCCGGCTCAGGCGGCGGTCCAATCGCCGGATTTTCCGCCGCTTTTGGAAACCACGCGGATATCTGTCAGGCGCATGCCCTTGTCCACGGCCTTGCACATGTCATAAACGGTCAGCCCGGCCACGCTCACCGCGGTCAGGGCCTCCATCTCCACCCCCGTCCGCCCTTTCAGGCGACAAGTGGCCGTGATCTCGACCCGGTTGGTTTCGGGGTCGGGGGTCAGGTCCACGGTGACCTTGGTCAGGGCCAAGGGATGGCAGAGCGGGATCAGATCCGGCGTCCGTTTGGCCCCCATGATTCCGGCCAGTTGGGCCACGGTCAGCACGTCGCCCTTCTTCAAGCCCCGGTCCATGATCAGCCGCAGGGTTTCCGGCGCCATCTCCACCGCGCCCTTGGCCACGGCCACACGGTCCGTTTCGCCCTTGGCCGAGACGTCGACCATGACCGCGTTACCCAAACCGTCGAAATGCGTCAGGCCATCGGTGGGTGCCGGAGTTTTGGGAAGGGGATCGGTCATTTTTTGGGGCTTTCGGGTTCACAGCTTTCGCGAGTCGGGGACGAGGGATCGGGCGACCTGGGTGGTGGCCCGGGTCCGGGCCTTGGCCAATTCCTCGGGTGTATTGACGTTCAGGAACGGATCCTCCGGTCCCAAATCGTTACAGTCCACCAGAAGAACCCCCGTTTCCTCGAAGATCGATTTTAGGGAGGCGCCGCCCTCCCGGCAAGCGCGGGCGGCCACGGCCGCGGCGCGCCCCCCCACGGGCCAAAGGGCGAGCGCATGGTGCCGCCGCTTCTTGAACACCGGCAGGGCCACCGGGAGTTCCGCCGGATCCCTGGTTCCGAAGGCGCCGTCCAGGGCTGCGGACAGGCGGTCGATGGCTTCGGCTCGGACAAAGGGAGTATCCGCGGGCAGGGTGAGCAGGCGCTCCGCCCCTTGGGCTTCGGCCCATTCCAGCAGGGCGGCGATGGCGGCGATGGGACCCATGCGCGGACCCGGCCAGTCCACCACCTGGGGCAGGCCCAGGGGGTCCCATTGGGGGTCCTCGGCGTGGACGGAGATGGCGCGCGGGCCGATCCGTCCCGCGACGGCGGACAGGGCCCAATGGGCCATCGGGCGGCCGGCGAGCATCAGCAGCCCCTTGGCGGTTCCGCCCAGGCGCTTTCCCTCGCCTCCGGCAAGCAGACCCAGGGCCACCCTGTCGGGGTCAACGGCCATCCGCGAGGGATCCCCAGAGGTCGTATTCGTCGGATTCCTCGACGGTGGCCAGGACGATATCCCCGGGCGCGACGCCGGTCTCGCCGTTGAGGTAAAAGCTGCCGTCGATCTCCGGCGCGTCCCCCTGGGTGCGGCAGATGGCGCCGTCCTCGTCCACTTCGTCGACGATCACCGGCAGGGTCTTGCCCACCTTGGCGGCCAGCCGCTTCTCACTGATCGCCTGTTGGGCGGCCATGAAGCGGTGCCAGCGCTCTTCCTTGAGTTCGTCGGGAACAGGATCGGCCAGGGCATTGGCCTTGGCGCCCTCGACGGCTTCGTACTGGAAGCAGCCCACCCGGTCGAGTTGGGCTTCCTCCAGCCAGTCGAGCAGGCGCTGGACGTCCTCCTCGGTTTCGCCGGGGAAACCGACGATGAAAGTGGAGCGGAGCGTCAGGTCGGGCACCTGGGCGCGCCAGGCCTTGATGCGGTCGAGCACCTTCTCCTGGGCCGCGGGGCGCTTCATGGCCCGCAGAATCCCGGGGCTGGCATGCTGGAAGGGGATGTCCAGGTAGGGCAGGACCTTGCCATCGGCCATCAGCGGGAAGATCTCGTCCACATGGGGATAGGGGTAGACGTAATGGAGGCGGGTCCAGATGCCCAACTCGCCCAGGGCCGCGCAGAGTTCGGTCATGCGGGCTGTCACGGGGCGGCCCCGCCAGTCGCTTTGCGCGTATTTCAGGTCCACCCCGTAGGCGCTGGTGTCCTGGCTAATGACCAGCAGTTCCTTGACCCCGGCGGCGGCGAGGCGTTCGGCTTCGGCCAGGACCGACCCGACCGGGCGGCTGGCGAGCGGGCCACGCAGGTCCGGAATGATGCAGAAGGAGCAGGAATGGTCGCAGCCCTCGGAGATCTTCAGATAGGCGTAATGGCGCGGTGTCAGGCGGATGCCCTGGGGTGGCACCAGCGAGGTATGGGGATCGTGGGACGGTGGCGCGGCCGCGTGCACGGCGGCGACCACCTGCTCGTATTGGTGGGGGCCGGTGACGGCCAACACTTCGGGATGGTGGGCGCGGATATTGGCTTCGTCCCCGCCCATGCAGCCGGTGACGATCACCTTGCCGTTTTGCTCCATCGCCTCGCCGATGGCCTCCAAGCTTTCGGCCTTGGCGGAATCCAGGAAGCCACAGGTGTTTACGATGACCACATGGGCGCCCTCGTAGGTGGGGGCGACCTCGTAGCCCTCGGCGCGCAGGCGGGTGAGAATCCGTTCGGAATCCACCAGGGCCTTGGGGCAGCCCAGGCTGACGATACCGACCTTGCGGGGGTCATTGTTCATGGCGTCTCGCGAACTCAAGGGGGGGAGGGGGAGCCTGTCCGCACCCATATAAGCCCCTCGCCCCGATCTGGCTAGTTTTCCTCGGGATCCTTTTCGGGCGTGGCGAGGGTCATCACCGTCGCCGCCAGGGCCACGGCGCCAAAGGTGGAGAACAGGCCAAGGAAAAGCAGGACCAGGAACAGCGGGCCGTCCCCCTTCGTCCCGTGTGGCGCGACCCGTGACGCGCCTTGAGTCCTTGGCTTTTCAGAGGGTTTCTATCGGTGGCGGGGCTGGCCAAGGGCGGGAGGAGTTAATTATTCTCACCGCCACCCACAGGAAGATTCAGTCGCCTCTCCGGGGACGGTCCGGTTAGGATCTATTCCTAACATCTCTGTCCGTTCAATCCAGGGAAGACTGTCATGCGCCGCGTCCCATTTGGCCTCCACCCTGGTTTCCCATTGGTCATTGTCGCCGGAGGACTGATCCTCGCCCTGAACCTTGGGGTGCGGCAGTCCCTGGGATTGTTCATCCCGGATATGGCCGCGGACCTGGGGTGGAGCACCACGACCTTCGGTCTGGCCTTCGCCATCCAGAACCTGCTTTGGGGCTTGGCCTCGCCCATCGCCGGGATGATCGCCGACCGCTTCGGAACGGCGCGGGTGCTGGTCATTGGCGGCCTCCTCTATGGCCTGTCCCTGGCCTTGATGGCGGGGGTGACCTCTCCTTGGGGCCTGCATGCCACCGGCGGCCTGTTGCTGGGCATGGGCGTGGGCTTCACCACCTTCCCGGTGGTGCTGGGGGCGGTCGGACGCCTCGTGGAGCCCCGGCGGCGAGGGCTTGCCCTGGGGATCGTCAGTGCCGGAGGGTCCTTCGGCCAGTTCACCATGGCCCCGACGACGGAGGCCCTCAATCAGGCCCTGGGATGGAGTGATGCCCTGGTGGCCATGGGGGCGATCAGCCTGATCATGGTGCCCCTGGGTTTGGTGCTCGCCGGGCGCCCCGACAGCGCGGCGGCCGAGGGCGAGAGCGCCAGCCTGGGCGCGGCCATGGGCGAGGCCTTCGGCCATGGCGGCTACCGTCTGCTGACCCTGGGATTCTTCGTCTGCGGCTTCCACATCGCCTTCATCGCCACCCACCTGCCGACCTTCGTGCAGACTTGCGGCTTGCCGGGTGGCGTGGCCGCGGGAACATTGGCGGTGGTTGGTCTCTTCAACATGGTGGGGACGATCGCCGCTGGAGCCCTGGGGGACCGCTACCGCAAGAAATGGCTGCTTTCGGCTATCTATGGTCTGCGCGCGGTGCTGATCCTGGTGTTCATGGCCGCGCCGAAGACGGAACTGACCTTCCTGCTGTTCGGTGGGGCCTTGGGGCTGCTCTGGCTGTCGACGGTGCCGCCGACCAGCGGGATCATCGTGCAGATTTTCGGGTCGCGATACATGGCCACGCTTTTCGGAATTGTCATGCTGTCCCACCAGATCGGCGCCTTCTTCGGCGCTTGGCTGGGGGGCGTGATCTACGACATGACCGGGAGTTTCGACCTGATGTGGATCCTGTCGGCCCTGTTGGGCGTGGCCGCGGCGGTGGTCAATCTGCCGATCACCGATAGCCCGCTGACCCGGAAGAAGGCGGAATTGGAGCCCTCCCCGGCGGAGTGAGGGGAGGATGCCCTCGCCCACATTTCGGACGATAAGGCTTCCCCTGATAAACTCTTCCGCTATCGGTTAACGAGTGCATTCTGTCGGATGGCGGTGAAAGGCTCTACTTGGTGCCGAACAGCCGGTCGCCCGCGTCGCCCAGGCCTGGGCAGATATAGGCCTTTTCGTTCAACTGGCGGTCCAGGCTGGCCACGTAGATGGGGATGTCCGGGTGGGCGGCCTGGAAGGTCTTCACCCCTTCGGGCGCGGCGACCAGGGCCATGAAGCGGATGGATTCCCCCGGCACCCCATGGCGCTTGAGTACGGTGGCCGCGTGGGCGCCCGAATGGCCCGTCGCGAGCATGGGGTCGACCAGGATGAAGATCCGCTCCGCGGGGTCGGGCAGCTTCACCAGATATTCCACGGGCTGGTGCGTTTCTTCGTCCCGGTAAAGCCCGATATGGCCGACCCGGGCGCTGGGCACCAGTTCCAACAAGCCGTCGGCCATGCCCTGACCCGCACGCAGAATGGGGACCACCACCAGCTTCTTGCCCCGGATGACCGGGGCATCCATGGGCTCAAGGGGAGTGTCGATTCGCTCGGTGGTCATTGGCAGGGAGCGGGTGACCTCGTAGCCCATCAGCAGGGCGATTTCCTTCAGCAGCATGCGGAAGGTGCGGGTCGAGGTATCCTTGTTCCGCATGTAGCTCAGCTTGTGCTGGATCAGCGGATGGTCGAGGACATGGAGCTTTGGGAACTCGGCGAAACCGGGCATGGGGCTCTCCGGGGCGGGGAAGGGACAGCTTTCCTTATACGGAGCCCATGCTGTCTTGGGTACCCGATTTCCAACACCCATGGGGCGGAAGACGTGTCCCGGGGCGGGCCGGATTTGGCCATCCCGGGACATGAGATTGCTTGTATGCCCAAGGGGCGGGATCAGATCCCCGACCCGTCCCCTTCGACCGACAGGAAGCCCTGGGCACGCAGCCAGTCGAGGATCAATTCCACGGCTTCCTCGGGCGTGCTGTTGGCCGTGTCCACGGTGACCGTGGGGTCCAGGGGTTCCTCGTAGGGGGCGTCCACGCCGGTGAAGTTCTTGATCTCTCCGGCCAGGGCCTTTTTGTAGAGGCCCTTGGGATCGCGCTCGGCGCAGGTCGCCACGTCGGCCTTGACATAGATCTCCACGAAGCGGGCGTCGCCAATGCGGACCTTGGCCGAGTTCCGCTCCTCCCGATAGGGGGAGATGAAGGAGACCAGGGTGATCAGCCCGGCGTCGGCCATCAGGCTGGCCACTTCGGTCACCCGGCGGATGTTCTCCACCCGGTCCTGGGCGGTGAAGCCCAGGTCGTTGTTCAGGCCATGGCGCACGTTGTCGCCGTCCAGCATGGTGGCATGGTGCCCCTCGGCGTAGAGGCGCTTGTCCAACAGGTTGGCGATGGTCGATTTGCCCGAGCCGGACAGGCCCGTCAGCCAGAGCACGCAGGGCCGTTGGCCCTTCTGCCGGGCCCGCTGTTCCGGCCCGATCTCCAGGTGCTGCCAGGCCAGATTGGTCGACCGCCAGAGGGAGAACTGGATCATGCCCGCGCCGACGGTGGCGTTGGTCAGCCGGTCGATCAGGATGAAGGATCCGGTATCCCGATTCTCGGTGTAGGGGTCAAAGGGCAGGGCGCGGTCGATGCTCAGGTTGACCAGCCCCACATCGTTCAGTTCCAGGGTCGGCGCCGGCCGCTCGTCCATGGTGTTGACGTCGATCTTGTGCTTGATGGAGGTGACTTGGCCCCGGGTCTGACGCGGCCCCATGCGGACCAAATATTCCCGGCCCGGCATCAGGGCGTTGCTGTCCATCCAGATCAGATTGGCGGTGAAATGGTCGCCCATGGCCGGCTGGTCCTCGGTCGGGACCAGCATATCGCCGCGGCTGACATCGATTTCATCAGTCAGCGTCAGGGTCACCGCCTGACCGGCCACGGCGCGCGCCAGGTCGCCGTCCTTGGTGACGATCCGCGCCACCTTGGACTTCTGACCGCTGGGCAGGGTGCTGACCCCATCGCCCACGGAAATGGCGCCGGAGACCACGGTGCCGGAGAACCCGCGGAAATCCAGGTTGGGCCGATTGACCCATTGGACCGGGAAGCGGAAAGACGAGTGCTCCCGGTCGGTGGCGACGTCCACCTCCTCCAGGAAGGGCAGCAGGGCCGGGCCGGTGTACCAGGGCATATGGGGGCTGGGGGCGACGATGTTGTCGCCCTCCAGGGCCGAGAGGGGAATGCAGGTGACGGTGTCGATGCCCAGCTTCGCGGCGAAGGGCAAGTACGCCGCGACGATGGCGTCGAAGACCCCCTGATCATAATCCCTCAGGTCCATCTTGTTGACCGCGAGCACAACGGTCTTGATCCCCATCAGGGAGCAGACATAGGTGTGACGCCGGGTCTGGGTGATCACCCCCTTGCGGGCATCCACCAACAGGATGGCCAGTTCCGCGGTGGAGGCCGCGGTGCACATGTTGCGGGTGTACTGCTCGTGGCCGGGCGCGTCGGCGACGACGAATTTCCGCTTCTCCGTGTTGAAATAGCGATAGGCGGCGTCGATGGTGATGCCCTGTTCGCGCTCCGCCTGGAGACCATCGAGCAGCAAGGCATAATCCACCCGTCCGGGACCGGTCGTGCCGGAGACCTTGCTGTCCCGTTCCAGGGCGCTCATCAGGTCGTCGAAGACCTGCTTGGTGTCGTGGAGCAGGCGGCCGATCAGGGTGGATTTTCCATCGTCGACGGAACCGCAGGTCAACAGGCGCAGCAGGCCCTTGTCCTCGTGCTTTTCCAGGTAGGTCTGGACCCGTTGCGCGGCGAGGGAGGGGTGGGCGGAGGGGGCTGCGTTGGAAGGGGTGCCGTCCATTAGAAATATCCTTCCTGCTTCTTCAGTTCCATGGAGGCGGACTGGTCTTGGTCGATGAGGCGCCCCTGGCGTTCCGAGGTTCGGGCCACCAGCATTTCGGCGATGATCTCGTGGAGGGTGGCGGCCTCGCTTTCGATGGCGCCGGTCAGGGGGTAGCAGCCCAGCGTGCGGAAGCGCACCGACTTCATCATTGGGGTTTCATTGGGCAGGAGGGGGAAGCGGTCATCGTCGACCATGATCAGCGCGCCGTCGCGCTCCACCACCGGGCGGTCCTTGGCCAGGTACAGGGGGACGACGGGGATCCCCTCGCGCAGGATGTAAAGCCAGATGTCCAACTCGGTCCAGTTGGAGAGCGGGAAGACCCGCACGCTCTCGCCCTTGTTGGTCCGGCCGTTATAGGTGTTCCACAGTTCGGGTTTCTGGTTCTTCGGATCCCACCGGTGATGGGCGTCGCGGAAGCTGAAGACCCGCTCCTTGGCCCGGGACTTCTCCTCGTCCCGCCGGGCGCCGCCGATCACACCGTCGTAGCCGCCCGCCGTCAGGGCCTGACGCAGGGCCTGGGTCTTCATGATATCCGTATAGGCCGCCCCATGGGTGAAGGGGGTGACCTTATTCTCTAACCCGTCCGGGTTGGTGTGGACGATCAGGTCCACCTCTTCCTCGGCCACGCGGCGGTCGCGAAAGGCGATCATCTCGTGGAATTTCCAGGTCGTATCGATATGCAGGAAGGGGAAGGGGGGGCGGGAGGGGAAGAAGGCCTTGCGCGCCAGATGCATCAACACCGAGCTGTCCTTGCCGATGGAATACATCAGCACGGGTCGCTGGAACTGGGCCGCGGTCTCCCGCAGGATATGGATGCTTTCCGCTTCCAGGGAGTCTAGGTGCTTCACGCGCGCCTCTTTTAAACAGTTTTTTCGTGTAATACGAATGGCATTCATGCCAAACGAAGTGTGAAATTGTCTCTACACCAAGCGGTGTCCAGATGTCACGGCTTTTTACACCGTCCCCACCCTATACCAGGAATAGGGTCTTTAACCATGTCGGAAAGCCGACATTGTTCGTCACACGACAGGTCCAATGGGGAGGGGAATTGGGTTAATGCATTGCTTTCACACGAAAGATGAAGTTGGCATTCCTTTTGCTTATCCGAGGTGACGGCAGTGATGTCCCCCAACTCTTGCCTCGGAGGATCGTGATGATCAGTGACCGGATCGCCAGTGTCTTCAACGAGCCGGACTGCGACAAGAATCGCGCGAAGTCCGACGTGGACCGGAAGAAGGGCTGCGCCACCAAGGGCCTGACCCCCGGCGCGGCGGCGGGTGGCTGCGCCTTCGATGGCGCGAAGATCGCCCTGCAGCCGGTGACCGACGTGGTCCATCTGGTGCATGGTCCCATCGCCTGCGAGGGCAACTCCTGGGATACCCGCAACGTGGGCACCAAGGGACCCATGATCTACCGCTGGGGCTTCACCACCGACCTGTCGGAACTGGACGTGATCGGCGGGGGCGAAAAGAAGCTCTACAGGGCGATCAAGGATGCCATCTCCAAATACGATCCTCCGGCGGTTTTCGTCTATCAGACCTGTGTGCCCGCCCTGATCGGCGACGACATCGACACGGTCTGCCGGGTCGCCACCGAGCGCCTGGGCAAGCCGGTGATTCCGGTTAACGCACCGGGCTTCGTCGGCTCCAAGAACCTCGGGAACAAGTTGGGCGCTCAGGCTCTGTTGGACCACGTCGTCGGCACCCTGGAGCCCGACGATGTGGGTTCCACGGATATCAACATCATCGGCGAATACGACGTGGCCGGGGAGTTCGCGGCGGTGGAACCGCTGTTGGAGCGCCTGGGCATCCGTATCCGCGCCTGCATTACAGGGCGGTCCCGCTACGTGGACATCGCCGCGGCCCATACCGCCCAGGTCAACATGATGGTCTGCTCCCAGGCCATGATCAACCTGGGCCGGGGCATGCGCGAAAAATATGGCATCCCCTATTTCGAGGGCTCCTTCTACGGCATCGGCGACACCAGCCTGTCCCTGCGCACCATCGCGAAAATGCTGGTGGAGCGGGGCGCCGACGCCGATCTGATCGACCGGACCGAGGCCCTGATCGCCGAGGAGGAAGCCAAGGCCTGGGCCGCCATGGCGGAGTACAAGCCGCGCCTGGAAGGCAAGAAGGTGCTGCTCTACACCGGTGGCGTGAAAAGCTGGTCGGTGGTCCATGCCCTCCAGGAAATGGGCATGGAGGTCATCGGCACCTCGGTTCGCAAGTCCACCGAGGACGACAAGGGCAAGGCCAAGCGGGCCCTTCAGCAAAATACCACGGGCAAGATGGGCGAACTGTTCGGCTCCATTCCCAACGGCGAGATGTACCGCATGTTCAAGGACGGCGAGGCGGACATCATGCTGTCCGGTGGCCGCTCCCAGTTTGTCGCCCTGAAGGCCCGCACCGCCTGGATGGACATCAACCAGGAACGCCACGCGGGTTTCGAAGGCTACGCGGGCATGATCGAGATGGTTCGCCAGATGGATATCGAGATCAACAATCCGGTTTGGGAGCAGGTGCGCCTGCCCGCGCCCTGGGACGAGGTGCCCGTCGCCCTGACCCCAGTCCACACCGCGTCCGCCGCCACCCCCCTGGCAGGAGCCGCCGAATAATGACCCACCACGCCCCCGCATCGGTGACGAAGGTCCGCAAGGCCCTGTCGGTCAGCCCGCTGAAGACCTCCGCTCCCCTGGGCGCGGCCATGGCTTTCATGGGCGTCGAGGGCTCCATGCCCCTGTTCCACGGCTCCCAGGGTTGCACGGCCTTCGCCCTCGTCATGCTGGTCCGCCATTTCCGCGAGGCCATCCCCCTGCAAACCACGGCCATGAGCGAGGTGAGTACCATCCTCGGCGGCATGGAAAACGTGGAGCAGGCCCTGGTCAACGTGGTCAAGCGCGCCCAGCCCAAACTGATCGGTCTGGCCTCCACGGGGCTGACGGAAACCCGGGGCGAGGACATGATCGGCGACCTCAAGCTGATTCGTGCCCGCAACCGCGAGCTGGACGACGTGGTCGTCGTGCCCGTGCGGACGCCGGACTTCTCCGGTGGCCTGGAAATGGGCTGGGGCAAGGCGGTCAAGGCCATTATCGAGACCCTGGTGCCCGAGGAAAAGGCACCCTCCAGCCAGAACCGCGTCAATGTCCTGGCCGGGTCGCATATGACGCCGGGCGATATCGACGAACTGCGCGACATCATCGCGTGCTTCGGACTGGAGGCCACCATCCTGCCGGACCTGTCGGGATCCCTGGACGGCCATGTGCCCGATACCTGGATCCCCACCACCCTGGGGGGCACGACGCTGGACGAGATCCGCGCCATGGGCTGGGCCAAGGCGACGATCGCCATTGGCGAGCACATGCGCCTCTCCGGCGAGACCCTGGAGACGCGCACCGGCGTGCCCACCACCCAGTTGGATCGCCTGACCGGTCTGGAGGCCGTGGACAGGCTGATGACGGTACTCTCCCAGGTCTCCGGCCGTCCCGTGCCCACCCGCCTGCGCCGCCAGCGCAACCAGCTTGTCGATGCCCTGATGGACAGCCATTTCGCCTTCGGGGGCGCGCGGATCGCCATCGCCGGAGAGCCGGACATGGTTTGGGCCTATGCCACCCTTGTGTCCGGCATGGGGGCCCAGCTTCAGGCCGTCGTGGTGCCGACCGAAGCGCCCTTCCTCTCGGCGCTGGATACCGCGGAGGTCGTGGTTGGTGACCTGGAGGATCTGGCCGACCGGGCCGAAGGCTGCGACCTGATGATCGCCAACGCCAACGGTCGACTGCCTGCCCACCGGGCGGGCGTGCCCCATTTCCGAGCCGGTTTTCCCATCGTTGATCGGGTGGGGTCAAACCACCGGGTCACCATTGGATACCGTGGAACCCGCGACCTGTCTTTCACCCTGGCCAACGCCCTGATGGATGTCCACGAGGCCCATGGGACCCACGGGCAAGACGAGCAGGGGGGATACGGCCACACCCCCATCACCCTTAACACCGAGCAGGAGGGCTAGAGCGATGAACGCAAGGAGACTCCGTCTTGTCGAAGATGCCGCCGCCAAGCCCACCGGAGGAGGACGCATGAAAGTCGCGTTGGCGACCCAGGACATGAAAACCGTCAACGCCCATTTCAACGGGGCGAAGAACATGGCGGTCTATGAAGTGGGTAAAGACGGCTACAGCTTTGTCGAGGTGATCCAGTTCGACAACCTGTCGTCCCAGGACGGCAAGCACACCGATGACGGCGAGGACCGCATCCGGGCCAAGGTCAAGGCCTTGGAAGGGATCTCCATGTTGTTCATCAAGGCCATCGGCGGTCCCGCCGCGGCCCGGGTGGTGCAGTCCAAGATCCACCCGATGAAGATCCCCAACGACGAGCCCATCACCGAGGTGTTGGAGCGTATTCGGGCCATGTTGAACGGCAACCCCCCGCCCTGGTTGCGCAAGCTGATGAGGGAGGAAACCGGCGATACCCGCGCGCTGGATTTCCTGGATGAAGATGACATGGTGGAGGAAACCGTCTGATGTCCGATGTTCTTGAGATGACCGCGGCCGATCAGGCCGCCCTCGACAGTGAATTCGTGAAGCAACTGGTATTGCAGGTCCGCGCCCAGGACACCTATGGCACTTGGGAAGGAAAGAGCGACGCCGAAATCCTCGGTCCGTTCATCGTGACCAAGGAACAGCGCAAGCAGATGCCGATCATCGGCGATCCCGATCCGGACATCATCTGGCGCGTCGAGATCTTCTATGCCGCGGTGGGTCTGACCATCGAGAAGTATACCGGTAAGATCGCCTCGCCGATGATGAAGATGAGTCACGAGGGCTTCGGTCGCATGCTGCTGACCACCGGCAAGCTGGTGGTGCTAAACACCTACCTGCGCGACATCCATCGCTTCGGCTTCCTCTCCCTGGAGAAGCTGGGCGAGAAGGGGACCAAGCTGGTCGAGGACGCCGTCGAGACCATCAAGACGTTCCAGGACGCCGCGGACGCCTAGCGCGCCGACGCAGTCGAAAGATTCAGTTGGCGGTGCGCTAGGTCTTTGTTTATGCATCAACTTTCCAGACTACGGCTGTCGCCTTTGTCTGGGTCGATGCACTAGGGACCAGTTCAATTCGCTTCCGATGAAAACTTAACGGGTAGGGGCGCGTGAACGACGCCCCGCCCACCCAGACTAAGACATTGGTTTTTCGCATTTCCGCGAAGTGGGGGACACTTTCGCCGAATATGCCTCTGGAAAGACTTGCGAAAGGAAAGCTGGACATGGCGAACATCACCTACAAAACCCGGGACGGCTCCGAGTGGGAGCCCAAGTATCTGACCCAGATCAACGACGAGCTGTGCATCGGATGTGGCCGCTGCTTCAAGGTCTGTGGACACGGTGTCCTGGAAATGAAGGGTGTCAATGAGGATGGAGAGCTCTGCGATCCCTACGACGAGGACGAGGAAATCACCCGCAAGGTGATGGTTGTGTCCAGCGAGGGCAAGTGTATCGGCTGCGAAGCCTGCGAGACCGTTTGTGGCACCAACGCCCAGACCCACGCGGCGGTCTCCGCCTGAATCCCGGCACGAGGGCCGGGTCCCCAATCACGGACCCGGTTTTCCCCTTTTCCCCAGCCGAACCCGCGTCAGGAGGTCCCCATGTCCAAGATCGACGGTATTCGCTTCGATGACTTTGGCGGCGCCATTGCCTCTTCGGGCGGTCTCGGCGCGCGGCTTTGGCCACCCTTGGACGGAGAGAGGTCCGGTACGGGAGACCTTGGAACGATCACCCTTGGCTGGCTGATGGGCGGCCCCGCCCGGGGCGACGCCTTTGACCGCCATGTCTTCGCTTGCCTGATCGCCGCGGCCCGGGCCGAAACCGCGGCCACCGGCGCCCCCCTGAATCATGGCCTGGGGCTGACGCCAGGGGATACCGCGGCGCTTATCGGCTTATTCTTTCCCCATGCCACGGGGCTGACAGCTCTGCTGTCCTGTGACGGTGGCTCCGGCACGGACGCCATCGAGGAAGAGGACCTCCGCGACCTGTTACTCGACCACCGGACCATGGGGGTGGAGGAGGAGGTCTGGTTGGCCGCAATGGTGGCCCGCCGCGCCCTGCGTCCGAATCACCTTTGGCAAGATTTGGGTCTAGTGAACCGGGGTGAACTCTCCCGTCTCCTGAATCGCCATTTCTCGCCGCTTGCCTCGCGGAATACCAAGAACATGAAATGGAAGAAATTCTTCTACCGCGAGCTTTGCCAGCGCGAGGGGGTGGTTGTCTGCAAGTCACCCCATTGCGAGGCTTGTGATGACCACGCCCTCTGCTTTGGTCCCGAGGATGGAAAGGCCCTGCTGGCCAACTGACGCCTCGCCCCAACCGGTCCCTTGTGCCCAGGGACCCCGCACCCTATGTCTCCGCCTTCGAGCGGGCTTCTCCCTTCCGATCCGATGGGCCCCTTTGGTTCCGCCCCCTGGCGAGGGGGGCCTTTGTTTATTTGGATAGCGCACTATGATGAAAATTGTCCTTGTCGTTCCCTGGGGCGTTCCCTGGCGCTTTCTTCGGTTCGCGGTTCTGGGTCAATGACGGGGCCAGGATTCGCGGAAACGGGCACGGCGCGGATTGGCTGGCTGACCTTCCTGTTAGCTCTGTCCTGTGGGCTGATCGCGGGCAACCTCTATTACGCTCAGCCCTTGGTGGGATCCATCGCCAGGGATCTCGCGCTGACGCCGGAAGCCCAGGGGTTGATCGTTACCCTCGGCCAAGTGGGCTATGTCCTGGGGTTGCTGTTGATCGTGCCCCTGGCGGATCGGGTGGAGAACCGGCGGTTGGTTCTGACCCTGCTTGTCCTGGCCGGGGCCGGTCTGATGGGCGTGGCCCTGGCACCGAGTGGGGGGCTGTTCCTGCTGGCCATGTTCGTGGTCGGTTTGGGATCGGTCGGCATCCAGGTCCTGGTGCCATTCGCGGCCCATATGGCGCCCGAAGCCATTCGCGGTCGGGTGGTGGGCAATGTCATGAGCGGCCTGATGCTCGGCATCATGACCGCCCGGCCCCTGTCGAGCTTCATCGCCGACCTGTTGTCCTGGCAGGCGGTTTTCTTCCTGTCCGCCGGGGCCATGGTGGTTCTGCTTGTCGTTCACCGCTTCTTTCTTCCCCGCCGGGACCCCAATCCAAAGCCCCGCTATGGCGACCTGATGCTGTCCATGGTCAGCCTGATCCTGACCATGCCCGACTTGCGGCGCCGGGCCTTGGCCCATGCGGGGCTGTTCGCCGCCTTCAGCCTCTTTTGGACGACGGCGCCCCTCTATCTGTCCGGACCGGCCTTCAACCTGTCGCTGGCGGGGATCGGCTGGGTCTCCCTGGCCGGGGTGGCCGGGGCCGTGGCGGCGCCCATCGCCGGGCGGATCGCAGACCGGGGCTGGGGTTTTTCCGCCAGTATCACCGCCATGTGCATGGTTGCCCTGTCCTTCCCTATGACTTTTCTGGGAGAGACGGGCTCAAACCTGGCTCTCGGGTTGGTGGTGGCCGCGGCCATCCTGATCGATTTCGGTGTCACCATGAATCTGGTGGTCAATCAGCGGGTCATTTTCTCCCAGGCGCCGGAAATCCGGGGGCGGTTGAACGGCCTCTACATGGCGATTTTCTTCATGGGGGGCGCCTTGGGGTCCGCTTTGGGCGGCTGGGCCTTCGCCGTGGGGGATTGGAAGGGCGCGAGCCTTGCCGGTTTCCTCTTCCCCGTCGCGGCCTTGGGGATCTTCCTGTGGGGTGGCGCGCGCCTCGCCCGGTCCCGGAAGGGGTAGGGTCGTTTGGGTCGGGACCGGGGCCAGGACCGCGGGTCAGTCCGGCAGTCTCACGGTCATTTCCAACTCGATCTGTAAGTCGGGCGCGGCCAGGGCCGCGACCCCGACGCCGGTCACGCAGGGTCGCGCGCCATCGAACGTCGCCAGGAAGGACGGCATCACCGCCTCCAGGCGGTCAGGGGTCAGATCGGTCATGTAAACACGGGCGATGACCACGTCCTGGGGCGTGGCGCCAATGGCCGTCAGCGCCGCCTTCGCATTGGTCGCGACAATTTCCATCTGTGCGACGAGATCGTCGGGAACCGGTGCTCCGTCGGGGCGCAAAGCGACTTGGCCGGAGATATAGGCCATGCGACCGGGTTCCACGATGGAGATCTGCGAATACCCCAAATCACCGGTGGGTGGCAGGGTCGCGGGGTTTATGCGCGTGATGGGTCGTGACATGGTTGAAAGCGTCCTCTTATGGGATGTTTTGTCATTTGATGTGAAAAACTCTACATTTGTAGAGGGTGGGGATCAATGAAGAAAAGCGGCCGCCGCGAGGCGATTCTGGATTGCGTTATCGATATTCTCGCGACGCGGGGGCTCGCGGGAGTGACGCACCGCGCCGTGGACGATGCCGCTGGACTGCCAAGGGGGTCCAGTACCTACTATTTTCCGAAAAAGGCCGCTTTGCTTCTGGCCGCATCGGACCATCTCGCGGCGATGTTGGAAAAGGACTGCGATGACCTTCAAATCGGCTTCGCTGAAGCGGTGGCGACCGGGGGGATGGACGAGGCCGTTGCCTATGTCGCGCGGGAACTGGTGAGCTACGCGGATGCCTCGCGTCCTTTGTTTCTGGCCAGGATGGAACTGACCCTGGCGTCGACGCGTCAGGACGATCTGGCGGGAGTCGGAGAGAGATTGACCGCCGCGGCGCGCCGACCGATCGCTTTCTTCTTCGGGTTGATCGCGGATCGGCGCCAAGAGTTTCCCATCGAGACCTGCGCCGGATTGATCGACGGGATCGGATTGATGCACGCGGTCGGGCAGGGGCCTCGGCTTACGACCGATCAAGTGACAGCGGTTTTTCGATCGATCCTGTGAGAGGGGCACTTTGGGATGTCGCGGTCTGGAGAATGGTCCGGATGCCCTCGGCGACGAGGTCCACGGCGGGATCCCCATCCAAGCGCCAGGGGCGGGCCAGATCGAGGAGGCCGTCGGGGACTACCTCGCGGCCCTGGGGTGACGCGGTAAGGGGGCCGCCCGGTTGTGCCATGAAGCCCCCGTTTTTCATGTCGGCTTTACGACAAATGGAGTGAAGGGGGGGGATTGTCGGAAATCCTCCAGCCCTGATTTTCTGAAAAATTGTTGTAAATCAATAAAATGAAGATTGGCACACTCCTTGCTTGGTAGCAGGCGCACAACCCTTGTTGCCTGTTCCATGAAGGAGGGTCCCCCCGATGATGAATGTGACTGAATCCGCCGCCGCCGCCGTTCGCAAGGTCGTTTCCGGCTCCGCCGAGAAGGCCGAGGGTCTGCGCATCATGGTGCAGTCCGGTGGGTGCGCTGGTGTTGTCTACCGCATGGGCCTGGAGGCCACTCCCAAGGACGGTGATCATGTGATCGATATTGGCGAGGACGTGAAGGTCTTCGTGGATGCCGCCAGTCAGCCCCTGCTGACCGGCACGGTCCTGGACTTTAAGGAAAGCGTCGGCGGGGCCGGGTTCGTGTTCGAAAACCCGAATGCCACGGAAAGCTGCTCCTGCGGCAAGTCCTTCTCCGCTCCCGGGTCTTGCTAAGGCGACGGCGCTTTTTTCCCCGCGAACCCCATTCGAAGACGAGAAAAGGAAGCCCTCGCCATGTCCCAGGAAGCCTTCGAAGCCAAGGTCCTCGAGATCATCGAAACCACCATCCGCCCGCGTTTGCGGAAAGACAACGGTGATATCAGCGTCGTTCGGATCGAGGAGAACAAGATCTTCGTGGATATGACCGGCGCCTGCGTCGGCTGCCAGTTGGCCAGCGTGACCCTGATGGGCGTCCAGCAGAAGATCATGGAAGCCGTTGGCAAGCCCGTCCGGATCATCCCGGCGCATGCCGCCGACCACCAGTTGGCGGCTAAGGCCAAGCAAGTCGGGGCCTCGCCAGTTGGGACCGCTCCAGTTGGGGCCTACGCGGTTCCCGCCTGATCCCCCTCGGCAGCGTCGACCCTTTTTGGGTTGGCATCGCCTGTTCTCTCACGCGTCCCTCCCCCAAGGCGTGACGCGGACCTGGTCAAGGAGAAGCGGTCATGACCTTCGCGTCCGTGGTCGTTAACGATACCACCTTGCGTGACGGCGAGCAGACCGCTGGCGTCACTTTCACGCTGGCGGAAAAGCTCGCCATCGCCGGAGCCCTGGAACATGCCGGGGTGCCCGAGGTGGAAGTGGGGATCCCCGCCATGGGACCCGAGGAACAGGAGGGCATTCGCGCCGTCGCCGACCTGCTCGACACAACCCGGGCCATCGCCTGGTGCCGCATGCACCTGGATGATATCGAAGCGGCCACCCGCTGCGGCGTGGACATGATCAACCTGTCCATTCCCGTGTCGGACCAACAGATCGAACGGAAGATTGGCCGGGATCGGGACTGGGTGCTCGCCCATATCGAAACCATGGTCAAGACCGCCTTGGAAAAGGGGTTGGAGGTGGCCCTGGGTGGCGAGGATGCCAGCCGCGCCGATCCGGAGTTCCTGCTGCGGGTCCTGGAGCAGGCGGAGAAGGCCGGTGCCCGGCGTTTCCGCTTCGCCGATACCCTGGGCATCATGGATCCCTTCACCACCCAGGCCCTTTTCAAGCGCATGCGCGCCGCCACCGGACTGGAGCTGGAAATTCACGCCCATGATGATCTGGGTTTGGCGACAGCCAATTCCCTGGGCGCGGTCCTGGGCGGGGCCACCCATGTCTCCACCACGGTCAACGGTCTCGGCGAGCGCGCCGGGAACGCGCCGCTGGAGGAAGTGGTAATGGCCTGCCGCAACATCTACGACCGCCATACGGGTGTCGACCCCAAGGCGCTGACCATGGTGTCCCGTTTGGTCGCCGAGGCCTCGGGCCGTCCGGTGCCGGTCAATAAGCCGATCGTGGGCGCGGGGATCTTCACCCATGAATCCGGGATCCATGTGAGCGGCTTGCTTCGCGATCCCAAGAATTACGAGGCCTTGTCCCCCGCCGACCTGGGGCGCTGCCACCAATTGGTCCTGGGCAAGCATTCCGGTGTCGCCGGGGTTCTGCATGCCTGCAACGCGCTCGGCCTGTCGCCGGGCGAGGCCCAGGCCCGGGCCATGCTCGCCCGGGTGCGCCGCCACGCGGGGGAGACCAAGGCGATCCCCTCGGAGGGCGACCTGAAGCGCTTTTACGTGGAAACCCTGTCCGTGGCCGAGGCCGTGGAGACCATGGATTTCAGCCGTCCCCATCACCGGGCCGCGAGCTGATCCCGCCCCCGATCCGACCCGATAAGAGAGGATATCCCCCGATGAGCCGATTCATGCGCGAGTTGACGTCCCTGTCCGACGCCGAGGAGTTCTTCGAATTCCTGGATATCGACTACGACGAACATTTGGTCGATGTGAACCGTCTTCACATTCTCAAGAAGTACCAGACCTACCTGGACCAGACCGAGGTGGACGAGACCAACGACGATGCCCTGCGCTCCGCGCACCGGGCTTGCCTGGCGCGCGCCCACATGGATTTCACCACAACCGACGCCCGCACCGAAAAGCTGTTCAAGGTCTTCAAGGAAGAGCAAGGCAAGGCCTTTGTCGGTCTGGAAGCCATTGAGCCTTTGGGAGGCGCATCCGTCGGCGCTTCGGCCGAAGCCTGAGGGATGTCCGACAGGGGGATGTCGGGTTTCTTTGTCGGTTAGAAGACACAAACAAAGGAAATGTCGGTCTCTTCCCTAGGGAAATCCTCGATTTTTCAAGGCGGTAATTTTGGCATGGCTTTTGCTTTGTTGGGAATGGGTCACGAAGACGACCCCGGACCCCGTCGGAAAACCGACCGTTCGCGAAAGACGAGACAAGCTGAAACGACCAGGACTTCAGCGGGGCGCACCCCGCACCGGAAACAGTCGGGCCTCCAGGGCCCCCGCGATGGAGGAGACGGTATATGCATATCGTTGTTTGCATAAAACAGGTTCCAGACAGCGCGCAGATCCGGGTGCATCCGGTGACCAACACCATCATGCGCCAGGGCGTGCCGACGATCATCAACCCCTATGACCTCGTCGTGCTGGAGGAGGCCTTGCGCCTTCGGGACCAGTTCGGCGGCAAGGTGACGGTCCTGACCATGGGGCCGCCCATGGCCGACGAGAGTCTCCGGAAGGCCCTGGCCTGTGGCGCCGACGCCGCGGTCCTGCTGACCGACCGCTTTTTCGCCGGGTCCGATACCCTGGCCACCTCCTTCGCGCTGTCCACGGCGATCAAGAAGATCGACGCCGAGGAGCCCGTGGACATCGTCTTCGCCGGGAAGCAGACCATCGACGGCGATACGGCCCAGGTCGGTCCCGGCATCGCCAAGCGCATGGGGCTGAACCAACTGACCTATGTCTCGGCCATTCGCTCCCTGGATTTGGGGTCCCGCTCCATTGTCGTGGAGCGCCGGGCCGAGGGCGGCACCCAGGTGCTGACCACCGGATTGCCCTGCCTGATTACCATGCTGGAGGGCTCCAATGTCCTGCGTCGCGGCTCCTTGCCCGACATGTTCCGGGCCGCCCGGGCCGAGGTCACCACCTGGAACGCCGAACAGGCTGGAGTGGAAGACATCACCCAATGCGGCCTGCGCGGCTCGCCGACGGTGGTGAAGAAGGTCTTCGCCCCGAAGCCCCGCAATGAGAAAGCCGTCCTGGTGGAAACCGAGGGCAAATCCGACGCCGAGATCGCGCGAGCCGCCATCGACGCCCTGTTCACCGCCAATCCCAAGCTCGAGGCCGAAATCCCCGAGCTGGTCCTGGCCTCCTAAGAGAGAGGGTGCGAGAGATGACGGACGCCAAGAAACCCGCCCCCCAGGCGAGCCGGGCCAGCGCCAAGAAGGAACTGCCCGAGCATTTCAAGAGCTACAAACACGTTTGGGTCTTCGTCGAGCTGGAGCGCGGCCAAGTGCATCCCGTGTCCTGGGAACTCCTGGGCGAGGGCCGCAAGCTGGCCGATAAGCTGGAGGTCGACCTCTGCGCCGTGGTCATGGGCGCCCCGGACGGGGGTGTCGCGCTGGCCACCCGGGACTCCTTTGAGTACGGCGCGGACGTTGTATACAGCGTGACCGATCCGCTGCTGTCCGACTACCGCAATGAGTCCTTCACCAAGGCCATGACTGATTTGGTGAACAGCCATCAGCCGGAAGTCCTGCTGCTGGGCGCCACCAATCTGGGACGCGATTTGGCTGGCTCCGTGGCCACCACCCTGAGAACGGGTCTGACCGCGGATTCCACCGAGCTGGCCATCGACGACGACCGGTCCTTGGCGGCCACCCGCCCGACCTTCGGCGGCACCTTGCTGTGCACCATCTACACCCTGAACTTCCGGCCCCAGATGGCGACGGTGCGCCCCCGGGTGATGGCCATGCCCGAGCGGGTTCCCGGCCGGACCGGCAAGGTGGTGCCGTTCAAGCTGGCTCTGGAAGAGACGGACATCATCACCAAGGTGTTGGAGTTCATTCCCGATGCCGCCTCCGAGGACGCCCATCTGGCCTATGCCGACATCGTCGTCGCCGGTGGCCTGGGCCTGGGCAGCCCCGCGAACTTCCGACTGGTCAAGGAATTGGCGGAGGTGCTGGGCGCCGAATATGGCGGATCCCGCCCGCTGGTTCAGAAGGGTTGGATCACTTCCGATCGCCAGATCGGTCAGACCGGCAAGACCATCCGTCCCAAGCTGTACATCGCCGCGGGCATCTCCGGGGCCATTCAGCACCGGGTGGGCGTGGAGGGCGCCGATCGGATCCTCGCCATCAACACCGACCCCAACGCGCCGATCCTCGAATTCGCCCACCATGGCATCGTGGGCGACGCCACCAAAATCCTGCCCGCGCTGACCAAGGCCTTCGCCGAACGTCTGGCCGCCCGGCGCATGGCCAGCTAACAGGGAGAGGCAACGACAATGGCTGAACATTTCGATGTGATCATCGTCGGCGCGGGCATGGCGGGCAACGCCGCCTCTTACACGCTGGCCAAGGCGGGACTGAATGTTCTGCAGATCGAGCGGGGCGAATATCCCGGCTCCAAGAACGTCCAGGGCGCCATCCTCTACGCCGACGCCGTGGAACGGATCATCCCCGACTTCCGCGAGGAAGCGCCGCTCGAGCGCCATGTGATCGAACAGCGCATGTGGATGCTCGACGAACGGTCCTATGTGGGAAGCCACTTCCGTTCGGAGAACTTCAACGAGGAAAAGCCCAACCGCTACACCATCATCCGGGCCCAGTTCGATAAGTGGTTCAACCGGCGGGCCCGGGACGCGGGCGCCATGGTCGTCTGCGAGACCACGGTGCTGGACCTGATCCGCGACGACACCGGCAAGGTGATCGGTGCGCGGGTGGACCGGGACAAGGGCGAGGTCTTCGCCGATGTGGTTCTGATGGCCGACGGCGTGAACGCCCTGGTGGGGCAGCGCTCTGGTCTGCGGGAGGAGATCAACCCGGAACACGCCGCCCTGGCGGTGAAGGAAATGCACTTCCTGCCCCGGGAGGTGATCAATGAACGTTTCAATATCCGGGACGATGAAGGCGTGGTGATCGAGGTCCTGGGTACCGTGACCTCTGGTATGCTGGGCACGGGCTTCCTCTATACCAATGGGGAAAGCATCGCCCTGGGCATCGGCTGTATCGTGTCCGACTTCGTCGAGAAAAGGATTTCTCCGGCCCAGTTGCTGGACACCCTCAAGTCCCACCCCTCCATCGCCCCCTTGATTAAGGGTTCCGAGGTCAAGGAATACGCCGCTCACCTGATCCCGGAAGGCGGCTACAAGGCAATTCCCAAGGTCTATGGGGACGGCTGGCTGATCGCGGGGGACGCGGCCCATTTCGTGAACGCGGCCCATCGGGAAGGCTCCAACCTGGCACTGACCTCCGGTCGTCTGGCCGCGGAGACCATCATTACCCTGAAGGCCGAGGGCAAACCCATGACCGCGGCCAACCTGAAGCTCTATCGCCAAAAGCTGGAGGAGAGCTTCGTCCTGAAGGACCTGAAAAAGTACAAGGACCTTCCCGAGACACTGTGGCGGAACAAGCAATTCGTCACGACCTACCCGCGTTTGATGGCCAAGGCCGCGGAGAGTTTCTTCCGGGTCGATGGTGTCGACAAGCTGACCAAGGAAAAAGATATCGTGCGGAGCTTCCGTAAGGCCCGGGGTGTGCTCGGGCTCGTGGGCGACGCCGTCAAGGTAGCGAGGGCATGGCGATGAGCGAGAAGATCGAAGAGAAGCTGTTCCAGAACCGGTATCGGGTGGACGAAGGGGCTCCCCACATTCGGGTGAATGCGGAAAAGGTCCCCTCCGAGCAGTTGAAGGCGATGGTCAATATCTGCCCGGCGGGATGCTACCAGGACACCGAGGAGGGCAAGGTCGAAATCGTCGCCGACGGCTGCATGGAATGTGGCACCTGCCGCATCGTCTGCCAGGAGACCGGCGAGGTCGAATGGACCTATCCCCGCGGTGGATACGGCGTCCTGTTCAAGTTTGGCTGATCGCCGCCACCCTCGCGGAGATGTCCGCCGAAGGGTTGGGAGCACCGAAAAGGGGAACGTTGGGCAGGGTCTGGCAGGCTTGACCCTTCCCGATGGGAGGGAACCGGTTCGGGGGATCCGGTTCCCTCATCTAAACAAGGCGCGTCTTTCGAGGCGCGCGCGAGATCCCACCTTCGGGTGGGGGTGACGGGGGGGCTCGGTTCGGGGGAGCCGACCTCCCCAGTTCGCCGGGCCCAGTTCGCCGGGCCCAGTTCGCCGGACCCAGTTCGCCGGACCCAGTTCGCCGGGCCCGTTACATCCAAACATGAGTTCCCACGCCTTCGGGCGTGGCGGAGGGGAGGCGGTTCGGGGGAGCCGCTCCCTTCCACCCAAAGGCAAAGGTTTACGCGCCAGGTCCCGGTTTTACCGGTCTGGTCGCGCGAGGGGGGATCGGTTCGGGGGAGCCGGTCCCCTTTTCGCGTTTGGAGGGAGGCGTCTACCAAACCCAGACGAGCAGGGTGAAACTGACCACGGCGAAGCTGGTGGATAGCAGGACCGCGGTGGAGGCCCGGGCCACCCGGGCCCCATAGCGGCTGGCGAAGACATAAAGATTACCCGCGCAGGGCAGGGCGGCGACCAGGATGGCCGACCGGGTCCAAAGGGGATCCCCATCATACAGGGACATCATGACCGTGGCCATGACCAGGGGATAGGCCAAAAGCTTCATCGCGGCCATGGTTCCAGCCTCGCCCAGGCCATCGGCCAAGGGGCGGCCATACAGGGAGGCTCCAAGGGCGAAGAGCGCCGTGGGACCGGCCGCGGCCCCCAGAAGCGACAGGAAGTTGTCAATCCCCAAGGGCAGGGCCAGGGACAGCAGGGAGGCGCCGATTCCCAAAAAAATGGCGATGACGATGGGGTTCAGGATGGAACTTCGCGCCGCCCTCCAGATCCGCCGGACCAGACTGGCGCCGGCCTGATCGGACCGCCCCAGTTCCAAGAACGCCAGGATCAGGGGGACCAACACCGTGACATCCAAAGTCAGCATCAGGACCATGGGAGTCAGGGACGCCTCCCCCAGCAGGCCGGAGATCAGGGGGAGCCCCATGAAGCCCAGATTGCCCATGGCCGCGGCCAGGGCGTGGATTCCCAGGCCCTGGAGATCCGCCTTGAAAAACAACCGCCCAACCGCCATGCCCAGGCCCACGGTCACCAGCATTCCCAGCACATATAGCCCCATGAAGGGCCAATCGGCGATCTCCGCGATGGGGCGGGTGGCCGTGGAGCGGAACAGCAGGGCGGGCAGGGCGAAGGTGAAGACGAAGCTGGTCATCCCCGCCACCGAAGCTTCGGGAACGAGGGACAGGCGGCGGGCGAGCCAGCCGCAGCCGATGATGGCGAAGAAGGGCAGGGTAACGGACAGGACAGTATACACGGCGCGAACGACCCGAATGATAGAAGCGGTGTGGGGGGAGACCATCCGGTATACGCCCGAGGTCTCCCCGTCACCAAGGTCTATTCGCTGGCGTCTCCGTCCGGAGAGGCTATTCCGCCGCGGTGGCGGTCTGGAGGGGCTCCTCGGCGGTGTCGATCGGAGCGGGACCTTCCTCCCTCAGGGGGATATTCCCCATGTAGCTCTCAAGGCGGCCCTTTCGCTGTTCCCGGCGCAGCCAGAGCTCCAGGAGATAGGCATAGACCAAGACGGCGCCGGTGACAGCGAGGATGCGCGCGTTCTGGAGTACGCGCTTGACGAAATAGGGGACCATGGGTTCGATGGGAAAGCCCGGGCGGCGGGACAGGCGGTCCTTGATACGCACGGCACCGGCATCCAGGGCGTGCACCCGTTCGAAGTCCGCGGCCCCCCGCGAGCAGACAAAGGTACTGCGCACTTCCCGCATGGGCAGATTGTAGTAAAGGGCTCTGGCGATCACGGTCTTGAGGTGTTTCGCGCTGAAATAGGAGGTCCAGGCCTTCCAGTATTGCCGCTGCCATTCCTCGCGGCTCATGAGCGGATGGTCAACCACGGGATGGGTGGTGTCGTATCTGTTCAGATCCCGGTCCATGGGGACACCCTGCGCCAGCATGCGCTTATGGTCCTCGGATCCCGGATGGGGGCTGAGCAGGAAGAATTCCCCATAGTCGAGGGGGATGACGTCTTGCAGATATCGGATGTCCTCGGCCAGACGCTCGGGCGTATCGTTGGGGAAGCCGATGATATATCCGGCCATGGTCACCACCCCGGCCCGTTTCCAGGCCATGACCGAATCCCGCATCTGGTGGATTTTGTTCTGCCCCTTGCCCGCGGCGGCGATGTTGTCCGCCCGCACCGATTCCATGCCCAGGAAAACACTCTTGACCCCGGCGTCGCGGCAGGCCTCGACAAATCCCTTGATCTTGGGCGCGAGTAGATCGGCCTGGACGAAGGAGTTCCATTCAACGTCCAGTTCCTTCGCCAGACGGATCATGATCGAGGTGATTTCCCGCCATTGGGGATTGCGGGCGAAGTTGTCATCGGTGATGAAGACGCTGACCCTCCGGGTCTTGGCCGCGGCCGCGCAGTCCCGAAGATACTGTTCGATCTTGGCCGGATCGCGACTGCGCATGGTCCGCCCGTGGACGTTGATGATGGAACAGAAGCTGCAAACGAAGGGGCATCCCCGGCTGACTTCCATGCCATAGAGCTTTTCCAGGCTGCGCGCGTTGAGCGCCGGATTGATGGCCTGGGGCGGAGCGAGGCTTAGGTCGGTCGGCGTTTTCAGGTAATTGTAAAGCGGTTTGACGTCTTCGGCCCAGATATCGGCCAGAAGGGTGTCGATGCCACATTCCAGTTCACCGGCGTATAGAATGGCGCCGGACTTCTCCACGTCGGCGAAACCGGGTTCCCAGTCGGGGACCATGGCGAGGACACCACTGACGTGGAAGCCGCCAACGATCGAGGGGAAACCCAAGTCGGTGAACTGGCGGCACAGGTCCAGGGCCCGGGGAAACTGGCTGGTCTGGACATTGGTCAGGAACACGGCGGCCTTGTCGAATTCGCCGAGCCACTGGGCCAGTCGGGCGGGGCGGATGATCTCGCTGAATTCGTCGATCATCTTGAATTCGATGTCCACGTCCGGCCCCAGGGCATGGCGCTCCGCCGCGTCCTGGACCAAGCCACCAACCACCGTCAATCCATTGGCGACGAGAAAGGATCGCCACCACTGGATGACATAGCCGTCATCGTCGTATCGCGATGGTTT
Organism: Rhodospirillum sp.; assembly: GCA_021741145.1. Classification (GTDB taxonomy): domain Bacteria; phylum Pseudomonadota; class Alphaproteobacteria; order Rhodospirillales; family Rhodospirillaceae; genus Rhodospirillum. Next base: position 8,191 of record JAIOYK010000026.1, on the reverse strand, counting down.
GATGACAAGGATACCCAAGCGTTGTCGTGGGGTCCCTCCAGACTGGTTCCGTTCCATACGCAGCTCCCCTATTCCGTTATGACCGGGGCCACGACCCGGCCCGCGCTCCGTATTCGATCCATGAAGAAGGATAGGGGGCATTTCGTGGCTCTGTCGTCCCTTTATTTTCCGCGGGAACGCATTTTTTGGCCACGGGAACAAACGGTTGTGGGCTTTCGAACCCAACGGAATTCGCATTTTCCTGCTTTGGTTCGGGTGGTGATGGGTCGCGAAAAATCCAAGGAGGGTGGGGGTCCTCCGATCCCAAGGGAGCTCTCTCGAAGCGGCGTCGATTGCCGTGGAAGGGGAAGTGATTGTTGGTTCCGGGTCGGAGAATCCAGAGGATGGACGTTTTCCTGTCGCGCGCCGTTTGATCCGATCAGGGGGCATCAGACAGGCCGCCCTTGTCCTCGGCGCGCGAATCGCTCAGGGTATTGGCGTCAAGCCCCCGAAGATCGCCTTCGCCAGAGTTCGGATCCTTGCCCTCGCGAAGATGGTTTGGAGCGTGCCGGGATAAAAGGAAGGACCTCGCCATGCGCATGCTCGGAAATATCCTGTGGTACTTCCCATTCCTGGGTTTTATCACGGCGGCCTGGACTTGGCTGCTGGGCCTGCTGCTCACCGTCCTGGTGATCACCGCGCCCATCGGCCTTGGATTGATGCAATACGGGAAGTTTCTGTTCCTGCCATTCAGTTGGAGCATGGTCGACGGCAAGGATCTGAAGCGGGAGAGCAATTCGGTCTGGTCGGCCTATTCGACGATTATCATGATCCTCTACCTGCCCATCGGGCTGATCTCGGTGGTCGTGGCGCTTTTTCAGATCGTCGCCCTGGCCCTAACCATCGTGGGGATCCCAACGGCGCTGGTCCTGGCCAAGTCCCTTGGGACCTTCCTGAACCCCGTGGGCAAGGTCTGCGTGCACCATTACGTCAAGGATGATATCGACCGGAGCCGAGCCCTTGGGCGGTAGCTCCGGAAAGAGGCTGGATTACTCCATGTCCCCTAAAATCCCGCCTGGCGCATAGCGGTCCCGGCCCTGGACCGGTTGGTTGGAGGCCACGGCCACCAGTTCGGCGATGTCCAGCAGATGGCCTTCCACCATGGTCCATGTCAGTCGAACGACGCGTCTGTCCGCGAGCATGATGCGCAACTCCCCCTCGGGTCGGGAAAGTTTCTTGCCCCAACTGGTCAGGGCGCGGGGATCCTGGCTTTCCAAAAGGTGGATTTCCGTCACCGCTTCCCAGGGGAAACGGATGTCCTGGGGGGGAGGCAGCAGGACGCCCCAGACGTCGAGGGGGGCGCGGACCCGCATTCCCACGGGATTGGAGGTCACCAACAGGACGGCGTGTCCCCAGGACATCAGGCCCATCCAGACCGCGGGCGCCAACAGGACCGGCATCCAGGGCAGGGCGCGGGCGCCCACCACCATGGGCAGGACCAAGCCGATCGCGGCGAATCCGGCGGCCAGGATCCCATACCCCCAGACCCGTAAGCCTCGGTTGGGGAAGAGGATGGGCTCCATGGGAGACCGCCGCCGTTTCGGTGGGGGCTTGGTCGTCGGATCAGCGGGAGAGGTCATGTCTAGAGTGCTCCGAGATCAAGTGGGGCCGCGTCGTGCTGAAAGCACGCCTATGGCGTGACGCGGACCAACTTGGCCTCGAGGATCCTCTAAAATCGATAGAATGAGAGTGAACCTGGGCCAGCTTGGGCCAAGCTGGCCCAGGTTCACTCTAGGACGCGCGGTCCTGGGCCAGTTCCGTCTCCGGCGGACCAAGAAGGTGGCGGGACAGGCGCCCTTCCACCCAGCGCAACAGGCGGGTCAACAGGAAGACCAGGACCAGATAAATCACGCCCGCGGTGACGAAAGCCTCCATCGGAGTGTAATAGCGGGCATAGAGATTGCGCGCCACGCCAGTGATGTCCAGCAGGGTGATGGTGGAGGTGAGCGCGCTGCCCTTGACCATCAGGATGATCTCGTTGCCATAGGCGGGCAGGCCGATCTGAAACGCCCGGGGCAGAAGGATCCGCCGCACGATCAGCCAGCCGTGCATGCCATGGGCGCGGGCGGCCTCGACCTCGCCCCGGGGGATGGCCTGGATGGCGCCCCGCAGGATCTCGCCGGAATAGGCGCCGGTGTTGAGGGACAACGCGATGATCGCGCACCAGAAGGGCTCGCGGAGGATGGGCCAGAGGAATTCACTGCCGCGGATCCACTCCAGGGTCGACAGGCCGTAGTACACCAGGGCGATTTGGATCAGCAGGGGCGTGCCCCGGAAGAAGAAGATATAGGCATAAGGCAGGACCCGGACCGCTGGATTGTGACTGACCCGCAGCAGGGCCGTCGGCACGGCCAGGAAAAAGCCGATGGAAACCGAAAGGGCGACCAGGGCCATGGTCGTGGGCAGACCCTCCGTCAGCATTTTGAACAGAAAGCCGGGGATGAGATCGACATTCATGTTTCGCGTCCTTCCCTAATGTCCGGCGGCGCCGAGGTGGCCCCGGGAGGCCCGGCGTTCCAGCAGGTGGATGACCGCCATGGACAACACGGTCAAGGCGAGATAGAGCAGCGCCGCGGCCATCAGGAAGGTGAAGTAGTCCCGGGTCGAACGCCCCGCGGTATTGGCCGCGCGCATCAACTCGTCCAGGCCGATGACCGAGACCAGGGCCGTGTCCTTCAGGGTCACCAGGAACAGGTTGCCCAGGCCGGGAAGGGCCACCCGCCAGACCTGGGGCAGGATAATGCGCCGGTAGGTCAGGAAGGGCGTCATGCCAAAGGACTTGGCGGCCTCCACATGACCCTTGGGGATGGAGAGAACCGCGCCCCGGAAGACCTCCGAGGAATAGGCGCCGAAGATCAGGCCGAGAGCCAGCACGCCGCCCAGGAAAGGGCTGATCTCCACATAGGTGTCGATACCGAGCAGGTCGTTGACCACATGGCGGAGGAGGGTTTCCGCTCCGTAATAAAAGATCAGGACAACCAGTAATTCCGGAAGACCCCGGAACAGGTCGGTGTAGCCATTGCCGACGGCCCGGGCGAGCTTGTTCCGCGATAGTTTCAGCGCCGCGCCGGAGAGGCCGAGGATCAGTCCGAGCGCCACGGCCCCGACGGCCAGACGCAGGGTGATGCCCGCCCCCTGGATCAGCAGATCGCCATAGCCCTGAAAATCCATGCCCGGTCCTTCATGGAGGGAGAGAGAATGGGTCCTTTGGGACCCGCTTAATTCCCGATCGCGCGCGCCCAGGTCTCCGCCCAGGTCTCCGCCCAGGTCTCCGCCCAGGTCTCCGCCCAGGTCTCCGCCCAGGTCTCCATCGTCATTCCCGCGTCTTCCCTATCGTCATCCCCGTGAAAACGGGGATCCAGGGTTGATTTCGCTGTCGTTGGCGACCCTTGGCACGGTCGCGTTGACCGCTTCGGTCACCGGCCCCCACTCTGGAGTCCCGCCGACGCGGGAATGACGGAGGAGAAGGGCGGGAATGACGAGACAAGAAAGTGGGGAGGACCTTTACTTAGTTTAGCAAGCTGAAGGGGAAGTACTTCTCGTTGATCTTGGCGTAAGTGCCGTTGTCGATGATGGCCTTGAGCGCGGCATTGACCTTGTCGACCAGGGCCGTCTCGTCCTTGCGGAAGGCAATGCCGACCACGTCGTCGTCGATCACGGAATTGCCCTTGAGTTCGTAGTTCTTTCCGGCGTCGCTCTTCAGCCAGTCATAGGTGGGATAGGTGTCGTTGAGCAGCAGATCCACCCGACCGGCGTCCAGGTCAAGATAGGCTTCCTCGGCGGTGTCGTAGAGCTTCAGGTCCACGGTGTCACCCAGGTTCTCCTCGATCCACTGGGCCGAGACGGTGGCCCGCTGGGCGCCCAGGGTCTTGCCCTTCAGGCCTTCCTTGGAGATGTCGAAGTCCTTGTCCTTGGGTCCGACGAAATGGAATTGGTTGTTATAGTAGGGGTTGGAGAAGAGGACGCTTTCCTGGCGCTCCGGCGTGATCGACATGGACGCGATGATGGCGTCGTATTTCTTGGCCAGCAGACCGGGGATGATACCATCCCAATCCTGGGTGACGATCTCGCAATCGTCCTTCATTTCCGCGCAAAGAGCGTGGGCGATGTCCACGTCGAAACCCTGGGGCACGCCCGCGGCATCGATGAAGTTGAACGGAGGAAAGGCGCCCTCCGTGGCGATCTTGATGGACTCGGCCTGGGCGGCCTGGGCGCCAAGGGCGATGCCAGCGGCGGCGATCAGAGCGGTCGCGGTTTTTTTCAAGGTCAACATGGTCGGTTTCTTTTCCTCTAATGAATTGGGACGGGACAAGGATTAAGACAGGTGGTTGGTCAGGAACTGGCGGACCCGATCCGTCTTGGGTTGGGAGAATATCTGGGCGGGGGGACCCTGTTCCTCAATGTGTCCCTGGTGCAAAAAAATCACTTCACTGGACACATCCCGGGCGAAATTCATCTCGTGGGTCACCACCAGCATGGTCCGGCCCTCCTCGGCCAGGGCGCGCATGACCCCCAAGACCTCGGACACCAGTTCCGGATCCAGCGCGCTGGTGGGCTCGTCGAACAAGATCACCTCGGGCTCCATGCAGAGTGCCCTGGCGATGGCGGCGCGTTGCTGTTGCCCGCCGGAGAGATGGGCGGGATAAAAATCTCGCTTGGCGGCGATGCCCACCTTGTCGAGCAGGGCCAGCGCCCGCTCCCTGACCTCGGCCTTGGGCTGCTTCTTCACCTGGACCGGGGCCTCCATGATGTTTTCGAGGATTGTCAGGTGGGGCCATAGGTTGAAGTTCTGGAAGACGAAGCCCATGCGTGACCGGAAGGTGGCGAGCTGTTTGGCATTGGCCGCCACCAAGCCGTTGCCCCGCTCTGGCTTCAGGCTCAACTCTTCCCCCCGCAGACGGATAGATCCCTTGTCGGGGTTTTCCAGCAGGTTGAGGCAGCGCAGGAAAGTGCTTTTGCCGGAGCCGGAGGAGCCGAGGATGGAGATCACGTCCCCATCCCGGGCGGTTAGGGAAATGCCCTTGAGCACCTCCAACTGACCAAACGTCTTGTGGATTCCCCGGACTTCCAGGGCCACCGCTCCAGTCCCCATGCGCGATCTACTCCCCAGTGGATTGCGTGCATACTGTATCCCAGTTCAAGCCTAGCCAGCCTTTCACCAATGAGGCAAGAACATTTCCCACGCTTGTCCGTGGGAAATGACGCCCTATTTGTTGGGGCATTGTCTCTTTCCCCATCAAGGACCCGGGTGTTTCCATGGTTAATCTTTGCAGCGACAACGTTTCCGGAGCCCTTCCCCAGGTGGTGGAGGCCCTGGCGGCCGCGGCCAGCGGCCCGGCCATGCCCTATGGGGCGGACCCCTGGACCGAAAGGCTTGAAGCCCGGCTGTCGGAGGTCTTCGAGCGGGAGGTGGCGGTCCTGCCCGTCGCCTCGGGCACCGCGGCGAATGTTCTTTCCTTGGCCGGGTTGACTCCGCCTTGGGGCGCGGTTTATTGCCACCTGGACGGCCATGTAAACGTGGACGAATGCGGTGCCTTCGAGTTCTTCTCGGGCGGTGCCAAGCTGATTGATTTACCCGGATCCGAGGGGAGGATAAGCCTTTCGGCCCTGGACCGGGCGGTGGTCCTGGCCGGGGAGCATGACGTCCATGTGGCCCAGCCCGCGGCGGTCAGCATCACCAATGTCACCGAGGTGGGAACCCTTTACACCCCCGCGCAGGTCTCGGAGGTAGCGGAGGTGTGTCGGCGCCATGGCCTGTCCCTGCACATGGACGGCGCGCGCTTCGCCAACGCCGTGGCCGCCCTGGGCTGTTCCCCGGCGGAGGTGACCTGGAAGGCCGGTGTGGAAGTCCTCTCCCTCGGTGGGACCAAGGGCGGCTGCCTCGCCGCAGAGGCGGTGGTGCTGTTCGATCCGGCGAAAAAACGCGAGATGGAATTCCGCCGCAAGAAAGCAGGACAGCTCTTTTCCAAGATGCGCTTCCTGTCGGCTCAACTCGTGGGTTGGCTGGAGGACGGCCTGTGGTTGAAGGCGGCCACCCATGCGAACGCCATGGCCGCGCGCCTGGGCGTGGGGCTGGATGGCCTAGACGGGGCCCGCCTGCTGGGGCCGGTCGAGGCCAACATGGCGTTTGTCGATCTGGCCGAGCCCTTGCGTGATGGGCTGCGCGCCCGGGGGCATGCCTTCTATCCCGCCGCGCCCGCCGGTCCGGACGCGGTGCGCTTGGTGGCTTCCTTCGAGACGACGGAGGCGGATGTGGAGACGTTTTTGGCCGATGCAAGGGCGTTGGCCGAGGGGTGAGGGCGACCGAGGGATGAGGGCGCGGATCGGGGAGGCGTTTACCCCCCTCCCGGCCCGCCGCCATAACTCGAGAGCAGGGAGCCCACGATCAGATACCAGCCGTCCACCAGCACGAAAAAGATCAGCTTGAACGGCATGGCCAACATCATCGGCGGGAGCATCATCATGCCCATGGACATGAGCACCGAAGCGATCACCATGTCGATCACCACGAAGGGCAGGAAGATCAGGAAGCCGATCTCGAAGGCGCGCCTCAACTCGCTGATCATGAAGGCGGGGATCAGAGCCTGGATGGACACATCCTTGGCCTCGGCCACCGTTTCGTTGTTGAAAGTCATGAACAATTGAAGGTCTTTCGGCCGGACATGGGCCAGCATGAAGACCCGGAAGGGTTCGACCATCAAGGGAAAGGCTTCCTCCTCGGTGATGTCCTCGGCGATCAGGGGAGCCAGGCCGTTATCCCAGGCCTGCTCGAAGGTCGGGGCCATGATGAAGAAGGTGATGAACAGGGCCAAACTGGTGATGACCATGTTTGGCGGCGCGGTCTGCGTGGCCAGGGCATGGCGCAGGATGGATAGCACCACCACCACCCGGGTGAAGCTGGTGACCATGATCAGCAGACCAGGCGCGAGGCTGAGGACCGTCAGCAGACCGACGAGTTGAATGATGCGCGAGGTCGTCGAGCCATCGCCACCGGGGTCGTTGCCCAGGTTCAGGTTCAGCGATTGGGCCAGCGCCGGATGGGCGCCCCAAATCGCCAGGACCATGCCAAGACAGAGGGCGCCAAGACAGACCGTGATTGCCATCGCGCCCATGAGCCAAAGGGGCCTGCGACCCGGTCCGCCCGGAGGAAAGGACATCGGTGTCATGGCCGGATCTCCCCATCCGATCCGGGATTTGGATCCTTCGCGGCGGGCCGTGCGCCCTTGAGCATGCGGGCGAAGGGCGTGCCGGCCCCCTGGTCGGGGTCCTCCTCCCGGGCGGGAATGCCGCCTTCCACCACCAGATCGCTGTCGCCCCCCACAAGGAGCAGATGCTCCACGTCGTCCCGGCGGACCAGCACCAAACGCCGCTTGGGGTCCACGGCCAGGGCCTCCAGGACCTTGATCCGTTTGGCCGAGCGGTTCCGGACCATGCCCGGAGCGGCGAATCGCTTCATCACATAGGCCAGGGCGAACAGCAGGCCCAGCACGAAGACGAGCGCCAGCATGAAGCGAAGGTAGTTGTCCATGTCCATGGGCGGGACCCGGTACGTTTCCAAGGGGGAGGGGCGCGATGGAAACCGCGGCCGTTCCGTTAGGGCTGCGAGCCGAAAGGAGACCGGTTTTCCGGCTTCCCTTCCCGCTCAACGATTGAATTCAGATCACGACCCGTCCCCGGAGGAGTGGGCGGTGGGCTGTGTCCCGTCAAGGGCGTCATAGGCCCGGGCGGCTTTGGCGGCCCGGGCCGGAGCCATGGCGGGGCCTTCGGGCGGATCGAACAGAGGGCCGTAGCGTCTCCGCAGGGCGGACTCCAGTTGATCCAGTCCCGTGATAAGCGATTCCAGGGCGCTAAGGAAGCGGCGCGCGTCTTCCCGGGGCAAGTCCGCGACCGCGCCGCAGATCGATGCGACCTTCCCTTCCAGGGCGGAGAGGTCCACGGCCCGATTCTCGCCCACCAGTCGCTGGGCGGTGGCGATCAGACTGGTCACCTTGTCCAACTCCACGGAGATGGTTCCGGGGTCCCGGGGTGGGGGGGCGGAAGAGGGAGTCATGTTGGAGTGTCCTGGTGGGAGGGGGGGGACGCGGGATCGGACTCGGATGTGGGAGCCTGGGATGGAAGCGGCGCGGACGGGAAAAGGGGAGCCGCGAGGGGC
>JAIOYK010000025.1 GCA_021741145.1 Rhodospirillum sp. | reverse complement strand
ATCCGGATGGGTCCTGGACGCTTGAGGTTGGCGACCTTCCGGGCCTGACGATGAACGTTCCGGAAGGGACGGCGGACTTCCAGCTTTCGGTGACGACGGAAGTGACGGACGTGGACAGCGAGGATCCCACGGTCACGGATACGGCGACGAAGACGGCGACGATCGATGTCACCGTGCCCGAGGACAGCGAGCCGACGGCAACCATGGGTGGGACCGAAGTCAGCGAGGTCTCGGGTTCCAACGCGGTGTCCGGGACCCTGGATATTGACTTCGGCGCCGATAGCGAGGGAGCGTCGGTGACGTTCACTGGCTTGACCGCCGGTCAAGACAGCCTAACCAGTGGCGGGGAAGCGGTGACCATTACCGTCACCGACGACGGGGCCGTTGGTACCTTGGCCGACGGGTCGGAGGTCTTTACCCTCGACTTGAATACGGAAACCGGAGAGTACACCTTCACCGAGCATATGGCCCTGGATCATGGAGAGCAGGGGGGCGCGACCGATACGGGGCTGCCGATCAGCTTCGACTACACCGTCACCGACGGAGATGGGTCGACGGCGGACAGCACCTTTGTCGTCACCGTGATGGACGACACTCTGGAAGCGGAGAACGACAACCTGACGGTCGAGGTGGGCGACGAACCGGTCTACCACGCGATCGTTACCTTGGATTGCTCCGGTTCCATGTACATGGACCAGTTTGGTGGAGCGGTCATCGGAGACGATGGAGAAGCCACATCGCGCTTGGCCCTGGCCGTGGACGCCATCGAGACGATGGCCGAGGATTACTTCTCGGGCGGCGGGGAGGGGACCGAGTTCAGCCTTTGCCTGTTCTCCGGTGAAAGCGCGGCGGATCACTTAGTCACCTATTCGAGCCTGGATGAACTGAAGGCCGATCTGGCGGTTCTGAAGATTGATCCTTCGGACTTTTCCAGCTTCGATTCCTATGAGAAGGCCGTTCAGTCGGTGATGAAGTCCGGTGACATGTTCGGTAGCAACTACAGCTCGAACACCAACTACTATGCCGCGACCGGCGGGCTCATGGATCTGTATGATCAAGTTGATCCGGGACAGGAAGTGTCTGTCTACTTCCTGTCCGATGGCGAGCATACGACATGGCCCGGTTTCGAAGCGGACAACAATGGTTGGAGCACCTTCATCCAGGACCATCCCGATACCGACTTCTATGGTGTCGCGATTGGTGGCGGTGTGAACGCCAACAGCAATGGCTTCAAGGAAGTCATCCCCGACGGGGACAATACCGACCGCATTCAGGTCACCGATGTCAACGACTTGGCCGACACCCTGGCCGAAACGGCGCCGTCCACGGCGGATGGCAATGTGGTGGCCAATGACAATCTGGGCGAGGACGGTTTCAGCCATGTGGCCTCCGTCGCCGTGGCCGGTGTGATTTATACCTTCGATCCGGCCTCCGGTGATGTGACGGCGGAAGATGGTTCGGTTGTTTCCCACGATGGGTCGATCCACCTGACCACCGAGTTGGGCGGGACATTGGACTTCGACTTCACCAATGGAGATTACTCCTACACCGCGCCCGCTGGGACCAGCGGCGGGGATGAGGACTTCACCTATGTGGTGGTCGACGGCGATGGCGATCCCTCCACCGCGGTGCTGACAATCACCGTGCCGGAGGACAGTGTTCCCACGGCGGACGAAGTCACCGCGGATGTCAGCGAATCCTCCGACACCAACGTGGTGACAGGGACCCTGGACTTCGACTTCGGTGGCGACAGTGTCGGCGCCTCTTTGGCCATCACCGGCTTGACCTCCGGTCAGGATGCTCTGACCAGCGGTGGCGAGGCCGTGAGCGTGGAGGTGAATGGAGACGGGACCTCGGTAACGGGAAGCCTTGCCGATGGGACACCGATCTTCACCCTGGAGGTCGATCCCACGACGGGCGAATTCACCTACACCCAGACCGGTCCGCTGGACCATGGGGACGAGGGAAGCGTCACCGCCGGGGAACTGCCGGTTAGCTTCGACTACACCGTCACCGACGGCGACGGCTCGACCGCGGACAGCACCCTGACCATCACGGTTCAGGATGATGTTCCAGAAACCACGAACGATGCCCTAACAGTGACCGCGGGGAACGAGCCGGTTTACCACGCCATCGTTACCCTTGATTGCTCCGGTTCCATGTACAATGAGAGTTCCGGGAAAGTATATGACGATGGTGACGTGTCTTCCCGCCTGTACCAAGCGGTGGAAGCCATTGAAACCATGGCGACCGACTACTTCGAAAGCGGTGGGAGCGGTACGGAATTCACCGTCTGTCTGTTCGGCGGTGGAGAGGACAGTGTGATCCTGGGGACCTACACGGACCTCTCAAGCTTGCAGGACGCCTTGGCGGGCATCAAGCTTGATCCCGCGGATTTTGAAGCCTATGCGGATAGCAAATATCACAACGTTAATGACTACGAGGACGCCATCACGAATGCTCTGAAGAGTAGTGAGTACTTTGGCGGTGATTACAGCGCCAGCACCAATTACTACGCCGCGACCGATGGATTGATGGAGGCCTACGACGGTGCCGTGGATAGCGGTCAGGAGGTATCGGTTTACTTCCTGTCCGATGGGGACCACACCACCTACCCCGCCTTCGACGCGGACAACAATGGGTGGAGCACCTTCATTGAAGACCATCCGGACGCCAACTTCTATGGGGTGGGGATCGGCAACGGCGTAAACGTGAACGCCAATGAATTCCCCGAGGTTATTCCCAATGGGGACAACACCAGCCGCATCCAGGTGACCGATCCCACTCAGTTGGCTGATACTCTGGCCGACACGGCGCCGGACGCCACCGCCGATGGCAATGTGGTGGCCAACGACAATATGGGTGAGGATGGCTTCAGCCATGTGGCCTCCGTCGCGGTCGCGGGTGTGACCTTCACTTACGATGCCGATACGGGCGATGTGACCGACGGTGCGGGCGCCGTGGTGGGCACCGACGGTACGATGGCTGTCGAAACAAACATGGGTGGGACCCTGAATTTCGACTTCACCACGGGGGACTATTCCTACACCGCGCCCGCGGGAACCCCCGCGGGCGAGGAGGACTTCACCTACGTGGTGGTCGATGGCGATGGCGACAGCGCCACGGGCACCCTGAGCGTGACCGTCGAGTCAAGTGATGGGTCGTCCACGGCCGGGGACCCCGCAAGCGTGCCGGAACCGAATTCCGAGGAAGCCTTGGCCCAGGCCGTGGCCAACGCGGGCAACGACGCCACGATTGAAGGGTCGAATGGTTGGGATCAGATCCAAGGCACCGACGCTTCCGAGACCATCAACGCCAACAACGGTTGGGAAAAGGTCTATGGCGGCGGTGGCGATGACGTGATCTACGCCGACTCCCAATCGGGCACGGACTCCAGCGATGGCGCCCAGCTTTACGGCCAGGATGGGGATGACGTCCTCATCGGCGACAATGGCTGGAGCTACATGGATGGGGGCGAAGGCAACGACCGCATTGAAGGGGGCGGCGGCACCGGTACGTTCATGGGCGGTGCAGGTTCCGATGTGATCATCGGTGGTTTGGGTGGATGGAACGAGATCCATGGCGGCACCGGAGATGACAGTCTGTATGGGGGAGACCTGGAGAACTCGATCAATGGTGACGAAGGCGATGACCTGATCCAAGGTGGTGATGCCTACGACGCGCTCTATGGCGGGTCCGGCGAGGACACTCTCGACGGGGGCCAGGGGAACGACGCGGTCGACGGTGGTGCTGGCAACGACACCCTCCAGGTCACCATTGGGGAACACGGCGCTGAAGGCCAGTACGACAACTATAACGGCGGCGAGGGCAACGACACTCTGGGCGTGACCCTCTCCACCGATCAGTTCTCCGATGACTCGGTCATGACCGACATTGGTGACCTGCAGGCGGATATCCTCTCCGGGACTGGAGGCGGGCAGTACGACGAAATCGGACTGCAGGTCTCCAACGTCGAGGGCGTCGATATCACCGTTCAGGGGACCGATGACGCCGACAGTGTCATTGGCCATGATGGCGATGCGGCGACCGTGGACAGTGTCATGGTCGGAGCCGGTGACGATGTGGTCGACTTCGGATCGTTCCTGACCAGCTATGGCGACGTTCACCTCGACATGGGGGACGGCAACGATACGGCCATTGGCGGAACGGGCAACGACAACCTGCTTGGCGGAGCCGGTGACGACATTCTGATGGGGGGCGAGGGGGCCGATACCCTGATGGGTGGTCTCGGCAACGACAACGTGGTCGGTGGTTTGGGCGACGATGTCATGGCCGGTGGTCAGGGCGACGATCTGTTCGTCTTTGGCGGCGGTAAGGATGTCGTCGATGGGGGAGACAATGGGTGGGTCGGTGGAGACGAGGCCGATACCCTCACCCTCGCCGGTGGTGCCTTCGAAGGCTCCGATTGGACTCTCTACACCGAGGATGCAAACGGCGATCTGACGGTGGCGGACAGCTCCAGCAATCACGTGGGAGAACATGGCTCCTTCGATCTCACCGATACCACCGGTGTCCTGGTCATCGACGACAGCAACAAGGTCGAATTCGAGAATATCGAGAAGTTCGACTTCTAAAGGCGCCGTCAAGAGACAGGCCAAAGGGCCGCTCCGGGATACCGGAGCGGCCCTTTCCTTGATAGACTCCCACGAAAGCCTGTCGCGGAGACGTTGTCTCCGCGGGGGGTATCTTTTTTCCACTGGGTATTCTATCCAGGCGGACCGTTATCACGGGATATCCGACCATGAGCCAGACCACCGTCATCGCCGTCTTTAACCAGAAGGGGGGCATCGGGAAAACCACCACGGCGACCAATCTGGCTGTTTGTCTCGCGGCCATGGGGTTCAAGGTTGGCGTGATCGATCTGGATACTCAGGGGAACGCCACGTCCAGCCTGGGTTTGGTTCCCGCGCCAGGGAAGGGGGCCAACGATTTGTTGTTCGAGAGGGATCGGGTCGCCGACCTTTTCATACCGACCCTGTTTCCCCGTCTGTCCGTCTGCGGCGCGAACGACCTGCTGACCACCGCGGAAATCCGCCTGTCCATGGGGAAAACTCCTCAGGATGTGATCCGCAAGCGCCTGACCCGCGAGCGACTGGATTTGAATTTCGTTGTGATCGATTGTCCTCCGGCCTTTGGTATGCTGCCCCTGAACGCCCTGGCCGCGGCCCATCGGGCGATCATGCCGGTGACCGCCGAACCTCTGGCCCACGATGGCCTGCAAAAGGCCTGGACCAATATCCGCCGGGTCGGGAGCTCCCTTAACCCAGGCTTGGCGAAACCGGAATTGGTGATCACCATGGTCGGAGGCAGCCGGGCCTCCACGGAATTGGCGGGTATGATTCACGGGGAATTCGGCGCCCAGGTGTTCGCCACGGAAATCCCACGCGACAACCGGGTGATCGAAGCCGCGGCGGCGGACATGCCCTGTTGCGTTCACGATCCCATGGGTGTGGCCGCCAGAGCCTATCTGCGCCTGACCATCGAGTTCGTGTCCCGGGAAAGTGTCCGCCGCACTGGGTTCGACCCCAATGGGACACGATTGAATGAAGGGGGTAAGGTCAAGAAGCCGGTTTGGTCTGATTTCGACAAGGTTCACGAGGTTCTACGCGAATGGAACGGGCTCTTCCGACCGCGAAGTTCATCGAATCGGGGATGGGCCGACGATGATCTGGGACGGAACCAGGAGGACGGGGATCGCGATGACCCCGTCGGCGGAATGCCCAAGGACTGGGTCCAGGAGACGTCGTGACGACCGGCGAGACCACTCCCGCCACCCAATAATCCCATCGCTCGGCGTATTCTCTTGCCGTTGCAAAGGTCTGGGGGAGTCGGTATGGTCCCCCAAACCGCCGATCACGCAAGGGGGTGGGGCCCTTGGACGGGAAAACATGGTTTTCTTGCTTCGACCCGCCGCCTTGGTCCATCCGACATTCCGGAGCCTTGCATGCCCATGAAAACGCGTGAACTTGCCCAACTCCTCGATGGTCAGGCGCACGGCGACGCTGATTTGACCTTCGAGCGGCCCACCCACCCGGACCATGCGGGTGCGGGCGATCTGGCCGTTGCCTTGGACAAGACCCTGTTGGCGCGTCTGTCCGACAGCGCCGCGCGGATCGCCTTGGTCGGCGAGGGCCAGACCCCGCCGGAGGGGTCCGTTGATGCCTGGGTCTCCGTTGGGCGTCCCCGTTTCACCATGCATCTGTTGACCCGTCACTACGATATCCCCCCCGCGATTTCCCCAGGGGTTCATCCCTTCGCGGTGGTCGAGGACGGCGCGGTTCTGGGCGAGGGGGTGGCCATTGGGCCCTTCTGTCACATTGGCCGGGGCGCGCGGATTGGCGACGGCTGTCGTCTGGTTTCCGCCGTGACCATCGGGGCGGATGCCACCGTCGGACCCGGCGGCCTGTTTTTTCCCGGCGCCCGCGTCGGCGAACGGGTGACCATCGGGGCGCTCGCCATCATCCATTCCAACGCGGTTATCGGCGCCGATGGGTTCAGCTTCGGGCCGCCAGAACAGGGCGCGGTGGAAAGCGCCAAGGCTTCGGGGCGGGTGGATGTGATCAATGAATATATCGTACGGGTCCATTCCCTGGGGGCGGTGACCCTGGGGGATGACGTGGAAATCGGCGCGAATACCTGCATCGACCGGGGCACCTTGGACGATACCCGGATCGGGTCGGGTACCAAGGTCGACGACTTGGTGATGATCGGTCATAACGTCAAGGTGGGGCGCATGTGCATGCTCTGCGCCCAGGTGGGGATCGCGGGGAGCGCCGTGATTGGCGATGGTGTCGTGCTGGCCGGACGTGTCGGCGTGGCGGATCATATAACTATCGGAGACAATGCCGTGATTGGCGCCGGATCGGGTGTCGGCAACAACGTGCCATCACGGGAAGTTTGGGTGGGCTATCCCGCCATGCCCAAGGATAAGGCCGCGGAACAGTTCATGATGACGCGCCGCATGAAAAATCTGTTCAAGGATGTTTCGGAATTGAAAAAGCGGGTAAGATCCCTTCCGGGGATATCCTAACCCGTTTCGCACTCAACCAACGGATTGGTTAGACGAACACATGAGCGAAATTGAAAGCAAGATCTACGACATCATTGTCGAGAAAACGAGTATTGACCGGGAGAAGCTGGCCCGCGAGGCGTCCTTGACCGATTTGGAAATCGCGTCTCTGGATTTCGTGGAAATCGTCTTCGCGGTGGAAGAGGAATTCGATATCGAAGTCCCCTACAACGCCAATACCCAGGACGAGGACTTCAAGACCCTGGGCGATATCGTGTCCGCCGTGGAAAAGTTGGTGGCGGACAACGGCTGACCGGAAAAGCGTGGATCCGGAGCCTTTCGGGAACACCAGATGGTCGGGATGGAAAAGATCACCCACGGGTCCATCGGCCCGTGGGTGATCGTGTTTATATGCGGGGTAGCGGATCGGCGGACCAAGGGCTTAGTCATCGCCCACCGCGCGAGGCATTTGATTATTAAGCAAATCGTCGTCGCAATCCGTTCCAGATTGCTCGGGATTTGCAGGTGTACAAGCAAATCGTCGTCGCGGTCTGTTCCAGATTGCTCGGGATTTGCTCTAACCAATTTGAAGCGATCACGCTTTCAGGTTTTGGCCAAATCGACCAAAATGCATCGTGATCCAGGGAAGGAACGGGCAGGCTATGCGACGCGTTGTTGTGACGGGTATCGGATCGGTTTCGGCGATCGGCGCCAACACCGCGGAATTCACGGATTCCTTGGCTTCGGGGCGGGGCGGGATTGGCCCGATCCAAACCATTCCCACGGATCGGCTGAACGTCAAGATCGCCGCCGAGGTTAAGGACTTTGATCCGTCGGCCCATTTTGAGTCCGCCAAATTGGTCATGCTGGATCGCTTCGCCCAGCTCGCCCTGGTGGCCGCCCGTGAAGCCGTGGCTGACAGTGGCCTGGACATAAACGAGGAATTGGGCCTGAAAGCCGCTTGCATCGTCGGATCCGGCGGAAACGGCTTGTTGACCTTGGAGGAAGGCTTCCGCCGCCTCTATGAAGATGGCAAACACCGGGTGCCCCCTTTTACCGTCCCCAAGTACATGGGCAATTCGGCGACCAGTCAGATTTCCATGGAATTCGGCCTGAAGGGGCCAGCCTTCTCCGTGTCCAGCGCCTGTGCCACGGCGACCCACTCCATTGGTCTGGGTTTTCACATGGTGCGTTCGGGCATGGCGGAGATGGCCGTGGTGGGGGGGGCGGACGCCCTGGTCACCATGGGCAACGTGAAGGCCTGGGAAGCCCTGCGTGTGGTCGCCAAGGACACCTGTCGGCCCTTCTGCAAGGACCGCACCGGCATGGTCTTGGGCGAGGGCGGCGCGTGCTTCGTCCTGGAAACCCTGGAAAACGCAATGGCCCGGGGCGCGACCATCCACGCGGAACTGGCCGGGTTTGGCATGACCGCGGACGCCGGTGATTTGCTCTCCCCCTCCGCCGAGGGCGGCGGACGGGCCGTCAGTCAAGCCCTGGCGGACGCGGGTCTGAACCGCGAGGAAATTGGTTACGTCAACGCCCATGGGACGGGGACAATGGCCAACGACGCGACCGAAACCAAATGCATGCATTTGGTCTTCGGCGAGCATGCCAAGAAGTTGATGATTTCCTCGACCAAGTCTTTCCATGGCCATTCCCTGGGAGCCTCCGGCGCCGTGGAGATGGTGGCGACCATTCTTGCCTTGCGGGACGGATTGATCGCGCCGACCATCAACTTTACCGAAGCGGATCCCGAGTGCGACCTGGATTATGTTCCCAACGAGGCCCGTCAGGTTTCAGTCAAGGCCGCGATCTCCAATAGCTTCGCCTTCGGAGGTCTGAACGCCGTGCTCGCCCTGAGGAAGTTCGAGGGGTAGTCTTGAAAAGTCCCCGGGAACGGGTCATCCCCGGGGGCGTGCCGGTCATCTGGGGCGGCATGGCCGTTTGCGTGGTACCCTGGCCTGTGCACACGTCGAGGAATACGGAATGGCCGATCCGACTTCCCTTCCCCAATCTCCCAATCCTTCGAAGTCGAAGCGGAACGCGGGGGACCTGTCAAAGACGGATGGACCAAGCCTAGAGCAAGCACGCCAGTTGTTCGCCGAGGGGCTGCTGTGGGACGCGCGGGAGATGGCCCGGGCCTTGCTCGCCCAGCCCCAGGCCCCCAATGGGGCGCGGGAGATCCTGGGCCGGGTGGCCCTTGCCCAGGGGCGGGCCGAGGCCGCCGAGGAAATTCTCGTCGAAGCGACCCGGCGGGATACCAAGAATGGCGCCCTGTGGGTTGCCCTGGGCGCGGCACGCTTGGATATCGGAGACCTGGACGGAGCCGAACAGGCCTTCGAACGCTGTCTTCCCACGGCTTCATCCCCCGCCGTGGCCCTGGCCGGATTGGCGGAGGTGTTCCAGAGACGGGGGGATGCTTTCCGCGCCGCTGATCTGTTGCGCCAGGCCCTCGCTGGGGCCCTGACGGCCCCCTTGGGGACCCAACCCTTGCCTGAAGGGGGCGTCCTTCCCCCGAGTCTCGCCGATGCCGTGGCCACCCTGGCCGAGGGGCGCCGCCGGGCCGGGCGTCTGGTGGAGGCCGAACGCCTGCACCAGGTCGCCCTTGCCGGACATGGGGCTTGCGGACCAGCGCTCGTGGGGCTGGGGGCTTTACGGGCAGCGGGGGGGCATCCGGCTGAGGCGGAGGAACTCTACCGCGCCGCCCTGGAGCAGGGGGCGAGCCCGGTTGACGCGGCCCTGGCCCTGGCTGATCTGAAGGAGGGCGAAGGCCGCGTCGGCGTCGCCGCGGTGCTGCGGGAGGCCGCGGCCCTCGCCGCCACGGAAGAACCCGCCATCTTGGAAGTCGCCAAGGCTCTGACCCGTGCCGGGCAGCACCGATCCGCCATCGCCCAATTCACCCGGGTGACTCGTATGAACCCCAACCATGGGGAGGCCCGTCGGGGATTGGTGAACGCGCTCGCGGTGGAAGGGGAACTGGATGACGCGCTCTCTCACCTCGACCGGGCGGCGGCCTTAGCCCCGACAGAGGCTTGGCCCTGGCGCGAACGGGGCCTGTTGCTCGCCGCGAATGACCGACCCGTGCGCGCCATCGCCGCGTTCCGGGCCTGCTTGGAGCGGGCACCGGGGGACCGGGAGGCCCTGAAAGCGCTGACACGTGTCCAGATGGCCGTAAAGGCGCCAGGGGAGGCCCTGTCCGCCTGCGTCGCCGCGCTCGCCGTGGCCCCATTGGACATGGACCTGCGGGAGATGGTCGGCGCCTTGCTTTCCGAGCGCCGCTATCTGGATTTGGCGCGCGTCTCCGGACGGCCCACGGGGCCCATGGGGCGCTCCCGTCCCGTGCCGGAGCGCGTGTCCGCGGTGCTGAAGCGGACGGCGGTTTTCCAAGGTCTCCCCTGGGAAAGGGCGGCCTGTGAACAACTGGATGGGGGCAGTCTGGGGCTCGGATCCATTTGGCGGGTCCGATTGGGGGGGGCGGACCTGATGGTTCGCCAGCCCGCGGAACGGGGCGAGGGTCATGCGGACGAGGGCCGGAACATGCGGCTTGCCGCGGACTTGGGCGTCGCCCCACCGCTTCTGGCCTTTCATGCGGAGGATGGGGCCTTTGTCTCGCTCTTTGCTCCGGGAAAACCTCTGACGGCGGACGCCCTGCATGACCGGGGGGTTCTTGGACGACTCGCCCAGGCCCTCGCGCGCCTGCACCAAGGCGACGGGCAATTCCTGGGACATCTGGACATGGGGGCGGTTCTCGCCCGCCGGGAACAAGCCCTGGTGCGTGTTGGGGGCATTGGAGCCGTGCGGGACCAGGAGTCGATCCGCGCCGAACTGCCTCGGATTTTGAGGGCCCTTGCCGCCCGGGCGCCCCAGGATGTCCCCCTGATCAATGCTCAGGGGTTACATGGCTTCATTGACGGAGAGCGGCAGATGCTGCTGACCGACTGGAGAACCTCGGCGATGGGGGATCCCTATCGGGACCTGGGCCTGATGGCCAATGCGGGACATCTGGGCGAGGTGCCCGAGCGGGTCTTGCTCTCGCTCTACCTCGGTCGCCGGGCGCCAGAGAACGCCGTGGCCCGCCTGCGTCTGCACCGCTTCCTGGACAATTATCTATGCCTGGTGGAAGCGTTGGATGCTGCGGCTTCCATGGACGACCCCCATCCGCTGTTGGAACTGGCGGAGGGCGCGGCCATGGGGTGCCGGGAGCAGATGCGGACCGGTGATTGGCAAAACACATTGGCCCGGGCCGCGGAATAGGGTGGACCTTTCCGTTCCCTGAATGGAATAAATAATAACCCATATTTTTGTATGGTTTTCCGTCTTCTTCCAGAAGAAGAAGGCGCTGGATGGCTGATTTCCGCCATCAATCTTCCATTGGTCTGGCGGTCAAGCGCCGACTGAAACATTTTCTTCTTTTGCTGTTCTTGTCCTAGATCGGCAGTTTGCTTTCGATTCTCTCCCCGATCCGCTCTCTTTTGAGTCTCGACGGGCTGGTTTCCCGCGGGGGCGTTTCCCTGCCTAGGGGCCGTCCTGGACTGGAGACGCAGGTCGTATCGGGGCCACGGAATCATCGTTGTTCAGCCCGAGACATTTTCCTTATCGGAGATCGTTATGATACATCGCCTCTCTGTTTCCCTGATCGCGGTCGCCGCGGCGGCCGCCGCTGGCGCGGCCCAGGCCGAGGACATTGCCCAGGCCCAAAGCCAATGGTTCACCGACGCCCAGGCGGTGATTCAGGCGACCCTGGCCAAGACCCCCAACACCAACCGGGCCAAGAACGTCATCCTGTTCATCGCCGATGGCAATGGTGTCGCGTCGAATTACATGAACCGCCTGTGGGCGGGGCAACAGGCCGGTGGCATGGGCGATGAATATATCCAGCCCCAGGAAGCCTTCCCCGAACTGGCCCTGGTCAAGACCTACAACATCAACGCCCAGACCCCGGATTCCGCCCCGACCGCCGGAGCGATGAACACCGGTGTGAAGCAGCGCTTCAACCTGATCAACCTGGGTGAGAACGCCATCACCGACGATTGCGGAACCGTGGCCGGGAATGAACTGACCCTGTTCTCCGAACTGATGACCGAGGCGGGCAAGTCCGTCGGCGCCGTCACCACCGCGCGCCTGACCCATGCCACCCCGGCGGCGGTCTACGCCAAGACCGCGCACCGCAACTGGGAAGACGAAGTCCCCGAGGGCTGCACCGCCCAGAAGGACATCGCCACCCAGCTCATCGACGCCATGGAAGCCGGGACGGTCGATATCGCGCTCGGCGGCGGCGCCCGGTATTTCATTCCGAAGGGCACGGCGACTCCGAACGGCGGCAAGGGTCACCGTCCCGACGCTGTGAATTTGGTGGAACGCGCCCAGGCCGCTGGCATCCAGTATGCGTCGGACAAGGCCAGCCTGGACGCCGCGACCAACGACAAGCCGATCCTGGGCATGTGGACCGATAGCCACGTCTCCTACGAGGCCGATCGTCCGGAAACGGAACCCTCCCTGGCCGATATGACCAAGAAGGCCCTCGAGGTCCTCGGCGGCAACGACAAGGGCTTCTACCTGGAAGTGGAAGCGGGCCGCGTCGACCACGCCAACCACGATACCAACGCCAAGCGCGCCATGATCGACGGCAAGGCCTTCGCCGATGCCATCGCCCTGGCCGACGAGATGACCAATGATGAGGACACCCTGATCATCGTCACCGCCGACCACGAACATGCCATCGCCATGAACGGCTACTGCGGTCGTGGGACCCCCATCGATGGTCTCTGCATGGATGTCGCCAACGAAGGCATCAAGCATGCCGACAAGCCGGTTCTCGCCGCCGATGGCAAGCCCTACACTGTCGTGGGCTACCTGAACGGGACGTCCTCCGTGCTGATCAAGCAGGAAGACGGTTCCTACACCGCGCCGGAAGGCCGTCCGGAGATTACCCAGGAGCAGGCCCAGGACCTCGACTACAACCAGCAGGTCCTGATCCCCAAGGACTCCGAGACCCACTCCGGTGTTGACGTGGCGCTCTACGCCAAGGGTCCCTGGGCCCACCTGTTCGATGGGACCATCGAGCAGAACTACATCTTCCATGTCATGGACTACGCCGTGAACAACGGTCAGTAAGATCGTCGCATCCAGCATCACGCCGGGGAGGACATCAAGGTCCTCCCCGGTTGCTTGAACAGGAGGATCCCATGCTGACTCGTCGTGCGTTCTGTTTAGCTGCCTGTGCGGTTTCCCTGGCCACTCCCAGCCTGTCCCAGGCCGCGGATGGTCCGATCAAATTGCGGGATCTGTACAATAAGGACCGGTCGTTCTCTGATCTGGCCGAGTCCCTGAAAGGGCGTGACGTCATCGTGGAAGGCTTCATGGCGCCTCCCTTGAAGGCCGATGCGGCCTTTTTCGTTCTGACCAAGATGCCCTTGGCGGTTTGCCCCTTCTGCGAACCCGATACGGAATGGCCCCAGGATATCCTGGCGATTTACACAAAACGCGTTGTCGACGTTATCCCCTTCAATGTGCTGATAACGGTGCGGGGGATCCTGGAATTGGGCCCCTATACGGATCCGGATACGGGCTTCTGGTCCATGGCGCGTCTGGGTAATGCCCGCTACGAGAGGTTTTGAGCAAATGGGACTTGCCCTGACGGTCGAGGGACTGGTGGTCCTTGGGTCCGACAACCGCCCGATCCTGGAAGTGGACTCCTTTGCGCTTCCCAGGGGGGCGCTGGTCGGGATCAGCGGACCCTCTGGGGCGGGAAAAACGACTCTGCTCCATGCCATCGCCGGATTGATCCAACATGCGCAGGGGCGGGTGTGCTGGGAAGAAGCCGATCTATTGAACTTGGGAGAGGACGCTCGGACGCGCTTTCGCGCCGATCATATTGGCATGATTTTCCAAGATTTTCTGTTGTTCGACGAATTGGGTCCCCTGGCCAACGCGACCCTGACGGCCATGTTCCATCCCCGGGCGCGCCGCGCGCCCTTGCGGAAGCGGGCCGGTGATCTGCTCGGCCAACTGGGCCTTCCCGAGACCCCTCGGGTGGTCGGCAGTTTCTCCGGTGGGGAACGCCAGCGGGTGGCCATCGCCCGCGCCTTGGCCGCGGACGCGCCCATTCTCCTCGCCGACGAACCAACGGCGAGTCTGCACCGGGAAGCCGCCGACCGCCTGATCGAGGATTTGGTCGAACTGGCCAGGACAAGGGGCACGACCCTCATCGCGGTGAGCCACGACCAATGGTTGCTGGACCGCATGGACCGGGTGATCACCGTTCGGGATGGGCGCCTGGCGTCGGAGGGAGCGGCGTAATGGAAGACATTTGGTTTCGCCTGCCTCCGGGAATCCAGGATGGTTTGGTGCTCGTCGCGCTCGTCCTGCCTGTCCTGGCCCTTGCCCTGTTCCTGCTTCGCGGATTCGCGCCGGGTCCGTTGATCGCGGCCCTGTTGCGGCGGTTCCGCTGGGCCAATGCGGTTTTCGTGGCCCTGATCGCCATTTCGGTGGGCATGGGGATCGGTCTGATCGCCCAGGAGCGGGGGTTGCGGGTGGGCATGGCCCATGCCGCGGACAAATTTGATCTGGTCGTTTCGGCGCCCGGCTCGGAAATGACCATGATGCTGGCCTCGGTCTTTCTCCAGCCCTCGGATGTGCCCTTGCTATCGGGCGCGGTTTACAACGAGATTGCCGGGCATGAAAATGTCGAGATCGCCGCGCCCCTGGCCTTTGGCGACAGCTATCAAGGGGCGTCGGTCATCGGGACTATCGCCGATTTCGTCCCCTATCTGAGCGATGGGCGGATGGAAGGACGGATCTGGACCACCCCCTTCGAGGCGATCGCGGGGGCCGGGGCGCCGGTCGACATCGGAGAGAGTTTCACTCCCGCCCATGGGCATGGCGATGGCGCCGACGGCGACGAGCATGAAGGGGTGGTCTTCACCGTCGTCGGCAAGATGGCGCGGACGGGGACACCCTGGGACAAGGCCATCCTGATCCCCGTGGAAGCCGTCTGGCGGGTCCATGGGCTGGCCGATGGTCATCGGGTGTCCGACGGAGATCGCCTGGGTCCGCCCTTCGACGCCGCGCTGTTCCCAGGGACGCCGGCCATTGTCGTCCATGCCTCGGCCCTTTGGGCGAATTACGCCCTGAAATCGGAATTTTCCCGGGACCGGGAGACCATGGCCTTTTTCCCCGGGACGATTCTGGCCAACCTGTATGGGATCATGGGGGACCTGCGCCGGGCCATGTCCCTGATGTCGGTGGTCACCCAGGTCCTGGTCGCGGCCTCGGTCCTGCTGGGTCTGTCGATCCTGACTCGGCTGGTCCAGCGTCAAACGGCCATGCTGCGAGCTTTGGGCGCGCCGCGCCGCTTCGTGGTCGCGGTGATCTGGTCCTATGGGGTCACTCTGCTGGTCCTGGGAACGGTTGGCGGCCTGCTGGTGGGATGGGGGGCCGCCGAGCTGCTGTCCCGCGTGGTCACCAGCCATACGGACATCCTCGTGCGTGCCAGCCTGGGGTGGAGCGAGGTCCATCTGGCCGCCGCCTTCCTGGCCGTGACCAGCCTTCTTTCCCTGGTTCCGGCCCTGGCCATTCCGCGCCAGCCGATCACCGAAGGATTGCGCGCCTGACCCTTCCGCTCGTTTCAACGTCCATTTCTTTAAAAGAAGGTTAGGTCCATGACACGCTTTTTCCTTGCCCTCGGGGCACTGCTGTTCACCGCGTCTCCCCTTCTGGCCGCGGATCCGGACCATGGTCACGACCATAATGCCGACGGAGAGGTTTCCCACGTCTTTGAACAAGCTGGCCTGCATGTGGTTCATCCCTGGACCCGGGCGACCAGCGGGCGGGACGCCCTGATTTTCATGGATCTGGAGAACGAGGGGGACGCGCCGATTACCCTTTTGGGTGCCCATGCCCATTGGGCGGAGAGCGCGGAGATCGTTGGTTTCGCCCTGGAGAACGGTGAGGAACGCTATCTGCCCCTTCCCTCCATTCCGGTGGCGCCGGGCCATGACCTCGTCCTGCGCCCCAAGGAGGTGGCCCTGCGGCTTTCCGGCCTGTCCGAAGCCCTGGTCAAGGGGCAGCACCTGGACCTGGAGCTTCAAACCAGCTTGGGAGAGCTTGAGATCGACGTGATGGTCGAGGCCGCCGACGCGACCAATCACGGTCACGCGGGCCATTCGCATTGATTCGTGAGCGCTGCCGGTAGGCGGATGTTCTCCCGCCCACCGGACGGCCCACGGGCTCACATGTTTTCGAGGACGTATTCGGCGCCGGAAACCTTGAAGCCGCCCCCTTCCTCGACGAACAGATTGGTGACCACGCCATTGGAAATGACCATGGCGAAGCGCTGGACCCGCTTGCCCAGGCCCTTGGCGGTCAGGTCCAGTTCCAGGCCTAGGGCCTTGGCGAAGTCGCCGTTTCCATCGGCCAGCATCTCGACCTTGCCCTCGGCGCCGCGCGTCTTGCCCCAGGCGTCCATGACAAAGGCGTCGTTCACGGACAGGCAAGCCAGGACGTTCACGCCCTTTTCCTTGAAGTCGGCCGCGGAGTCCACGAAGCCGGGCAGGTGGTAGTCGGAGCAGGTGGGCGTGAAGGCGCCCGGCACCCCGAACAGGACCACCAAACCCTTGCCCAGGAATTCCGTGGTGTCGAGGGCTTCGATGCCCCCTTCGGTCTTGCGGTGCAGGGTGGCCTTGGGAAGGCGGTCGCCGACGCTGATCATGGAAAACTCCGTGTGTGTATGATGAAGTCAACTGGCCTTCATGTGGGGAGCGGAGGGGACTTCGCGAAGGGCCAGCGGGCTATTTTTCCGCCAGCGTCGCGGTCGACGCCCGCGCCACGGCGTCCAGGACGGCGCTATCGGTCAGCAACTCGGGCAGGGCGATTCCCTCTGGCGCCTCGGGGCCATAGATGGCGTTGAAGGGGATACCGTAGCGGTCGAAGCTGGCCAGATAGGCGGCGATGGACGGGTCCGGGCGGGTCCAGTCGGCGCGGAGGGGTACGACCTCCCCCTTGGCCAGCAAGGTGGCGACGGGCTCCCGGTCCAGGACCGCGGCCTTGTTCACCAGACAGGTCACGCACCAGTCGGCGGTCACGTCCACCAGCACCGTCTTGCCCTCGGCCACCAGTCGGGCCGTTTCCTTGGCCGACCAGGGGCGCCAGACGGTCGCCTCCTGGCCCCCGGTGGGGGACGGTCCCGAGGGGGCCTGTCGCTCCTGGAGGGCAAGGATCCCCGATCCCACGAACAGCAAGACCACGGCGCCCAGGGCCAACTCGCGGGTGGAGGGGGCGCGGGAGGCCAGGGCCAGAAGGCTCACCGCCCCGGCCATGGCCAGACCGATGGCGAGCGCGCCGACCGCTCCCGCCTGGACGGCCAGGACGCTTAGCAACCAGACCGCCGTTCCGGCGAGGGCGAAGCCCAGCAGCCAACGCAACTTGACCATCCAGGGGCCGGGGCGGGGCAGCCGGGTGGCGAGGCGGGGGACCGTGGCCACGGCCAGATAGGGCAAGGCCATGCCCAGCCCCAGGGCCAGGAAGATCCCCAGGGTGTCGACGGAGGTTCCGGCCAGGGCGAAGCCCACGGCGGTTCCCAGGAAGGGGGCGGAACAGGGGGTGGCCAGCAGCGTGGCGAAGGCACCGGTGGCGAAGGACCCGACCAGGGATCCACCCTCGACGCCCTGGCCTCCCAGGCCCGACAGGATACTGGGGAGGGGAATTTCGAAAAGATCCCAAAGATTGGCGGCGAACAGGGTGAGCAGGATCACCATGCCCGTCAGGAACAGGGGTTGCTGGAATTGGATGCCCCAGCCCACCGCGGCGCCCGCCGCTTTCAGGGCGATGGCCGCGCCAGCCAGGGCCAGGAAGCTGGCGATGATGCCCGCGCTGGTGGCCAGGAAGGACAGGCGCGCGCGTCGGGGGGCGCCGCCGCCATGGCCCACCAGGCCCAGGATCTTGAGGGAGAGGACGGGCAGCACGCAGGGCATGAGGTTGAGGATCAGCCCCCCCAGCAGCGCGAGGCCAAGCATGGCCCAGAGGGTGGGGGGGGAGGAGGCGTCGCCCAAATCCGCCACCAACGCCCGCCCGGGATTGGGCGCCAGAGGAGCGCCAGGAGCCGCCAGGGACGCCGTGTCGATGGCCGTCTCCACCCCCCGGACGCCGTCGGCCACCAGGGCGGTGATAGTCTGTCCCGTCAGGTCCGCCTCACCCTCCAGGGGGGCCCGAAGGACCGCCCGTTGGCCGCCGTCACTCAGGGTGACGGTGGGCGCGCCAAAGGCGAGACCGGGGGGGGCTTCGAGGAACAGGTCGGGCTGGTCAAGGGGGGGGGTCGCGGTGACCGCGACCCGAACCACGCCACCGGGTTCGATCACCGCTTCGGTCACGGACAGGCCGTGGGAGGGGCTCGCCTTGGGCACCTGGGCGAGGAATTGGGAAATCGCGTGGGCCTGGGACGAGGGCTTGGCCGGACCCGGGGGGAGCATCAAGGCGAATTGCCCCTGGTCGGGCACGCAGATATCCGAACAGATCAGGTAGTCCACCTTGGCGTTCAGAATCAGGGGGTCGCCGGGTTGAATGGGTTTGGCCGCGATGGGCAGGATGACCCGGCCCTGATATCCGACGGTTTCGATGCCCAGCACGGAAAAACGCGTGGGAACGGGCCATTGGAAGGGGGCTTCCGCCAGATTGACCGAGCCGCTCCAGTCCATGTCCGGTGGATAGCCCGCGTCGCCGGGGCTCCGCCAATAGATTTTCCAGTGGTCCGTCAGCTCCACCTCGAGCCCCAGGGTCAGGGTCTCGGCGTCGCCGACCCCGGTTACCGCGCTGACCAGCCGCATGCGGGAATGGGGCTTCTCCACCCAGGCCGACGTTCCGGGTTCTGGCCCTTGGGCAAGGGCCAGGGACCCTCCTCCCACCAGCGGGATCAGGGTGAAGAAAAACAGGGCCAGGATGGGACGCCGTATCACGGAAAACCTCGCTCTCCGGCGGGGCCGGGTTGCTGATTGGACCCTACATTTGTCCCTTGGCGCGGTTTCTGGCAAGGTGGGAAAAGAACTCTCACGGGACCGTTACCGGGACGCGGAACTTGTGGAGGCCAAGGGGACGGCTTATTTAACGGATATGATGCATTCAGCACAACAGCACGAAGGCTACCTCACGGGCCAATGTCTAGTCGCCATGCCCGGCATGGGGGATCCGCGATTCGAGGGCACGGTGATCTACCTCTGCGCCCATACGGAGGAGGGGGCCATGGGGATTGTCATCAATCGCCCCATGGAGCAAATCTCCTTTCCGGACATCGTCGGCCAGTTGGGAATCGAGCCCACCGCCCATTGTGAACAGATCCACGTCCAGTTCGGTGGTCCCGTGGAAACCATGCGGGGGTTTGTCCTGCATACGCGGGACTACGAGAACGAGGGGACCCTGTTCGTGGACGAGTCCACCGCCCTCACGGCCACCCTGGATGTCCTGCGGGCCATCGCCCAGGGGCAAGGGCCAGGGCGGGCGATCATGGCCCTGGGCTATGCCGGATGGGGCGCGGGCCAATTGGACGGGGAATTGAAGGAAAACGTTTGGCTGACCGTTCCAGCGGACCGGCGTCTGCTGTTTGAAACCGCCCTGGAAGACAAATACACGGCGGCCATGTCCCGTTTGGGAATCGACCCTCGCTTGCTGTCCGAGGACTCTGGACACGCCTGATTTCCCGTTTTTCCTAATCCGAGGTCGGTCGAAAATCGGTCGACCCTAAAAATCCAGGTCGGCGTAGTGGCGGGGCGGGCGGATATGGGGAACCATTTCCGCGAGAAGTGGGCGGAAGCTGGGGCGGCATTTGATCAGGGCATACCATTCCTTGGCCTGGGGATGCTCATCCCAGGGCACGTCTCCGGCGTAGTCGATCAGGGACAGGTGGCAGGCCGCCGTGATGTCGGCGTAGGTCAGGACATCTCCCGCCAACCAGCGGCGGCGATCGATCAGCCAGGAAATATATTTCAGATGGGTGTGCACGTTGGCCCGGCCAGCCCGAATCAATCGGCTGTCCGGCGCACCACCCGAGACGACACGCTTCAGCAATTTTTCTTGAACGATGGGTTCGGTCACTTCCCGATTGAATTTCCGGTCGAACCAAGCCACGAGCCGCCGGACCTCCGCCCGGTGGCGGGGATCGGAGCCGAGCAGGGGGGGGTCCGGATAGACCTCCTCCAGATATTCGCAAATGGCCCCGGCATCGCAGATGGTTGCCCCGGCGGGTTCTTCCAGAACGGGGACCTCTCCTTCCGGATTACGGGCCAGGAAGCTTTCGCTTCGAATCCACGTTTCCTCGATCACGATCTCGTATTCGAGCCGTTTTTCCGAGAGGGCGACGCGCACTTTGCGCGCCATCGGGGACAGGGTGTTGTGGTAGAGCCGACGCATGACGCAAAGTTAGGCGTGGTACCGTCTTTGGCAAGAACCAAATGAAGAATGGAGTCGCCTTTCCCCCCCCGAACGCCAAAATCAGACCGAAGGGATACATGCTTGATCGCGTGAAGGTCTGTTGGTTCTTGTTTCCCTAGCCCACACCTAGCCTACACCTAGATAAAGGTCTTTTCTCCCTATGGGCAAGCCACCAGGGGCGAGGGAGGGATTGGGCAGCTTTCGTCGCATTGGCTCGCGGTTAGGCTGGACAGGCGGAAGAAACTGGCTTCTCCAGGGATGGGGTGGCCGGAGTCATCCACGACGAGCAGGGGGACAAGGCGCAGGCCGGTGAAGGCCTGGCCGCCCTGACTCAGGTCCGTGAACGTCGCGGTGGCCCCAAGGCCCTCGGTCGGACAGCCTCGCAGTTCCAGGGTCCCGAGCTGACTCTCCCCGTCCCAAAATTCCAAACGTGTGCCGTCCCGCCAAGCCACCTCGCACCCTCCCGACCGGTTTAGCGGAGAGAGGCATCGCGCGAACGTCGGATCGTTGGCCCGTAGCCAGGCCCGGTCGACCTGGCGAAGCCCCTCCAGACCGGTCAGGGCGAGGGAAACCCGCGCCTGGGGACGGTCGAACAGGACGGTCAGAGCCCGGGGGAAGTCGGGATTGGAGGCGTCCAGGCCCAACTCTCCTCCCTCCACCAGGGCGGAGCTATCGGTGAGGGGCGCGGCGCCGGAGTATACGCCGAGGCCCCGGTTCCCCGAAGCGGCGTCCACGGCAAGGGTTCCCCCCTCCGCGACGAGGCGGGCTCCGTCGACGGTCAGAGTCGATTGGCCGCTGTCCTGGACGACGCCCCCCAGGCCCCGCGCGGTCCAAGTTATGTTGGCTTGCCCGGACAGGGCCTCCCGGGTGGTGGGCAGATTGAGGGGCCCGGCGGGGAGGAGGGGGGGCGATCGCCCCATGGCGACGGCCAGAGCGCCCGGGGTTCGAAAGGCGAGCAGATCGTCGAAGGTCGCCGCGTCGCCATCGTCCTCTCCCGCCTCTTGGCGGTACCGCGTGTCTCCATCGGTGTTCTCGCCTTCGGCGCCATTTGGGGTTGGCGGACGGGCCCCGTTCCGACCCCGGGAGAGGAGCAGAACCAGGGCTGTCCTTCCCCGCTCCTCACTCTCCCCGGGTGCCGTGATGGTTAAGGCGCCTTCGGGCCAGATCAGGGCATCGGCCAGGGCACTGGGGGCGGTGGCCGTTCGGGTCACGGCGTAGATCAGGGGGTGGGTCCAGGGATCCCGCGCGTTCCGCTTCGCGACGCCGAGGGTCAGCCAGGGGAGGCCGCCTTGCAGGGCGTCGCCCGCCCCTTCGGCGGGGGTGTCCTCTCGGCCATCCCCGTCCTGGTCCGGCGCGGGCAAGCGGCTTTCGGCCCAGGCGAAGGCCGCGAGGCGTTCCAGCAGGTCGTCCACCTGGGATTGGGCCTGAAGCCGCGTGGCGTTCCGGTTGTGGGAGTCCAGGGCCAAGAGAGTGGCCCAGGCGGCGAATCCGAGGATGGCGAGCACCGCGGCCATCTCGATCAACCCCCAACCGGGGTGGGCTCCGAGGAGGCATTTCGGTCCTTTGGGGGGGCGGCGGAAAAAAGGCGCTTCTTCCCCCTTGGCGGATGCGAAAGGATGGAGTAGTGTCCCGTTCCTTCCCGGGCGACCGTAGCTCAGCTGGATAGAGCGTTGGCCTCCGAAGCCAAAGGTCAGGGGTTCGACTCCCTTCGGTCGCACCAATTTTGACAAGGACTTAGCTCCTTTTGCGAGACCTATCGATTTTCTCGGGTCCGCAGGGGGTCAGCAAGCAAATAAAGAAAGCACTCCGCCTCGAATCCGAGGCGGAGTGCTTTCTTGTTTGGCCCTTGGGTTTCACCAGGACCATATGGGATACCCCGTCCCGAGGATTCCCCGGGCCGGATCGGTGCGCCATGGTGGCGCATCGCGGTGGCCGACGATGTCCGCGGTCGCGATGATCCTGGCCAGGGCCTCCTCGGCACTGGCGCGGGTCCAGTTGTGACGGCGGGACCGGTGGGCCATTGGGCGAACCCTTCCCCCGCTCGGTGCGGTCCTGTTTCACGATTTCCACGATCGTGTCCCCCTGGCGTGGTATAGGAGCGAAGGGGGGCTTTGGGTATCCCGGCAAGGCCGTGCGGTTGGGCTAACTGTCCGCGGTCGCCGGCAAGGGCGTGATATCCTCGCCCCCGTTGGACATGGCTTCCAGGACGTCCTCTTCGGCGTCATCCATGATCGCGGCCACCTTGGGCAATTTCTGGCGCATTTGGTCCGCGACTTGCCGCCATTGAGCTTTCGCCAATGCCGTGTCGGGTTGGGCGAAGGCGGTATCGACACAGGCGGCGGTCCCTCCGGTCCAGACAGGCCAATGTCCATGCCGGAAACCTCCCGGCGCCCATCGGCGTTGACGCCCAGGGTCGGAACAACGGTGACAGAGGCGACACGATTGTTCTGGCGGGCCTTCAGGTTGGGTGCGTCCAGCCAGAGGGAGGGCCATTCCCCTTCGAGGAGCCGCTTCAGGAACGCGGTGACCCGGTCACAAGCGCATAGACGCTCGGAATCCTGGTGAGGATTTGGTGAAATGTCGAGCGGTTCGCGGCCTTTCCCCAGCGGATTTGGGGATGAAGGGGCTGGCTGATTTTGGTAGAGTAGGCCCTTGAACCCAAAGCCGAAGGTCGTGAAAGGACCGTCGTGAGGTGGTGGGGCGCGCCCCTTGTTTCCGTAAAGGCGCGCGATTGAACGGGCGATCCCAATTGAACGGACGATCCCAAGGGTGTGTGTCGCGTGGAGGTAAAAGCCATGTCGGCCCCTGCGATGGGAGATATCGGGGAAGCGGTCCGGGTGGCTTTTTCCGACCTCCGACCCCCTGTCCTACCGCGAGGGGCGGGATCCGGGGGCTTTGGCGCGGGCCTTGGAGGACCCCTGGGTCAGACGGGTTGTTCTGGATATGCGGGCCGTCGAGGGGGTGGACCATGCCGCGGCGGATATGCTTCGGTTTTGTGGCGACAGGGCGCGGATGCACTGAGCTTCCCTTCCCATGACCGGTGTCCATCCGCCAGTCCAGGGATCGCCTGGGACCGGATTTGTCCGCGGAAATCGCCGCTTTCGGTTAACCCGTGCCGTTGGTTTCCAATGTTTGTCGGATCCATTTCCCTGTCCATTTCCCTGGGGGTTGGGGCGGAGCCCATGTTAGGTTCGGCCGATTACTCACGCGGAAACAGGAAGGACGACGGGCATGGCGGGCGACGAACGGGACGACTCCTCTCCGGAGTGGATCGAGGATGAGTCCCTCTCCTTCGTGGAAGACGATTCCCTTTTCTTCGTCGAGGACGAGGAGGAAAAAGCTCCCTCGGACCTGGGTCTCACGCCCTGGGCCATCCTGGTGGTGGACGACGACAGGGAAGTCCATTCCCTGACTCGCATGCTGTTGAGCGAAATCCGTTACAAGGGGCGAGCCTTGACCATGCATTCGGCCCATTCCGCGGTCGAGGCCCGGGAAATCCTGGCGACCCTGCCCGATGTGGCGGTGATCCTGCTGGACGTGGTCATGGAAACGGACGACGCGGGCCTTCGTCTGGTCCGCGCTATCCGAGAGGACATGGGGAACCGCCATGTCCGCATTATTCTGCGCACCGGCCAACCGGGACAAGCGCCCGAACGGGAAGTGATCGAGGCCTACGATATCAACGATTACAAGGCCAAGACCGAACTCACGGCGCAAAAACTGCACACCACCTTGATTTCAGCCCTGCGCGGCTATGACGATATCATGGCCCTGGTGCATTCCCGCCGGGGGTTGCGCCAGATCCTGGAGTCCTCCGCGTCCTTGTTTCAGCAGCGGTCCATGGAAAAATTCGCCGCGGGGGTGCTGATCCAGCTGAATGCCCTCTTGGGCATATCGGGGGATGGTATCCTCTGCGCCCAGGTGATGCGCGATGACACGGGGGAGCCGGGACCGGTGACCATTCTGGCCGCATCCGGTGCCTTCGAGGAAATGAGCGGGCGCCCGTTGGAGGCATTGGAACACCTCGAGGTTTTGCGGCTCATCCAAGAAGCCCTGGAAAAGCACGAAACCCAAGTGGTTCCCTCGGCCACGGCGCTTTACATGCCCACGCGGGATGGCCGGGAAACGGTCATCTACCTGGGTGCCGACGCCCCCTTGCGACCCAGTGACAGGGAACTGGTGCAGGTCTTCTGCGACAATATTTCCATTGGTTTCGACAATGTCTGCCGGCTCGAAGTCTTGAGAGCGGAAAACGACCGTTTGCGGGCGGCCCTCGACAGTCGCTAGCAGTGAAACTGGATCAGCTTGGGAAAATCTGCCTCGGTTTCACTCTAATTCTATAGATTTTATAGTATCTTAGAGATCAAGTTGGTCCGCGAAGCGGCCCAACTTGATCTCGGAATACGCTAGAGGATTTTTCTTGTCCATGGAGACATCCCAGATGCTCGATCCGGCCGTTACGCTCAGTGATTATGCCCTGACGCTTGAAAGTTTGATTCTCGCGTCTCTGATCGCCAGGGTTCCGACCGCGGGAGGGGCCGGGCGCCGGATCCGAAGCCTGTTCTTCCTGTTCTTCCTGGCGGGAAGTCTGCCGCCCCTTCTGGGGGGAACGTTCCATGGCTTTGTCTATACCACGGGATCCGCTTGGACCCTGCCTCTGTGGCGGGCGACGATGATCAGCATTGGCGTCGTCGCGGGGCTGGGATGGGTCTTGGGGGCGGCGCTCTGCCTGTCGGACCGCTGGTACCGGCGGGTCGTTCTGATCGCCGGAATCGAAGTCCTGATCTATGCCAGTATCGTCCTTGCCCTGTATTGGGAGTTTCCTCTGGCCATCGCCAATTACCTGCCCGCGGCCCTCTTCCTGTTGGGGGCTTTTATCATCGTGACCCGCCGTCCGGGGACGGAGCGGGCGGGCTGGCTGGGTGCCATCGGTGTCGGGGTCACCTTCGTCGCCGCGGGTGTCCAGGTCAGTGGTTTTGCCCTGGATCCCGACGTCCTGAATGCCAATACGCTCTACCATCTGATTCAGGGGGGCGGCCTTATCCTGTGGTTCCTGGCGGCGCGGCGTGTGGTTCTTGCCCGCTCTGAAAGCTGAATCCCCCGCCACGCCCTTTCTCCTCGACCCCGAACTGAAGTGTTGGAGGTGCCCCATGGCGACCGTGATCCACGGGATCAAGAATTGCGACACCATGAAAAAGGCCTTCGCTTGGCTGGCCGACCACGGCATTGCCCATGCTTTCCATGACTATAGGAAGGAAGGGGTGACGCCGGAGATGGTGGGCCGCTGGTGCGATGCCTTGGGGTGGGAAACAGTGTTGAACCGGGCGGGGACCACCTTCCGCAAACTGCCCGATGCGGTAAAGACGGACCTGGATCGGGACAAGGCCATCGCCCTGATGGTGGAGTCCCCCTCCATGATCAAGCGGCCTGTCCTGGAGCGGGATGGCGCCCTGGTGTTGGGGTTCAAGCCGGACCAATACGAGGCCTTCTTCAAGGACTGAGCTCGACTCCAGCGTTATCCCCGGCCCGCAAGGGCGAGGGACGAGATCAGACGGAAGGCCTGGGCGACGGGAGAATAGTGCTGGCGAACCCAGGTCCGACCCGCCTCGCCGATGGCCCGGCGGTCCGTCTCCGGGGACAGGAGGCGGTCGATGTCCCGCTCCAAATTGCCCAAGTCCAGGCCCACGTAATGGACCCAGTTGGTGGGCATGACGGGAAGATGGCAGCCGTATTTCTCGAGGTCCACGTGCACGGTCGCCGCCCCGCAGGCCAAGCTCTCCCAAAATCTCCAGCTGTCCCACCGGAAGAGCACCGGCCCCCCGTGGAACTGGGCGTGGTTCATCAAGGCCGCTTGGCTTCGCATCAGGAATGGGTTGGAGGTAATATCCGGCATGAACTGTCCACCATAGGCGAGGCAGATGTCCGCTTCGCTCAGGCGGCGCATATAGGCTGTTCGCACACGGTCGGTTCCAGGGTCCAGAGACCGGTCAATGGGGCGCCGTTCGGCCAGACGGGGCAATAGGATAGCGTCGAGGTGATCCCTCAGTCCCTGGTGGAAGGAGGGGGTGAAGGCGCGGTTGATGACGTCGGTTCGGGGACCCGGATTTATCCGTTCGATCTTCGGCAGCGTCGAGGGCATCAGTCCAAAGCACCAGGGCAGGCGCCAGCCCTCCACTTCGAACAATCGGTTTTCGTGGGAGACCAGGGTCGGGATGTCCTTGGGTGTGATTCGGTTGGTCGAGTCGTCCGTGTCCAACAGAAAGACCAGTCTCTCCGGCCCAAGCTTTCGCAACCGGTCGAGTGCGATCGGTTCGGTTCGGTTGGCCCGTCCCTGGATCGCCCGAATGTCGACCACCACAAGTCCGCTGGTGGCGAGGCGGATTGGGGCGTCGATCAGCGGGCAGTCGCCTCCCCGGTCCACCGGCCAGTCGGATGCCTGTCCGAAGCAGGGGATGCCGAGGTCCACCAGTCCCCGGGCCAAGCTGAGCCCAAAGACATTGAATTCGCCGCCGGGAACCATAAATGACACGCCCTGGTCGCGCAGTCGGAGAAAAAGGGATTCGGCGCGGTCGACGGCGTCGTTCATGCGCTATTTTCCGGAGCCGGCGGTGGTGGAGCGGGGCGGGCAGCGGCCATCCGCTTCCAGGGCCACCGAACCCATCCGGGCCTGGATCGTGCCCGCGCGCCGGGACACATAGGGTCCCGGCTTGCCCGCGGACCATTCCCGGGGATTGGGGAGAACAACCGCCAACAGGGCTGCTTGGCGGGTGGACAGGTTCGCCGCTGGGACTCCGAAATGATGCCGGGCCGCGGCCTCCGCGCCATAGACTCCGGGCGCCCATTCGACGATGTTCAGATAGACCTCGAGAATGCGCTGCTTGGGCCAAAGCAATTCCAATAGGGCCGTGGAATAGGCCTCGAGTCCCTTGCGGACAAAATTTCGGCCATCCCACCACAGCAGGTTCTTCGCCGTTTGCATGGAGATCGTGCTCGCGCCGCGCAGGCGCCCGCCTTTTTGGAAGTCGGTCCAGGCCTTTTCCAGTTCCTTCATGTCAAACCCGGCGTGGTCGCAGAACCGTCCATCTTCACTGGCGATCACGGCCCGGCGGAGATTGGGGGAAATTCTGGACAGCGGGACCCAGTCCTTGGCCAAGCCTTCGCCTTCGACCAAGCGCAGGAGCATCAAGGGGGTGAAGGGAACGGGGACGAGGCGGTAGACCAGGAGATTGGCGACGGGCCAGAAAACGAGCCCGGTCAGAAGGGCGATGCCCGCCCAGCGAAGTCCCCTGGACAGGGCATTCCGCGCCGGTGACCCGCCTGTCCGGCCTTCGCCCGGGGACCGGCTTTGTTGCCTGTCCCCGGTGGTCTTGGAGATCTCATCCTTGCCCATTGGGTCCTTCCACCGTTGGTGCCCCGCGTTCACCGGGAGCGCCTACAGTTCCCTGCCCTGTCGCAGGGATTCGAAGATCCCGGCGGCGACGGTCCGCAAGTCGCTCTCGTTGCGGATCAGGTTGCTCTTCATGGCGTCTCGTTGGTACTTGAAGTTATTGTTGAATTTCTTCGGAAGGGCGGTCCAGATGGGTATTCTGGACGGATCGGACAGGTAGAAGGCGAAGTCCTTCTCCTTGAAGGTTTCCCGGCAGAACCGCAGGATATCCTTGATGACCTCTTGGTCGTTCATCTGCAGCAAGATCTCCGATAAGGCCGGAGGGACGTGGCGGCAAAAGGGACCCAGGGCACCGACCAAATGCTCGGGCGTGTTGATCACATTCAACAACGCTGTGTCGTCGGCGAAGATTTCCCAGATACGGTCGCGGAAAATCGGCGCCACCATGTGGATGAGCTTTTCCGCGCTCGGTCCCATTTCCTTGAGTTTGTCCATGGCCTGATGGTGGTTGGCCATGAGGTCGCGGAAGACTCGGGATTCCTCCACGGCCAGAGCGCGCGCCATTTCCTCGGTGAACGGTTCGTCTTCCTGATTGGGCCGCTTCTTGGGTTTTGGTGGAAACAGCTTCCAATTGGCGTAGATGCGCGCACATCGGCGTAGCACGCTGATGTCGGTTTCAGTCAAGGACGCGAGGAACAGGATCTGGTCGGGCTTGTTGAAGCCTTCCAGCAGGTCATCGAGAACCTCCGCCTGGGCGCAGCTCAATTGGACATAGGCGGGAACCAGGGGAAACTGATCGAGCCGCTTTAGATGGGGCTTCAAGGCCTCGTAGAGGCCGTGGCCAGGAAATCGCCGGCGGAAATCGGCCGGATCGAACACCGGTTCCTTCTCCCGCTTGAACAGGCCCTTCAACAGGCCCTTGGGGGCCTCGGCTTGCTGCTTGCGCCATCGGGATTGGGCCCGCCGGGCCTCCTTCACCGACCAGTCCCGTTCCGCCTTGTCCAGGCCCAGGCGGACACAGGCGAACAGGTGGGACTGGATAATCTGAGCGAAGGACCGACCGCAGGGGGCGATGGGCTGGTTTTTGTCTTCGACGATGCCCGATCCGTCCAAGGCCTGGAACAGATCCGTGAAGGCACCGTCGTGACGCAATTCCCAGGCAACGGCCAGCAAGGTAGGCACGAGGTCGGGGGCGGCGATCATCACGTCGTCCACCGAATCCCAACGGGCGATTCGCTTGGTCACGTCCTGGTCGCCCGCCTTTTCCAGGAGGCCACGCAGCAGTTGGAAACCCTTCTGCACCCGGGCTTTCAGGCGCACAGTTTGGGGGGCGCCGCCCTTGGTGGTCGCCGCCTTGTCCATCGTCGCCTTTCCTGGCGCCCGTGCCATACGCGTCCTTTTCAAGAGTACTTTCGCGGCCAGCTTGGCCACTCGGATACTCTAATATCTTTATAAACAGAGAGTTTTTTGGTTCAGGTCGACTTACTCTGATCCAGAAATACTCTCGTCCTTGGAAATGCGTGGAAACCAGGGAGTTGGACCCCGTGGTTTCCGATCCACGACTTCCGGGAGGACAGCATTCACCGCGATCCATTCCACCATTTCAGGCATGCTCTCTCTTTCCCCGTCCGCCACCAGGGTTGCCCAGGTCGAGAAGCATTGGCGCGCGTTCAATGATTTCATTGAGGATTCGTTCCGCCGCCTTCTGCTTTCTCAGAGTGTCTTCCTCGACCTTGTCGGCGTAGCGGTCAAGGGTCAGTGTATTGTAGGCATCATACAGGGTCTTAATTTCGTGCAAAAAGACTTCCCGTGATCCCAGGGGAAGGTGTTCTTCCTCCGCGATAGCCTTGAGAAACTTCAACGAACAGTCGAGTAGGGTGGACCAAATGGCGATGATGGCCCGGTCGAACCGATCCTTCGCCCCTGGCCGCCGAGCCTCGGGCAACATTTCCAAGCGCCGTTCGATCACAATGGAAAATGCCAGGCATTCGCTGGTCAGGCTCCGTGTCCGAGAATAGTCCGCGAACCGGGGAGGGTGCTCCCCATGGCGATCCAGCACCTCGGCGGTATCCGCCAGGGTCGTGATGCGCGATTCCAACATGGTGAGGAATTCCTCCAACTCACGGGCCGCGCGGTCTTCTGGCGATCGATAGGGGCACATTGTGAAGCAGGATCCCGAAAGGGGGGTATGGGGGAGGCGACTTTTTACCCGGTGGCATACCCCATAATAGGGGTCTTGCTCCTCGCCGCCAAGGGGAGAGCCTGTCCCTTTCAAAACGAAAATGTAATGAAGCCTGCCGTCGGCCAGAGGGAGGGACCAGAGGGAGGGAGGCGTCCCGTCGGGATTCCGGTTCCCTTGGGAAGCGGGCCTGCTCTACTCTCCCCCATCGGTTCCCGTGTTGAAGAGGCGTTCCTTCCCGTGATGGCCATCCCCTTCCTTTCCCATCGCTGTGGCGCGCGTACCATGGTCCTGGCTGGGATGATTACCCTGTCGGGGTGCGCGGGGGCGGCCTATGAGATCAAGCCCGGGGGAGAGCGGGTCGCCTTGCCCGAGCGGACTCTGGAAGAAAAGGCGGAGGCCAGCGCAACGGTTGCCGAGGCCATGCACGGACTGGTGGCCCCCTATCGTTTGCGGGCGGGGGACTCGGTCGTCGTCAGCTACACCCGCGATCCCACGCCCATGGAGGATCCCTATCGGCTTCAACCGGGTGATCTGGTGCGGGTCACGGGCGTGGATCCGACGGATCCGGCACGGGCCGACAGGATCCGGGTGATGCCCGATGGCAGCCTATCCCTGCCCGAGGTTCAAACGGTGGATGTGGCGGGCCGGTCGATGCCCGCGGCGCGGGCCGCCTTGGCGGCGCGGTTCGCCGAGGTGCTGCGCGCGCCGGATATCGGCCTGGCCCTGGAACAGGGAACCCTGGAAGCGGATTTGTTCCTCCAAGATATCGGGAATGGACTCGGGGCGGACATGACGCTTACGGTCATGCCCGACGGCACCGTGGTGGCGCCCGGGGTGGGAGCTTTGTCGGCCATGGACCTGACCCTGGGAGAATTGGCCGCCCGGCTGGACGACGCC
The DNA here is from genome assembly GCA_021741145.1 of Rhodospirillum sp. Lineage (GTDB taxonomy): Bacteria > Pseudomonadota > Alphaproteobacteria > Rhodospirillales > Rhodospirillaceae > Rhodospirillum. The sequence continues at coordinate 43,967 of JAIOYK010000025.1, read as the reverse complement.
TACGCCAAGGAAGGCCTATCCTTGCTGACTCAGGTGAGTCTGGCCTCCGGATCAGGGCTGCGGACTTTCGTCATGGGGGAAGTCAAAACGCCGGGCATGCTGACAACGGACCGGCCCTTGACGGTACTCATGGCGGTTTCCATGGCCGGGGGACCAACCACCTCGGCCAAGACCGAGGGAACTCGGGTGATTTACCTGACCAAGGATGGAGAGCCGCGCATGCGGCGCCTGGACCTGGACCGGGTGCGGGATCAGGCGTTGCTGGAAGACGACCTGATCTTGCCCGGTGACGCGGTCATCTACGTGCCCCCGTCGGCCTTGACGATGGCTAACCGCTATGCCGATCAGGTCATGGGAGAAATCGGGTTCTTCCGGGGATTCCTTGGGGTTTTCGGCGGATTGGACTTGGCCAGCACGCTGTAAGGGGAGGGGATCGGAAAAGGAAAAGGGCGTCCGATCGGCTTGGACACCCCTGGAGTAAAACTGGATCAGCTTGAGTCAAGCTGGCCTAGTTTTACTCTAATTTTATAAACTTTAGAGTGCCTTCGAGGCCAAGTTGGGCCACTTCTTGGCCCAACTTGGCCTCGAAGCATTCTAGTGGGTGCTGTCCTTGTTCGCGTCCAGGATCCTCAGGACTCCTCGAGGGCGGCCTTGAGGTATTTGCCTGGGCGGAACCGGACGGTCTCCAGGGGTTTGATCTCCACGGGACCGCCCCCCCGGGGGTCCCGTCCGATCCAGCCGGCGCGGGTGGTGCGATGAAATGTCCCGAAACCCATGATCGAAATCTTCTCACCACGGGCGAGGCCGGTCTCCATGGACCGCAACACCACGTCCACCACGTCCACGGCCGTTCCCTTGGGAAGACCAGAGATTTCGGCGACTCTCAGCCGTAGTTCGTTCAACGTCATGACAATGTCTCCACAAGAGGCAGTTGATACGGACCTTTGCGATCCCCGACGTCCGATTCGCCGGGGGAAAAGGGGGAAGCGGGAAAACCATGCTCCAGGGCTGTTAACCCGTGATTGGGTGCTGACAAATCGCCGTCAACCTCTGTAAACAGGTGTGAACGAGACGTCGTGTCGATCCGGCGCATTTTCTGGCAGCCTGTTGAAAAATAATGAACTTTGTCCGTTGAAAGACGATGAGGCCGACGAGGGGAGGGCCGGAAAAGATGGTGAAAAAAGAGCAGGTTCTTGTTGTCGAGGACGATGCGACCACCCGCGTCCTGCTCGCCAGGACCCTGGAGACGGAGGGATTCGCCGTTCTGGAAGCCTCCACGGGGGAGGCGATGCGCATGGCCATGCGGCGCGGAGATGTGTCGCTGGTGATTCTGGACATCAACCTGCCCGACGCGAATGGATTTGATCTGGCCCGGGAATTGCGGGCCAGTCCGGGGGTGGGGATCCTGATCCTGACATCGCGGGCGGAGGACGTGGATCGCATCGTCGGCCTGGAAATCGGCGCCGACGACTATATGACAAAACCCTTCAATCCCCGGGAATTGGCGGTCCGGACCCGCAATCTCGCGCGGCGTCTGAAGGGGCCGGCGATGGCCCCGGAGGACGCGTTGGTGACCGGCCGGAAGCGGGTCTTTAAGAATTGGACCCTGGACCTGACCAAGCGGCGGCTTGTCCATGCCGACGGCTCGGTCACCGCCTTGACCCCAGGGGAGTTTGGCCTGCTCGCGACCCTGGTGGACCGTCCGGGGGTGGGCCTGACGCGGGACCAATTAATGGATGGCATGGGTGGGTCGGAAACGGCCGTGACCGACCGGAGCGTCGACGTGCTGGTGGGGCGGGTTCGGCGGAAATTGGGCGATAATCCGCGGACTCCGGACTTCATCCTGACCATGCCCGGTATCGGTTACATGTTCGCCGAGGCCGTGCGGGTCGAATAGGAGGTCTCGGGGAGCGCGCGGGGGATTTCGAAACCTTCGGAACCCATTGTTCCTGTTCACGCGGACCATTTTCCGCTTTTTGATTGCGATCAATTATTAATATCAATACTATGGCCTCATAAATCTAGGGGACATTCCCCGATGGGCCGAATGCGGATGAGGAAGGGCAGGGACATGAAGGTCGTCGGCATGCAAGGGAAGGGGCGGGGCGTTGGCTTCACCATGGTTGAAGCGGCGCGCCATTGGGCCAGGACGCCCGGGGCGACCTGTGGATTTCCCTCGGACGTGACGCGGAGCCTGTTCGCGGCGGGTTTGGGGGAAGCCTTGCCGAGTCTGGGCAGCTTGCTCGCCATCTTCTTGGTTCATGGGCACCGTCCCTTGGACTTGGCGCCGCCGGGTGGCGCGGCGCACCGGGCCGATGAGGTGATGCTCGCCCGTCTGTTCGAGCGGGTCGTCGGGCAGGGCGTGGTTACGGAGGGCGACGAAGGGACGCTCTCCCGATGGCTGACTCCCCGGGGCGTCGCCCTTGGCATGCGGACCCTGAATGGGCTGGCGCGGGTGTCATCCCGGCGGACCTGCCGTGTGGCTCTGCCGCCGGAAAAAGCCGCCCAGGTTCTCCCCTTTCCGGTCCAGGTCGCCGCCGAATAGGTTTCTAGATCACGATGAAATCAGGTCGAATCGACCTGACTTCATAAACGTGATCTAAATCATATAGTTAGAGCGGAATCAGACGGAAAACCGCGGACACTTTTCCTCATTCCGCTCTAATATCCACCAAGCCGCAGGACCAGGGCGCAGAGGATGCCCGCCATGGCGGCGTTGAGGTAGAGCCCCCGCCAGACCAAGGCCAGGGCGTAGACTCCGGACAGGGCCGCCGTGGCCGCGCCAATGGTCGCTGTCGCCTCGGGGTCCTGGGCCAGTTGGGAAATGGCCAGGGCGGCGACCACGGCCCAGAGACCCACCACCGTGAGGGAGGCTGGTTTCGGGAACAGGGCATAGGTGCCGTCGCGCACGGCGAAGAGGGCCGCGGCCGTCGCCAGACAAAGGGGCGCGGTCCAGGCGAAGGCGGCCATCCCGACGGCGGGCAGGATCGGCGCCAGGACGAGCCCGGAGAGCGCCCAGGCCCCAAGGGCCGCGTTGGCCGGGTCGGCCCGCTCCGCCCAGAGACGTTTGACCGCCGGATAGGCGAAGATCCAGCCGGGCCAAGCCAGGGCGGGCAGGGCCAGGAGGGCCGGAGAAAAGGCCTTCCCCGGCCAAAGGGCCTGTGCCAGGGCGCCCTCGGGCAGGGTGGCGAGCCAGGGCGCCACCAGGGCGGCCAGGAAGAGCACGCCGGGGAAGGGGCGCAGGGGCACGAGCCAGCCCAGACCGGCGCGCCCGACTCCCTTGGGGCGCAGGGCCAGCACGCCCGCCAGGGCCAGGGCGACCAATGGCCAGCCGAGACCTTGGGTGAGCAGGGTCAAACCCAGAAGAAGCCAGAATCCGTGGCATTGCCAAAGGGAGAGCCGTGGCCCTCCATTGGCCTGATGGTAGGCCCGGACCAGGACCTGGATCAGGGCCAGTCCGGCGGCCAGCCCTGGCGCGGCGGCGCCTGCCTGGACTCCGGCCTCTCCCAGGGCCAGGGTGGCCGCGAAAAGGGCCGCGCCGACCAGCGCCAGGGGGCGGTTCAGCAAAATCCGCCCGGTTTGATGCAGGATCAGAACCGCCAGCAGGACGCAGAGGGCCGAAGGCAGCCGGTGGGGCCAGAGGGCGTCGGAGAGAAGGGAGCCCGTCGCGTGCAGACTGGCCAGCCCAAGCCAATGGGCGCCGGGGCTCGCCACCGGTTCGGCTTGGTGGAGGGCCAGGGCCCGAGTCATGGCGATGAAGGCCTCCTCGGCGCCGCCGTTGGGCTGCGGGGAGAGTAGGCCCGGGACCAGGAACAGGGCGGTCAGCAGGGTCAGCAGGACATGGGGGCGCCAACCGGTGAGCAAGCGGTGCATGGGACACTCCGGGGGAGGGAAGGGATGCCGGGCGGCACTTAAACCCGCGTTTCCTAGATAGGGCCATGACATCCGTCATGCATCCCCTTCCTAATACCAAGGTGCATGGAGTGAATCCCGTGCACCTTGTATCGCGGTGGCGCCTACGGCGCCGCGCCGCGCCAAACATCCATCAAATCTCTGATTTGACGAAGTCAAATGGGCTTTACGCGCCATAAGGCGCGGCGGTCGGTCATGCCGAAGGCATGCGTTCCGCATGACGCCGCCGCCAACCCGCGATAAGGCAAGCTGATCGCGGGTTGGTATAAGGCCTCCCATCCCATGATCGGTGTTGAAAACGCGAAACCCCGCGTCCTGGACGGGCGCGGGGTTTGGAGGTCGTCGGCGGGATGGGAGCCGATCAGCGGGTGGGGATGGGGGTATCGCCGCTGTAGTCGTAGAAGCCCTTCCCGGTCTTACGTCCCAGCCACCCGGCCTCGACATATTTCACCAGCAGCGGGCAGGGACGGTACTTGGTGTCCGCCAGACCCTCGTGCAGGACATGCATGACCGCCAGACAGACGTCGAGGCCGATGAAGTCGGCCAGCTCCAGCGGACCCATGGGGTGGTTCGCGCCCAGTTTCATGGCCGTGTCGATGGCGTCGACGGAGCCTACGCCTTCGTACAGGGTGTAAACCGCCTCGTTGATCATCGGTAGCAGGATGCGGTTGACGATGAAGGCGGGGAAATCCTCGGCGGAGACCGGGGTCTTGCCCAGCTTCAGGGTCAGCTCGCGGATCTGGGCGAAGGTTTCCTCGCCGGTGGCGATGCCGCGGATCAGCTCGACCAGCTTCATCACCGGAACCGGGTTCATGAAATGCATGCCCATGAACCGCTCCGGACGGTCCGTGGAAGCCCCCAGGCGGGTGATGGAAATGGACGAGGTGTTGGAGGCCACGATGCAGTCGGGCTTCAACTCGGGGCAAAGCTCGGCGAGGATCTTGCGCTTGACCGACTCGTCCTCGGTGGCGGCTTCCACCACCAGGTCACTGTCGGCGAAGGCCTTCATGCTCGTCGCGGTAACAATGCGCTCCATGGCGGCATTTACATCGTCTTCGGTGATCCTGCCCTTGGAGGCCTGACGGTCCAGGTTCTTGCGAATGGTGGCCTTGGCTTTTTCCAGGGATTGGGCATTCACGTCCATCAACACAACCGAATAGCCCGACAGCGCGCTGACATGCGCGATCCCGTTGCCCATCTGTCCGGCGCCGATGACGCCAATCTTCTCGACCATGCTTCAGCCTTTCGCTTTTGGAGCGGTTCGGCTCCAAGGGGAATCCCTGGAACCTGGATCAGGTCCTTGGGTGGGGAACCCGCCATCCGGTGGTGGCGGGTTCCGACCTTTTCTTACTTATCCAGTTCCGCGGTCAGCTCGGGAACGGCCTGGAACAGGTCGGCGACCAGACCGTAGTCGGCAACCTGGAAGATCGGGGCTTCCTCGTCCTTGTTGATGGCCACGATGACCTTGGAGTCCTTCATGCCCGCCAGGTGCTGGATGGCGCCGGAGATGCCGACGGCCAGGTACAGCTCGGGGGCGACAATCTTGCCGGTCTGGCCGACTTGATAGTCGTTGGGCACATAGCCCGCGTCCACCGCGGCGCGGGAGGCACCGACGGCGGCGCCAAGCTTGTCGGCCAGGGCTTCGATCAGGGCGAAGTTTTCGCCCGACCCCATGCCGCGGCCACCGGAAACGATGACCCGGGCGCTGGTCAGTTCCGGACGCTCGGACTTGGACAGCTCCTGGCCCACGAAGGTGGTCAGTCCGGGGTCCAGGGCGGCGGCCACGTCCTCGATGGCGGCGGAGCCCCCTTCGGCGGCGACGGGATCGAAGCCCGTGGTCCGCACCGTGATCACCTTGATGGTGTCGGCGCTCTGAACCGTGGCCATGGCGTTGCCAGCGTAGATGGGCCGGACGAAGGTGTCGGCGGACACCACGCCGGTGATTTCCGAGATCTGGGCCACGTCCAGCAGGGCCGCCACGCGGGGCAGCAGGTTCTTGCCGAAGGTGGTGGCCGGAGCCAAGACATGGGAGGTGGTCTTGGCCAGCGCGACGATCAGCGGCGTCAGGGTTTCGGCGATGGCATGTTCGTAGTGGTCGGCCTCGGCCTTCAGCACCTTGGAGACACCGGCGACCTTGGCCGCGGCGTCCGCCGCGGATCCACATCCCTTGCCCGCGACCAGGACGGTGATCTCGCCTCCCGCGGAAGCGGCGATGGCCTGGGCCGCGGCGATGGTGTTCAGGGTGGAGGGGCGGAGTTGAGCGTTATCGTGCTCGGCGATGACGAGAAGTGTCATGATCAGATTACCTTCGCCTCGTTCCTAAGCTTGTCGACCAGGGTGGCCACGTCTGGAACCATCACACCCGCGGAGCGGGAGGCGGGCTCTTCCACCTTCAGGGTGGTCAGGCGCGGCGCGGGATCGACCCCAAGGTCGTCCGGCGACAGGGTCTCGATGGGTTTCTTCTTGGCCTTCATGATGTTCGGAAGGCTGGCATAACGCGGGGTATTCAGCCGCAGGTCGGCGGTCAGTACCGCGGGCAGCGTCAGGGATAGGGTCTCGAGGCCGCCATCGATCTCACGGGTGATCGTGGCCGACCCTTCACCCAGCTCCAGCTTGGACAGGAAGGCGCCCTGGGACCAACCCAGCAGGGCCGACAGCATTTGCCCGGTCTGGTTGGCGTCGTCGTCGATCGCCTGTTTGCCCAGGATCACCAGATCCGGGCTTTCCTTGTCCACCAGGGCCTTTAGCATCTTGGCCACGGCCAGGGGCTGGAGCTCCGCGTCGGATTGGACCAGAACGCCCCGGTCAGCCCCCATGGCGAGCGCAGTGCGGATAGTCTCTTGGCACTGCTGGACACCCAGGGAGACGACGACCACCTCGGTGGCGGTTCCTGCTTCCTTCAGGCGCACGGCCTCTTCGACGGCGATTTCGTCGAAGGGGTTCATGGACATCTTCACATTGGCCAGTTCGACCCCCGTGTTGTCCGACTTGACGCGGATCTTGACGTTGTAGTCGACGACCCGCTTCACCGCGACCAGTACTTTCATGGATTTCCCGTCATTCAGAGTGTGGGTTTTTGTTGTTGGATCGCCCCGCCATGGGGCGACTCCCCGAACAAGTTCGGCGACCGGAAACCCGATTCTCGGATCCACCGTCGCCCCGGCATCCGTCCCGGCCGTCCCCATACCGAACAGTGGCACCTGGGGCTCGTCCTGGCGGTCATGGTCTCGCGCTCGGACTTTTGATCCGAGTGCGGTGCAAACATACGGAACCGTTCGGAGGAAGTCAACGACACCCAAGAGCAGGGCATCCTTCCGCCTAGGCCCCGTTGAGAGGCTGTTACCCTTTACTCCGGTTCGCCCCTGGAACCCAAAGGATATCGGCGTTCCCTTGATCGTTCACATGACGGGCGAGGACGAACAGATGATCGGACAGGCGGTTGGCATAGCGGAGGGCCTGTTCGTTGACCGTCTCCCCCTCCTCGGCGAGTTGGAAAATCAGGCGTTCGGCCCGGCGGGCCACGGTGCGGGCGTGGTGCAGATGGGCCGCCGAGGGGCGGCCGCCGGGCAGGATGAAACTGTCCAAAGGCGCGAGATCGGCGTTCATGGCGTCGATTTCCCGTTCCAGACGGGTTACATGGCCCTCGGTGATGCGCAGGGCGCCCTCGTTGGCGGCGCCGTGAACGCCGGTTTCCTCGGGGACGCAGAGGTCGGCGCCCAGGTCGAACAGGTCGTTTTGCAGACGTCCGATGACCAGTTCGGCCAGTTCGCCGGACTCGGTGGTGGGCAGGCGGGCATCCTCCGCATGGAGCCGGGCAACGCCGAGGATGGCATTGACCTCGTCGACCGTGCCATAGGCGTCGACCCGCGTGGCGAATTTCGAGACACGGGCGCCGTTGCCCAGGGATGTCTTGCCAGCGTCGCCTCCTCGGGTATAAATCCGGGTCAGCCTAACCATTGATGGGTCCTCGTTCATCGTTAAGGAGTTTCAAGGAGCGCGGTGTCGTGTCCATGGGCGGGTGTCCGTGCTGAATGGCGTGATTTTTGTCACCGCTCCCTTCCCTGGACGGGCATTTCAGGTCACCATGGCCGCCGCCGCGCTCGGGGGCCTCCACCGGAAACCGTCGGAAGCGACCACTCCGACCACTATAGGAAATCGAACACCCCTTTGACGAGGGAAACTGCCTTGGATCGGACGACCGTGTGGCGGAGCCGTCTTCGGAACACCACCAGCGTCCCTCAACTCGCGGATCTGCGTTGGGATCCGCGCGCCATGATCGGGAAACGATGCGCCTTTATTCCACCCTTCTGATGTATATCGGACGCAGTTACTTGAAGGCCCTGTTGGGCGCGACGCTGATCGTGTCGTCCCTGTTGTTCCTGTTCGACATCATCGAGATCACCCGGCGCACGGGGTCGAAGTCCATCGGCATCGACCTTGTCATGGAGATGGCCCTCTATCGCCTTCCCCTGTCCTTGCAAGCGGCCTTTCCCTTCGTTTTCATGGGGGGGGCGGTTCTGATCTTCTGGAAATTCGCCCGCTCCAGCGAATTGGTGGTTTTTCGCTCCATTGGCATGTCCGTCTGGCGCTTCCTGTCGCCGATTCTTGTGATCGTCGTGGTCCTGGGTATCGCGAACGTCACCCTGTTCAATCCTCTGGCCTCCGGCCTGTATTCCGAATTCGAGCAGATGGAAGCGGATTTGGAGACCTCCGTGAACTCTCCCCTGGCCTTTGACGACGGCGGCCTGTGGTTGAGGGAAAAGCGAGACGACGGGCAAGTGGTCATGCACGCCGAGCAGGTGCGTCAGGTCGAGAGCGCCCTGCGCATGCAGGGGGTGACGATCTTCCGCCTTGGGCTGGATGGCCGGTTCCAGGAGCGCGTGGATGCCAGCGCCGCGGGGTTGGAGAAGGGCAATCTGTTGCTGTCCGACGCCGTGGTGACCAAGCCGGGTCGGCTGGGCGTGCATTTCAATACCCTGGTGGAACCGAGCAATCTGACCCTGCCGAAGATCCGGGACAGCTTTTCACCGCCGGAAACCGTGTCTTTTTGGGACCTGCCCGACTTCATTCGCTTCTTCGACGCCGCCGGATTTTCCTCCCATGCCCACCGCCTGCAATGGCATGCCCTGCTGGCCTCGCCCCTGCTGTTGGTGGCCATGGTGTTGATGGGGGCCGTCTTCTCCCTTAAGCCAAGCCAACGGTCCGTGAACTGGTTGTTCCGCATCGTCGGCGCCGTCGCCGCGGGATTCGGTGTCTTCTTCTTTTCCAAGATCACCTTCACCCTGGGGTTGGCGGAAACCCTGCCGGTCAGCATGGCGGCCTGGTCACCGACCCTGGTGACGACCTTTGTCGCCTTGGCCATATTGTTCCATCTGGAAGACGGGTAGTCGCCATGCGGGTCGCATTCTCCCATCAGGACCGGGAAGAAGATACATCGGGGTCCTCCTTTCTTTATAGAGGGTGGACGGCCTTGGCGTTCGTCCTTCTGGTGACAGCCGCGCGCCTGGTGTTTCTCGAGTTGGATCTGGTCAGCATTCAACCGGGGGAGGCGGCCCTCTGGCTGGCTGGCCGGACCGCGGGACCGTATGCCCTTGGCGCCGAACCCCTGGTGCCCCTTTTGCTGGGGGTGGTCACCGCTATTTTCGGCGATACGGAGTTCGCCCTGCGGGCGCCGGGTGTCTTGGCCGAGGCCATGGCCACCATGGTCGTTTGGCGCTTGGCGATCATTCTGTACGAGCCCCGGGTGGCCTTCTGGTCGGTGGTTCTGTTCGCGACCCTGCCGGTGGTATCCCACGGGGCGGCGGTCGCCGCCACGGGGGCCTATATGGCCCTTTTTTGGGCGGTGGCCCTTTATGCCCTGCTGCGGGGCCTGAAGACCGACCGTCTGTTCTGGTGGTTGACCCTCGGAGTGGTGTTTGGGCTGGGCCTGCTCACGGGCTGGACCATGGTTCTGCTGGTCCCTTGCTTCATTATCTATGCGCTCGTTTCCACGGAATATTATGCCCTCTGGCGGCGCCAAGGACTGTGGGTCGCCTTGTGTCTGGGGCTGATCCTGGCCGCTCCCGGGTATTGGTTCGCTATTGGGCCGGAGGGGGGGGCGACCATGCCACTTCCCACGCCGGCATTGGGCGGTGTTTATCTGGTGAGCCAGTTGGCGCTGTTCGGCCCCCTGCCCTTGGCCGTTCTGCTTTGGGTCGCCTTCCACTCTGGAGGGGCGGGGGGCGCGGGACAGAACCATGATGGGCGGCGGGCCGCGGATGACCGCCACCGCATGGGCTATCGGACCCGTTTCTTCCTGTGTTTTTCCTTGCCGGTCCTGGTCTTTCAAACCTTCGCCGCCGCTTCGGGGCTGGACGCGCAGCCGGTGGCCGCGGTGTCGGCCTATGCCGGCGGGACGATCCTGGTTGCCGCCTGGATGACGGCCACCCCATTTCGGCACCTGTTGCTGCGGTTCGCCGTGCTTCTGAACGTCCTGGGGGCCCTGGCCTATTTCAACATGGACTCGGGTCTGCGCGCCACGGGTCTGCGACCTCCAGAATGGCTGGATCCTTTCTCCGATTCCCGGGGATTGGATTCCGTCGGCCGCTGGGGGGCCAAGCTTGCGGCCCTCTATCCGGGCGCCCAGTTGGCTTTCGATGATGCCGACATGCGGGCAATCCTGTCCTTCTATATCCACCCCCATCCAGAAGGGACCCTGTTGGTGCCTGGCGGAGCAAAGGCCCTGGCGAACTACCCCGGGGTGATGCCAGGGGATTATCTGGTGATTACCCGGGATTCGGACCAGGATTGGGTCATGGAACTGCCACCGGGGTCGCGGACCGCGGGGTTCATCGCCCTGGAGGTTCTCTCTGGCCGCTGGCTGACCGTGAACGCGCTGCACCTGTCCATTTCCGGGCAAGGCACCACGGAAAAGCCTTAAACCACCCTACAGTCGACCGTCGTTTCAAACGTGGTCGCGGAGAGAAGATCGTGTTGTCCCTATTGGACCGTGCTGGCCGGATCCTGGATGTGGTCCGTGCCAATTCCTGTCGCTCTATGTTGGCTGTGGTTTTGCTTTTCGTCGCCTTTCCGGGGATCGACCTGTGGTTTTCCGGCCTCTTCCATGACCCCATCACCGGCTTCCCCGATTCGAAGGGGGAGGGCTTGGAATTCATGCTCAAGGGTGTGCCCTGGCTGGTCTATGGGGCGGTGATCTTCTTGACCATCCTATGGGGCGCGGGACGGGTCTTGACCTCTCCCTTCCCTGGCATCGATGGACGGCGCATTGGGTATCTGTACGGCTCTATCCTGCTGGGTCCGGCCCTGCTGGTGAATGGCATCTTCAAGGCCCATTGGGGGCGCGCCCGACCTGTTCAGATCGAACAGTTCGGTGGCGACGCCGTGTTCACTCCGGCCTGGGTCCTGTCCGACCAATGCGCATCGAACTGTTCGTTTTCCTCGGGTCACGCCGCCCTGGGGTTCTGGACCACGGCGCTCGCGCTGCTGGTGCCGTCCCCCCACCGTGGGCTGGCCATGACCCTGGCCATGCTCTTTGGTGTGCTGGTGGGGATGTCCCGCATCGTCGTGGGCGGGCATTTCCTGTCCGACACGGTGTTTTCCGGGATCTTCGTGATCACCATCAATCTGGTCCTCTACCGGTGGATGGTGGGGGATTGGCGGCGGGCGGAAGGGGAATCCACTTCTTGCGACACCACGCCTCGCGCAGGCCCTTAGAGTATTCCGCCGACCAGGCCGCGCTTACCAGAGGAAACCCGGGATGGTCGCCACGGGGGTGGCGTCGTGGGCGGCGAGCAGGGCGTCGATCGCCTTGGGGTCCGCCTTCTCCCCGTGCGCCACGCCCAGGGGTCCCGCGTTCAGGCCCCCGGTGACGAAGATGCCGTCCACGCCCGCGGCCTTGGCTCCGGGCATGTCCGTCTGCAGACCATCCCCCACCGCGGCGATTCGAGCCCCCTCGGGCAGGCCGAGCTTACCCATGGCCAAGCGGTAGATGGCGGGGTCGGGCTTGCCTCGGAAAACGACGGTTTGGCCCAATTTCTCCCGATAAACCGCGGCCAGCGCCCCGGCGCAAAGGACCCGCTCGCCGTCGCGCATGACCTCCTTGTCGGGGTTTGAGCAGACCATGGGCAGATGTTCGGCCGCGCAGGCTTCCAACTCCGGCCGGTAGACTTCGATTCCGTGGGAAAAGTCCCGGATCCCCGAGCAGAGTGCGAAGCTGGCCTGTTTGGGGTCGCGGACATGGGTGACTCCCGTGCCATCCAGCACGTTCAAGTCCCGGTCCGGGCCGATCATGTAACAGGTATCCCCCAAATCGGCGAAGAAGGGGTCCTTCCGTCCCAACAGCTCTAGGTTCACCGCGTCACCAGAGGTCATGATGGCGTCGTAAAGGTCGCGGTCGATGCCCATGGTGGTCATCAGATCGGACACAGACCGGCCCAACCGGGGCGCGTTGCTGAGCAAAACAGTGCGCTTGCCCATGCGCTTCAAGGCCAACAGGGTGTCCGAGGCGCCGGGGTAGGCGGAGACGCCGTCATGAATGACCCCCCAAAGGTCGAGGATGAATCCGTCATAGTTCCGGGCGATCTGGGAGAGGCCGTCAAGGTGGAGGGGCGCCTGGGCCGCGTCGGTCATGGGAGGGTCCTTCGGGAACGTATAGGAAAAGGTCGGGGGAACTCAGGCCAAATCGGCGCCAACCGCCTGCATCATATGATGTCGGCGCCAACCGCCTACATTAAATGATGTCGGCGCCAACCGCCTCCGTGACAGAGGAATATCCGTCCGCTCGCAGGCAGTCAGCCAGTTCGGCGGTGATCCGTGTCACCAGATGGGGACCGCCGTAGACCATGGCGGAATAGAACTGAACCAAGCTTGCTCCCGCGCGGATCTTGGCATAGGCATCCCGGCCCGAGCTCACGCCACCGACGCCCACCAGGGGGAGGCGTCGCTCGGTCAATTCGGCCATGCGCCGCAAAACGGCGGTGGAAGGGCCAAGCAGGGGGGCACCGGAAAGACCGCCCGCTTCACCCTTGTGCCTGGAGGCGAGGCTGGTCGGGCGGTCGATGGTGGTGTTCGTGCAGATCAAGCCGTCGAGGGTGCCGGCGAGGGCGACCGCGGCGATATCGCCCATGTCCTCCTCCGTCAGATCGGGCGCTACCTTCAGCAGCAGGGGCGGGCGGGTTTCCGGCGGGGTGGCGGCATTCAGGGCGACACGGGACCGGCCCACCAACGCCTCCAATGGCTCCCGACCCTGTAGGGCGCGCAAACCCGGCGTATTGGGGGAAGAAACGTTGATCACCAGGTAGTCGGCGAAGCGGGCCAGGCGGGTGATGCCGTGTTCGTAGTCGGAGGCCGCGTCCTCCGTCTCCTTGTTCTTACCGAGATTGATACCCAGGATCCCCTTGGGCCGGGCCTTGGACAGGCGCTCGACCATGGCCTCCACGCCCCTGTTGTTGAAGCCCATGCGGTTGATCACCGCCCGGTCCTCCTCCAGCCGGAACAGCCGGGGTTTGGGATTGCCGGGCTGGGGGCGTGGGGTGACGCTGCCCACCTCGACGAAGCCAAAGCCCTGGGCCAGCAAGGGGCCTGGCACACGGGCGTTCTTATCGAATCCAGCGGCTAGGCCGATGGGATTGGGAAAACGACGCCCCCAAAGCGTGGTGGCGAGCAGCGGATCAACCGGAGGGGGGGTGGCGCCGAGTAAACCCGATTCCAGGGCGGAGAGGGCCCATCCATGGGCCATTTCCGGATCAAATCGGCGAATCAAGGGCCAAACGAGACGATACCAATCGGCCATGGGCGCGCTCCCGGCGGAGAGGGAAAAGTCAGGTGACTAAAGCGGCAGGACGCCGTTCCTGGGTTCGGGGAAGCGGAACAGTCCCTCCCGGTTCGGTGTCAGGGGGACGACGCCGTTCACGGCTTCCAGGGGAATGGTGCCATGGACATGGGGGAACAGGATATCCTCCCGGTCCGGGGCTGGTTCCCATTTGAGATCTCCGGACACCCGTTTGGGGTCGATGACCAAAAGGACCAAATCCTCCCGCCCGGCGAAGAAGCGATTGGCGGTTCCCTCGACGGTTTCCGCGGCCGAGCAGTGGATGAACCCATCCTTCCGGTCCAGGTCGGAGCCCTCGTACAGGCCCTCCATGACGGCGGACTTCCAGGCGGTGGCGGTGCAGATGTGGTAGATTTCTTGAACGTTCATGGCCCATGTCCTACACCAGGATCGTCCGAGGTACCAGGGGGGCCGTGCCCCATTCCGCCGACGCACCATTTCGGATCTTCCCTAGGCCGGAATCTCCCTTGGGTGGACAGGGTCCCTTATCCGGGTCTACTCTCTCCCTCCCGGTCCATTCCGCCCCCATGGCGGACCGCGGTCCGGATCCAGGACATTCAAAACCAGGCGGATCACGCCGTGCCCCTTGTCGGGGACATCCGCGAAAAAGAATCGGGAGAACGGACCATGTCGCACCATGGCGCCGCGAAGGATAGTCGTCGGTCCCTCGTCTATGTCGATGGGGAATGGCTCGAGGGAAATCCCGCGCTTGTCGGACCAAGCACCCATGGATTGTGGATGGCCTCCACGGTTTTCGACGGGGCCCGGTATTTTGACGGCATGGCGCCTGATTTGGATCCCCATTGTGAACGGGTTATCCAATCCGCGCGCCTGATGGGACTTAACCCTTGCCTGACGGGGGCGGAGATCGCCGATCTGGCCTGGGAGGGGATCGGCCATTTCAAGACCCATTTCCCCGACGCGGGCGACCTCTATATCTGCCCCATGATTTGGGGGGAGATGGGCTTCATCACCCCGGACGCCAACAGCTCAAAGTTCGTGCTCAATATTTGGGAAGCCCCCATGCCGGACCCGTCGAAGGGCTTCACCGCCTGCCTGACGCCCTTCCGCCGCCCCGCCCGGGACATGGCGCCGACCGAAGCCAAGGCGAGTTGCCTCTATCCCAACGTGGGCCGCGCCATGGCCGCGGCCCAGACCAAGGGTTACGACACGGGTGTGATGCTCGATCCCTCGGGGAACGTGGCGGAGTTCTCCTACACCAACCTGTTTTTCGCCAAGGGCGACCAAGTCATCACCCCGGCCCCCAATGGGACGTTCCTGAATGGACTGACCCGCCAGCGGGTCATCGCCCTTCTGCGCGAGGCGGGGATCGAGGTCGTGGAACGGGCCGTGGACTTCCAGGATCTCCTCGACGCCGACGAGGTTTTCGGCACCGGCAACTACTTCAAGGTCGGCCCCTGCGTGAAGGTCGAGGATCGGAGCTTCGCGCCCGGACCCTTCTACAAGAAGGCGCGGGACCTCTATTGGGAATTCGCCAAAAGCTCGGTCCGGCGCTAGCCACGGCGGTCACGGGGACAAGAAAGCCGTTTGATCGTCACGCCAGAGGCGTGCCGTTCGCCCGTCGCAATCCGCTCCAGATTGCACGGGATTTGTTCTCATGCATCAACCCGAAGGAAGACTTCAGCCAGAGTCAACATCGGTGATGGATAAACGGCGGACTTCGTGCCCTGGCCGAATAGCGGGTTTGGAAGCGTCGGTTCACAAGGTCCATTTGTTCGAAGGAGGGCTCACCCGGATGACCCTCGTTTCCTCCGAGCAGTCCTCGGATCCCTCTTCCTTTTCCTCTATCAGCCCCCAGGTTCGCCCTGAGGGCCTTGCCCCATGCTCTTCCCGTCCGCTCGGGGATTTGGGCGATGAAACGGGATGGGGAAGCTCACGTCCCTTGAAAATTCAGCCTTTTTGCTCTTGGCCTTTAAGGGGTAGGCTATACATTCTTTTTGCCATAGAAAAAAACATACTATAAGGCTTATACTAAGGTATGTGTCTCTCCAGGAGAATGTACCTTGGTCCAAACTTTCTTGTCAAAGTGTCGATGGCTCCGTCCCATAGGGGTGGCGTTTTTGGGCTGCGCGATCACCTTGGCGGCCTTCCTAGTCGTGAAGGCGCGGGTGGAGCAGGGCGAGCGGGTGGAGCGGGCGGAGCGGGGGGATTTTTCCTGGGCGGTCCTGGAATTCGCCCATGATCTGGAAGCCCGCGTTCAGTCGATTTTCACCCATGAGATCGCCATGGCCGAAACTCTGTCCCGTCTGCCACCCCGCGACCAGAGGAGTTTCGAGCAGGTTGTCGGTGCCCTGGCGCCATCCTGTGGCGCCTCCTGTCTCCAGGAAATCGGCTACTTCCCCTGGAGTCCCGTCGAGAGCGAGGAGCAATGGCGGGACGCCGAACGTTTCGCCGCGCGACCCGTATCCTTTCAAGCGACCATGACCGTGGAACCAGCGCGGACCACAGGTCGCCCCTTTCCCCACGCGCTCATGGTCTCGCTCCTTGAAAGCAATGGGGACAAAGTCGGCGAGGGCTTGACGGTCATCAAGGGGCACCATGAAAATTTGGATCAGCTTCTGCGCCGGGGTGATCGGGTTGTCTTAACTGAACCTCTGCACGGCGATTTGGAGGCCAACGGGGGTCGCCCGACTGTTCTTGTGATCGCCCCGGTCTATCGGGATTGGGCTCGGTTGGATACGCCGGAACTGCGCCAGCAGGCCCTGCGAGCCCTCGTGGTCGCTGGTCTTGGGGTGGACCGTGTCCTCGCCGATGCCATGCCCGCGGCGAAACGGTCCAATGTGAGGGTGCGGATCTTTGATCTGGGACCGGAGGGTGAACCACTCGGGGAGCCGGCGCGAGAGGGACTCCTTCTGGATACGGAAACGCCACTGGCGGAGGGCGGCGAGCGCGCGATACCGGGGCCGGATTTCGCCAGCGACTCCTTCCATGAAATCAGGCTTTTGGACTTGGGAGGGCGTCATTGGGGACTCTATTTCAGTCGGGCGGTCGGGCCTTCCTCTCAGAGCAATACCCTTGCCCTGGTCGTGCTTCTGTTCGGATGTGTCGTCACGGCCTTCGCGGTTTTGATGGTCGTGAGGTCCCAGCGGGCCGCCCGCCACCCACCTGGAGGCGGAGGTGGCTCGTCGCACGGCCGGTCCGCGGGAAAGTCATTGGACGTTGAGCATCGCCGTCGCTGACATGGACCGCTGCCTTGGGGATCTGAAGCGTTAGGCCCAGCGGGCCGCCCACGTTCTCTGCGAACCCTCCCGGGGCAAGGATGCGGCTTTCCATCTCCCGCGGAATGCGCTGACTTTCGTGGCGGCGGAGCGACTCGCCCGATTCGTGTGCTCGGAGAGGTCATCGGCCCATGGTGGGTGTTGGAGGTCCAGGACACCGGTTTGGGCATTTCCCGGGGTGACATGGGTCGGTTGACCAAACCCTTTGCCCGGGGAGGCTGGACTCGTCCGCCGGACCCGGACCCGGAGGTGGGCCGAGGATCGGATTGTCCATCGCCCGGTGGGGCGCCGAAGGTCATGACGGTCGATTGGAATTGGAACCGGTGTCGAATGGGGAAGGGTTGATTGCCCGATAGATTCCGCGGCGGAGAGGGGACCTTTCCGAAGAGGAGGGTCAGGGGGAAAACTGCTCGCTGAGGATCCGTTCCTCGAGATTGTGTTCGGGGTCGAACAGCAGGGTCAGGGAAATGCGCCGCTTTTCCTTAATCTCGACTCGGGCCACGTCACGCACTTCCGTGTAATCCGCGGCGACGGAAACGGGACGTTTCTCCAGTTCGTTCACTTCAATGACCACTTCCGCGGTATCGGGCAGGATGGCGCCGCGCCAACGGCGAGGTCGGAAGGCACTGATCGGGGTTACGGCCATGACGTTGGAGCCAATGGGCAGGATCGGTCCATGGGCCGAGGCGTTATAGGCCGTGCTGCCCGCGGCCGTGCAGACCAAGACGCCGTCGCAGATCATCTCCTCCAGCCGGGTCTTGCCATCCACGCGAATGCGCAGTTTCGCCGCCTGACGGCTTTGGCGGAGCATCGCCACCTCGTTGATGGCCAGGGCTTCCTTGGTGACCCCATGGACATCCGTGGCCCGCATGCACAGGGGATGGAGCTTGACCGGAGTCGCCGCGGCCAGGCGTTCGGGCAAATCGTCTTCCTGGAAGGCGTTCATCAGGAAGCCCACCGTGCCCCGGTGCATGCCGTAGATGGCGGGGCGGCGGTCCATATGGGCGTGGAGCGTCTCCAACATGAAACCGTCTCCGCCCAGGGCGACGATCACATCGGCGTTCTCCGGCGCGACATGGCCGTAGCGGTGCTTGAGGCGCCGCAAGGCTTCCTGACCGTTTGGAGTCTCCGCGGCGACGAAGGCGATGTTTTGGAATTTCATGGCGGAGGGGATCCGAGGAGGCGACGAACAGCGCCGATCCGACGGGAATGGAACCGGAGGAAAGTGCGGAAGCCGGAGTATAACGCCCAGAAAGGGAAACGTCCCCGGGGAATAGGCCGAATTGTGCCGACCTGCTCTAGGAGTATTATTTTAGGAGCATTTTCCGATCGGAAGACGACTCTAGCCTCCCGTGGTGCTCATATGGCGCGCTACCGCCGGGCCAGCGTGCTCCCGGTCGATGATAAAATCATGGCCCTCGGGTTTGCGGCCAATGGCTTCGTCCAGCGCTTCGTCCAGGGCGGCCTTGGGATTGGCGCGTCCTTCCGGGCTCCGCAGGACGGCGCGCAGGTCCGCGCTGTCGTCCTGGCCCAGGCACAGGTAGAGAGTCCCCGTGCAGGTCAATCGAACCCGGTTGCAGCCCTCGCAGAAGTTATGGCTCAAGGGCGTGATGAAGCCCAGACGGGTGCCTGTCTGGGCGCAATCCATATAGCGGGCGGGACCACCTGTGCGGTGCGCGCTGTCCGTCAGGGTCCAATGGCGGGCAAGGCGGTCGCGGACCTCCGTCAGGGGCATGTACCGGTCCACCCGGTCGTCGTCCACGGCGCCCAGGGGCATGGTTTCGATGAAGGTCAGGTCGAACCCCCGTTCCCCGCACCAAGCCATCAATTCATCGACTTCGTCATCGTTCACGCCGCGCAGGGCCACGGTGTTGATCTTGACCCGCAGTCCGGCGGCCTTCGCCGCGTCCAGCCCACGAATGACTTTCGACAGGTCGCCCCGCCGGGTGATGTGGTGGAAACGGTCGGAGCGCAGGGTATCGAGGGAGACGTTGACCCGTCGCACGCCCGCGCCCACCAGGTCTTGGGCGAATTCATCGAGCCGGGTGGCGTTGGTGGTCAGGGTCAGCTCCTCCAGGCCTTGATCCGGCGCCGGACCCATGCGGCTCCCGAGGGTGTCCATCAGTGAGATGATGCCCCGCCGGTGCAGCGGTTCGCCGCCGGTGATCCGGATCTTGGTCACACCCCGGTCGATGAAGGCATTGGCCACATGTGTCAATTCTTCCAGGCTCAACAAATCCTTGCGGGGCAGGAAGGTCATGTCCTCGGCCATGCAATAGCGGCAGCGCAGGTCGCACCGGTCCGTGACGGAAATCCGCAAATAGGTCACGGCTCGACCGAAAGGATCGATGAGGGGGCGGCGCGCCGGAGTTCGGGCCACGGGGGAGGGAAGGGTCTGGGTCATAACACCTATGTGGGGGCGTGGGAGGGACGCCGCAAAGAAATTCGGCGCCCCTTTGGTCCGTGGTCCGGACCATTGCGGAAGAGATCCGGTCCATGGACCGGATCCGGGATCGATTAAAAGCGGCGCCCCAGGATGAGCAGCAGGGTCAGGATGACGGCCAGGGCCCCCAGCACCGGATAATAGCCGAGAATCACCACCGGCACCGCGGTCACGTAAACCAAGATGTAGGCGATGGTCAGCCAGTTGCCGGGAAGGTCGGCGATGGCCTCGACATCGGCGGTGATGTCCGGTTCGGGAAGGGACCATTCCAAGGCGGGTCCGTGACCCTTCTGGGCGCGGACGACCAGGGTGACCATGAGGGCGACACAGACCAGGGCCGTGGTCCAGGCCACGTAATAGCCCTCGGTCGGCGCGACGGCATGGGCCGCGGCATAGGCCAGGGCGAGCAGGAAGCCCCCCAGGGCAACGAAACCAACCAGCCAACTGCCGAACTGGCGATGAAAACCCATTGTTTCTTATCCTTTCGCTTGGCTCGGATCAGTTGGCCGGAACCACCGGAGCGGTTCCCTCGGGCATGACGTCCTTGGCGTCCTCGGCGGTGGGCGGCTCCAGCGGTGGGGGATTGGGTGTCTGGGACCGCAGATAGGCGATGGCCGCGGCTCGAGTGGCCGGATCCTTTAAGCCCTGGAAGGCCATCTTGGTGCCTGGAACGAAGCCCTTGGGGGACTCCAGGAAGGTCCAAAGATCTTCTGTCGTCCAGGTTCCTCCCGCCGCCAGCATGGCGTCTGAATAGGCGAAGCCCTCATGGGAGCCCTTGGGGCGGCCCGCCACGCCGTGAAGGTTGGGTCCAACCCGGTTGGGACCCCCTTCATCGAAGGTGTGACAGGCCGCGCAGGCCTTGATCACCTTGTTCTCATCCTCTGGCGTTGCCGAAGCGATCAGGGAAATGGGATCCTGGGGACCGGTCGGAGCGGTGTCCGCGACGGGGCCACCTCCGCTCGCGGCATTGGCCAGGGCGGTGGCCACCTCGGTCGGCGCGGCGCGGCCCGTCCGGGGATCAATGGCGTTGACGTAGCCGTTGATCGCGACCACGAGAATGACGGCCCCGGCGAGGGAGCCCAGGGTGTTGCGCGCGATTCTGCGCAGGCACATGCGACGGTTCCTTCCTGCTGAATCCGGCCGCCACTGGGTCTGGTGGCCGGAAGACGCTTTCCACCGGAGAAGGCCCAGTCTCCCCGGGCCTCCCCGGGAAAGCGAGGTTCCCGATCCCTGTTACCTACCTGGGATGAGAGTGATTTTCAAGCTTGGGCGGGTCCCGGAGGAAAGACGACTTCCAGGGAGGCGTTGTCGACCCGGATCAACTGCTTGCCCGCATGCTCGAAATTCACGGTGATTCGAGGACCGTCCGCCGATTGCACCTGTCCGAGTCCCCAATCGGGTTTGGCGGGAAGGCGCACCCAGGCGCCGGGAACCATATCGAAGGGTGTCATGGACCTAACCTTTGTTTCCTTTGGCCTTTGTTTCCTCGGGCCGATGTTTCCCTAGGCGTGATAGCCTGCGCTTGAAGTCCGTGGCGGGTGTCCCTCTCCCCCTCGCGCGGTGACTTGCTCAGGCGGTGCCGGGGCTGGTAACACTTGTTGGCCGTTTTTGGGGTCCCGTTTAGGGGACCGTTTCTCCACGCCCATCGTTCCTTCTCCATGTGGTGGCCCGGTTCGCTGGGGTCCACCCCGCATCTCCATCCGCCCCCTCGCAGGAACAAGGATCCGCGCCGTGACCGAATCCCCTCCCTTTCCCGCATCCTCGGATTTCGATCTGGATCTGGCCCTGCTGCTTTGCACGCGGCTGTGTCATGATCTGGCCGGGCCCGTGGGCGCGGTGAACACCGGGGCCGAATTGTTGGAGGAAGAGAAAGGAATCGCCGATCCGGAAACCCTGGACCTATTGGCGGGAAGTGCCCGAAGCGCGGCGAACCGACTGAAGCTGTCGCGCATGGCCATGGGGGTGGCCCGGGGCCGCTCGCCCACGTTGGGCGAGGCGGTCGCGACCCTTGCCACTGGGCTCGAGGGCGTGGGCAAGACCCTGGTGGTGGATCTTGGCGCGGGGGCCGATCCGGGGGCGGAAGCGAATCGAATTCTGGTGAATCTGACTATGGTGGTCTCCGAGGCTTGGCCCAGGGCCCGGCGGATCGGGATCGAGATCTCTGGTGGCGCCATCCTGATCTCAGCCGAAGGGGGCGGGGATCTCGGCGAAACTTGGCGCGCGGCCCTGTCCGGAGGGATCGTGGATCTGGATCCGCGGACGGCCCAGGCCTACCTCGCTGGCCGCTTGGCCCGGGCCGCGGGCGCCCTCATCGACCTGCCTCCCGGCCGTTTGGGCGCGATACGCCTGGTGCCGCCCCCCATTCCCGGGGGCTGACCGGATCTATCGGAGATGCCTGATCCTGGTGTGATCCGGAAATGGGCCAGAAATGGGACAAAAGGTCCCTTTTTGTTGTGAATTCGTAATAATACAGCAACAAGTCTCTTGGTATATGTACTTGGGTCTTCCCCAGGGCTGCATGAACTGCTAAAGATGATCCCCGGTGCCCGACATCCGTCAGGGGGATCTCCTTGGAGATGTGGGGCTCGGTTCAAGAGCGGGCGACGTGCAACGACGCCCGACACAGGTCGGCCCTTTACAGGGGGGCGGCAAAGGGAATAATTCGAGGGCGCGTGGGCCAATTGGGTCAAACACGCCTCGCGAGCCGGGCGGGAGCGCGCCCGGCTCGGGACACACCAAGGAGGTCCTGATGGACGATCTGCTCAGCGAGTTTCTCACGGAAACCTCGGAAAGCCTTGCCACTCTCGACGTCGAGTTGGTGAATCTGGAGCGGAATCCAAACGACAAGGACATCCTGTCGAACATTTTCCGTTTGGTGCACACCATCAAGGGGACTTGTGGATTCCTCGGGCTGCCCCGTCTGGAAAGCTTGGCCCACGCCGGAGAAAACGTTCTGGGTAAGTTCCGGGATGGTGATCTGGAAGTGACGCCCGCGGCGGTGACGGTTATTTTACATACCATCGACCGTATCAAGGAAATCCTGGCCCACCTGGAATCCAACGAGGTGGAGCCGGAAGGCAACGACCAGGACCTCAAGGACCACCTCAATGCCTTCGCCGAAGGCAAGACGCCCCCGCCGATGGAGGTCTCAACGGGCGCGGCGGCCGCTGGCGGCGGTCCGGTGCTGTCCGAGCAGGGTTTCCCCGTCGCCGCCGAGTTGCTGGCCGAAGTCGAACAGGCCGTGTCCCAGGGCAAGCGCGCCGCGAATGAGGCGCAATTGGCCGCCGAGATGGCTGCTGAAATGGCCGCCGAGATGGCATTCGAACGGGAAGCCGAGGAGCCCAAGGCCGAGCCCGTCGCGGAAGCCGCCGCCGCGCCGCCACCACCCAAGCCCACGCCAAATCCGCTGGCCACCACTCCCAAACCGCCCGCCACCGCGGCGAAGCCACCCGCGAAGGTGGAGCAGGCCCCACAGGGGGGGGGCGAGGCCAAGGAAAGTTCCGTTGCCTCCCAATCCATCCGCGTCAACGTGGATGTGTTGGAAAATCTGATGACCCTGGTGTCCGAGCTGGTGTTGACCCGAAACCAGCTTATGCAGATGGTCCGGGGCAGCGACGATTCCGAATTCGTCGCGCCCCTGCAGCGCCTGTCTCACATCACCTCCGACCTTCAGGAAGGGGTGATGAAGACCCGCATGCAGCCCATCGGCAACGCCTGGGCCAAGCTGCCGCGCATCGTCCGCGATCTGAGCATTGAAATGCACAAGAAGATCGACCTTCAGATGTACGGCGCCGATACCGAACTGGACCGTCAGGTCCTGGAAATGATCAAGGACCCCCTGACCCACATGGTGCGGAATTCCGGTGACCACGGTCTGGAATACCCCGATGAACGGGTGTCCGTGGGCAAGCCGGAAACGGGCGTGGTCAAACTGAACGCCTTCCATGAAGGCGGCCATATCATTATCGAGGTCAGCGACGATGGTCGGGGCCTGAACATTGAACGCATCCGCGCCAAGGCGATGTCGAACGGCCTTGTGACCGAGGCCGAACTTGAAAGCATGACCGACCAGCAGGTGGCTCAGTTCATCTTCCGCGCGGGTCTATCCACCGCGGAGAAGGTCACCGCCGTGTCCGGTCGGGGTGTCGGCATGGACGTGGTGAAGACCAATATCGAGAAGATTGGCGGTACGGTCGAATTGAAGACCTGGCCGGGCAAGGGCTCCACTTTCGTTATCAAGATCCCACTCACCCTGGCCATCGTCTCGGCCCTCATCGTCGAGGCGTCCAACGAGCGGTTCGCGATTCCTCAAATCTCCGTGCTGGAGTTGGTGCGTGTCACCGCCAATTCGGAAACGGCGATCGAGCAGATCAACAATGCGCCCGTTCTGCGCCTGCGGGATCGTCTGATGCCGCTGGTTTCCCTTTCGGCGATCCTGAAGCTGGACCACGAACACGACGAGGAAGACGAGGACGGCAAGGACGAGACCAAGCGCGAGGAAACCTTCATCGTCGTCAGTCAGGTGGGCACTTATACCTTTGGTATTATCGTCGACCGGGTCTTCGATACCGAGGAAATCGTGGTCAAGCCTGTCGCGCCGATTTTGCGCCACGTCTCCATGTTCTCTGGGAATACGATCTTGGGCGACGGCAGCGTCATCATGATCCTGGACCCCAATGGTATCGCCAGTTCCACCGGAGAGGTCACCATGGGCTCTTCCTCCGCGGCCAGCGAGGCCGCCGTATCCCACGCGGTTGCCGGCGAGGATCGGACGTCCCTGTTGATCTTCCGCGCTGGTGGCAAGGACCTGAAGGCCGTGCCCCTGGCCCTGGTCGCCCGCCTGGAAGAGATCGAATTGACCAAGGTGGAACACTCCTTTGGCAAGCCCGTGGTTCAGTACCGCGGTCAGCTCATGCCGTTGGTGGCCGTGGGCGATAAGTTGGAATTGGTCGGTGAGGGACGTCAGCCCGTTCTGGTTTTCTCCGACAGGGAGCGCACCATGGGTCTGGTGGTCGACGAGATCGTCGATATCGTGGAGGATCACCTGAAGGTGGAGCTGCGCGCCGATCTGAAGGGTGTGGTGGGGACCGCGGTGATCGCGGGCAAGGCCACCGATATCATCGATACCGGGTTCTACCTGACCAAGGCCTTCGGCGACTGGTTCGGAACGACCACCACCGACGCCTACGGCCAGGACAAGGGGCAGGCGAGGGTTTTGCTGGTGGACGACAGTCCATTCTTCAGGAACCTGTTGACGCCCCTTCTGTCCGTGTCCGGCTATGCGGTGACATCGGTCGAATCCGCGGAAAAAGCCTTGGAAATGCGCGATAAGGGGCATTCATACGACGCCATCATCAGTGATATCGAAATGGGTGGCATGGATGGCTTTGCCTTCGCCGAGGAGGTGCGTCGGGAGGGCCGGTGGCAGGATGTCGTTCTGGTCGCCCTGTCCAGCCACGCGACGGAAAAGGATTTGGTGCGGGGTCGGGATGCAGGTTTCGATGACTACGTCGCCAAGTTCGATCGGGACAGCCTGTTGGAAGTCCTGGGCCAGTTGATCGGCGGTCAGCCCGTCCTCTCCGAGGAAAAGTTCTAAGAAGGCTTGCATCGAGGGGGGGGGCCTTTGATCGGGCACCCCCCCTCGATGAGATACGAATCCAAGTCCATCTCCTTTCCACGCCGCGTTCGGGCGGTACCGGTGGACAGGGAATTCCGCGACATGTCACTCTGGGAAAACCCTTTCGTCGCACCATGGGTGTTGCGTGGATTGGGAAGGCACCGGTAAGATCACCTCTCATTTCCTAGCCGGAGTTCGGTTGAACTCCGTGACCAGGACCAGCCGGAGTTCGGTTGAACTCCGTGACCAGGACCAGCCGGAGTTCGGTTGAACTCCGTGACCAGGACCAGCCGGAGTTCGGTTGAACTCCGTGACCAAGACCAGCCGGAGTTCGATCGAACTCCGTGACCAAGAACGGATAAAGCGGCATTTCTTCCCCCGACGCAGGGTTGGGTTGATGGTTTGCCGGTCGAGGGCAAGGAGTACCAATGAAATCCTGTCTGATCGTCGATGACTCCAAGGTCATTCGCATGGTGGCCAAGAAGATCCTTCAGGAACTTCAGTTCGAAACCATTGAGGCCGAGGATGGCAAGGTCGCCTTGGACGCCTGTCGGCGCGCTTTGCCCACAGCCGTTCTTTTAGACTGGAACATGCCAGTCATGAACGGCATCGAATTCCTGAGAGCGCTCCGCCAACTGCCGGATGGCAATAATGTAGTCGTGGTTTTCTGCACGACGGAGAACGACATCGAACACATCCAGGAAGCCATCGAGGCGGGGGCCAACGAATACATCATGAAGCCCTTTGATAGCGAGATCGTGGCGGCCAAATTCCAACAAGTTGGTTTATTGGACGCGTAGAATCGAGGGCGAAAGGAAGTAATCAGGGTGGCGATACCGTCCCATAACACCGGCCAGTCCGGTCTATCCCGTTTCGCGAGTTCGGGGTCGTCCGGTGGAGCGATCCAGGTCATGGTGGTCGATGACTCCGCGGTCGTGCGGGGATTGGAGACCCGTATGCTGGAGGAGGACTCGAACATTCGGGTCGTCGCGTCCGTTGGCAATGGGCAGATGGCTCTGCAATCCCTCGACCGCCACGATATTGATGTCATTGTCCTCGATATCGAAATGCCGGTCATGGACGGGCTGACAGCCCTGCCGCAATTGTTGAAGAAGAAGCCCGACGTGAAGGTTATCATGGCCTCCACGCTGACCCTGAAAAACGCGGAGGTCAGCTTGAAGGCTCTGCAGATGGGGGCCTCGGAATACATCTCCAAGCCGACGACGTCCCGGGAGTTGTCCGGTGGCGCGGACTTCCGTCGGGAACTGGTGGATAAGGTCAAAGCCCTGGCTGGTGCCCGTCGGAAAGCCCTGGGGCGATCCGCACCCACGGCGCGGACTCCAGATGAGGAACGCAAGCCATTCTCTTCGGCGCTGACGCCGCGATCTTCTGGACCGGTAACTCTCCGACAGGCTTCGGCGGATCGTCCCGATATTATCGCCATCGGCAGTTCAACCGGTGGCCCCCAGGCGCTATTCACGGTGTTTGGGGACTTGCGCAAGATGGGGTGGCCCAGTCAGCCCATCATCGTGACCCAGCACATGCCCGCGACGTTCACGACCATCCTCGCGGGGCATGTGGAACGCGTGGCTGGCGTGCCGGCGAAGGAAGCCCAGGATGGAGATGTCCTGAAGGGCGGCCAGATCTATATCGCGCCGGGGGATTTCCACATGGTCTTGGAAAGTCGGGGAATGGAAAAAGTTCTGCGTCTCAATCAGGACTCACCGGAGAATTTCTGTCGCCCGGCGGTGGATCCCATGTTTCGGTCCGTGGCCAAGCTCTATGGTCGTCGGGCGCTGGCCGTGGTGTTGACGGGCATGGGAGCCGACGGGGCGAAGGGGGGGAAGGTCATCGTCGAGGCCGGTGGGACTGTGATCGCCCAGGACGAGGCCAGCAGTGTCGTATGGGGGATGCCCGGAGCGACGGCGCAAAGTGGCGTCTGCGCCGCGGTGCTGCCATTGACTGAAATCGCCGCCTATCTTCACCGTTCCGCGAACAAGCGTTAGTGGCATGAAACCCGAAGATTTCGATTATATCTCCAAGCTGCTCAAGGACAAATCGGGCTTGGTCCTGACCAAGGACAAGTCCTATTTGCTTGAAAGCCGTTTGATGCCATTGGCCCGCAAACGCGGTTTCAAGGGTTTGGATGACCTTATCGGTCAACTCCGGCGCCGTGACATGGCGCTGGAAAAGGAAATCACGGAGGCGATGACCACCAATGAGTCCTTCTTTTTCCGTGACAGCAAACCCTTCGATCAGTTCCGTCAGGTGGTTTTACCGAATATTCTGAAGACGCGCGCCTCGAAGCGCTCTTTCCGCATCTGGTGCGCCGCGGCCTCCAGTGGACAGGAGCCCTATTCCCTGGCCATGATCTTGAAGGAAGAGGCCGCGAAATTCCCCGGCTGGCGGATTGAGATCGTCGCGACGGACCTGTCCTCGGACATCCTGAAGAAGGCGCGGGCCGGGCTCTATTCTCAGTTCGAGGTTCAGCGCGGAATGCCCATGCAGCTTCTCGTCAAGTACTTCAAGAAGAAGGACGAGGTGTGGGAAATCGATCCGACCATCCGCTCCATGGTGCAGTTCAAGGAATGGAACCTGCTCGAAAGCTTGGCCCCGCTGGGGCAGTTCGATGTGGTGTACTGTCGGAACGTCTTGATCTATTTCGATCAACCCACCAAGTCTAAGGTGCTGGAAGCCGCCCAGAAGCTGATGCCCGACGACGGTGTTCTGTACCTGGGTGGAGCGGAGACGGTCCTTGGGGTTTCCCAGGCCTTCAAGCCGATTCCGGGCCAACGGGGTGTCTA
Organism: Rhodospirillum sp.; assembly: GCA_021741145.1. Classification (GTDB taxonomy): domain Bacteria; phylum Pseudomonadota; class Alphaproteobacteria; order Rhodospirillales; family Rhodospirillaceae; genus Rhodospirillum. The sequence continues at coordinate 16,123 of JAIOYK010000025.1, read as the reverse complement.
CGCGGTCAACCGCAAGGAAGGGGTGGCTTCCCTGGGGCAACAAGCCTGATCAGGCCGAAGCCGATACCCTGTCGGAGCCCCCCATGGATGGACCCCCTGGAGAAGACGCTTTCCCGCCCTCGCTGACTATCCGTCAGACCCGGTTGGCCCGCTTCCACCGCCTGATCTCCCCCATTCCCGCGGTCGTGGTTGTGCGATCCGGGGTTAAGGGCGTCGCGACAGCGCGGGGGACCTTCGATGTCCCCGAAGGATTCGCGGTCCTCATTCCCGGGCATACTCCCTTGTCCATTGAAAATCGTCCAAAAGCCGAGGGCCTGTATCGGGCGGAGTCCCTGCCGTTGAGTTGGGCGGTCCTCGACCAAGTCTATGGGCGAGGGGGGATCGAGCGCTCCGGGCCAGAGCGCTTGGGGCCAGTTCCCCTGTCTTCGGGGATGGAGGAAGCCTTTCTCGCCGCGGCCCGGATCCAGGCCGAGCCAGAGGGCTATCCGGACCGGGTGCGGAGTCATCGGCTGGGGGAAATTCTCCTTTGGCTGGCGGAGGAAGGGGCGGTTTTTGGCCCGCCACCCCACCGCGAACCCAGCCACCGGGTGCGGGAGGTGGTGTCGGAGGATCTCGCCCGCCCCTGGAAGGCGGGAGAAGTAGCCGCCCGTCTGGCCATGAGCGAACCCACCCTGCGCCGCCATCTCGCGACCGAGGGGGAGACCTTCACCGACCTTCTGGCCGATGCGCGCATGACCCAGGCCCTGGCCCTTTTGCAAGCGTCGAATTGGACGGTGGAGGCCGTGGCCGCCGCGGTGGGCTATGCCTCGCCCTCCCGGTTCGCGGTGCGCTTCCGTGTTCGCTTTGGCCTCGCCCCTTCGGAGATTCGTGGGGCGTCCGCGAGAACTTGAGCGAATCGGCACGGAAATCGATCCGCCCGGGCGCGCGCGGTCAGGCCGATCCGCGTAGGCTGCTGTCCTCACCCCCTTGGAGGAAGAGCTCATGCGACCCATCCGTTCCCTCGCGTCCCTGTCCCTGCTCCTGGCCATGGCGATCACGCCAGCCATGGCCAGGGCGGACATGACCCTGACCAGCCCGGCCTTCACCGAAGGCGCCACCCTGCCGGATCGTCAGGTCTTTGACGGTTTCGGCTGCACGGGCGGGAATGTTTCTCCCGCCCTGTCCTGGACCGGCGCGCCGGAGGGCACCAAGAGCTTCGCCCTGTTGGTGCACGATCCCGACGCGCCCACGGGCGGGGCGGGATGGTGGCATTGGACCGTCTTCGACATTCCCGCCGACGTGACCGGCCTGCCCGAGGGCGTGGGCAAGACCGGTACCCTGCCCGAAGGCGCGCGGGAAGGGCGCACGGACTTCGGGTCCACGGGTTATGGCGGCGCCTGCCCCCCGGAGGGCGACAGTCCGCACCGCTACAATTTCACCCTTCACGCCCTGGACGTGACCGGCCTGCCCGTGGAGACGGACGGTCCGGCGGCCATGGTCGGCTACATGATCAACGCCCATACCCTGGACAAGGTTACCCTGAGCGCGACTTACGGGCGTTGACTTTGGGCGATGTCCGGGGCGGGGGAGGATTACCCCAGCATCTCCGTCCGTCCGACGCGGCGGAGGGATTGCCCGATCCGGACCTCCTCCTCCCTCAGGCGCCGGAGGGCTTCGGCGGTGAAGCGGATATGGGTGGTGGCCTGGGCTTCCGCCCTGTCCGCCTCCCCGGCGATTACCGCCTCGCCAATGGCGACATGGTGGGCGAGCAAGGTTTCCCGTGTGCCGGAAGACAGATAGAGCGTGTGACGGCTGTAGAAGACGTCCGATCGCAACAGCTCCGAAAAGGCCCGCATTACCTGGAGAACCACCAGATTATGGGCCGTCTCGTAAAGCAACATGTGCAGGTCCGCGTCCAATTCGGTCTCCCGGCTGGGGTCCTCCACCCCATGGGCTTCCTCCAGCCGGTCCAGGCAGGCGCGGATGGCTTGGCGGTCCACTTCGGTGGCCCGGAGCGCGGCCAAGCGGGTGGCCGGGCCTTCAACCAACTCCCTGTATTCGAAGTAATCATTCACCACCCGGGGATTGCCGTGCAGCAGGCTGGCCAGGGGCGAGGTGAGGGGGGTCAGGAAATGGGCCACATGGGTACCGGTTGGCGTGGTCCGCAACAATCCCCGTTGGACCAGACGCTCCAGGGCGTCGCGCAGGGGCGGGCGGGACACCTCCAATCGCGCCGCCAGATCCCGTTCGGAGGCCAAGCGCTCCCCAGGGCGGAGAACCCCCTCCAGGATCATCTGTTCGATGTGGCTGGTGATGACATCGGCCAGTTTTGGATTGCGCAGGGGGTCCACCGGGATCTCCAGGCTGGGATGGAGTGGTTGATGGATCAGTAAAAATCCATTATGGATCTCTGGTAAAGAAAAAATACCAATGGCGCGACGGATCCTGTCAGGGGACGCGTGGCCGGATCCGGAGGACTCCCATGATCATTTCCTCGGCCCTTGATTACCGGGAAGCGGCGCGGCGTCGTTTGCCCCCCTTCCTGTTCGACTACATCGACGGCGGCGCGAACGCGGAACAGACGCTACGGGCCAATGTCTCCGATCTCGCCGGGGTTGCTTTGCGCCAGAGGGTGCTGAAGGCCGTGGGAGAGATCGACCTGTCGGTGGAATTGTTTGGCGAGACCCTGTCCATGCCCGTCATGCTCAGCCCCGTTGGCCTGACTGGCATGTTCGCCCGCCGGGGAGAAGTCCAGGCGGCGCGCGCGGCCCAGGCCAAGGGCGTGCCTTTCATCCAGTCCACTGTTTCCGTCTGTTCCATCGAGGAAGTGTCCGCCGCGGTCGCCAAACCCATCTGGTTCCAGCTTTATGTCCTGAAGGATCGGGGCTTCATGAAAAATGTGCTGGAACGAGCGATGGCCGTCGGTGTCACCAAACTGGTGTTCACCGTCGACATGCCGACCCCTGGGACCCGCTACCGCGATGCCCATTCCGGCATGTCGGGTCCCTTTGGACCCCAGCGCCGGATCGTGCAAGCGATGACCCATCCCCGCTGGGCCTGGGATGTGGGAGTCAGGGGAAAACCCCATGATTTGGGGAATATTTCCCGGTATCTGGGCAAGGCCACGGGGCTTGCGGATTATGTCGGGTGGTTGGGGAACAATTTTGATCCCTCCATCGGCTGGTCGGACCTGGAATGGATCCGAGACTTCTGGAAGGGCGATATTATCATCAAGGGGATTCTGGACGGGGAAGATGCCAAGGACGCGGCGCGATTCGGTGCCCAGGGTCTCGTCGTGTCCAACCATGGGGGGCGTCAACTCGATGGAGTGCCCTCGACGGCCCAGGCCCTTCCCGCCATCACCGAGGCCGTGGGCGCCGAGATGACGGTTCTGGTCGATGGGGGCGTTCGGTCGGGCCTTGATGTCATTCGCATGTTGGCCCTTGGCGCGAAGGGTGTCCTTCTGGGGCGGGCGCCGTCCTATGCCCTGGCCGTGGACGGTGGGGCGGGGGTGGAAACCCTCCTCGACCTGTTCGCCAAGGAAATGCGGGTGGCCATGACCTTGACCGGTGTCACCTCGGTGGATCGGATCGATTCCTCGATCCTCACCCGTCCGACGGGGGGATGAAGCCGCGCAGGGGTCGGCTGTCCTGTGCCAGGGCGTCGAGAAGCCAAGTCTTGACGGCGACGACCCGGGCCAGATCCCGCTGGTCCGGGCGGGAGAGCAGCCAAAGATCCCGTTGGGTCACCGGATTGGAGCCGGTCAGGCGGACGAGCGCCGGATCCCCATCCCCCAGGTGACAGGGCAGCAGGCAGGCCGCGGCGCCGGATCGGGCGATGGCCAACAGGGTGACCGCGTCCGGTGCCCGGGCAACGAACCGGGGCGGCGCGATGGTCTCGCGCACCCAAAGCAGGGCCTCTGGCGTGTCCAATCCCAGATCGCAATCGGCCCAGGGCAGGGCGGTCAAGTCCTCCCGTTTGGCCTGCTCCGCCAGGGAAGGGACGGCATAGGCCGCGTATCCCAGGGAAGCGACCTTGCGGGCGAGGGCCGGTCCGGCTGTGGGATGACCATGGCGCAGGGCCAGATCGGCCTCCCGCCGTCCCAGGCTCAGGTTGTCTCCCGTCGGCAGAAGGTCCAGCGTCAATCCTGGATGGAGGGCCTGGAGGCTGGGCAGGCGGGGGGCGATCCAATGGACGCAGAAACTCAGGAGGGCGGTCAGGCGGACGGTCCCCTCGAGCCGCCCGTCCCATCCAGTGAGCTCCCGATCCAGGGCGCGCAGCGACTCTTCCGCGGCCCGGGCATGGGTCAGGGCGCGGTCCCCTTCCGCGGTGGGCCGCAGACGTCCGTCGGTCCGCTCGAACAGGCGGGTACCCAGGCCGGATTCCAGGCGGGCCAGTCGCCGGGCCGCGGTCGATTGGTTGACCCGCAGGCGTCGGGCGGCGGCGGAGAGGGTGGTTCCCTCGGCAATGGCGATGAGAAAGCGCGCGTCGTCCCAGTTCATCTCCGCATTTTTGCAGAGTGAGTCGGCAATAGATAGGATTTATCACGCGCAAATGCGGGGGCATTCTCCGGGAGTCGTTCTTATCACTGGAGAGTTCCATGGCCGAAGCCAAGACCCTGCTTGCCCTGTCCGGGGCGGATTTATCCCCCAATCCCCTTCATGAGTCGGCTGTCGTGGTGATTGATGCCCAGCTCGACTATGTCGCTGGAATACTGCCCCTGGCGGGGATCGACGCGGCCCTGGAGGCCGGGGCGGCGCTTCTCGCCCGGGCTCGGGAGATGGGACGCCCGGTCGTCCATGTGCTGCACAAGGGATCGTCCGGCGGGCTGCTGGATCCGGAAGCGGGAGGGCGACCCGATCCCCGTATGGCGCCCCGCGACGGGGAGGCGGTTGTCTGGAAATCTCACATCAGTGGCTTCGAGGGGACCGATTTGGCCGAGGTCCTGGCCGCCACGGGGGTGCAGCGTCTGATCCTGCTGGGCTTCATGACCCATATGTGCGTCTCGACCACTACAAGGGTGGCCTCGGACCGGGGCTACCGCTGCACGGTCGTGGCCGAGGGCACGGCGACTCGGGATTTGCCCGATCCCATGGGTGAAGGGAGTGTGTCAGCCCGTGATATCCAGCGGATCGCGCTCGCGGAATTGGCGGATCTCTTCGCGGTGGTCGTTCCGAAACAGACGGACATTCCCGACTGAACCGGGAAGGAGGCAAACGAAAAGGGGAGCCGAACTCGGCTCCCCTTTTCCTTATCCAGAAGCGAAATCTAGAAGCGAAAATGGATGATCTAGAGCGAAAAAGGATGGCCTTTAACTGGCCGCGCGCACTTTTTCCGCTTTGGCGCGGTCCACTTCGGTTTCCACCACCTTGTCGAAGACGTATTCGGCGGCCCGTTGTTTTTCGAAGGAGACTTCCGGCGCCATCGGGCCGTCGGTCCTGACGCCCTTGCGCGACACGGCCCAGGCCTTCAGCGGATGGGCGACGGTGTCGGCCACGGCGGTCGCTTCGTAGCCGCAATGCATCATGCAGTTGGCGCATTTCTCGTAGCGACCGGTGCCGTAGGAGTCCCAGTCGGTGGTCTCCATCAGTTCCTTGAAGGTGCCGACCGTGCCCTCGTTCAGCAGATAGCAAGGGCGCTGCCAGCCGAAGACGTTCCGGGTCGGATTGCCCCAAGGGGTGCATTCATAGGTCTGATTGCCCGCCAGGAAATCCAGGTAGAGGCTGGACTGGTTGAAGCGCCAGGAGGGCTTTTGCAGCTTGAACAGGTCACGGAAGAGCTGCTTGGTCTTCTGACGGCCCAGGAAGACGTCCTTCAAGGGCGCCCGCTCATAGGCGAAGCCCGGGGCGACGGTCACCCCCTCCACACCCAATTCCGTGCTGGCGTATTCGATGAAGGCGGCGATGCGCTCCGGTGGGACGCCGTCGAACAGGGTGGTGTTGCAAGTTACCCGGAAGCCCTTGTCCCGCGCCATTTTGATGGCTTCCACGGCCTTGTCGAACACGCCGTCCTGGCATACCGCCTTGTCATGGTGCTCCTTGTCCCCGTCCAGGTGGATGGAGAAGGTCAGATAGGGCGAAGGCTTGAAGTCGTCCATGCGCTTTTTCAGCAGCAGGGCGTTGGTGCACAGGTAGACGAAGCGCTTCCGGGCGGTGATGCCTTCCACCACCTGTACGATCTCCTTGTGCAGCAGGGGTTCACCGCCAGCGATGGAAACGATGGGCGCGCCGCATTCGTCGGAAGCGGCGATGCAATCCTCCGCCGACAGGCGGCGGTTCAGGATGCTGTCCGGATAGTCGATCTTACCGCAGCCCGCGCAGGCCAGGTTGCAGCGGAACAGGGGCTCCAGCATCAACACCAGCGGATAGCGGGTGGTGCCGGACAGCTTTTGCTTCATCAGATAAGCGCCGATACGGGCTTGCTGAATAAGGGGAACACCCACGACAGTTATCCTTTTTTCTTGCCGAACGGTACGGGTCGTTTAAGCGGTTGTTGGATCCGATGATGGATCAGGCGGCGGTTTCGTCCATGGCGTCCTCGTCGGTCTCCTCGTCCGTTTGCAGGGAGCGCGGGAGCTTGAACGTCATGTGCTCCTCAACGCCGCTCTGCTGAACCAGCTCCACGGTCCCGAAATCGCCAAGGCGGGTGATCAGGTCCTGGACCAGGGATTCCGGAGCCGAGGCGCCCGCGGTCAGGGCCACGGTGGCGACACCGTCCATCCAGGCGGGATCCAGGCCGGAGGCGTCGTCGATCAGATAGGCGGGTTTGCCGATTTCCGATCCGATCTCCCGCAGGCGGTTGGAGTTCGAGGAGTTGCGCGCGCCGACGACCAGCAACAGGTCGGCGTCTCGTGCGATCTCCCGAACGGCCGACTGGCGGTTCTGGGTGGCGTAGCAGATGTCCTTCACGTCCGGGCCGACAATGGCGGGGAAGCGGGCTTTCAGGGCGGTGATCACCTCCCGCGTGTCGTCGACCGACAGGGTGGTCTGGGTCACATAAGCCAAGCGGTTCGGGTTGTTCACCGTCAACGTCTCCACGTCCGCCGCGGTGCTGACCAGATGCACGCCGCCGGGAATTTGCCCTTGGGTGCCCTCCACCTCCGGGTGGCCAGCATGGCCGATCAGAACCACTTCGCGCCCCTTGGTGGCGTGGTTCTGGCCTTCCTTATGGACCTTGGAGACCAAGGGGCAGGTGGCGTCGACCACGGGCAGTTCGCGGCGCTCGGCTTCATTGATCACGGCCTTGGAAACGCCATGGGCACTAAAGACGGTGACCGCGCCCTCGGGGATCTCGTCCAGTTCATCGACGAAAACGGCGCCCTTGGCCTTCAAGCTGTCCACCACGTATTTGTTGTGGACGATCTCGTGGCGCACATAGACGGGCGGCCCATAAAGGTCCAGGCAACGCTCCACGATTTCGATGGCGCGGGTCACGCCCGCGCAGAACCCGCGGGGGTTTGCCAGAATGACGCGGAGAGTCCTTTGATCGCTCACGGTAAAGTTCCTTAGGGCCAAATAAGTCATCCACGGGGCCGGTCTTCTGGGCGCGCTTGGTCGCGGTTGATCCGCGGCGATTCGTCGCCACCCCCGGGGGAGATCATCTTGATCCGGGGTGTCTTCGGCCCCGGGGCCGTCGCGGCGGAGGCCATGCCTCGGCCACACGGGGATCGCGATGCACAATAAGGGGTTCCCGCGTCGAAACGCAATGGCTGGTAAACCCTATTCGCTCATGGGTTTTCCGTCCCTTGATTGGCGGCCCCACGCCCGATTGGCGGCGCCCGGGTCTGGTCTCCGGGGGGGACCCGGTGATAAGGTGCGGTCGCCAAACTCCGGGGGAAATCTCGGGAAGGCTCCCTCCGCGCTTGGAAAGACCAAAGCATGACCGTTCTTGTTACCGGAGCCTCTGGCTTCGTCGGCGCCGCGGTGTCCCGGGCCCTGCTCGCCCGGGGCGAGGCCGTGCGTGTCTTGGCCCGCTCCACGAGCCCCACGCGCAACCTGGAAACCCTTGATGTGGAGGTGGTCCGGGGTGATCTGACCGACGCGGCCTCGCTGACCGCCGCGGTCCAGGGGATCGATGCGCTGTATCATGTGGCCGCGGACTATCGTCTGTGGACCCTCGACCCCGCGTCCATGTTCCGGGCCAACGTCGAGGGTTCCGTGAATATCATCCGCGCCGCGGCCGAGGCCGGAGCCCGGCGAATCGTTTACACCAGCAGCGTGGCGGTTCTGAAACCCCATGCGGACGGTTCACCGGCGGACGAGACGACACCGACGACCGCGGCGGACATGATCGGCCCCTATAAGCTCTCCAAGTTCAAGGCCGAGGAGGCCGTCCGCGCCCTGGTCGCCAAGACCGGCGCGCCGGTGGTCATCGTCAATCCCTCGACCCCCATCGGTCCGGGGGACGTGAAGCCGACCCCTACCGGTCGCCTGATCGTCGAAGCCGCCACGGGCAAGGTGCCTGCCTACGTGGATACGGGGCTGAACGTCGCCCATGTGGACGACGTGGCCATGGGCCATCTCCAGGCCTTTGATCGGGGTGAGATCGGGGAACGGTATATCCTGGGCGGGGAGGACATGGCACTGCGCGATATCCTGGCCGTCGTGGCCCGACTGCGCGGACGGAAACCGCCCCGGATCAGTCTGCCCCATGACCTGATCGTTCCCATCGCCTGGGGGGCGGAGACCTGGGCAAGGCTGACCCACCAGGAGAAAGAGCCGTTTGTAACCCTTGACGCCCTGCGCATGGCGCGCAAGCGCATGTTCTTTTCCTCCGCCAAGGCCCGGGTCGCATTGGGGTATGATCCCCGGCCCGCGGAACGGGCCCTGGAAGATGCCGTGACCTGGTTCGGACAAAACGGCTATCTTGGGTGAACGGTACGGATCGGAAGTCGTCCGATCGCCGGCCCTGTCCCGTTTTTTTGTCCCCCGCCCGCGCCCCCACCCGTGAGTTTCCGGCCATGTCCCAAACCCCGCCCAACACTTCTCCCCCCGAGTCGGCCCCGGGGTCGGCTTCCGAGTCGGCCTCCTTGTCGACCTCCGCGCGGGGTCCCGCACCGAACCAGGACCCGGCCCCCGACCCGGCCGATCCGCCCCCTGGCTCTCTGGAAGGGATCGTGACGAGGCTGGCCACCGCCCTGGTGGGGGGGGCTCGGCGGCGTCCCGGGATCGTTCTGGTCCTGGGGTTGCTGTTGATGGCTCTGTCGGGCTGGGCGATGGCCACGCGCTTGGGGATCAGCACGGCCACCGACGCCATGTTGTCTCCGGATCTGCCCTTCCAAAAGAATCACGCGCGGTTCCTGGAAGCCTTTCCCGAACTGGGTGGGGATCTGATCGTGGTCATCGACGGCCAGACCCCGGCTCTGGCCGCCCGGGCTTCCGATCGGCTGGTGGCGGGCCTGCGTGCCCGGGAGGACCTGTTCGAGAGCGCCGTGGATATCGCCGGGCTGCCTTTCTTCCGGCGGGAGGGATTGCTCTACCTGCCCCGGGAGGAACTCGAGCGGTTGGCCACCACTCTGACCCGGGCTCAACCCTTCATCGCGGGGCTTTGGGCCGATCCCTCCCTGCGGGGCTTGGCGGAGGTCATGGATATGGCCCTGGGGCACGGTGGCGCGGCCCTGGCTCAGGCCGGGGAGGGAGGTGGCGCCTTCACGCTCGCGCCCATTCTGGACGCCATGGCCGAGGTCACCGCGGCCACGGCCCGGGGGGAAAGCGCGCGGATGGCCTGGTCCTCGGTTCTCGGAGCCTCCCAGACCACGGGTACTCCAACGCGCCGGTTCATCCTGGTCAAGCCCATTCTGGACCAGGCCTCCCTGGCGCCCGCCGCCGCGGCCATCACCGCCCTCCGGACCCTGGCCGAGGAGGAGGACCTTCGTCCCGCCGAAGGGGTGACCATGCGGGTGACCGGCTCGGCGGCCCTGGCCCAGGAGGAATTGTCCAGCGTGCGCACGGGCATGGATCTGGCCGGGACCGTGACCCTTGTCCTGGTGTCCGTCCTGCTCGCCGTCGGATTGGGCTCCGGCCGCCTGATCCTGGGGACTTTCTGCACCCTTGTCGCGGGTCTGCTGATCACGGCGGGGTTCGCGACCCTGGCGGTGGGGACCCTGAACCTGATTTCCGTGGCCTTCGCCGTGTTGTTCATTGGATTGTCCGTGGATTTCGGTATCCATTTTGGTCTGCGGTACCGGGAAGGGCGGGATAACGGGCTTGAGAATGCCTCGGCCCTGGACCAGGCCGCCCGGGGGGTGGGTGCCCCGCTGTTCCTCGCGGCCCTTTGCGCGGCGATTTCCTTTCTGGCCTTCCTGCCCACCGATTACCTGGGGCTGGCCCAGTTGGGGCTGATTTCCGGGGTGGGCATGTTCATCGCCTTCCTGGCCAATCTGACCTTGCTTCCGGCCATGCTGACGGTTCTACCCGCGCGGGCACGGACCACCTTTCGCCGCCAGGGCCGGTCCGAGGCCAGCATCGCCCAGTTTCCCCGACGTCACCCCCGGGGCGTGCTCATCGTGACCGGAGTGCTGGCGCTGGCGGCTCTGATTCCGGCCAGTGTCACCCGCTTCGACTTCGACCCCTTGAACCTGCGCGACCCCCATGGGGAGGCGATGTCCACCCTGTTGGACGTGATGGGGGATCCGGGCATCGACCCCTATTCCATCGACGTGCTGGCCCCCGACCTCGAGCAGGCCACGGCCCTGACCACGGCTCTGGAGGCCCTGCCAGAGGTCAAGGGCGTGGCCTCTCTGCCCGCCTTGGTGCCTGGGAACCAGGAGGAAAAGCTTCTGGTCGTGGAGGATCTGGCCTTCGTGCTTGGTCCCTCCCTCTCCCTGACGCCCTTGCCGCCGCCCTCCTCGGCGGCGCTGTCCCAGGCTCGGGATCGTCTGGTCCGAACCCTCGCCAAGGCGGCGGGACAGGGCGGAACGCCGCAGCCGCCGGGCTCCCTGGCCGACGCCGCTGGGCGGTTCGCCGCGGCATTGGCGGCCATGCCCTCGGACTCGGCCCTGCTGGATGCCCTTGATGACCGCCTGATGGATGGTCTCACCTACCAATTGGCCCTGTTTCGGGACGGTCTGGAGGCCCAGGGCGTGACCGAGGCCGATATTCCGCCGGCCCTGCGCCACCGCTATCTCTCCGACACGGGCGCGGCGCGGCTGGAGGTCTTTCCCCGGGCCGATTTGCGGAATCAGGCCGCCCTGGAGACCTTCGTCGCCGCGGTTCGGACCGTGGCGCCACAAGCGACCGGTGCTCCGGTGCTTATCCTAGAGGCGGGAAAGGCCGTCATGGGGGCCTTTCTGAAGGCCGGATTGATCGGCTTGGCCCTGATCGTGGTCCTTCTCTATGGCGTGATGCGCTCGACGCGGGTGGTCCTCCTTGTCCTGTCGCCCGTGGCACTGACGGGATTGTTCACCCTTGCGGGCTCGGTCCTTATCGGCCAGTCCTTCAATTTCGCCAATGTGATCGTTCTGCCCCTGTTGGTGGGCCTGGGCGTGGCGGGCGGAATCCATGTCGTCGGGCGGGAACGCCAGGAGCATGACGCCGTCAATGCCTTGGACAGCAGTACCCCTCGGGCCGTCGTCTTCAGTGCGCTCACGACGATCGGTTCCTTCGGCTCCATCGCCCTGTCGAGCCATCCGGGCACGGCGAGCATGGGGGTCCTTTTGACGCTGTCGATCTTCCTGGGGCTGGTCTGCACCCTGGGCGTTCTGCCCGCCCTTCTGGCCTATTGGCCCACCCGCGTCAGCGCCCTCGAACCGGATCGGAAGGACGGGGCGCGGGGGACTCGATAAAACGGGCCTTTTCGGTCCGGAGGAAAACGGGTCGCCTCGGCCCGGACGAAGGAAAGGCCGCCTGTGCCCCAAGAGGGGGGGCGGGGCGGCCTTGGAATGGGGGCGCATGTCGGCGGTCGCCACGGTGGCTCATGTCGGGGGGCGAGCTTGTCAGGGGGCGAGCATTTTGTCCGCCTGGGTGTTCAGGGCCTCGGCCAGTCCGGTGAGCCCTTTGGCTTTCAGGATGCTCGCGTATTCGGACTTTTTGACGGCCAATTCGCTGATCGTGCCCTTCAACAGGATGTCGATGATGCGCCAATCGCCGTCGCCATCCTGGTTCATGACATAGGTCAGGGCCACGGGGTCGCCGCCGGGGGCGGCGATCTGGGTCTTGACCAGGGTCGTGCCCCGGGGGCCTGGATCCGTGCCCAGGGTTCGGAAAGCTTGGCCGGACCAACCCTTGAACCGCATGGCGTAGGTCGCCACGCTCATATGGCCGAACGCTTCGGCCATGGCGGCGCGGTCCGCCTCGTTGGCGTCTCGCCAGTCCTTGCCTGTCGCCCGCCCGGCCATGCTCGGAAAATCGAAGGCGGTTCGCGCGGCCGCGTCGATCAAGGTGTACCGTCCGCCGATTCCCAATGTCTCGGCCTCCTTCATCGCCTGGAGAAGAACTGAGTGATACCGCTCGATCGTTGATTCTGGGGCCATTGATTCTGGGGCCGTTGATTCGGGTGCCGTGGATTCGGGGGAGCGTCCGCCAACATTGGCCGCCAGGGACGGGCCAGAGGCGGCGGCAACCAGAGTTAAGGCGATAATCGTTACGGCTAAAAAATGACGGCGCTGCATGTCGGTATCTTTCGTTTTTTTGTATGGTCACCAGGGTCAGGAAAGGCAGAGCCGGACATTACGAGGCAAATCAGGCGGCAATTTGGCAACTCGCTAGAGTCATTCGTCGATATTTGGGACGGTTACGTAAGGCTTTTCCATTGCCGTGGCGCCGCGAAACGCGTAAGAGAATTAGAGGGTCCACGACGCCGAGGGACGGAGCTGGACCAAAAAAAAGACTTTGGAATATGACCAGGGTACAGGGTCTAAACCTGTCGCTGGACGGTTCTGGAAACCGATATGAAACGGCATTTAATCAACCCGACGAACCACTCATTGAATGGAATTACGATGACCAATCCGATCACCGACATTACGCGTCGCCTGGGGGGCCGATTGGGGGGTTTGTCGCGCTCCGGTATTACTGCGATCGCCCTTATGTCCCTGACCGCTTGCGCCAACGTCGACACCGAGGGTACCAGCGGCCAACTGGCCGCGGCCGAGCCGGCCAACGACATGGCCGCCGAGGATGAAGTCCTCGTCAGCGATCCGCTGGAACCCTGGAACCGCTACGTCTTCTCCGTCAATGACGTGGTCTACTCCTTCGCCCGTCCCTGGATTGCGCCCTATATGGTGCTGCCGGACGAGGGCAAGGACACCGTCGACAATTTCCTGCATAACCTGACGTCTCCGGTGATCCTGCTGAATGATCTGCTGCAGGGCGAGATGGGTCGGGCGTGGACCACGGTGAAGCGCTTCGGCATCAACACCACCTCCGGTGTGCTCGGCTTGGTGGACGTGGCCGATGAATACGGTATGCCCAAGCACGAGGAAGATTTCGGCCAGACGCTGGGGACCTGGGGGATGGGTGATGGCCCCTATCTGGTGCTGCCATTGCTGGGTCCCTCCAATCCCCGCGACGGCATTGGCCGGGGCGTGGATACCGTCACGGATCCGCTGTTCTGGCTGACCGGGGGTGCCGCTCAGGCGTTCAGCGGAGCCCGGACCTATGGCACCTTCTCCAACGAATATGGCCGTCGCTCCGGCGATATGGATGCCCTGCGCGAATCTTCCCTTGACTACTACGCGACCATCCGCAGCCTCTACACCCAGATGCGTCGCTCCAAGATCCAGAACATCGAGGGCGCGAAGGTCCAGGACGCGGAAGTGGATTACTTCTCGCAAACCCGCTGATCGGGACACCCTGACGGCACAGTGTTTCAGAACGGTCGGAGTGAGAGCTCCGGCCGTTTTTGTTTTTGTCATGGTCCAAGCCGGGCAAACAAACGGGGCGCTCGAAAGCGCCCCGTCCCATGTGTGTCAACCGCGGTAGGGGGAGTGGATCAGAAGTCCATTCCTTCCATGCCACCCATTCCCCCCATGCCGGGGGCTGGGGAAGTCTTCGGCTCGGGTCGATCGGCGACCATGGCCTCGGTTGTGATCAACAGGCCCGCCACGGAAGCGGCGTCCTGCAAGGCGCAACGGACCACCTTGGTTGGATCGATCACACCCGCCTTGACCAAATCCTCATAGGCGCCGGTCTGAGCGTTGTAGCCGTAGTTGGAATCGGCGGACTCCAGAAGCTTGCCCGCCACCACGGCGCCATCGGTCCCCGCATTGGCCGCGATCTGCCGGACCGGGGCCTGCAGGGCGCGCCGGACAATGTCGATGCCCACCTTTTGGTCGTTGTTGACCGGGGTGAGGTTGTCCAGGGCCTTGGTGGCATAGAGCAGCGCGACGCCACCACCGGCGATGATGCCTTCCTCCACCGCGGCGCGGGTGGCGTGAAGGGCGTCGTCGACGCGGTCCTTCCTTTCCTTCACCTCGACCTCCGTGGCGCCGCCGACTTTGATGACCGCGACACCGCCAGCCAGCTTGGCTAGACGTTCCTGCAACTTTTCCCGGTCGTAGTCGCTGGTGGTGTGTTCGATCTGTTGGCGGATCTGGGCAACCCGGGCCTGAATATCGGCCTTGCTTCCGGCTCCATCGACAATTGTGGTATCGTCCTTGGTGATGGAGACCGTTTTTGCGGTACCGAGCATGTCGATGGTGACATTTTCGAGTTTGATGCCCAGGTCTTCGCTGATCACCTGGCCACCGGTCAGGATGGCGATGTCCTCGAGCATGGCCTTGCGGCGATCACCGAAGCCCGGGGCCTTTACCGAAGCGACCTTGAGGCCGCCGCGCAGACGGTTGACCACAAGGGTGGCCAGGGCTTCGCCCTCGACGTCCTCGGCGATGATCAGCAGCGGACGGCCGGACTGGACAACGGTCTCGAGTACGGGCAGCAGGGGTTGCAGGCCGGACAGCTTCTTCTCATGAATCAGCACATAGGGGGTTTCCAACTCCGCGATCATTTTCTCGGAATTGGTCACGAAGTAGGGGGACAGGTAGCCACGGTCGAACTGCATGCCTTCGACCACATCCAGCTCGGTCTCCAGGCCCTTTGCTTCCTCGACGGTGATCACACCTTCGTTGCCGACCTTCTCCATGGCGGTGGCGATGATCTGTCCGACTTCCGCGTCCCCATTGGCGGAGATGGTGCCAACTTGGGCCACTTCGGCGTTGGTTGAGATGGCGCGGGAGCGGGTCTTCACATCTTCGACGACGGCGCTGACGGCCATGTCGATGCCCCGCTTCAAGTCCATCGGGTTCATGCCAGCGGCGACGGACTTCACGCCCTCGCGGACGATGGCCTGGGCCAGCACGGTGGCGGTGGTCGTGCCGTCACCGGCCAGATCGGCGGTCTTGGAGGCAACCTCCTTCAGCATTTGGGCGCCCATGTTCTCGAACTTATCCTTCAGTTCGATTTCCTTGGCGACGGAGACGCCGTCCTTGGTGATGCGCGGGGCGCCAAAGCTCTTGTCTAGGACCACGTTGCGGCCCTTGGGGCCCAGGGTGACCTTGACGGCGTTGGCCAGGGTGTCGACGCCCTTCAGGAGGCGGTCACGGGCATCGCTGGAAAATTTCACATCTTTCGCGGACATTGGATCGGTCTCCCCTTATTCGGCGGCGGCTTGGATGGTCTCTGCGTCGGTGATGACACCCAGGATGTCGGATTCCTTCATGATCAGGTAATCCACACCGTCGATCTTCACCTCGGTCCCCGACCATTTTCCGAACAGAACCTGATCTCCAGTCTGGACATCCAGGGGGTGAATCGTTCCGTTCTCGCCACGCGACCCAGAGCCCGAGGCGACGATCTCGCCCCGCATGGGCTTTTCCTTGGCGGTGTCGGGAATGATGATGCCACCCGCGGTCTTTTCCTCGCTTTCGAGGCGTTTGACCAGGACCCGGTCATGTAAGGGTTTGAAATGCATTGGTTTGTCTCCGTCATTCCTTATGGTGGAAGCAAATGACACCGGCTTTGGGTCCCCGAAGTCCTGGGCGACCGAGGCCGGGCGGACACTGACTTAGTTTTTGGCTCAATTCGCGTTTCGTAGGTGTATCACGCGCCCATGGCAGCCGCGATGCATCGCCGTGGGGTTGGATTGGCGCTGAGAGCGACGAGATGGAACCACTTCAGATAGCTGGTCAGGTATTTTGTGGCGATGCCAC